>NZ_CP109445.1:2370000-3062500 GCF_036227245.1 Streptomyces sp. NBC_01477
CGGCGAAGGCCTCGTCCTCGATACCGGAGCCCCGCGCGTGGATGTTCGGGCCGCCGACGATTTTGCCCGTACTGCTGTCGACGACGACGAAGACCGAGACGATGCCTTCCTCGCCGAGAATGCGCCGGTCCTTGAGCGAGGACTCGGTGATGTCGCCGACCGACAGGCCGTCGACGTACACATAGCCCGCCTGCACCTTGCCGGCGATTTTGGCCACGCCGTTGACGAGGTCGACGGCGACGCCGTCCTCGGCGATGACCGTGCGCGCCTTGGGGATGCCGGTGAGCTGGCCCAGCTCGGCGTTGGCGCGCAGGTGGCGCCATTCACCGTGGATCGGCATCAGGTTGCGCGGCTTGCAGATGTTGTAGAAGTACAACAGCTCGCCGGCCGAGGCGTGGCCCGAGACGTGCACCTTGGCGTTGCCCTTGTGGACGACGTTGGCGCCCCACCGGGTGAGGCCGTTGATCACGCGGTAGACCGCGTTCTCGTTGCCCGGGATGAGGGAGGACGCGAGGATGACGGTGTCGCCCTCGACGATGCGGATCTGGTGGTCGCGGTTGGCCATCCGGGACAGCGCGGCCATCGGCTCGCCCTGGGAGCCGGTGCAGACCAGCACGACCTTCTCGTCCGGCAGGTCGTCCAGCACCTTGACGTCCACGACGAGCCCGCCGGGGACCTTGAGGTAGCCGAGGTCGCGGGCGATGCCCATGTTCCTGACCATCGAGCGGCCGACGAAGGCGACCTTGCGGCCGCGCTCGTGGGCGGCGTCGAGCACCTGCTGGATGCGGTGCACATGGCTGGCGAAGCTGGCCACGATGATGCGCTTGTCGGCCCTGGCGAAGGTCTGCCGCAGCACCTGGGAGATGTCGCGCTCCGGCGGTACGAAGCCGGGGACCTCGGCGTTGGTGGAGTCGGCGAGCAGCAGGTCGATGCCCTCCTCGCCGAGCCGCGCGAAGGTCGGCAGGTCGGTGAGCCGGCCGTCCAGCGGGAGCTGGTCCATCTTGAAGTCGCCGGTGACGACGACCATGCCGGCCGGGGTGCGGATGGCGACCGCGAGGGCGTCCGGGATGGAGTGGTTGACGGCGATGAACTCGCAGTCGAAGGGGCCGATGCGTTCGCGGTCGCCCTCCTTGACCTCCAGCGCGTACGGCCGGATGCGGTGCTCCTGGAGCTTGGCCTCGATCAGGGCGAGGGTGAGCTTGGAGCCGATCAGCGGAATGTCGTCCTTTTCCCTGAGCAGGAAGGGGACGGCGCCGATGTGGTCCTCGTGGCCGTGGGTGAGGATGACGCCGACGACATCGTCGAGGCGGTCCCGGATGGAGCTGAAGTCGGGCAGGATCAGGTCGACGCCCGGCTGCTCCTCCTCCGGGAAGAGGACGCCGCAGTCGACGATCAGCAGCTTGCCGCCGAATTCGAAGACCGTCATGTTGCGGCCGATCTCACCGAGGCCGCCGAGCGGTGTGATGCGCAGGCCGCCTTCGACGAGAGTCCGCGGGGGGCCGAGTTCGGGGTGCGGATGGCTCAAAAGTGTCTCCCTAACACGCACGCCGGAGAGGCCTTCCTGGGCCGTGGCGTGCGGAACTGTGTGACTTTTCCGGTGGAGCACCGTCATTCGGGCGGTGCGTCCGCGTACAGGTGGTGCGTATTCAGTTGTGAAGTCCGTTGTCAGAGGTGTACCCCGCCGTCGGCGAGATCCTTCCTGAGGCGTTCGGTGGCCTCCGGGTCCAGCTCGACGAGCGGGAGCCGGAGCGGGCCCGCGGGCAGTCCGCGCAGCGCGAGGGCGGTCTTGGTGGTGATGACGCCCTGGGCGCGGAACATGCCGGTGTAGACCGGGAGCAGCCGCTGGTGGATTTCGGCCGCCTTGGCGACGTCGCCGCCGGTGTACGCGTCCAGCATGGCGCGCAGCTCGGGGGTGACGAGGTGGCCGACGACCGAGACGAAGCCGCTGGCGCCGATGGCCAGCAGCGGGAGGTTGAGCATGTCGTCACCGGAGTACCAGGCCAGGCCGCTGCGGGCGAGTGCCCAGCCGGCGGCGCCGAGGTCGCCCTTGGCGTCCTTGTTGGCGACGATCCTGGGGTGTTCCGCCAGCCGGACGATGGTCTCGGTGTCCAGCGGGACTCCGCTGCGGCCCGGGATGTCGTAGAGCATGACGGGTAGCTCTGTGGCGTCGGCGATGGCGGTGAAGTGCCGGTACAGGCCCTCCTGCGGGGGCTTGCTGTAGTACGGCGTGACCGTGAGCAGGCCGTGGGCTCCGGCGCGCTCCGCCTGGCGGGCGAGTTCCGTGCTGTGCCGGGTGTCGTTGGTGCCGACACCGGCGATGACGAAGGCGCGGTCGCCGACGGCCTCGACCACGGCCCGTACGAGCTGGTCTTTCTCCGTGTCGCTCGTGGTGGGCGACTCCCCGGTGGTGCCGTTCACGACGAGTCCGTCGTTGCCCTCGTCCACGAGGTGGGCGGCGAGCTGCTGGGCGCCGGCGAGGTCGAGTGCGCCGTCCGTGGTGAACGGCGTGACCATTGCGGTCAGTACCCGCCCGAAGGGGGCCTTGGGGGTGGAGGTCGGAGCCATGGGTCCCACGCTACTCGGTGTGTACGGGGGCACGCAGCCGTGGGACCTGCGCAAAGGACTCCGGCGGTGCCTGCTCGGGGGTTCAGGCACCGCCGGAGTCCGTTTCTGCAGCCTAGATGAACCTCACGAATGCCTGCAATCCGAACACTTCGGACATTTGCCTGCGGGGGGTGGACGGGCCGCCTCCGCTACGGGGCGACACGCCCGTTCCCGTTGAACGCCGCATGGGTGAGCGGCATCAGTTCCGCCCAGGCCGCTTCCATCCGCTCGCCGACCATCTCGATCTCCCGCTGCGGGAAGGACGGCACCGCGGCCAGCTCGTGCTGGGTGCGCAGGCCGAGGAAGTGCATCAGCGAGCGGGCGTTGCAGGTCGCGTACATCGAGGAGAACAGACCGACCGGAAGGGTGGCCCTGGCCACCTCGCGGGCCACACCGTCGGCGAGCATCGCCTGATACGCGGCGTAGGACTGCGTGTAGGACTCCTCCATCGCCGCGACGGTCTGCTTGTGCTGTTCGGGTGTCCCGTGCACGAACTCGTACTTCCCGGGACGGCCCTGCTGCACCAGCTTGCGGTCCTGCCCCGGCACGTAGAAGACCGGCTGGAGCTCGCGGTAGCGGCCGGACTCCTCGTTGTAGGACCAGCCGACGCGGTGGCGCATGAACTCGCGGAAGACGAAGATCGGGGCGCTGATGAAGAACGTCATCGAGTTGTGCTCGAAGGGGCTGCCGTGGCGGTCCCGCATCAGGTAGTTGATCAGGCCCCTGGAGCGCTCCGGGTCCTTGGTCAGCTCCTCCAGCGACTGCTCGCCCGCGGTGGAGACCCGGGCCGCCCACAGGACGTCGGAGTCCGACGCGCTGTGCTTGACCAGGTCGACGGTCACGTCGTCCCGGAACTCGACAGCGGCCGGCGGGCTTGCGGGGGTCCCGGGGGGGAGGTCGGTCGGCACCGGAGTGTCCTTCCTGATGGACGGCATTGCGACGACCACCCTAGGCGCTGGCTGCGACAGCGCGCCGCAGCCGATCGGCCGACCCGAAGTAGCCGAGGTGCCGTCGGGGCGGCTAGCCTCACCGGACCGGAGCGCGGTGCGCTCCGCCCTTCCCCCGCCGGAACCGGAAGAGGATTCTCCGCGTGTCCCTGCCCTACCGCTCCGCGATCGCCACGACCGACGACCCCGCCGCCGACCGGCCGCTCCCCCATCTGGACGAGGACCGCTGGATGCGGCCCTACCGCCCGGGGCCGTGGCGGGTCGCCACCGCCGCGCTGGCGCTGATGCTGGCGTCGTATCTGCTGTTCGCCGCACTGATCATGGCCGCCGCGGGCGACACGCAGGGCGCTGCGGTGTGCCTGCTGGTCGCGGCGCTGGTGATAGGGGCCACGCTGCGGCTGCTGCGGGTCGGCGTGTGGGTGAGCGGCAAGGGGCTGCGGCAGACGGGCTTCTTCGGCACGGTGACCGTGCCGTGGCGCAAGGTCGCCTCGGTGCGCACCGCGCAGCAGCCGGTGCGGGTGCTGGGGCTGCCGCGCAGCGTCCAGGGGCAGGCACTGGTCATCACCCGGAAGGGCGGCGAGCCGCTGCGCCCGCAGCTCACCGACCACAACGCGGACTTCCTCGGCCGCGTCGAGGCGTTCGACATGGCCGCCGACGCCATCGAGGGCTGGGCCGCGGAACTGCGCTGACCGCCCCCGGCGGCTACTGCTGCGGCCTGCCGTCGTGCAGGGCGATGGCGCGCTGCATGGCCTTGCGCGCCCTCGGTGTGTCGCGGGCGTCGAAGTAGGCGACGGCCAGCCGGAACCAGTTGCGCCAGTCGTCGGGCGCCGCCTCCGTCTCGGCCTGCCGCTTGGCGAAGACCGCGTCCGCCGAGTCCCGGTCGATCCGGCCGCTGGGGGTGCGGACCAGCTCGTCGACCGGCAGCCCGCCCTCGGCCTCCAGCTCCCGGCCGAGCCGTCCCGCGTGCCGGGCGAACTGCGTGGTGTGCCACAGGAACCAGGCGCCGATCAGCGGCAGCACCAGCACCGCGATGCCGAAGGCGACGGTGACCGGGCGGCCGTCGGCGATCAGCAGCACTCCGCGGTCGCCGACCAGGACGAAGTAGAACAGCAGCGCCAGCGCGGAGGCGGCGTAGCTCATTTTGGAGCGCATGCGGTCAGTCCTCAGGGTGGCCGGGTTCTGTCCCGTCGAGGAAGTGTTCCAGGCCGTAGGTCAGGCCGGGGACACCGGGGACGGTGCGGGCGGCGAGCAGGATGCCGGGCATGAAGCTGCTGTGGTGCAGCGAGTCGTGCCGGATGGTCAGCGTCTCGCCGGTGCCGCCGAACAGCACCTCCTGGTGGGCGAGCAGACCGCGCAGCCGTACCGAGTGCACGGGCACGCCCTCGACGTCCGCGCCGCGGGCGCCGTCCAGGCCGTGGGTGGTCGGGTCGTGCTGCGGCGCGAGGCCGGCCTCGGTCCTGGCGGCGGCGATCAGCTGGGCGGTGCGGGTGGCGGTGCCGCTGGGGGCGTCCGCCTTGTTGTTGTGGTGCAGCTCGATGACCTCGGCCGATTCGAACCATCGGGCCGCCTGCCGGGCGAACCGCATGGTCAGGACGGCGCCGATGGAGAAATTCGGGGCGACGAGCACACCGGTGCCGGGTGTATCGGCCAGCCAGCCGCGCAGCAGGGCGAGGCGTTCCTCGGTCCACCCGGTGGTGCCGACCACGGCGTGGATGCCGTGCCCGACGCAGAATTCCAGATTGGCCATGACCGCGTCGGGGTGGGTCAGTTCCACCGCGACCTGGGCGCCGGCCGCGGTCAGCGTGTCCAGCGGGTCGTCGCGGTCGATCGCGGCGACCAGGTCGAGGTCGTCCGCGGCCTCGACGGCGCCGGCCGCCGCCGAGCCGATCCGGCCCTGGGCGCCGATGACGGCCACACGGAGCTTGCTCATCGTTTCGGGGTCCTTTGCGTCGTGCTTGGGGTGCGCAGGTGCGTACGGGGTCGGTCCGGCGCGGCCGTGGCTAGGAGACGGCTTCGTGCAGGCGGGCGGTCTGCTTCTGCTTGAGCGGGCCGATGACGGCCAGTGAGGGGCGCTGCCCGAGGACGTCGCGGGCGACCGCCCGTACCTCGTCGGGGGTCACGGCGGCGATCTTCGCCAGCAGGTCGTCGACCGAGAGCTGGTCGCCCCAGCACAGCTCGCTCTTGCCGATCCGGTTCATCAGCGCGCCGGTGTCCTCCAGGCCCAGGACGGTCGACCCGGACAGCTGGCCGATGGCGCGGCGCAGCTCCTCGTCGGTCAGGCCCTGCTCGGCGACCGCGTTCAGCTCGTCCCGGCAGATCTTGAGCACGTCCGGCACCCGGGCGGGCTGGCAGCCGGCGTAGACCCCGAAGAGGCCGCAGTCGGCGAAGGAGGAGGTGTAGGAGTAGACCGAATAGGCCAGGCCGCGCTTCTCGCGGACCTCCTGGAACAGCCGGGAGCTCATGCCGCCGCCGAGCGCGGTGTTGAGCACGCCCAGTGCCCAGCGCCGCTCGTCGGTGCGGGACAGGCCCGGCATGCCGAGGACGACATGGGCCTGCTCGGTGCGCCGGTCGAGCACCTCGACCCGGCCCGCGGTGCTCAGCGTCCGGGCGCCGTCGCGGGGCGGCCGGGGCCGGGCGTCGGGGTCGCGCAGCGCGCCGGCCTTGTCGAAGGCGCGGCGGACCTGGCGTACGACGCTCGCGTGGTCGATGTTGCCCGCGGCGGCGACCACCAGGCGGGTGGGGTCGTAGTGCTTGCGGTAGAAGCGGGCGACCTGGTCGCGGGTGAGGGCGTTGACGGTCTCGACGGTGCCCAGGACCGGGCGGCCGAGCGGGGTGTCGCCGAGCATGGCGGTGCTGAACAGGTCGTGCACCTGGTCGCCCGGGTCGTCCTCGGTCATCGCGATCTCTTCCAGGACGACGCCGCGCTCGGCGTCGATGTCCTCCTGGCGGATCAGCGACCCGGTGAGCATGTCGCAGACCACGTCGATGGCCAGCGGCAGGTCGGTGTCGAGCACCCGGGCGTAGTAGCAGGTGTACTCCTTGGCGGTGAACGCGTTCATCTCGCCGCCGACCGCGTCGATCGAGGCGGAGATGTCGAGCGCGCTGCGCCGCTGCGTGCCCTTGAAGAGCAGGTGCTCCAGGTAGTGGGTGGCGCCGTTGAGCACCGGGGTCTCGTCGCGGGAGCCGACGGCCGCCCAGATGCCGAAGGTGGCCGAGCGTACGGTCGGCAGCGTCTCGGTGACGACCCGCAGGCCGCCGGGCAGCACGCTGCGCCGAACGGTGCCGATGCCGTCGGTTCCGGGCAGCAGGGTCCGCGTGCGGACGGCCCGCCCCTTGGTGGAGGGGCGGGCCGTCGCGGCGGTGGAGCGAGTCGTCACTTGGCCGACTCGTCCTTCGCGTCCTCGGCGTCGCCGCCGTCCTCGCCCTCGATGACGGGGATGAGCGACAGCTTGCCGCGCTGGTCGATCTCGGCGATCTCGACCTGCACCTTGGCGCCGACGCCGAGCACGTCCTCGACGTTCTCGACGCGCTTTCCGCCGGCGAGCTTGCGGATCTGCGAGATGTGCAGCAGACCGTCCTTGCCGGGCATCAGCGACACGAACGCGCCGAAGGTGGTGGTCTTCACGACCGTGCCCAGGTAGCGCTCGCCGACCTCGGGCATGGTCGGGTTGGCGATCTGGTTGATCACCGCACGCGCCGCCTCGGCCTGCGAACCCTCGGTGGCGCCGATCAGGACCGTGCCGTCGTCCTCGATGGAGATGTCGGCGCCGGTGTCCTCCTGGATCTGGTTGATCATCTTGCCCTTGGGGCCGATGACCTCGCCGATCTTGTCCACCGGGATCTTGATGCTGATGATCCGCGGCGCGTTCGGCGACATCTCGTCCGGGGAGTCGATGGCCTCCATCATCACGTCGAGGATGTGCAGCCGGGCGTCGCGGGCCTGCTTGAGTGCCGCGGCGAGCACGGACGCGGGAATGCCGTCCAGCTTGGTGTCCAGCTGCAGCGCGGTCACGAACTTCTTCGTGCCGGCGACCTTGAAGTCCATGTCGCCGAACGCGTCCTCGGCGCCGAGGATGTCGGTCAGCGCGACATAGTGCGTCTCGCCCTCGATCTCCTGCGAGATCAGGCCCATGGCGATACCGGCGACCGGGGCCTTGAGCGGCACACCGGCGTTCAGCAGCGACATGGTCGAGGCGCAGACCGAGCCCATCGAGGTGGAGCCGTTGGAGCCCAGCGCCTCGGAGACCTGGCGGATCGCGTAGGGGAATTCCTCGCGGGTCGGCAGGACCGGGATCAGGGCGCGCTCGGCGAGGGCGCCGTGGCCGATCTCGCGGCGCTTGGGCGAGCCCACCCGGCCGGTCTCACCGACCGAATACGGCGGGAAGTTGTAGTTGTGCATGTAGCGCTTGCGGGTCTCCGGCGCCAGGGTGTCGAGCTGCTGCTCCATCCGGAGCATGTTCAGCGTGGTGACACCGAGGATCTGCGTCTCGCCGCGCTCGAAGAGGGCCGAGCCGTGCACCCGCGGGATCGCCTCGACCTCGGCGGCCAGCGTACGGATGTCGGTGACGCCGCGGCCGTCGATGCGCACCTTGTCGCGGATGACGCGCTGGCGGACCAGCTTCTTGGTCAGCGAGCGGTAGGCCGCGGAGATCTCCTTCTCGCGGCCCTCGAACTGCGGCAGCAGCTGCTCGGCGGCCAGGCCCTTGACCCGGTCCAGCTCGGCCTCGCGGGCCTGCTTGCCCGCGATGGTCAGCGCCTTGGCCAGCTCGCCGGTGACGGCGGACTCCAGGGCCGCGAAGACGTCCTCCTGGTAGTCCAGGAAGATCGGGAACTCGCCGGTGGGCTTGGCAGCCTTGACGGCCAGCTCGGACTGCGCCTTGCACAGCACCTTGATGAACGGCTTGGCGGCGTCGAGGCCCGCGGCGACGACCTCCTCGGTCGGCGCCTCGGCACCGCCCTCGACCAGCTGGATGGTCTTCGCGGTGGCCTCGGCCTCGACCATCATGATCGCGACGTCGCCGTCCTCCAGGGCGCGGCCCGCGACGACCATGTCGAAGACGGCCTCTTCGAGCTCGGTGTGCGTCGGGAAGGCCACCCACTGGCCGCGGATCAGCGCGACGCGGACGCCGCCGATCGGGCCGGAGAAGGGCAGGCCCGCCAGCTGCGTGGAGCAGGAGGCGGCGTTGATGGCGACCACGTCGTAGAGGTGGTCGGGGTTGAGCGCCATGATCGTGCAGACGACCTGGATCTCGTTGCGCAGGCCCTTGACGAAGGACGGGCGCAGCGGGCGGTCGATCAGCCGGCAGGTGAGGATGGCGTCCTCGGAGGGGCGGCCCTCGCGGCGGAAGAAGGAGCCGGGGATCCGGCCGGCCGCGTACATGCGCTCCTCGACGTCCACCGTGAGGGGGAAGAAGTCGAAGTGCTCCTTGGGCTGCTTGGAGGCGCTGGTGGCCGACAGCACCATGGTGTCGTCGTCCAGGTAGGCCACGGCGGAGCCGGCGGCCTGGCGGGCCAGCCGGCCCGTCTCGAAGCGGATGGTGCGGGTGCCGAAAGTGCCGTTGTCGATCACGGCTTCGGCGTAGTGGGTCTCGTTCTCCACTATGGGGATTCTCCTCGTCCTTGCCCGCGGGGCGTGTCCCCGTGGGCCATCGGTGGAGGGGCGTCCTGCCGGGGGCCGGTCTTCGATCGAAGCCTCCGGGGGTGGAACCACCCGGGGGCCACTACCGAGGACCGGCGTCTGCGGCGAATAGGAGGACGCTCCTCCTCATACGTTGTCAACAGCACCATTGCACCAGACGACGCATGTGTCGCGCACGTCATGTGCGCGCTCGGCAACCGGGTGCTCACACGTCGCTGCCGGTGGCGATCCGGTGCATACGGCAAAGGGAGCGGCCCCGTCGTGCGGGCACCGCTCCCCTCCACGCGTCCTAGCGAACGCCCGCCGCGCCGGCACGGATGCCGAGGCGCTCGCGGAGCTCACGGAAGCGCGTGATGTCCTTCTTGGCCAGGTACTGCAGCAGACGGCGGCGCTGGCCGACCAGGATCAGCAGACCACGACGCGAGTGGTGGTCGTGCTTGTGGGTCTTGAGGTGCTCGGTCAGGTCCGAGATCCGGCGCGACAGGAGCGCGACCTGGACCTCGGGGGAGCCGGTGTCGCCCTCCTTGGTGCCGAACTCGGCGATGATCTGCTTCTTCGTCTCGACGTCGAGCGACATACGGACTCCTCATGGGGTCATCGGCCGGCAAGCGTCCCCGGTCTGCATCGCGGGGAAATCTCAGGTGACTCGCACGGCGTACGGTCACCGGGCGTGAACACACAGGTGACCGTCACCCAGAGTACCAGCCGGCGGCCGGGCCGATTACCGGCGGGCCGGGCGCCCGGTCCGCCCGGACGCGGTGCCGCGGCCGGGTGCTCGCGCGCGGGTCAGTCACTGCTCAGGCCGCGCACCGAACCGTAGACCTTGAGCACCGCCAGGCACAGCGGGACCAGCGACAGCAGGACGGCGCCCTCGGCGAGGTCCAGGCTGCGGCCCCAGAACGGGGACACGCCCTTGCGGGGCACGATCAGGCCGATCGCGACCAGCAGGACCGCGCCGGCCGCGATCGCCGCGGACAGCCACAGCGTGTGCAGGTCGAGCGGCCCGTGGTCGCCCCTGGCCAGGTCCGTCAGCAGCGCGGTGTCGGGGTTCAGGGCGAGCCCGAGGATCAGCAGGGCCACCGCGAGGACGCCGGCCACCACCAGGCTGGCGACCTGGCTGGTGTAGCGGAAGAGCCGGGCGCGCAGCAGCGCCGCCACCCCGGCGGTCAGGGCCAGCACCTGGGCGGCCGCGGAGTCGGAGAAGCTCATGACGGCGGCGGCGCCCACGACGGTGGCCGAGCAGCCGCCGACCAGGCCGAGCAGCAGTTCGTGGCCGCGGCGGGCCTGTGCGGCGACCGCCTCGTAGTCGATGGCCTGCTCGGGCTCGCGCCGGTCGCCGTAGCGCTCCATGACCTCGGCGGACGGCTCGGGCGAGCCGAAGCCGATCGGCAGCCGGGCGAAGCGCGCCGACCAGCCGGGCAGGAAGCCGACCAGCGCCACGGCGGCGACGGCGGCGACCGAGGCGACGGCGCGCGGCGGGCTGTCGGTGGCGATGGCGCCGTAGGTGGCCAGGGTGCCCGCGGCGGCCAGGAAGGCGGACGCCACGAAGGGCGCGTCCCCGGTGGGCAGGACGGCGACCAGGATCGCCGAGGCCAGCAGGACGGTCGCGCAGCCGACCATGAACTGCAGCCGGCCCGGGCCGTGTCCCTGGTCGGGGTCGACGATGCCGGAACCGGCTATCAGCAGGTGCGGCAGCGCGGCCAGGCCCAGGGCGACCGCGGCGGCGCGGTCGCGGTATATCCGGGCGCGTACGGCCGCGAAGGCGACCAGGAGGGTGCCGAGCACTCCGGCGAGGACGCCGGGCATCGAGTGCATGTCGTGCCTGACCGGCTCCGCCCACCACAGCACGAAGCCCATCATCACCAGCAGCACCGCGCCGCCGGTCAGGCCGACGATCCGCATCAGCTCGTCGTCCCAGCGGCGCCGGTCGCGCACGACGGCGGTGGCGATGGCGTCGGCCACGTCGTCGTGGACGGCGGGCGGCAGGGACTCGGCGAAGGCCCGCAGCGCGATGAGTTCGCCATCCAGGACGCGCTGCGCGGACAGCGACAGGGCGGGGTCGAGGACACTGCCGTCCCGGCGGACGAGGTGGAAGCCGGTCGGCTCCTCCTCGCTCTGGACCTGGCCCGACAGACGCAGGATGTCCGGACGCAGATCGGCGACCGGCAGGTCGTCCGGCAGCGCCACGTCGATCCTGCTGTCCGGTGCTACGACCGTGACGCGGCAGAATCCGGTCGCTGAGATCGTGCTCACCGCGCTGTGCCCCCTCGGGTGCGGAATTCCGCGATCAGCCAACTCCCGCCTGGCCGGTGGACGGTGGCTGTAAGTAGTATCTGCAACAAATTACCAGTCACAACGGGTCGATGATCCCGGGGGGCGAGCACATCAGTGAGTTCGGTCATCGTCAAGCGTCCGGCGCGGGCATTCCCGCCGGAGGTGCCGTCGGAGGAGCTTGAGCTGGCGTCACCGCCCGAACTGCAACGCGGCCAGGACCAGGGCGTGATGATGATGCTGCTGCCCATGCTCGCCATGGGCGGCTCGGCGGCTTATTTCTTCATGCCCGGATCTCAGCCGATCATGAAGGTGATGGGTGGGCTGATGCTCACCTCGATGGTGGCGATGGCGATAGCGCAGGTGGTGCGTACCCGTCAGGGCGCCAGCGGGCATATGGCCGACAGCCGCCGCGATTACCTCAAATACCTCGCGCAGCAGCGCCGCAAGGCCCGCAAGGTGGCCGACCAGCAGCGCAGCAGCCAGCTCTACACCCATCCCGCGCCCGACCAGCTGTGGGCGCTGGCCGCCGAGGGCAGGCGGGTCTGGGAACGCCGCCCGGGAGACGACGACTTCGGCCAGGTGCGGGTCGGTCTCGCCCCGCAGCAATTGGCCACCCCGCTGGTGGCGCCCGACACCGCCCCCGTGGACCAGCTCGAACCGCTCACCGCGCACGCCATGCAGCGCTTCATCGCTGCCTACGGCACGGTCGAGGCGCTGCCGCTCGCGGTGTCGCTGCGGGCCTTCTCGCATGTCGCGCTGACCGGCGAGCCCGAGGCGGTCTACGGGCAGGCGCGGGCGATGATCGCGCAGCTGTCGACGCTGCACTCGCCGGCGGACCTGGTGCTGTGCGTGGCCGCCTCGCCTTCCGCGCTGCGCGAGTGGGAGTGGATCAAGTGGCTGCCGCACACGCAGTCCCCGGCCGAGCTGGACGGGGCGGGCACCCGGCGGCTGGTGGTGGGCGACGTGGGCGAGCTGGAGGAGCTGCTGCACGACCGGCTGGAGGACCGGCCGCGCTTCCAGCGCGACACGACACCGCTGCTCGACCAGCCACACCTGGTGGTCTTCGTGGACGGCGGTACGGTCCCCGCGACGTCGGTGCTGGCCACCGGTGAGGGCCTGCTGGGCGTGACCGTGGTGGAGATGGCGCCCGGGGAGACCGGTGAGCCGCGCGGCGACCTGTGGCTGCGCTGCTCGGCCGAGGAGATGCTGCTGCGGTCGGCGGCCGGGGGTGCCTACGGCGGCACTCCGGACCGGCTGAGCGCGATCGAGGCCGAGTCGCTGGCCCGGCAGCTGGCGCCGCTGCGGCCCGCCGACGGCGGCGAGGACGAACCGCTGCTGTCCAACCTGGACTTCACCGACCTGATGGGCATCGGCGAGGCCTCGTCCTTCGACGTGGCCCGCGGCTGGACGCCGCGCACCCAGCACGAGCGGCTGCGGGTGCCGATCGGGGTGGGCGAGGACGGCGAGCCGGTCTTCCTCGACCTCAAGGAGGCCGCGCAGGAGGGCATGGGGCCGCACGGGCTGTGCGTGGGCGCCACCGGTTCCGGCAAGTCGGAACTGCTGCGCACGCTGGTGCTCGGACTCGCCGTCACCCATTCCTCGGAATCGCTGAATTTCGTGCTCGCCGACTTCAAGGGCGGTGCGACCTTCGCCGGCATGAGCGAGATGCCGCACGTCTCGGCGGTCATCACCAACCTCGCGGACGACCTGACACTGGTCGACCGGATGCGCGACTCGATAACCGGTGAGCTGCAGCGCCGCCAGGAACTGCTGAAGTCCACCGGCAACTACGCCAACATCCACGACTACGAGCGGGCCAGGACCGCGGGCGCCGCCCTCGAACCGCTGGCGTCACTCGTGCTGGTCATCGACGAGTTCAGCGAACTGCTCACCGCGAAGCCGGAATTCATCGACATGTTCATCCAGATCGGCCGGATCGGCCGGTCGCTCGGTGTGCATCTGCTGCTGGCCTCGCAGCGCCTTGAGGAGGGCAGGCTGCGCGGCCTGGACACGTATCTGTCGTACCGCATCGGTCTGCGGACCTTCTCCGCCTCCGAGTCGCGCGCCGCGCTCGGCGTACCGGACGCCTACCACCTGCCGTCCGTGCCGGGTTCGGGTTATCTGAAGTTCGGCACCGACACGATGGTGCGGTTCAAGGCCGCGTACGTGTCGGGGGCGCACCGCAGGGGCAGGGCGGCGGAGGCCGACGGGGGCGCGCAGAGCGGCCGCCGGGCCGCTCCCTTCACCGCGGCGCCCGTGCCGATGAGCGCGCCGGCGGCGCGGCCGGTGGCGGCGCAGCGCGACGACGCCGTGGCCGACACCGTCCTCGACGTCCTGGTCCGCCGCCTTGAGGGCCGCGGTCCCGAGGCGCACCAGGTGTGGCTGCCGCCGCTGGACGAGGCGCCCAGTCTGGACCGGCTGATGCCGCTGGCGGTGTCCGCGGACCGCGGTCTGCAGGTGACCAGCGGGGTGCCGCTGGGCGCGCTGCAGGCGCCGCTCGGCATCGTGGACAAGCCGTTCGAGCAGCGCCGCGACCCGCTGACGCTGGACTTCAGCGGCGCGGCGGGCCACGGCCTGATCGTCGGCGGCCCGCGCAGCGGCAAGTCGACGCTGCTGCGCACCCTGGTGACGTCGTTCGCGCTGACCCACACGCCGGACGAGGTGCAGTTCTACTGCCTGGACTTCGGCGGCGGCGCGCTGCGGGCGGTGGACGGCCTGGCCCATGTGGGCGGTGTCGCCGGGCGGCTGGAACCGGACCGGGTACGCCGTGCGATCGCCGAGGTCGCGGGGGTGCTGGCCCGCCGCGAGGAGGTCTTCCGCAGCCGCGGCATCGACACGGTGGCCTCGTACCGCAGGCTGCGGGCGACCGGTGAACTGCCCGACGAGCGCTGGGGCGACGTCTTCCTGCTGATCGACGGGTGGGGCGCGTTCAAGCAGGACAACGAGCGGCTGGAGCCGGTCGTCGCCGACATCGCCGCCCGCGGTCTGGGCTTCGGTGTGCACGTGGTGCTCACGGCGTCGCGTTACATGGAGGTCAGGGCCGCGCTCAAGGACCAGTTGCTGAACCGGCTCGAACTGCGGCTCGGCGACGTCATGGACTCCGAGATCAACCGCAAGGTCGCCGCGAACGTGCCGGCCGGGGTGCCGGGCCGCGGCATCACGCCGGCGCACCTGCACTTCATGGCGGGTCTGCCGCGGATCGACGGCAGTTCGTCGTCGGCGGACCTCACCGAGGGCGGCGCCGCCCTGGTGGAGGCGGTCAACTCGGCGTGGCGCGGTACGCAGGCGCCCGCCATCCGGATGCTGCCGACGATGCTGACCGCCGAGCAGGTGCCCGACGGTGCGCGCCACCCGGAGCGCGGGGTCGCGATCGGCATCGACGAGACGGCGCTCGCGCCGGTGTTCGTGAACTTCGAGACCGATCCGGTGCTGATCGTCTTCGGCGACAGCGAGTCGGGCAAGACGGCCGCGCTGCGGCACATCGCCCGGCAGCTCAGCCGGCGCTACACCCCCCAGGAGGCCACGCTGGTCGTCGGCGACTACCGGCGCACCCTGCTGGGCTCGCTGCCCGAGAGCCATGTGCTGGAGTACATTGCGGCGTCTGCGGCCATGGAGACGCACATGACCGAGGTGCAGAAGCTGGTCGAGCGGCGCGCGCCGGGCCCGGACGTCACCCCGCGGCAACTGCGCGACCGCAGCTGGTGGAGCGGCCCGCAGCTGTTCGTGCTCATCGACGACTACGAACTGGTCGCGGCGGGCAGCAATCCGATGGCGCAGCTCGCCGACAGCCTGCCCTTCGCGCGTGACGTCGGGGTGCGCTTCATCATCGCCCGCAGCAGCGGCGGTGCGGGGCGCTCGATGTACGAGCCGTTCATGCAGCGGGCCAAGGAACTCGGCGCGCAGGGCCTGGTGCTCTCGGGCGACCCGAACGAGGGCGAGCTGATGGGCACGGTCAGGCCGCGGCAGATGCCGCCGGGGCGGGCGATCTTCGCGGCGCGGCGCGGCGGCAGTCGGCTGGTGCAGCTGGCCTGGACTCCCGAGGGGTGACGGGGCGGCGGGCGCACGCAAGTCCGCCGGCCACGCCGCCTGCTAGGTTTTTTGCCGGATGAGTGCGGCCGCCGACCTGCGGCCGCACCGGCGATGGGGGCACGATCATGACGTCGGAGTGGGACCGGTTGTACGGTTCCGGCGGTGACACACCGCCGGACGGGACCGGCGCGGACGGCCACACCGGCCGCGAGGGCCAGGACGCGCCGGGCGCCGGGCCGGGCGCCGACGCCCCGCGGCCGCACCCGGCGTGGTCGCGGCTGACGGACCTGGTGGACGGCGCGGCCGGCAGCGCGCCGGTGCCGGTGGCGGCGGCCTTCGGGATGCTGCCGAGCGCCCAGGAGGGCGCGCATGCCGCGCTCGCGTCCGAACTGGCCGATCTGCACGCCGGAAACGGCGACCCCGACGCGCTGCTCGACGCCTTCCGGGCGAGCCTGGTGATGGTCCCGACACTTGGTGACGGCGACCTGTGGGCGACGAGCCTCGGCGGTGTGCACTGGGTGTACGCCTTCTCCGACGACACCGAGCTGGCGCGCTTCGCGGTGGCGCGCGGCGCGGACGGCTCGTCGGACGTGGACTATGTGACGGTTTACGGGTGGCGGCTGCTGGACGAGGTGGTGCCCGCGGTCGGCGAGCCGGCCGGGGTCGCGCTGGACGTCGCGGGCCGGCTGCCCATGATCTTCCCGCCGGTGGCGGGTGTGGTACCTGACGAGGCCGCGGTGGATGCCGTGGCGGTGAACGGGGAGGAACGATGACCGGAGGCAGCGGGGGCGGCGGCGGTTACAACGTCACCGAAACAGCGCTGGCGCAGACGGCGGCCGGGCTCAACGGCGTCATCCACGAATTGCAGACGATGGGCCAGGAGGCGGCGGCCGACGTCGGCCGCGGCTTCTCCAACCTCAAGCTGAGCGGCATGCAGACCGGGCACTCCGGGCTCACCTCGGCCTTCGACGGCTTCTGCGACCGCTGGGAGTGGGGCGTGCGGACCATCGTCCAGGACGCCGACCAGATCGCCCAGCGGCTGGGCCTCGCGGCGGGCACGTACTACGAGATGGACCAGTACGCGATGAAGACGCTCAAGGTGGTCGTGGCCTCCGACATCGGCAATCCGAACCTGACGGAGGAGCAGGAGGAGAACATGTCGTGGAGTCAGATCGGGTCCGACAACCCGGTCAACGACTTCCTGCACCCGGACTACAGCGCGAAGTCCTCCCAGCAGGCGCTGTCCGACATGGGGCAGACCTGGAAGGACACCGCCCACGACATGAGCCGGTCGATCCCGCTGGAGACCGCGGCGACGCTCAGCGGGCACAAGGACGAGTACGACCAGTCGCTCGACCAGGTCTACGGCCCGACCCCCGAGGAACGCGCGCAGCAGCAGGCGCAGGGCGGCGGCACCGGCGGCTGACGGGCCTCGCCGCCGCCGGTCGACGTGATCGGCGACGGCGGCGAACGGCCGCGCAATGCGGCGGCCCGGGCCGGGGACACCGGTGACCCGATCGCCGACCGGCTCGGCACCCGGCAGCCGAGCAGCAACAACCTCACCGGGCCGCCCGCGCCTGCGCCCCGCCGCGGCGACGAGGGGAGGGCCGAAAACCACCGGCGCCCCCGGCGGCAGCCGCAGCCACTGGGCCGCGCCCGCGCCCGCCGCCCGGCCTTGGGCGCGGAGCGCGAAGCGGGCGGGGGAAGAACCGCGACGGCGGAACCGGAAGGCCGGAAACGTCCGTTCCCGCCCGCCCTGTCGCCCCGCCTGGCCTGGCCGTTCGGGTCCCGAGGATGCAACTCGTGGCCGAAACCTGAGAAGATGAGCCACAGCAGCAGCACAGTCACAGGCGGACCGGCCACCGACCGGCGCCGCAGAACAGCACCGCGGGGGTGGGCTGATGGGTCTCGGCAGTCTGATCAACAAGATCGGCGACGGTGGCGAGAAACTGCTCGGCAAAGCCAAGCAGAAGGCCGGCGAACTGATCGACGACGGAGCCCATTTCGTCGGTGACGGACTCGACCACGTCGGCCTGCACGACGCGGCGGACTGGGTCGAGGACCACGGCGACGCGATCGCCGACGACCTGGGCGCGCACGTCGACGAGCAGCAGCTCGGCCAGAGCGAGGAGCCCAAGGAACTGGTGCACGGCGACTCGGCGAAGATCCGCGAGGTCTCCGGCCATCTCAGCCGCTTCCACTCCGCCTTCGACACCGGCCACACCGGTCTGACCCACCTCGACCCCGGCAGCTGGGAGGGCTCGGGCGCCGACGCCTTCACAGCGAAGTTCGCCTCGCAGCCGCCGAAGTGGGCCAAGGCCGCGACCGCCTGCCAGGACGCCTCGGACGCGCTGGAGCACTACGCCTTCACCGTGGACTGGGCGCAGGGCCAGGCCAAGGAGGCCGTCCGGCTGTGGAAGCAGGGCACCGAGGCGCGGAAGAAGGCCGCGGCGGCGTACAACACCAAGGTCGACCAGTACAACAAGGACCTGGCCGGCTACAAGGAACTGGTGGACGGCAACGACGACCCCGGCAAGCCCCCGGTGGCTCCCGACGCCTTCGTCGACCCCGGCGCCGCCGACAAGAACCACGCCAAGGACATCCTCAACTCGGCCCGCAAGCAGCGCGACACGGTCGCGGGCGAGGCGGAGGCCAAGGTCCGCGCCGCCACCGCGCTCGCGCCGGCGAAGCCGGATTTCACCGACCGGATGAAGGGCGACGGCGGCGACTTCCTCAAGGCGACGCCGGTCCGGATGGAGCATTTCGCGGGCGGCCTCATACGCAGCGGCACGGACATGCTGAAGTTCGTCCGCGGCCTGAACCCGATGGACCCGTACAACCTCACCCACCCGGCGCAGTACCTGACCCACCTCAATTCCACGGCCGCCGGCCTGGTGGACATGACCGCGCACCCCGAGCGGCTGCCCGGCATCCTGCTCGGCAGCGGATGGGGCTCGGACGGCGACGAGGCGGGCGGCCGGCTGGTCGGCAACATCATCATGGCCCTGGCCACCGACGGCGGCAGCGCGGGCGCCAAGGCGGGCGTCGCGGGTGCGGGCAAGGACGCCGCGGAGCAGGCCGCGAAGGACGCCGCGCAGAGCGGCAGCAAGTGGAAGGGCCTCGCCAGGGCCACCTCCGACGTCAAGAGCGAGGCCTTCCACCAGGGTTCGATGACCCCGGCCGAGGAAGCGAAATTCCTGCACGACGAATACCCGTGGCTCAAGGACGTCAACGAGACCGGCAAGCCCGGCTACACCCAGAACTGCTCGAAGAACGTGGAGGCGGTCAACGAGCGCCTCGACGGCATGCCCTCCAAGGCCACCCCGCTGCAGTCGCCCCAGTGGCCCAGCCCCTCCAGGCTGGGCAATCCCGGCGCCAAGTGGGAGGACGTCGGCAGCTACGACGACATCATCAAGGACATGAACGCGCGGGGCGAGGGATCGCGCGGCGTCGTCTACATCGGCCGCCAGACCGGCGGCACCGCGCATGTCTTCAACGTCGTCAAGGACGGCAACGGCGTGGTCTTCCTCGACGGGCAGACCGGCCGCCTCGCCAACCTGGAGTCCGGCGTGTCGATCAGATACATGCCGTACAAGTAGCCTGGTCGGTCCGACACCCGTCCGGCACAGCCCGACCCCGTCAGACCGCTTGGCGCCCCCGTCCGCCCCCGTCCGAAACCCGCGCACGGCGCGGAACAACGAAGAAAGGTGCAGCTGTGATGACCGAGGAGGAGGCGCTCGCCGCCGCCAGGGCGTTCCTTCGGGACAGGTACGGCGACGGACCGCCGACCATCGTGATCGAGCCCGCGGGCACGGCGGAGCACCGGCTGGCGTGGACCGTGGCCTTCGACTCGCAGGAGCACATCGACACCGGGGACTTCACCCAGGCGCCGATGGTGCGCCAGCTCGTGGTCTTCAAGGACGGCTCGCTGATCGACTTCACGCCCAGCGCGCTGACCGCCGAGGAGGGCCTGGCATGGTGCGAGGACGGCGTGTGGCCCGAGCGGCTGAGCCGGCTCACCGACCCGCGCGCCTTCGGCACCGTGTGGACCGGCACGCCGCCGGCCGGGGCGTGAGCACATGACCGACGCGTATCTGCTGGCCAGGGAATGGCTCGGCGCCGCCTACGACGTCCCGATGGAGCTGGCGCGCACGCCGGTCGCCGAGACCCCGCAGACCTGGGTCTTCAGCACCGCGTCGCTGCCGGTGGCCGGCGCCGCCGCGCCCGCGCCGATACTGACGTCGCTGGTGTGCGTGCCGAAGAACGGCATGCCGCCCTTCCACCCGGCCACCGACGACCCGTGGGGCGACCTGGCCGACTTCGAACGCGACCCGCGGCCCAGGGAACCCGCCGCACAGGCCCGCAGGACCAACGCCAGGGGCGCGGTGCTCGCGGCGCACGCGACCGCCGGCGGAGCGCCCGCGACGGCGCTGCCCTGGCAGTCCTCGCACGAGGGCGCCACCTGGTGGGACGACTTCCTGCTGCGCTACTTCCCCACGGCCGAGGTCGGCCCGTGCCCGGACTGGGACACGGTGATCGCCGCGGTCGGCGAGCCGGGGCCCGGCACCGCGGGCGTGGTCTGGGTGCGCCGTGAACTGCACGGCGCCGAAGCGACCGGCCATCTGCTCTACGCGCACAACAAGGACGGCCGGGTCGCGCTGCTCGACCCGCAGGCCCAGCGGCTCGCCCGGCTGGAGACCGAGAACGTCCGCGAGATCGTCCTGGCCCGGATACCGCCGCCGTCCGCGCCGCCCGCCGCCGTCCGCGCCGGGCGCGGCGCCGCCGATCTGCCGGCCGCGGTACGCGCCGCCGAGGCGTGGCTCGACCATGTGCACGGCGGCCAGGTCGCCCTGGTGGACCCCTCCCCCGCCGACGAGACGGCCCGCGGCTGGCTCTTCGCGTGCAACACCCGCGCCTTCCTGGCCGACGGCCATCCGCAGCACGCGATGCTGGACGCGGCACTGGTGGTGCCGAAGGACGGCTCGGTGCCGTTCGGGCTGCCGAACTCCGACCCGTGGGGCTGGCTGGACCGCTGGGACCAGGGCGCGCAGCCGGGCGTCGACGACTTCCCGCTGCCGCCCGAGCCGGGCCCCGCGGCATGGTTCGAGCCGACGATGACCCCGCTCGGCGCGGTGCTGTCGGTCACCGACTTCACCGACTGGCAGACCGTGCTGGCCGAGGTGATGGGCATGCCGCAGGGCTCGCGGTCCGTGGTGTGGGTGCGCAGGAACGACCGGCGCGGCCGGGAGTCGGTGGGACTGCTGTGCATCGCCGCGCAGACCCCGACCGGTCTGGTGCTCATCGACACGGCACGGGACGCCCCGGCGGAGCTGGAGAGCGAAGGCCTGCGGTCGCTGCACCTGATTCAGTACCGCTGAGGAATCGGTACCGCTGAGGGCCGTACACGCGCGTCTGCGGGCGCCGTTCCCGGCACGCGGGGAAGTCTGCCTTCGGGCGGGCCCGGCGGGTCAGGAGCGGCGCCTGCGGTCGCGCAGCGCCACCGTCGTACCGGTGATCAGCAGCAGCGCCACCGCCATCCCGCTCACGACATACGCGGCGATGCGCTTCTGCCGCTGCCGGGCGGGGTCGCCGAAGGTCAGCGCGGCTGGCACGACCCGGTCCTGGCCCTTGAGCACTCCGGGGTCGGGCGTGGGCGCGTCGATCGGCTTCCCGTCGTCGGTGAGGGCGCGGACCGGGTCCACGACGCCCCAGCCGACCAGGGAGTTGTGGCCGAGCGAGGTGCGCTGCGCGGTCTGCTCGATCTGCGCGACGACCTGCGGCGCGGTCCACTTCGGGTGCTTGGCCCTGATCAGCGCCGCGACACCGGCGACATATGGCGCGGCGAAACTCGTGCCGTTGTCCACGCACTGGCCGCCGCCGGGAACGGTGGACAGCATGTCCACTCCGGGCGCGGCGACGCCGACGAAGTCGCCCGCCTGGGAGAAGGAGGCGCGTTCGTTGTTGCGGTCCGAGGCGCCGACCGCCAGCACTCCCGCGTAGCCGCCGGGATAGGTGGTGCGCGCCTTGCCGTCGCCGCCGTCGTTGCCCGCGGAGGCGACGATCACCACGTCGGCCTGCAGGGCCGCCTTGATGGCGCTCTCCAGCTCGGGTGTGCCGCGCGGCGTGTCCTGCGAGATGTTGATGACCTTGGCGTGGGCGGCGACAGCCTTCTGCAACGCCGTCACCAGGTGGGGCACAGTGCCGGTGCCGTCCTCGCTCGCCTGCCGGATCGAGATGATCGTCGCCTCGGGCGCCAGGCCCACAAAGCCGGTGGAGGGCGACTGGCGGGCCGCGATGATGCCGGCGACCTCGGTGCCGTGCCCGACCGGGTCGACGATGCCGCGGCTCTTGGCGTCGATCAGGTCGACGCTGTCCTGGCGGTCCACCGCCCCGGCCAGCTGGGGATTCCTGACGTCCACCCCGGAGTCGATCACCGCGACCTTGACGCCCTTGCCCTTGGTGCTCTGCCACAGCTGGTTCACCAGCATGCGCTGCAACGACCAGGGCATCTGCTTCACGTTCGGCGCGGGGAATGTGCACTGCCCGTCGCCGTCCAGCGGCTGGGCGGCCCGCGGCGAATCAGGCCGGACAGGAGAGGCGGTCGCGGATGCCGCCGTGCCCAGGATCACTCCCGGCAACAGCGCGGCCAGTGCCGCGGCGGCAGCCGCCACGGACGCCGCACGCCGACGCGGCGGCCCTGCAACCCTCACGACGCCTCTCCTCGGCCCGTACGCCCCGATGGGCAGGCCTGTCGCCGACCCGCCGGTCGGCCGTGACGGCCGGCCGGTCCGGGTCGGCCGCACGGCCGGTCAGTGTCAGCCGAAGTACGACGCGGCCTTCTTGTCGGCCGCGTTGTAGTGACCGCTCGCGATCTGCACCTTGCTGGCGATCGACTCCAGCACGTCGTGCATGTGGTGCGTACGGTTGCCCCACTCGTTGGCGACCGCGTGGAAGGCGGTCTGCGCGTCGCCCTCCCAGTACGCGGCGACGGCGCGGACGCGGGTCAGCAGGTTGTCCAGGTCGGCCTCCAGCTGGCCGGCCTGCTGCTTGATCGCGCCGGCGGCCTCGTCCAGCGAGGAGTATGTGACCTTGAGTTCACCGGGATCAGACATGTGTGTCCCCCATGGAAGTGAGTGGTACGGCTCGTGGCGTGGTCGTCAGAGGCCGGCGATGCCGCTGCCCGCGGCGCTGCCGTTGATGTCGATGCTCTTCATGTCCTGAAGGACATCCTCATCGGTCGAGCCCGAGGTGAGGTTGGTGTCGTGCACGGCTTCCTTGATCTTGTTGAGCAGGATCGCCAGTACGCGGTGGTCCTCATTGATCAGGCTCTGCTGCGAGTTGAAGGCGTTGGCGCCGATACCCCGCCAGTGGCCTTCGAGGTTGTCGATCACCGTCTGAAGCGCCTTCACCTGACGGTCCATCGAGCCGACCATGTCGGTGATGTCGGATTCCAGCTTGGCCAGCGAAGCCGCTGTGACTTTCATTCCGGCAGTCATGGATTCTGCCCTCCCCCATGCAATCGCGTGTACGTCGTCGCGGGCGAATACGTTACCCGCTCACTCTAGCCACAACACCTGTCGATCCCAACAGGGAACCCTTCGCTCCGAGTTGTGCCCTCAGGCCCTCGTGGTGGCCTAGTAGGGCGGCGGCGGTGGAGGCGGCCGGTATCCACCATACGGCGGCTGTTGCTGCGGTGGCAGTGGCGGTTGTAGCGGTTGCGCCACAAAAGCCGGCGCGGCCGTACGTCGGCGCCGACTGCGTACCGCCAGCGCCGTACCGCCCGCAGCGAGCACCACGACGGCCGCGCCGGCGGCGATCCACGGCGTCGAACTGCCGCCTCCGCCGGAGCCCGTGGCCACGGCCTTCTGCGAGGTGGAGGACGACGGGGCCGGCGCGGCGGTTCCGGCGGCGCCGGACGTCGGCGTCGGGGACGGCTGCGCCGACTGCTGCCAGCCCTCGTGCTCGGCCAACGGGTAGACGTCGGCGGGCCCGGGGTCCCCCGGCGTCTGGAGGGCCACCCGCGGCCGCACCGCGCCGTAGCCGATCGAGTCGTTCCGCTCCGCGCCGTCGGTGGGCTTCGACGCGGTGTTCAGCAGGACCCGCAGCACCTGGTTGGCGGTCCAGGTGGGGTGAGCGGACCAGAGGAGGGCGGCGGAACCGGAGGTGAGGGCGGAGGCGTCACTGGTGCCGCTGCTGGTGTTCACACAGTTCGGCCGGATCCCGCTCGGGCAGGCCTTCGAGATGTTGTCGCCGACCGCGGAGATATCAACTTCCGGGCCTTTATTGGACAGCGCCAGCGCTTTGCCGCCGCGGTCCAATGCGCCCGCGCCGACAACACCGCGGCTGGCGGCGGGGTATTGCACCGGGCTGCCGTGCTCGCCGGAGTTGCCGGATCCGGCGATGATCAGTTTGCCCTTGGATCTCGCATAGTCGACGGCGTCCTGCAGACCCGCGATGTCCTCGGGCCGCAGCGAACTGGCAGGCACAGCCTGAGAGATGTTGATAACCCTGGCCTGACTGTCGGCCGCATACCGCAGTGCTTTGTCGAGCTCAAGTGTGAATGACTCCGCGCTTGCCGCCTCATTGGTGTCGCGCGGATCGTTGAGGATCCTGATCGGAAGGATCTTGGCCTCGGGAGCCACACCGATGGCCCCGGTTCCGCCGTCCGCGGCTCCCGTACCGGCGATGAGGCTGGACATGCCGGTGCCGTGGCCGATCTTGTCGTCGTAGGGCGAATCGACGGGATAAGTGAAGCTCTTCCCGTCGAGCACCTGACCCTTCAGATCCGGAATCGTCCGATCGACACCGGTGTCGATCACCGCGACGGTGACACCTGCGCCCTTGCTGATCTTCCAGGCTTCCGACAGGCGCATCGCGTCGACGTGCCACTGCATTTGACGCACCGTCTGCGCCTGCGCGGGCAGCGCCCCGATGCCAAGCACCAGGGCGCCACTTGCGGCGACGACAGCCAGGGCACGTGGTACCCAGGTACGTGCCCGGCGTTTCATCGCTCTTCTCCTCGCGGTACGGCTCGGTCGGGTCGCCGTTGAGTCAGTCGATCACGGGCGGTGCGACATCGTCTCGGGTCGGGATCCAGTCGTCCTCTTCGATCAGGTGATCGGGACGGCGGTTATTGCGACGCCGGTCACGGTCGGAGCGGGTGGAGCCCGGCGCGAACTCGCCGGCCGGTGTCCGGCCCACGACTCCGCCCGGCTCACTCGCCAACCGGCCTGCGCTGCCACGGTTCATGGCATTGCGGCCACCCATACCGGGGCTGCCGCCCTCCGCCATACCAGCGGCAGGCATCCGCGCGGCGGCTCCCCGGCCGCCGATGACGCTGCCTCGGGGCACCTGGCCCTGCGCACGGCCACCGAACATCTCCGGCTCGCTCGTCGGGCGGCCGCCGTAGATTCCGTTGGTCGTGCTCCGCCGCATGGGCGGTGCGGCGCCGATCTCCTCGGCGGGCGATCCCGTCATGTTCCGGGGGTTGAAAGTGCCGTTCGCGCCGCGCGGCCCACTGGCCGTGTTGACCGGCTCGACATTCCGCAGCTGGTTCGGCAGCGTGGGTCCGGTGCCGCCGAACTGCTGGTTCTGGTTGGGGATCGGCTGGAACGTGTTGCCGAGGTTCGGCCCGCTGAGAATGGGACCGCCGCCACCACCGCCGGAGTTCGGCGCCAGCGGGCCCGGCTGGGTCGGTGCGACCGGAGTCAGCGGACCCGCCGACTGGATCTGCGTGACCGGCGGCGCGGTGTTGTCCGGCGCCGTCGCGACCGGCTGACCCGTCGAGGACACGTGCGACAGGCCGTCGCTGACCGAGACCTTCTGCAGTTCGCTGTGCTCGGCGGGCTTCACCGAATGCTTCGAGCTGCCGCTGGCGTTCGATGTGTACGGGGCGGGTGAACCCGTCGCCGAGCTGTAGTGCGACGGGTCGATTGCCCGCGCGTCCGGCGGCGGCACGAACGTCGCCGGCATCGGCGGATACGTCGGCGGCTGCGCGTTGTTGATGATCGCCGCCGAGAACGAGTACGACTGCGCCAGCTTGTGCATCTGGTCCGCCGCCTGGATGCGGGCGGTCTCCAGCTGCGTGTGGGCCTGCGAGATGGCCTTCTGGCCTTCGGGGTCGTGGCGGGCCGTCGGGTCGGCGTGCAGGGCGGCGTACGTGGCCTTCGGGCCGGCCGGCACCTTCGGGATGTCGCGCTTGACCGTGCGCAGCGTGTCGGCGGCGGCCGTCAGCGCCTTGCCGGTGGAGTCGGCGTAGTCGCCCAGCGCCAGCGTGGACTTGGCGACGTTCTTGCCCCACTCCTTGAAGGCCGCGCCCGACGTGCCCTCCCAGTCCACGTACGCGATGTGGTCGTTGAGGTCGGTGCCGATCTGGTTGATCTTGGTGACGGCCGTGGTGAGGCGGTCGCCGAAGCCGGCGAGTGCCTCGGGGTCGGCGTGCTGGACCATGTCCAGCATCGCCTCGTGCGAGAACGACTCGAAGTCCGTGCGGGAGAAGTCGAGCGCCTTCTCGATCGTCCTCACCACGTTGTCGAACAACCCGCCCCCGGGAGTGCTCCCTGACGTGCCGGTCATGTCCTGCCCCCGTCTTCCGTTCCGTC
The DNA here is from genome assembly GCF_036227245.1 of Streptomyces sp. NBC_01477. GTDB lineage: Bacteria > Actinomycetota > Actinomycetes > Streptomycetales > Streptomycetaceae > Actinacidiphila. The sequence continues at coordinate 2,396,094 of NZ_CP109445.1, forward strand.
GTCGTCCGTGCGGCGGCCGGTCATCCGACGCCCCCGCTGCCCGCCGTCGAACCGCCCTTGCCGTTGGAGCCGTTCGCCCCGGAGGTATCGCTGGCGGGATGCGCCACGGGGTTCGTCTTCGCCGCGTTCGGGTCGAGCTTCGGGTTGTACGCCTGGACGATCTCGTCGTTGAGGTCGAGGAGCTTGCGCTGGGTGCCGAGGTCGACGTTCCTGAAGGTCGAGTGCCCGATGTGCAGCGACAGACTCATCGCCTCGATCTGGTTGGCCAGCGTCTGCGAGAGCTGTTCGAGCTGGCCGTGGACGTAGCTGTACGCCTTCATCAGGTCGTTGGCCTCGGCGAAACCGGTGCCGATCTGGGCGGACTTGACCCGCTCCTGACCGATCTTCGTGGGTGCGACGAGCGAACCGTCCAGCTCGTCGAGCAACCCGTCCACGCGCGTCTTGAAGCTGCGCAGATCCTCCAGCGCAACGTGCAGACTGCCTACTGCGCCACCTACTGGTGCTTCCATCCGAACGTCGTCCCTCCCCCGTGACACCGGTGGCCACAGACACCACCTGACACCAGTTTACCCATTTCTCCGTCAAGGGCGCGATCAGGATCCCTGCGGTTGTGCCGCACTCTGCGTGTCCAGCGCCGGCCCTTTCGGGAGAAGTTCGGACCAGGCGGACGGGATCGACATCGGCTTGACGTCCGGGTATCCGAGCCGGACCGCGGCCTGGTCGGTCTCCTGCTTCGAGGTGGACGCCTTGTTGGCCGCGGCGCTGTCGTTGTTGCGCTGGACGGCGTAGCGCAGCCCGGTGTCGGTGACCAGGAACAGTGTGCCGCCGCTGGTGTCGGTGCCGCTGACCTCCTGGTAGAGCAGGCCGCTGCCGGGCGTGACGTAGGCGCTGGTCGCGCCCTCGACGATCTGCTCGGGGTAGTCCTTGCCCGCCCACAGGGTGAGCTGCGGCCTGGCCGTCGCGGTCGCGCCGCCGTGCAGGACGCTGCAGGAGACGTCGCGGGGTGAGTCGCCCTGCGACGTGTTGACCTGGCTGGGGTCGCCCTGCGGCCAGTCGGAGGGCAGGAACGAGGGCTGCCGGCTGACCGGGATGCTGGTCTTCACCGGGTCGGGCTGGTTGTTCTTCTGCTGCAGCAGCAGCGCGGCGAACCGGGTGATCGGTGCGATGCCGTCCTTGGTGATGACGTAATACTCGTCGCCCGCCGCGGAGGTGGCCTCCAGCACGGTACCGACCGTGGAGTGGCCCGCGGGCACCCCGTCCACGTCGGCGGGGCTGCCGGCGCCCGTCAGTCTCGGGAACCAGATGGGGGTCCCGGTGTCCAGCGAGGCGAGCCAGGCGTCGGAGACGGTCTGCGGCTCCAGGTTCTCGCCGAAGAGCGTGCGCAGCAGCAGGCTCATCTCCTGCGGGGTGCGGGCCTTCGGGTCGGGGCCGCCCAGTTCGAATTTGGTGCCCTCGCGGTCGACGAGGTATTTGACGCCGTCCAGGTTCTGCACGTACAGCACCTGGTCGCCGCTGAGCGCGGACGGGCCGCCCATGGCGGCGGCTTCGTCGCCGCCGAGCACGAACACCGCCTGCTGGACGGTGTGGCTGGTGCCGCCGCCGGGCCGGTCGCAGACCGCCCAGACCTTGGCCTTGGCAGCGTCGTCGGCGCTGGGCAGCCGGTCGGGCGCGTAGGGGATCCCTATGGTGGCGCCGTGCTTGAGCCCGCTGTGGTCGAGCACGGACTCCTTGACCTTGATGACGTCGTAGGACCCGGGGTCGAGCAGCAGCCGCGCCGACGCCATGTTCAGCACCGGATGCAGCACGGGCTTGTGGCTGTCGGCGTCGTTCAGCACGACGTAACGCGTGGTGGACTCGTCGGCGACGATCACGTGCTTGCCCGGCTCGTCCCAGCCGTGCGGCACGGAGGGGCTGATCAGCCCCCAGGCGCCGAAGCCCGCCAGCAGTACCGCGCCGATGACGATGCCGGGGACGAGCGTGCGCAGCGGCCGCGGGGCTCCTTCGTCTGAGCCGGCTGGGCTGGGCTGGAGAAAGGCCGCCACCACGCGCTTGCGCGCGAAGGTGTAGGCGTTGAGCTGTTCCTTGCGTGAGGCCATCGTTCCGTTTTCCCCCCGGGTGACGTCCGGTCGGACCCGCTGCCGCCAGGCACCGTGCCATCGCGTTGGCAGGGTCGGTCCCCTTACTATGCCGGGTGCGCCTCATGTACTACGACACCGGTACGGTGAGCGGACATCATGACGCCGCACGACGGAGGGCGCAGGGGGATGACCACCGCAAGCACAGCACGCCGTGATCGCAGGCAGGGCCCCGCGCCGGCCGCGCTGCATCTGAGTTCGCGCCCCGGGCGGATAGGCGTACTCCGCCTGCATCAGCTGGCCCTGGTCGAGGTGGCCGCGGCCCTGGTGCTGATCGGCGCGGCGGCCGGACGTGCGGTGCTGGTGCCCTGTTCGGTGGTGGCGGCCGTGCTGGTGGCCGCGGCCGTGGTACGTCGGCGGGGCAGGCCGCTGCCCGAGTGGCTGACCAGCGTGATGGCGATGCGGCGCAGGCAGCGCGAGGCGGCCAGGGAGGCCGCGCGGGAGCCGGGGACACCGGGCGGCGCGGCAATTGCCGCGGCTTCGGGGCTCATCGACCCGGCGCTGGCGCCGATCACCGAATGCGATCCGGCGCTGCGCACGTACACCTTCTCCGGGCGGCGGCGGGACCGCAGCGTCGGGATGGTGGGCGACGGTACGTTCCTGACGGCGGTGCTGCTGGTGCAGTCGCGGGACGAACCGCTGCGTACGGCCAGGCCGATGCCGCTGGGGCTGCTCTACGACGCCTTGGAGATCGACGACATAGCGCTGGCGTCCGTCCAGGTCGTGCAGCACGTCCAGCCCGCCCCCGCGCCGCACCTGCCGCCGCAGGCGGTGGCGGCGGTGTCGTACGGGCCGTTGCAGGCGCAGTACGGGACGCCGGCGATCCGGGTGACCTGGGTGGCGCTGAAACTGGACCCCGAACTGTGTCCCGAGGCGGTGCTGGCCCGCGGCGGGGGGCTCGGCGGCGCCCAGCGTGCGGTGCTGCGAGCGGCGGACCATGTGGCCAGCAGGCTGGCGGGGGCCGGTTTCGAGGCGTCGGTGCTGGACGAGGAGGAGCTGACCGCCGCGCTGGCCACGTCGGCGGGCGTCAATCCGCTGGCGACGGCGCTGGCCGGGCGGATCGGCACCGGTCAGCGCAGGACGTTGGAGCGCAGCCGCGCCTGGCGCTGCGACGACCGCTGGCACACCACGTACTGGGTGGGGCGCTGGCCGCAGGGCGGCGGAGCACTGCCCACCGCCCGTACGGTCACCGCCCTTACCGCGGTGCCCGCGATGGCCGGAAGCTTCGCCCTGACGCTGAGCCGCGGCACCGGGCGGAGCCCGGCGCTGAGCGCGTACGTACGGATAACGGCCCGCGACGACCGCCAGCTCACCTCGGCACGCCGGGAATTGGAGCGGGTGGCGCGCCAGCACAAGGTGGGGCTGGTGCGGCTCGACCGCGAGCAGCTGCCGGGTGTGCTGGCCACACTGCCGCTGGGAGGGACCAGCTGATGACCGGTCAGCCCATGCACCAGGGGCCGCGCACAGGGATGCGGCCGGGCGGCGACCCTGACCCGTCCGTGCCCCGGCAGCGCCGCAGCGCCAGGCCGGGATTCGGGTTGCGCGGCCCGCGGCGGGACCTGCACGGCCTGTCGGCGAGCCAGCTCGACACCATGTCGCTGCCGTTGGGCGACGACGGGGTGGTGGCGGGCATCGACGAGGCCGGCAACCCCGCGGTCCTCGGCCTCTTCCGGCCCGCGCAGCTGGACGTCGTGGTGATCGGCAGCGTGTGGACCGCCCAGGTGCTGGCGCTGCGCGCGGTCGGCACCGGGGCGCGGGTCGCGGTCGAGTCGGCCCGCCCGCAGGTCTGGACGCCGCTGGCGCAGGCCGCGGGCGGCGGCCAGCAGTGCATGACGGTGCACGACGTGAAGGAACTCCCCTCCCAGGGGCCGACCGTGTCCAGCCCGGTGCTGGTCGTACGGGACTGCGGCACCTATCCGCCGCGCAGCCGCCTCGCGAAGGCGCCGTGGCAGGCGGTGCTGACGCTGCTGCCCTTCCTCGGCCCGCAGGCGCCCAGGCTGCTGGGCGAGGCAGGGCTCGTGGGCATCCAGCGGGTCTCCCCGCCGGAGGCGGAGATCCTGGCGAAGGTGCTGCGGCTGACCCGCGAGGAGGCGGCGGCGCTGCCCGCGCTCGGCGACGGCGTCATGCTCTGGGGCACCCCGCAGCACCGGCAGTTCGTGCTGCTCCAGCCGACCGACGCGGAGGTGGGCCTCCTGGGGGAGGCCCGTCGCATGGACTGAGCCGGAACGCCCCGGCTTCCCCACGCCGCACCACGTGCTGTCGCGGCGTCACCATTGCGTCGGCCGCGGTTCGGCCGTGGTTCGGCCGCGCAATGTCGCACGCCCCCGCAGGGGTACGTCTTGCGACGGAGAAGGCGGGCTTCGGGGGTACGGGGAGCCACGGCGGGTCGTAGTGTGGGGAGGGCCGCACCGTCGCCAGGGTGCGGGGGGACAGCCGTGTCGGGCCACATCGCGCCGGGTGGCAGAAGGCGCATCCGCACCGGTCGGCGGGACGCGACGGCGTGGGAATGAGCTGAGCGCAACCGGACGGCCTGACGGCGGACGTCCCCCGGCGATTAGGCTGTCCGTCGAGAGCGGCAGGACAGTGGCGAAAGGGCACTTGCCCTGCGGCGCACGGGGCGGGGAGCCGGCTACAGGAAGCTCCCCGACGCAGACCGGGAGGCACAGTGAACAGCGATCGGGACGACAACCGCGCGGGCGGGGCCGCCCCTGTCGAGGAACCGGCCGAAGGCGACGTGACGGGCGAGTACCGCTTCGATTTCACTCCGCCGGCCTGGTACATGCAGAACGGCAGCGGGAGCGGCGACGAGAACGCGGCCACGGCGGTGCCGCAGCCGCCGCAGCACGCGCCCGCCCAGGCGCCGGTTCCTGCGGCGCCGGAGGCCCCGGCCGCGCCGGAGCCGGGCGGACCGGCGGCCGAGGACGTGACGGCACGGGTGCCGGTGTGGGAGGTGCCGCCGCCGCGCACACCGGAGGAACCCGCGGCAGGGGCCGCGCCGTTGGCCGGCGGGGCGCCGTGGTCGGTGCCCGCCGCGCCGCAGGCGGCCGAGGCGCCGAGCGCCCCGGCCGAGCGCCCCGCGTGGTCCGGCACCCCGGTCTCGCCCGCAGCGGCCGAGCCCGCCGAGCCCGCCTCCGCCGCGGCCGAGCCCGCCGCCGCTGCCCCGGCCCCCGAGCCGGCTCCGGAGCCGAAAACCGCGCCCGAGGCCGCGCCGGAAGCCCGGCCGGTGGCGGAGGAAGCGGACGGTCCGGAGTCGCGCGGCGACCTGGTGGGCCGCGAGACCGTACGGTTCTCCCCCGCCGCGCTGCGGCAGGAGATCGAGGAGCGGGCCGGCGTGCGGATCGAGGACGTCGCACAGGCGGACCCGCGTCCGCCGCAGCAGGCAGCCGAAGTGCCCGAGGAGGCCGCGCCCATAGCGGCGGCCGCGCAGGAGGTGCGGCCCGAGCCGGAGGACGCCGGGCCGGAGCAGGCGCCGCCGCAGGACGCCGTTCCCGAAAATGCGCCCGCCGCAGGGCCGCCGGCCGCGTGGGCGCCGCTTCCGCAGACGCCGCCCATTGCCGAGCCCGCGCCATGGGCGCCGGCGGCGCCGCAGAGCGCGGTGCCGCCGCTGCCGCCGCACTTCGAGCGCGCGGAACCGCAGTATCCGACCCCGGAGAGCTCCCAGTCCTTCCCTTCCCCCGTTGCGCCGCCGGTCGTTCCGGCCGTTCCGCCGCAGGGACCGGCCGCCGCCTATCCCCCGCCCGTGCCCGCCGCGCCGGTCCAGTACCCGGGTGCCGGATTCCCCGCCCCCGAGCCGCCGGCGCCGACCCAGCCCCGGCCGCAGGGCGGATACGGCTTCCCGCCCGCCGCACCGAACCCGCCCGCGGCACCCGCCGCGCCTTTCCAGGCCAATCCGCAGGGCGGATACGGCTTCCCGCAGCCGCCCGCGCCACCGCAGGGCGGTCAGGGCGGTTACGGCTTCCCCCAGCAGCAGCCCCCCCAACCGCCGCAAGGCCACGGCGCCGTGCCGACCGGCCTGCCGCCGCAGCAGCAGCCGCCGCCGCCGGTGGAGAACAGGACGCCGCCTCCGCAAGGGGGTTACGGTTTTCCGCCGCCGCCGCAGCCCGGGTACCCGCAGCCCGTGAGCGCGGAGCCCGAGGCGGCGGGACCGCTGCCACCACTGCCCGCGCAGGGCGGATACGGCTTCCCGCAGCAGCAGCCGGCGCAGAACCTGCCGGCGCCGTACGCCCCGCCGCAGCAACAGCCGCCGCAGGGCCACGGGGTCGATCCGCGGCAGGGCGGGCACGGCGCGCAGGGCGGCGACCCGGCGGCCCCCGCCGCGCAGCCGGGTCCTGTGGACCCGCGGTCCGGCGGCTGGCCGACGGTGACGCCCGATCAGCGGCAGCGCACCACGCAGGGCGGCGCCCCGCTGGGCTACACCGCCGCCGTGGAGCTGTCGTCGGACCGGCTGCTGCGCAATCAGCCGAAGCCGAGGAAGCCGGGCGCGAACGCGCAGCCGAGCCGGTTCAGGATCGGCGGCAAGAAGGAGGAGGCGGAGCGGCAGCGGAAGCTGGAGCTGATCCGTACGCCGGTGCTGTCGTGCTACCGGATCGCGGTGATCAGCCTCAAGGGCGGCGTCGGCAAGACGACGACCACGACCGCACTGGGTTCGACCCTCGCCAGCGAGCGGCAGGACAAGATCCTGGCGATCGACGCGAACCCCGACGCGGGCACGCTCGGCCGCCGGGTCCGCAGGGAGACCGGCGCGACGATCCGCGACCTGGTGCAGGCGATCCCGTATCTGAACAGCTACATGGACATCCGCCGCTTCACCTCGCAGGCGCCGTCCGGCCTGGAGATCATCGCGAACGACGTGGACCCCGCGGTCTCGACGGCGTTCAGCGACGAGGACTACCGGCGCGCGATCGATGTGCTCGGCCGGCAGTATCCGGTGATCCTCACCGACTCGGGCACAGGTCTGCTCTACAGCGCGATGCGCGGGGTGCTGGATCTGGCCGACCAGCTGATCATCGTCTCGACGCCGTCGGTGGACGGCGCCTCCAGCGCCAGTACGACGCTGGACTGGCTGTCGGCGCACGGCTACGCCGACCTGGTGGCACGCAGTATCACGGTGATCTCCGGGGTCCGCGAGACCGGGAAGATGATCAAGGTCGAGGACATCGTGTCGCACTTCCAAACCCGCTGCCGCGGGGTGCAGGTCGTGCCGTTCGACGAGCACCTGGCGGCGGGCGCCGAGGTGGACCTCGACATGATGCGGCCGAAGACCAGGGAGGCGTACTTCCACCTCTCCGCGATGGTCGCCGAGGACTTCGTCCGCGCCCAGCAGGCGCAGGGCCTCTGGACGGCGGACGGCCAGCACCAGCCGCCGCACCAGGCACCGCCGATGCCCGGGCCGTACGGCGCCGCCCCGGCCGGCTACCCGGCGCAGGGCCAGCCGGGGCAACCCGCTCAGCCCCTGTGGCCAGGACAGCCCAGCCCGCCCGCGCAGCCGCCTCAGCCGCCCTACGGCCAGCCCGTGCAGCCGGGCCAGGCACCGCCCGCGCAGTACGGCGCCCCGCCGCAGGCCCCGCAGCCGTATCAGCAGGGCGGTCCCGGCGGGCCGCAGCAGGCGCAGCCCTTCCAGCCGCAGTCGCCGCAGCCGCAGGCACCCCAGCCGCAGCAGGGCTGGCCGGTGCCCCAGCAGCCGGAGCAGCAGGGCTACGGCTACCCGCCGCCCCCGCAGTAGGGCCCGCGGCCCGTACGAGCACCAGGGTGGCCACCGGGCCGCCGTCGTGGGTCTCCACGGCGGCGGCCCTCGGGGTGTACGGGCCGCCGCAGGAAGAACGCGCTGCCCGAGGAGCTGTCGGCGGCGATCACCGCGTCCTGGCCACACGGGAGTTGCGCGAACGCGTCCGGGCGGCGGTCCTCTCCTTACGGGACCCGGCCGGTCCTCGGGCGTCGCCGGACACGGAGGCCGTCCACGACGAGGTCCAGGACCTGGGCCGGACGCGTCAACGGAACCGGGTCAGCCGTCGGAGCGGGTCGGCTGCGGGGCCGCCACGACCAGGTCCCTGGCCCGCTTCACATCGTCGGCCATCCGTTCGAGCAGCGCCTCGATCGTGTCGAACTTCTCCATCCCCCGCAGATACGCGAGGAAGTCCACGGCCACGTGCAGGCCGTAGAGGTCCAGGTCGACCCGGTCGATGGCGTAGGCCTCGACGGTTCGTGAGGTGCCGTCGAAGGTCGGGTTGGTGCCGACCGAGATCGCCGCGGGCATGGCCTCGTCAGCGACGTGCAGCCAGCCCGCGTAGACGCCGTCGGCGGGGATGGCGGTGTGCGGCAGTGTCTCGACGTTGGCCGTGGGATAGCCCAGCTCCCGGCCGCGCTGCGCGCCGCGGACGACCACGCCCTCGACCCGGTGCGGCCGGCCCAGCACCTCCGCGGCGCCCGCGACATCGCCGGCGCCGATCAGCCGCCGGGTCAGGCTGGAGGAGAACGGCTCACCGCCGCCCGCCTCACCGCGCATGAAGAGGTCCACGACCTCCAGGTCGTAGTCGTACTTCAGCCCGAGCGCCGACAGGAAGTCCACGTCACCGGCGGCCTTGTGGCCGAAGCGGAAGCTCGGGCCCTCCACCACGAGCTTGGCGTGCAGGCCGTCCACCAGCACCGTACGGACGAACTCGCTCGGCGACTGCTTCGAGAATTCGCTGGTGAAGGGGATGATCAGCAGCGCGTCCACGCCGAGCGCGGCGACCAGCTCCGCGCGGTGGTGGTGGGCCGACAGCAGCGGCGGGTGGCTGCCGGGCCTGACGACCTCGCTCGGGTGCGGGTCGAAGGTCACGACCACCGACGGCAGCCCCAGTTCCCGTGCCCGCTCCACCGCCCGGCCCATGATCAGCTGGTGGCCCCGGTGGACGCCGTCGTAGGAGCCGATGGTGACGACGCAGCGTCCCCAGTCACCGGGAACGTCATCCAAGCCCCGCCAGCGCTGCACCTTGACGCTCCGCTTCCCTCGCTGAATCTCGGACATTCGCTTTTCTGCAGAGCCAAGACTGCCATGCCGACACCCGGGGGCGCGCCCCCGGGCTGGTCGCGTCCGGACACCCGCCGGCCCCGCGGGGTGCTGCGGCGGCGCCCGCGGGCGCCGCCGGTCGCGGCCGGGCGCGGGGTTCCGCGCGGGCCGGCCGGGCGTCGCGGGGTCAGGAGGTGCGGGTGAGGCGGTGGCGGGCGCTGGGGCCCACAAGGGGGTCCCAGGTGGTGGTGTCGGTGAGCCAGCGCAGGAGGAGATGGCCGAAGTCGGGTACGGCGGCGGCGAGTTCGACGATGCGGCGGTCGAAGCGGGCGGCGCCTTCGGGGGTGCGGCCGAGGAGCAGGCCGAGGCGGCGGACCAGGTCGTGGGTGAGGGGCGGCGGCCGGCGGCGGGCACCGTCGGCGGCGGCGGTGAGCAGCGCGTCCAGCACATCGGGGTCGCGTTCGGTCTCCAGGGCCGCGTCCAGCAGCTCCTGGCGCAGCGGCCGGGACAGCCGGCTCCCGGGAGCGGCGAGCACCGCGAGGAGGGCGCCGCGGACATGCGGCGGGTGGTCGCGCAGCAGCGCGGCGGTCAGCGGGAGGACAACGGCCCGCACCCCCGGACCCTGTTCGAGCCGCAGGTCGAGGAAGCGCGCCACACCGGCGGCGCCTGCCGGGCGGTGCCGCAGGTGGTCCTGGACCAGCGCGGCGGTCCTGCGGGCGAGCGCCGGGTCGGTGACCGCGGCCATGGCCGCGAACAGGTCGCTCTCGTCCCGGCCGGGATCCGCGGACCGCAGCCGGGCCTGGAAGGCGGCCAGTACCGGCTCCGGATGGGTGGTGAGCGCCGCGGCGAGCGGTCCGGCCGGCACCCGGGGGTCGCCCGCGGTGAAACGGCCCAGCGCGACCGGCAGATGGCGGTCGCGCGTGGCGGGGTCGCGCACGAGCATGCCCAGGGCGGCGCCGTGCAGCGCGCAGTCGGCGGGGCGGGCGAGGATCGTCAGGGCGGCGTAACGCAGCAGTTCGCGGTCGGCGTCGGAGCGGACGACGAGCGCGGCGCGGGACCCGTACGCGGCTGCCGCGACATGCCGCCCCGGGCGCGGGTCGTGCGCCCAGCGGTCGACGGCCCGGCACACCGCGGACGGCTCGTCCTCGACCAGGGCGGCCAGCAGTTCGTCGGCGCCCGGGTGCGCCGCGGCGACCAGGGCCTCGGTCAGGTCGTCCACGGCCTGCCCGCGGTGGGTGTGCAGCAGCGCCTGCGCGGCCGAGGCGACGGTCAGCCGCGACCCCGCCACGCCCGCCGGGGCCTGCAGCGGCCGGTCGTCGTCGAACCAGCCGCACACCGCGGGCACCGCCTCGGCCGGGAAGTGGCACAGCAGCTCGGCGACGGCGGCCAGGAAGCGGTCCGAGCGGTCCGACGCCCCGGGCGGGCCGTCGGCGGGCAGCAGCAGCCGCAGCAGTTCGAGGCGTTCCGCGACCGGCAGCCGCACCCGGCGCCAGAACCACGGCCCGAAGTCGCCGAGCCCGCCCATGCCTTCCGCCGTGAAGCCGCCGCGCTCCACCGCCCGTACCGCCGTCCTGGCGGCCAGGTCGCGCAGCACTCCGCGGCAGACCGCCGCGTCCGGCAGCCGCAGCAGCACTTCCCGCAGCAGATGCGCCGCCCACCACAAGGCGTCGCCGCGCCGCTCCTCCGGTCCCGGCGGGGCCGGCCGCCCGGCGGCGGACACCCCGTGGGGCCAGCCGCCGTCGCCGAGGTCCTGCGGCGGGACGCCGGGGGCGGCGTCGCGGCGGACGCCCCTGCGGGTCCGGGGGGTGGGCACCGTGTCGGCGTCGAGGTCGGCCGGTGGCGGCAGTGCGGGCGCCTTGCGCGGGGTGCAGCGGGTCGGCGGCGGGGTCCTGTGGTCCAGGGCCTGGGCCAGGCCCGCCAGATGCCGGGTCAGGACATGCGGCGGCGCCATCAGCAGCGCCTGCACGACAGGCCCCGCGCGGTGCCGGGGCACCGGCAGCGCGCGCGGGGACAGCGGGGCGACCGGGGGCGCCTGCGGTACGGGCGGCGGCTGCCCGGCGCGCGCCGCGGGACGCGCCGCGGGACGCGCCGGCAGGCGTACGGGCGCGTCGGCGGAGTGCGCGGCCTGCGGGGCGAACCAGCGGTGGACCAGGGCGTGCAGTGCCGCGCCCAGGTCCAGGTGGACGGCCTGGAGCCAGTCGGCCGCCTCCTCGTGGGCGAAGCGGTAGCCGGCGCCCGCGGGCACGAGCAGGCCCTCGGTCAGCACGGCGGAGGCCCAGCCCGTACGCCACGGGAAGAGCTCCTCGAATGCCTCCCGGTCCAGCTCGCCCTGGCCGGGCCCGAGGCAGCGGCGGGCCGCCTCGTGCACCTGTCCGGCGACCCGGGCGGCCAGCCGCCGTACGCCGGTGCCGCGTACCGGCGGGTCCGCGGCGGCGGCCAGCCGGACCGCGATCCGCAAGCACACCAGGTCCAGGTGCGCGGCGAAGACCTCCGCCCGCGACGGTGTCCCACCCGCGCCCTCCGCCACGGCCGCGCGCAGCTCGGACAGCAGCCGCAGTGTCAGCGGATGCGCCTCGTCCGCGCCCCCGAGCGCGCCCTCGGGCACGCCGTAGCGCTCGCGCGCCGCCGCGGCCTGTGCCGCGTCCAGGTCGCCGAGCCGCAGGCACGGCGGCAGCGCCTGCCCGCCGTCCGCGCGCGATACGGCCGCAGGGCCGTGGAGCAGCCAGGCGGGCAGCAGCCGGCCCGCCTGGTCCCAGAATTCGGGGCGGCAGGCGATGACCAGCCGCGCCGCGCCCGCGCGGAGCCAGCCGGCGGTGCCCGCGGCCCAGTCGGGCAGGGCGTGGGCGAGGGCCGTCGGCATCTCCTCCGGGGCGTCCAGCAGGATCAGCAGCGGGCGCCCGGCGGCCCGGGCGAGGCCGGCGACGGCGTCAGGCGAGGCGTAGAGCGGCTCCCCGGTCGTGGCGGCGCCGACGATACGGGCCGCGGAACGCAGCGAGCGCTCCACCGCGTCCTTGATGCCGCCGTCCGCGGGACGCAGTTCCGCACCGCGCAGCCACACCGTGGGCGCGGGCAGCGTGCCGCGCGCCCGGTCGGCGGCGAGCCGCACCAGCTCGGTGGTACGGCCGCTGCCGGGCTCGCCGACCAGGCCGAGGACCATTGCCGCGTCGTCGCCATATGCGGCGGAGAAGTCCCGCAACGCCTCGGCGACGTAGGGGCGGGCGACCGGGTCGCGCCACGCGCCGGGGCCGGTCGCGGCGCCGACCGAGGTCGCGGTGAGCTGGAGCGCGCCCGCGAGGTTGAGGTGCGGCCCGTAGCCGGGCACGGTCGCGGCATTGCGCGCCAGCAGCTCGGCCAGCGCGGGCGGGGTGTCAGCGGGCCACAGCGGCAGGGCGAAGCCGGCCGCCCGGTGCCCGGCGTGCAGCGCGGTGGCGACGACGCCGAGCACCGCGCCGGTCGCCGCGTCGATCACCGGCGCGCCGGACGCCTGCGGCGGTACGCGGCTCAGGTCTGCGCCGTCCAGGGCGAGTTCGTAGACGTCCTCCAGCAGGTGGAAGCGGTCGGTCGCGGTGTATGTGACGGTGGCCGTGCCCAGCACCGCGCCCTCGGTACGCTGCGGCAGCCGCACCCGTATCCGCCGCTCGGGGTGCGCGGGGCCGCCGGGGGCGATGGGCAGCGGCGGCACGGTCAGGCCTTCGGTGGCCACCAGGGCGAGGCCCTGCTCGGGGAGCGCGGTGATGGCTGCCGCCTCGACCAGGCACAGCTGGCCGCCAGGGGCGTGCAGGACCAGCCGGGCGAGGCCGTCGACCGCCTCGTGGCTGGTCACCATCGTGCCGTCGCGGTCGGCGAGGAAGCCGGTGCCGCGGGGCCGTCCGGCCAGGTCGCAGACCCGGACGAAGACGTCGTCCGATCCGCCGTCGGCCGCGCCGCGTGCCGCCGCCACCCGATTACCTCCCCCGCCACCGCCGCGCCCAATTCGTCCCGCTTCGACGGTAGTGTGCGGATGCCGCTTCGCGGCGGTCAGGTGGGAAGGCGCCCCCTCCCGCGCCCTGCCTTCGCCCCGAGCGCCCCGCCATCCGGGTGACCCGGGGGTCCTCCCGCCCCCTGCCCGGACCCGTTGGCCCCGGGACCTCCCCCCTCCGGACGGCTGATCGCGCCGTTCCCCGCGCCCCTCCGGGGCACCCCACCTCCGCGAAGAGGGCACACCCCCAGGGATGCGGGGAACGGCGCACCCAGCCACGACGGCGCGGCAGGCGAGGGGCACCGCAAGAGCCACCGCCCCAAGGGCGCGAGGAACTGCGCGCGCAACCACGACGGCGGGAAAGAAGCGCCGCCACCGCACAAGGCACCCCCCAGAGGCGCGGGGAACGGCGCGGGCAACCACGACGGCGGGTCGCACAAGCCCCCGCTCCAAGCGGCACCCACCAGGGGCGCGAGGCACTGGGCGACAAGCCACAACGCACCGCAAGCGCGCGGGCCACCGCGTGACGCACCCCCCAGGGGCGCGAGGAACGGCGCGGGCAATCACGACGACGGGGCGCACAAGCCCCCACCCCAAGCGGCACCCACCAGGGGCGCGGGGAACGGCGCGACAAGCCACGGCGTACCCGCGGCCGACAACGCGGCGAGCCCCCCCGCAGGGGCTACGCCGGGAAGCCCGCCAGAATCCGCGCCTGGCCCGCGTCGGCCTCGACCAGGGCCAGGAGCCGACCGTCGGGCCCGAACACGGCGTGCGGCCCCGCCACGAGCTCCGGGGTCCTGATGCGCACCCCGTTCCCCAGCAGCCCGGCCTGGTCCGCGTCGACGTCCCAGCGGGGGAAGGCCGCGGCGGCGGCGTCCTCGATCGGCAGGACGCCGAAGTCCTCCCCGAGCTGCTCCAGCGTGCGCGCGCCGGCGAGGTCGTACGGGCCGACCCGGGTGCGGCGCAGCGCCGTGAGGTGTCCGCCGACGCCGAGCCCGGCGCCGAGGTCGCGGGCCAGCGCCCGGATGTACGTACCCGAGGAGCAGACCACGGTGACGTCGAGGTCGAGCGCGTCGCCGGACTCGGCGGGGCGCACGTCCTGGACGGTGAAGGACGAGACCGTCACCGGCCGCGCGGCCAGCTCGAAGTCCTCGCCCTCCCGGACCCGGGTGTAGGACCGCACCCCGTTGACCTTGATCGCGCTGACCTTGGACGGCACCTGCTGGATCGGCCCGGTGAGCGCGGCGATCCCGGCGTCGACCGCCTCCCGGGTGACCGCGGCGACGGCGCCGGGCGGCGCCGTCGCGGTGATGTCGCCCTCCGCGTCGTCGGTGACGGTGGTCTGGCCGAGCCGGATGGTGGCGACGTACTCCTTCTCGGTCAGCGCGAGGTGCCCGAGCAGCCTCGTGGCCTTCTCCACGCCGATGATCAGGACGCCGGTCGCCATCGGGTCGAGCGTGCCGGCGTGGCCGACCCGGCGGGTGCCGGCCAGCCGGCGCACGCGGGAGACGACGCCGTGCGAGGTGAGCCCGCCGGGCTTGTCGACGACGACCAGCCCGGAGGGTGATGTGGTGCGGGTCATGCCGGCGACGTACCGCCCTTGCCGTTGTCCGCGTCATCGTCGGCGGTCTCAGCGTCAGCGCCGGCGGCGTCGTCGGCCTCGAAGTCGTCGTCCTCGTCGGCCGGCTTGCGGTACGGGTCCGCGTCCCCGGCGTACTGCGCGTCCGTGGCGGCCTTGCGGACCTCCTCGTCGGCGGCGTGTGCCTTGGCCAGCAGGTCGTCGATGGTGCGCGCGTTGTCCGGCAGCGCGTCGGCGACGAAGGCCAGGGTGGGCGTGAAGCGCACCCCGGTCTGCCGGCCGACCTCGGAGCGGAGCACGCCCTTGGCGCTCTCCAGGGCCGCGGCGGAGGCGGCCCGCTCCGCGTCGTCGCCGTAGACCGTGTAGAAGACCGTCGCCTCCCGCAGATCGCCGGTGACCCGGGTGTCGGTGATCGTCACATAGCCCAGCCGCGGGTCCTTGATCCGCCGCTGCAGGGTCTCCGCGACCACGACCCGGATGCGGTCGGCCAGCTTGCGCGCCCGCGCGGTGTCGGTCATCGTCTTCTTCTCTCTGTGTCCTGGGTCGTTCGTCTCAGTCGTCGTCGCCGTGGACGCGCTGCCGTGCGGACAGCAGTTCCACTTCGGGACGGGCGATCATCCAGCGTTCGCACCGGTCGAGTACGTCCTTGAGGTGTGCGAGGTCTCCGGATACCACCGCGATTCCTATCTCGGCCCTGCGGTAGAGGTCCTGCTCCCCGGTCTCCGCCACGCTGACCCCGAACTTCCGGTGCAGCTCAGCGACGATCGGGCGGACCACGGACCGCTTCTCCTTCAGGGACCGTACGTCACCCAGGAGCAGGTCGAAGCACAATGTGCCTGCATACATGGGTACGACGTTACAGGCGACGGCCGGGGCCGATCGACGGGATTTTCCCCGCCGACCGGCCCCGGCCCGAGCCTCACCCGGCCGTACGGCATCCCGTACGGCCGGCCTGCGGGGTCAGCCGCGCGGCTTCTCGCGCATCTCGTACGTCGCGATGACGTCGTCGATCTTGATGTCGTTGTAGTTGCCGAGGTTGATACCGCCCTCGTAACCTTCACGGATCTCGGTGACGTCGTCCTTGAAGCGGCGCAGCCCCTCGATGTTGAGGCTCTCCGCGATGACCTTGCCGTCGCGGAGCAGCCGGGCCTTGGTGTTGCGCCTGACCTCGCCGGAGCGGACCAGCACACCGGCGATGTTGCCGAGCTTGGAGGAGCGGAAGACCTCGCGGATCTCCGCGGTGCCCAGCTCGACCTCCTCGTACTCCGGCTTGAGCATGCCCTTGAGCGCCGCTTCGATCTCCTCGATGGCCTGGTAGATCACCGAGTAGTAGCGGACGTCCACGCCTTCGCGTTCGGCCATCTGCGCGGCACGGCCGGCCGCGCGGACGTTGAAGCCGATCACGATGGCGTCGGAGCCGGTCGCCAGGTCGATGTCCGACTCGGTGACCGCACCCACTCCGCGGTGCAGGACGCGGATGTCGACCTCGTCGCCGACGTCGAGCTGGAGCAGCGAGGACTCGAGAGCCTCCACAGAACCGGACGCGTCGCCCTTGATGATGAGGTTGAGCTCCTGCACCAGACCGGCCTTGAGTGCCTCGTCCAGGTTCTCCAGGGAGAACCGCACGCCCTTGCGGGCGAAGCGGACGTTGCGCTCACGGGCGGCACGCTTCTCGGCGATCTGCCGGGCCGTGCGGTCCTCGTCGACGACCAGGAAGTTGTCGCCGGCGCCGGGCACGTTGGTCAGACCGAGGACGAGCACCGGAGTCGACGGGGTCGCCTCCTCCACGTTCTCGCCCTTGTCGTCGAGCATGGCGCGGACGCGGCCGTACGCGTCGCCGACGACCATGGTGTCGCCGACACGCAGGGTGCCGCGCTGGACCAGGACGGTCGCCACGGCGCCGCGCCCCTTGTCCAGGTGAGCCTCGATCGCGATGCCCTGCGCGTCCTGCTCCGGGTTGGCCCGCAGGTCGAGCGAGGCGTCCGCGGTGAGGATCACGGCCTCCAGCAGGCTGTCGATGTTCAGACCCTGCTTGGCGGAGATGTCGACGAACATGGTGTCGCCGCCGTACTCCTCGGCCACCAGCCCGAATTCGGTGAGCTGGCCGCGCACCTTGGTCGGGTCGGCACCCTCGACGTCGATCTTGTTGACCGCGACCACGATCGGCACCTCGGCCGCCTTGGCGTGGTTCAGCGCCTCGATCGTCTGCGGCATCACACCGTCGTTGGCCGCGACCACCAGGATCGCGATGTCGGTGGACTTCGCACCACGGGCACGCATGGCGGTGAACGCCTCGTGGCCGGGGGTGTCGATGAAGGTGATCCTGCGCTCTTCACCGTTGACGTCGGTGGCGACCTGGTAGGCGCCGATGTGCTGGGTGATGCCGCCGGCCTCGCCCGCGACCACGTTGGTCTTGCGGATCGCGTCGAGCAGGCGGGTCTTGCCGTGGTCGACGTGACCCATGACGGTGACCACCGGCGGACGCGGCTGCAGTGCGTCCTCTCCGCCCTCGTCCTCGCCGAACTCGATGTCGAAGGACTCGAGCAGCTCGCGGTCCTCCTCCTCCGGGCTGACGATCTCCAGCACGTAGTTCATCTCGCCGGCCAGCAGCTCCAGGGTGGAGTCCGAGACCGACTGGGTGGCCGTGACCATCTCACCGAGGTTGAGCATCACCTGGACGAGCGACGCCGGGTTGGCGTTGATCTTCTCGGCGAAGTCGGTGAGCGAGGCACCGCGCGACAGGCGCACGGTCTGGCCGTTGCCGCGGGGCAGCAGCACGCCGCCCACGGACGGGGCCTGCATGGCCTCGTACTCCTGGCGCCGCTGACGCTTGCTCTTACGGCCGCGCGCCGGACGTCCGCCCGGGCCACGCCCGAACGCGCCCTGCGTTCCGCCACGGCCGCCCGGACCACCGGGACGCCCGCCGAAGCCGCCGGGACGGGGGCCGAAGCCGCCGCCACCGCCGGGAGCACCGCCACCGGGACGCGGGCCGCCGAAGCCGCCACCGCCGCCACCGGGACGACCGCCGCCGCCGGGACCCGCCGGACGGCCGGCGAAGCCGCCGCCACCGCCGCCGGGACGGCTACCGGGACCGCCGCCGCCGGGACGACCGCCGGGGCCACCGGGACGCCCGCCGGGACCGCCACCCGGGCGACCGCCCGGGGAGGGGGCCGGCCGCTGCGGCATCATGCCCGGGTTCGGGCGCGGACCCGCGGACTGCGGACGGGGCATGCCGCCCGGCGAGGGACGGGCACCGCCCGCACCGCCGGGACCGCCCTGGCCGCCGCCGGGACGCGGGGCACCACCGGGGCGCGGAGCGCCGCCGCCGGGACCCGCGGGACGCGGGGCACCGCCCTGGCCGCCGCCGGGACGCGGCGCGCCACCGGGGCGCGGCATGCCGGTGGAGCCGGACGTGAAGGGGTTGTTGCCGGGACGCGGACCCGCGGGACGCGCGCCACCGGGACGTGCCGCACCGCCCTGGCCGGGCGCGGGGCGCCCGCCCTGGCGGGGACCGCTGTCACGCTGGCCGCCGTCACGCTGACCGCCGTCACGCTGACCGCCGTCGCGCTGACCGCCGGCCGGGGCCGGTCGGGCCGGGCGCGGGCCGGGGGTGGCGGAGCCGGGCCTGGAGGGCTGGCTCGCCGGGGGCGCGGCGGGCGGCGCCTGGAATTCCGCGGCCGGCACGGGTGCTGCCGGGGCGGGCTTGGGCGCGGCCGGAGCCGGCTTGGGTGCTGCGGGACCCGGGCGCGGGCCGGGCGCCGGCGCGGAGCCGGTGCTCGGCGCGGCGGGGGCCGCGGGGGTGACGGGGCCGCCGGCCGCCGGCTTGGGTGCCGGGGCAGCGGGACGGGCCGGCGCACCCGGGGTGGGGGCCGGCCTGGCGGGGACGCTCTTGCGCGGCGCCCCGGGCTTCGCAGCGGACTTGCCGGCGCTGCCGCCGGCCGGTCCCTGGAATGCGTCGGTCAACTTGCGAACTACCGGCGCCTCGATCGTCGAGGACGCCGAACGGACGAACTCACCGAGTTCTTGGAGCTTGGCCATGACGACCTTGCTCTCAACTCCCATCTCTTTGGCGAGTTCGTAGACCCGGACCTTAGCCACTTCGCTCCTTTTAGGTCCGGGGTGATCGTCCGCCGGACCGTCGCTACTTCATGGGCGTACTCATCGCGTACTCATCGAGTGCTCATCGCAATCTCGACCTACTTCCATCTCGCGAGGTACCTGATCGCACGGGATGATCCGTGCCGTACTTCTTCGTGCCTTCTTACGGGGCTGCCTGCTGCTCGACAAACCGGCGTACTTCCGCGGTATCGGGCGCCACCGCCGGGCCTCGGAAGGCCCGGCCGAACGCCCGGCGGCGGACCGCCAGGTCGAGGCAGGCAAGGGCGGGATGCAGATATGCGCCCCGACCGGGCAGCGTACCGCGATGATCGGGGACGCAGGCATCCCCATTCATCACCACACGCAGCAGATCGCGCTTGGCCGCTCGCTGACGGCAGCCCACGCACGTACGCTCCGGGCATGCTGGTGGCAGCGTCCGACCAGACACTCTCAGTCTACCTCCCCGCGCGGACCTCACTCCTTCGAGTGTGCCGACGCACGGTTGTTCGTTTCATGTCAGCCGGAAATTCGGCCACGCATGGGTACGGTTTCAGCCTTCCGGACGCGCCTGCACCGGTGAGTGCGGGGCGGCGGGGGCGTGCTCGGTGCCCTCGGTGTCGGGGCGGATGTCGATCCGCCACCCGGTGAGCCGGGCGGCGAGCCGGGCGTTCTGCCCCTCCTTGCCGATGGCCAGCGACAGCTGGTAGTCCGGCACCGTGACCCGGGCGGAGCGGGCACCCGCGTCCACCACGTCGACCCGGGACACCCGGGCGGGCGACAGCGCGTTCGCCACCATCTCGGCCGGGTCGTCCGACCAGTCCACGATGTCGATCTTCTCGCCGTGCAGCTCGGCCATGACCGCCCGCACCCGGGCGCCCATCGGTCCGATGCACGCGCCCTTGGCGTTGAGCCCGGAGCGGGCCGACCTGACCGCGATCTTGCTGCGGTGACCCGCCTCGCGGGCGATCGCCTCGATGACGACCGAGCCGTCGGCGATCTCCGGCACTTCGAGCGCGAAGAGCTTCTTGACCAGGTTCGGGTGGGTGCGCGACAGCGTCACGGAGGGGCCGCGCACGCCCTTGGCGACCCGTACGACGTACGTACGCAGCCGGACGCCGTGCTTGTACTCCTCGCCGGGCACCTGCTCCTGCACCGGCAGGATGGCCTCCAGCTTGCCGATGTCGACCAGCACGTTCTTGGGGTCCTTGCCCTGCTGGACGACGCCGGTCACGATGTCGCCCTCGCGGCCGGCGTACTCCCCGAAGGTGATGTCGTCCTCGGCGTCCCGCAGCCGCTGCAGGATCACCTGCTTGGCGGTGGACGCGGCGATCCGCCCGAAGCCGGACGGCGTGTCGTCGAACTCGCGCGGCTCGGCGCCCTCGGCGACCTCGTCGGGGTCCTCGGTCGCCCACACCGTCACATGCCCGCTGGTGCGGTCCAGCTCCACCCTGGCGCGCCGGTGGCTGCCCGGCTCGCGGTGGTAGGCGATCAGCAGCGCCGACTCGATGGCCTCGACCAGCAGCTCGAACGAGATCTGCCGCTCCTGCACCAGACCCCGCAGGGCCTTCATGTCGATGTCCACGGCTACGCCTCCTTTGTGGTCTCGTCGATGTCGCTGCCGTCCATCTCGTCGTCTTCCACGTCGTCTTCCGTGCCGTCGTCAGGGAGCGCCTCGTCGTCCGGCTCACCGGCCTTGCGGCTGAACTCGACCTCGACCCGGGCCTTCGCGATCTCCGCGAAGTCCGCGCGGGCGGGCTTGGGCTTGCGGCCCTTGACGCCCGGCACCTCCAGGTCGAGACCCGTCTCGTCCACCGCCATGATCCGTGCGATCAGCTCGCCGCGCTCCTTGAGCGCCAGCTTCACCAGCCGCCCGGAGTTGCGCCGGAAGTGCCGGGGCTCGGTCAGCGGCCGGTCGGTGCCCGGCGAGGTGACTTCGAGGACGTACTCCGTCTCGCCCATCACGTCCGAGTCGTCCAGCGCCTGGGACACCGCGCGGCTCACCGCGGCCACGGTGTCCAGCTGCACCCCGTCCTCGGCGTCCACCACGACCAGCAGCTGGCGCCGCCGGCCCGACGCGGTCAGCGTGACGTCCTCCAGGTCGAGACCGGCCTTGCCGACAAGCGGCTCAAGCAGCGCGCGCAGCCTCTCGCTCTGGGTGGTGCTCATCCGGGTGACTCCTCGGCCGCGTGTGCTGTTGTGATGGAAGGTCGCGTGTAAGGGCAAGGCTACCCGAGCCGGGGCAGGGCGCCGCGCCACTCCGGCACCCGTAAACTCCCCCCATGATCCCGGAGGCGGCCGCTCGGCTGAGCAGGCGGAGTGTGGTGGCGGCAGCGGTCGTGGCGGTCGGCGCCGGGTGCGCGAAGGGCGCTGACGGACCGTCCGGCGGGCCGTCGGACAAGGCCCCCGCGTCGCTCCCCGGGGTGGCGGAGCAGGCGCAGGCGGTGCGCGACAGCACGGATCTGATCGGGCGTTACGACGCCGCCGCGGCCGCGCACCCCTCGCTCGCCGCCCGGCTGCGGCCGCTGCGGGCCGAGGTCGTCCGGCACATCGAGGCCTTCGGCGGCAAGGCGCCCACCGCGCCCGTCCCGGCGGCGACCGCGGCGCCGGCCACCACCGCGAAGACGCTGGCGGCACTCGCCGCCGCGGAACGCTCCCTGGCCGACCGCAGGGCCGCCACCGTACTGACCGTGCCCGGCGGGCTGGCCCGGCTGATGGCCTCGGTCGCGGCGGCCGGCGCGGGCCATGCCGCGCTGCTCGGCACCCGGGCCGGCGGGCGGCCGACGAACGAGGGGACGGACGGGGCATGAACGCGGTCATCGACGCGGTGCAGGCGGCGCTCGCCGCCGAGCACGCCGCGGTGTACGGCTACGGGGTCGTCGGCGGCCACCTGACCGGCAGCAGGCAGGCCGAGGCGCAGCAGGGCTACGACGCCCACCGTGCGCGCCGCGACAGCCTGGCGCGTACGGTCGCCGACCTCGGTGCGTCCCCGGTGACCACCGCGGCCGGCTACGAGCTGCCCTTCGCCGTCTCCGACGCGGCGGCCGCGGAACGGCTCGCGGCGTACGTCGAGGACCGGGTGGCGGGCGCCTACGGCGACGTGGTGCGCAGCGCGATCGGTGACCTGCGGCGGGACGCGGCCGGTGCGATGCGGGACGCGGCGGTGCGGGCGGTGCGATGGCGCGGCGGCAGCGTAGCCTTCCCGGGTCTGGCGGAGTTCGGCTGAACGCCGCCGCCGGGCGCCGGGAGCCGCACGGAGGGCAGGGCAGGCGATGGGTTCAGCAGCGCACCTCGAACCGCCCGAGCGGCTGGTCCGCAGCGTCACCGCCTGGGAGGGCGAGGCGGGCCAGGCGTGGCTGGCGCGGCTGCCCGGCCGGGTGGCGGACTGCCTGGAGCGCTGGGAGCTGACCGCCGAGCGGGTCGTCGCGGCGGGCGGCCGGATCAGCATGGTCGTGCTGGTCCGCACGGCCGGCGGCGAGCCCGCGGTGCTCAAGGTCGGCATGGTCAACCAGGAGACGGAGCAGGAGCACGCGGCGCTCGCCCACTGGGGCGGGCGCGGCGCGGCCCGGCTGCTGCGGGCGGAGCCGGCCGAGGGCGCGATGCTGCTGGAGCGGCTGCGCGCGGACATCTCGCTGCGCTCGCTGGCCGAGGCCAAGGCGATGCTGGAGGCCGAGGCGGTGCTCCAGCGGCTGTGGGTGCAGCCGGCCGGTGACCACCCCTTCCGCACGGTCGCCACGGCGACCGGCGGGCAGGCCGCGCTGCTGCGGGAGCTGCGTACGGCGGCCGGCGCGGCGGACGCCGGGCAGCTGATCGACGAGGCACTCGCGGCGCGGGCCGAACTGGCGGACTCGGCCGCCTCGGTGGAGAGCGTGCTGCTGCACGGCGACTACCACCACGGCAATGTGCTGGCGGGCGAGCGGACGCCGTGGCTGGCGATCGACCCCAGGCCGCTGGTCGGGGAGCGGGCGTACGACCTGGCATGGCTGACCAGGGACCGGCTCTCGACGCTGGTGGCGCAGCCCGGTGCCCGGGCCGCCGCCAGGCGGCGGATCGCGAAGCTCGCCGAGGCGCTCGACGTGGACGCCGCCCGGCTGCGCGGCTGGGCGGTCTTCCGCGCGGTGGAGGCGGGCGTCCGGTGCCTGTCGGCGGGCCGGCGCGAGGACGGCGAGCTGCTGCTGGAGTTCGCGAGCTGGCTGTAGCCGCCCCGCGGTCAGCGCGGCAGGGGCAGCGGGGCGCCCATCACCGCGTACGGCCGGGAGGCGCTGGGGAAGTGGACCGGGCGGGCCAGGTCGCGGTAGCCCAGGGCGCGGTAGAGCCGCCGGGCGGGGGTGTCGCCGTCGATCGCGGACAGGATGCTGCGCGGTTCCGCGGCGGTGTCGGTGATCGCGGTGATCAGCCGGCGGCCGATGCCGCGGCTCTGGAAGTCGGGCAGCACATGCAGTTCGGTGATCACGAAGGACTCGTCGAGCCAGCCGTCGTTGCCCTCCCGGCGCAGGTACGGCTGCACGACGCTGGACCACCAGTGCGTACGGTCGTTGGGCAGCCCGTACACGAAGCCGACCAGCCGCCCGTCCCCGGTCCGCGCGGCCAGCGCCCGCGCCCCGGGACAGGCCAGATGCCGCAGGACGATCTGCCGCCTGATCGCCACTTCCTCGGGTCCGAGCCCGAAGGCGAGTGCCTGTACGGCGAGCGCCTCATCGACATGCGCGGCAAGATCGCTCGTCCCGACCACCACGTTCTCCATGGGCGGCGACATTACTGCCTTTCTCGGTCCGCCCGGATCGGTGTCCGGGGCGGTGGCGGCGCGGTGCGGTGTCCGGGGCGGTGGCGGCGCGGTGCGGTGCCCGGGGCGGTGGCGGCGCGGTGCGGTGCCCGGGGCGGCCGGGGTTCAGAACAGGACCGACATGAAGGCGCCGACCTCGGTGAAGCCCACCCGCTGGTAGGCGGCGCGGGCCGGGGCGTTGAAGTCGTTGACGTAGAGGCTGACCACCGGGGCGACGTCGCGCAGGGCGTAGTGGAGCACGGCGGCCATGCCGGACTCGGACAGCCGGCGGCCGCGGTGGGAGGGGGCGACCCAGACGCCCTGGATCTGGCAGGTGTGGCGGGTGACGGCGCCGATCTCCGCCTTGAAGACCACCTCGCCGTCCTCGATGCGGGCGAACGCCCGCCCGGTGGAGACGAGTTCGGCGACCCGGGCCTGGTAGAGCAGGCCGCCGTCGCCGGCCAGCGGCGAGACGCCGACCTCCTCGGTGAACATCGCCACGCAGGCCGGCATGATCACCTCCATCTCGTCCTTGCGGACCCGCCGGACCCGGGGGTCGGGCGCGATGTCGGCGGGCAGGGCGCGGGTGGTCATCAGCGGCTGGTGGCGGCGGACCTCGCGGGCGGGACCCCAGTGCGGTTCGAGCCGGGCCCACAGGTCGGCGGTGGCGTCGGCGGGGCCGACGATGGACGAGCAGCGGCGGCCCGACCTGCGGGCGCGTTCCGCGAAGGCGCTGACCGCCTCGGGGGTGGCGCAGATCGGTACGAGGTTGGCGCCGGCGTAGCACAGCGAGGTGAGCCGGCCGGCCGCGTACCAGCCCCACATCTCGCCGCCGAGCCGCCACGGGTCGAGTCCGGCGACATTGACCCGGGAGGTGACGAACGCGTTGGCGACCGGGTCGCTGTGCAGGACGGCCAGCGCCGCGTCGAGGTCACCGGGTTCGAGGACGCGGGCAGTCGAGTGGGTCAGCACGTGGACGCCTCACCGTTTTCGCCTTCTGGGCCGCTCGTGCAGGCGGGGAATGGACTGGGCACTTTACCTCGCACGGGCGTGCCACGCCCCGCGCCCGCCGATACCGGGCCCGGGGCGGGACGGGAACGCGCCGGTCAGGAGATGCTCACCTGGGGTTCACCGGAGGCCACTCCGTCCTTCTCCATCTGCTCGGCGAGCTTGAGCGCCTCCTCGATCAGCGTCTCGACGATCTTGGACTCGGCCACCGTCTTGATGACCTCGCCCTTGACGAAGATCTGCCCCTTGCCGTTGCCGGAGGCGACACCGAGGTCGGCCTCGCGGGCCTCGCCGGGGCCGTTGACGACGCAGCCCATGACGGCGACCCGCAGCGGCACCTCCATGCCCTCAAGACCGGCGGTGACCTGGTCGGCGAGCTTGTAGACGTCGACCTGGGCGCGGCCGCAGGACGGGCAGGAGACGATCTCCAGGCGGCGCTGCCGCAGATTCAGCGACTCCAGGATCTGGATGCCGACCTTGACCTCCTCGGCGGGCGGCGCCGAGAGGGAGACGCGGATGGTGTCGCCGATGCCCTCGGCGAGCAGCGCGCCGAAGGCGACGGCGGACTTGATGGTGCCCTGGAAGGCGGGGCCCGCCTCGGTCACCCCGAGGTGCAGCGGGTAGTCGCACTTCCGGGCGAGCAGCCGGTAGGCGTTGACCATCACGACCGGGTCGTTGTGCTTGACCGAGATCTTGATGTCGCGGAAGCCGTGCTCCTCGAACAGCGACGCCTCCCACAGCGCGGACTCGGCCAGCGCCTCGGGGGTGGCCTTGCCGTACTTCTCCAGCAGGCGGCGGTCGAGCGAGCCGGCGTTGACGCCGATCCTGATCGGGATGCGCGCGTCGGAGGCGGCCTTGGCGATCTCCCGCACCTTGTCGTCGAACTGCTTGATGTTGCCCGGGTTGACCCGCACCGCGGCGCAGCCGGCGTCGATCGCGGCGAAGACGTACTTCGGCTGGAAATGGATGTCCGCGATGACCGGGATCTGGGACTTCCTGGCGATCGTGGAAAGAGCGTCCGCGTCGTCCTGCGTCGGGCAGGCGACCCGGACGATCTGGCAGCCGGAAGCGGTCAGCTCGGCGATCTGCTGGAGGGTGGCGCCGATGTCGGAGGTGCGCGTGGTGGTCATGGACTGGACGGACACCGGGGCGTCGCCGCCGACGGCGACGGTTCCCACCTGGATCTGACGGCTCTTGCGGCGTTCGGCGAGCTTGGTCGGAACATCCGGCATACCGAGCGAAATCGCGGTCATCTGCGTGGCTTCCCCAAGGTGTGACACAAGTCCCGGCGTGGGCGGGCTCCGCTTCGAGGTTACGGCACCCGCCCCACGTCTCTCACTCGGCTCAGGGCATTACGAGCTGAGTTTGACCGGGTTGACCACATCGGCGATCAGCACGAGCAAAGTGAAGGACACGAAGATTCCGGCCACGATATAGGCGACCGGCATGAGCTTGGCCACGTCGAAGGGTCCGGGGTCGGGCTTGCGGAAGACCCGGGCCGTGTGCCGCCTGAACGACTCCCACAGCGCGCCGGCCACATGGCCGCCGTCCAGCGGCAGCAGCGGCAGCATGTTGAAGAGGAACAGCGACAGGTTGAAGCCCGCGACGAGCATCACCATGGTGGCGATCCGGTCGATGGCCGGCTCCTGGAGCGAGAAGACCTCGCCGCCGACGCGGGCGGCCCCGACCACGCCCATCGGGGAGTCCGCCTTGCGGGGGGCGCCGTCGAAGGTGGCCCGCCACAGGTCGGGGATGCGCTGCGGCAGCCGCAGCAGCGAGTCGACGCCCTGCCGTGCCATGTCGCCCATGTGGCTGACCGAGCTGGTGAAGCCCAGCGGCTCGATGTGGCTGGCCGGGCTGAAGCCGAGGAAGCCGGCGGTCACGGTGCCGTCCTGCACGTCGCCGTGGCTGTCGGTCTTCGCGACGACGTTGGTGGTGATCACCGGGTGCAGGGTGACCTGCCGGCCGTTGCGCTCCACCACGATGGTGGCGGGGCCCGCGCCGGTCCTGATGTCCTTGGACAGCTCGGCCCAGTCCTTGACCGGGCGGCCGTTGAATTCCAGGAACTTGTCGCCGGGCAGGAAGCCTGCGGTCTTGGCGGGTGCGACGGGGTCGGCGGCCAGGCAGGGGTTGTCCGGGTTGCGCTTGGCGGTGTCGGCCTGCGAGATCACGCAGTCGCTGACCGAGCTGACCACCGTGGTCTGCTTGGCGATGCCGATGCCCATGAAGACCGCGAGCGCCAGCGCGAAGGCCAGGATCAGGTTCATGAAGGGTCCGGCGAACATCACGATGACGCGCTTCCACGGCTTGCGCGTGTAGAACAGCCGCGTCTCGTCGCCCGGCTGCAGCTCCTCGAACGCGGCGGAGCGGGCGTCCTCGATCATGCTGCGCCACGGTGAGGTGGAGCGGGCGGTGATCCGGCCGTCCTCGCCGGGCGGGAACATCCCGATCATGCGGATGTAGCCGCCGAGCGGGATGGCCTTGAAGCCGTATTCCGTGTCGCCCTTCTTGCGGGACCACACGGTCGGGCCGAACCCCACCATGTACTGCGGCACGCGGATCTTGAACAGCTTGGCCGTGGAGAGGTGGCCCAGCTCGTGCCAGGCGATGGAGACCATCAGGCCCACGGCGAAAACCACTATGCCGAGGACCGTCATGAGAGCGGTCATACCCCTGTTGCCTCCGAAGTCCGGGCCAGTTCCACGGCCCGGGCGCGTGCCCAGGCCTCCGCTTCGAGGACGTTCTCGACCGTCAGCGAAGTTCCCGACTCGGGAGTGCCGTGCTCCTCGACGACCTTCGCGACGGTGTCCACGATCCCGGTGAACGGCAGCCGGCCGGCGAGGAAGGCGTCGACGCACTCCTCGTTGGCGGCGTTGAACACCGCGGGTGCGGTGCCCCCGAGGCTACCCACATGGCGGGCCAGTGCGACCGACGGGAAGGCGTCCTCGTCCAGCGGGAAGAACTCCCATGTCGACGCCCTCGACCAGTCGAAGGCCGGTGCGGCGTCCGGCACCCGGTCGGGCCAGCCCAGGCCCAGGGCGATCGGCATCCGCATGTCGGGCGGGCTGGCCTGCGCAATTGTGGAGCCGTCGACGAATTCCACCATGGAGTGGATGTACGACTGGGGGTGGACGACGACCTCGATCCGGTCGAAGGGGACGTCGTAGAGCAGATGCGCCTCGATCACCTCAAGGCCCTTGTTGACGAGGGTCGCGGAGTTGACGGTGATGACCGGACCCATGGCCCAGGTGGGGTGGGCGAGCGCGTCGGCGGGTGTGACCGACTCCAGTTCCGCCCTGCTGCGGCCGCGGAAGGGGCCGCCGGACGCGGTGACGAGCAGCTTGCGCACCTCCTGGCGGCGGCCGCCCAGCATCGCCTGGAAGAGGGCGGAGTGCTCGGAGTCGACGGGCACGATCTGGCCGGGCCTGGCGAGCGCCTTCACCAGGGGCCCGCCGACGATCAGCGACTCCTTGTTGGCCAGGATCAGCACCCGGTCGGCCCGCAGCGCGGCGAGCGTCGGCCGCAGCCCGATCGAGCCGGTGATGCCGTTGAGCACGGAGTGGCATTCGAGCGCCGCGGCCTCGGTGGCGGCCTCGGGTCCCGCGATGATCCCGGGCAGCGCGGCACCCGGCCCGTACAGAGCCGTGAGCGCCTCGCGCAGCGGGCCGACGGCGGCCTCGTCGGCGACGGCGACCGTCCGTACCCGCAGCTGGTGGGCCTGCTCGGCGAGCAGGGCGACCCGGCCGCCGGCCGCGGAGATCGCGGTGACGCGGAAGCGGTCCGGGTTGCGCAGCACCACGTCGATGGCCTGGGTGCCGATCGAGCCGGTCGAGCCGAGGATCACGATGTCGCGGGGGCCGTCCGCCGGGGCGTTGGTGGCGTACGGGCGGTAGTGCGGGTCTGCGAGGGCATCCGTCATGGGGCCATTGTGTCGTGCGGAAGCTGTGCGCCGTCCACTGCCCCGCACAGGCTGTGGACGGCGCGCAGCCGCGGTCCTGCTCAGTGCACGGGTCGGTGCACGTCGGCGCTCTTGGAGGGGCCGGGCCCGGTCTCGGCGATCCAGGGGCCGTCCCTGCTGGGGTCGACGATGCCCGCTTCCAGCCACTGGGTGTCGCCGCGGAGCACCGCCTCGGTCAGGGCCCGGTCGGCGCTGTCGGTGTTGGTCCACAGCCGGGCGAACAGCTCGTCGGTGCGCACCCGCGCCTGCCGGCAGAAGGTGTCGGCGAGCCGGCGCGCCTGCGGGCCGTGGTCGCTGCCGGCCGCGAGGTGCTGGGCGCGCACGCAGGCGGCGCTCATCGCGAACAGCTCGGCGCCGATGTCCACGATGCGGGCCAGGAAGTTCTGCTTGGTCTCCATCCGGCCCTGCCAGCGCGACATGGCGTAGAAGGTGCAGCGGGCGAGCTTGCGCGCGCTGCGCTCGACATAGCGCAGGTGCGGGGCGAGGCCGTCGAATTCGGCGTACGCGTTCGGCAGCTGCCCGGGTCCCGCGACGAGCTTGGGCAGCCACTTGGCGTAGAAGCCGCCGGCCCTGGCGCCCGCCTTGGCCTTGTCGCCGAGCGAGGCGTCCGGGTCGATGAGGTCGCCGGCCACCGACAGGTGGGCGTCGACGGCCTCCCGGGCGATCAGCAGGTGCATGATCTCGGTGGAGCCCTCGAAGATCCGGTTGATCCGCACGTCGCGCAGCAGCTGCTCGGCGGGTACGGCCCGCTCGCCGCGGGCGGCCAGCGAGTCGGCGGTCTCGAAGCCCCGGCCGCCGCGGATCTGGACCAGCTCGTCGGCGATCCGGCAGGCGGCCTCGGAGCCGTAGAGCTTGGCGAGGGCGGCCTCGATCCGGATGTCGTTGCGCTCCTCGTCGGCCATCTGCGAGGACAGGTCGAGCACGGCCTCCAGCGCGAAGGTGGTGGCGGCGATGTAGGCGATCTTGGCGCCGACGGCCTCGTGCTCGGCGATCGGCTTGCCCCACTGCTCGCGGGCCGCGGACCATTCCCTGGCGATCTTCAGGCACCACTTGGCAGCGCCGACGCATCCCGCGGGCAGCGAGAGGCGGCCGGTGTTGAGGGTGGTCAGGGCGATCTTCAGGCCCGCGCCCTCGGGGCCGATCCGGTTCGCGGCCGGGACCCGCA
Organism: Streptomyces sp. NBC_01477; assembly: GCF_036227245.1. Classification (GTDB taxonomy): domain Bacteria; phylum Actinomycetota; class Actinomycetes; order Streptomycetales; family Streptomycetaceae; genus Actinacidiphila. Next base: position 2,425,742 of record NZ_CP109445.1, read on the forward strand.
CCTGGTGGAAGCGGGTGACGCCGTTCTCCAGGCCGCGCAGGCCCATGAAGGCGTTGCGGTTCTCGACGGTGATGCCCTCGCTCCCGGCCTCGACCACGAAGGCGCTGATGCCGCCCTTGCGGCCCTCCGAGGCGGGCACCCGGGCCATCACGACCAGCAGGTCGGCGATGACGCCGTTGGTGGTCCACAGCTTCACGCCGTCCAGCACGTAGTCGTCGCCGTCGGGGACCGCGGTGGTGGCCAGCCGGGCGGGGTCGGAGCCGACGTCGGGCTCGGTGAGCAGGAAGGCGCTGATGTCGGTACGGGCGCAGCGCGGCAGGAACGCCTGCTTCTGCTCGTCGGTGCCGAACATCTTCACCGGCTGCGGCACGCCGATCGACTGGTGCGCGGACAGCAGCGCGCCGACCGCGGGGCTCGCGGTGCCGACCAGGGCCAGCGCCTTGTTGTAGTACACCTGGGTGAGGCCGAGACCGCCGTAGGCGGGGTCGATCTTCATCCCGAGGGCGCCCAGCTCCTTCAGGCCCACGATCGTCTCGTCCGGGATGCGCGCCTCGCGGTCGATCCTGGCGCCGTCGATCGAGGTCTCGCAGAACTCCCGCAGCCGGGCGAGGAACTCCTCGCCCTTGGCGACGGCTTCCGGCGCCGGGAGCGGGTGCGGGTGGATCAGGTCGAGGCGGAAGCGGCCGAGGAAGAGCTCCTTGGCGAAACTCGGCCGGTGCCAGTCCCGCTCACGGGCGGCCTCGGCCACCTGGCGTGCCTCGCGTTCGGAGACCTTGCGTGTTGCGACGGGTGCGGACACGGTTGCGTCACCTCCGGGTAGCCGGCTACTGACCGGTGCTACCAGTCCGTACTACCCGATTTCCGCCGACCCCACCAGACGAGCCGTCAGCGCTCGGCCCGCCGCGGCGGGCCGCGGGCCGCAGCGGGCGGTCACCCGCCGGGACCGGACGCACCCGTCGAGGCCCGGCCGCCCCGGGCCGCCGCGGCGGGCGGTCACCCGCCGCGGCCGGCGGTCACAGGTCGAGGCCGGTGAGCACCAGGACGCGCTCGTAGGTGTAGTCGTCCATCGCGTACTTCACGCCCTCGCGCCCGGTGCCGGAGTCCTTGACCCCGCCGTAGGGCATCTGGTCGGCGCGGTAGGAGGGCGCGTCGCCGATGACCACACCGCCGACCTCCAGCTCGCGGTGGGCGCGGAAGGCCAGTTGCAGATCGTGGGTGAAGACGCCGGTCTGCAGGCCGAAGCGGGAGTCGTTGACGGCCGCGAAGGCCTCCTCGGCGCCGTTGACCCGATGCAGTGACAGGACCGGGCCGAAGGCCTCCTCGGTGGCCAGCACCGCGTCGGCGGGCAGGTCGGCCAGCACGGTCGGGGCGTAGGTCGCCCCGTCGCGGGTCCCGCCGGCCAGCAGCTTGGCTCCCTTGCCGACGGCGTCGTCCACCCACTGCCCGACACGTATGGCCGCGGCTTCGCTGACCAGCGGGCCGACGTCGGTGGCGCCGTCCGCCGGGTCGCCGGTGACCTGCTCGCGGACCTTGGCGACGATGCGCTCGGCCAGGGCGTCGTATATTGCCGCGTCGGCGATGACCCGCTGCACCGAGATGCAGGACTGGCCGCCCTGGTAGTTGGCGAAGGTGGCGATCCGGCCGGCCGCCCAGTCCAGGTCGGCCTCCGAGGACCAGTCGGCGAGCACCACGGCCGCCGCATTGCCGCCGAGTTCGAGGGTGACGTGCTTGCGCGGCACCGAGTCGGCGATGGCGTGGCCCACGGTGTCGGAGCCGGTGAAGGAGATCACCGGCAGCCGCGGGTCCCGCACCAGCGCGGGCATCCGGTCGTTGGGCACCGGCAGCACGCTCCAGGAGCCGGCCGGCAGCCCCTCGGCCTCGGCCAGGATCTCGCCGAGCAGCAGCGCCGACAGCGGGGTCGCGGGGGCGGGCTTGAGGATGATCGGCACCCCGACCGCGAGGGCCGGGGCGACCTTGTGCGCCACCAGGTTCAGCGGGAAGTTGAACGGTGCGATGCCCAGCACGGTGCCGCGCCCGAAGCGCCGGGTCAGCGCGAGCCGCCCCACCCCGCCCTGGTCGGTGTCCAGCCGCTGCATCTCGCCGGAATTGAAGCGGCGGGCCTCCTCGGCGGCCAGGCGGAAGACCGACACCGCACGGCCGACCTCGCCCCGCGACCACTTCAGCGGCTTGCCGTTCTCCGCGGTGATGAGCCGGGCGATCTCCTCGGCGCGCTCGGCCAGCCGCTTCGAGACGTGGTCGAGCGCGGCGGCCCGCACATGCGCGGGCGTCGCCGAGAACGCCGGCTCCGCCGCGACCGCCGCCGCGACCGCCTCCTCGACCTGCGCGTCGTCCGGCACGCTCACCCGGCCGACCAGGGCGCCGTCCCAGGGGCTCGTCACATCGAAGGAGTCCGTGCCGGTGGCCTGGCGGCCCGCCAGCCAGAACGCGTACGGAGCTGCGGTCGTCACGGGGGTTCCGCCCTTCTGTCGCGGGTGTCGCTCCCTGTCACGGTAGGCGCGGGCGGCGGCGCGGCACGTTGTCCACGGCGGAGTACGCGTACGCCCGCACGCTACGGAATGGCCAGCGCCGTCCTGCGCCCTTCCGGGGTCGTGAGAGCCGGAACCCGCACCCGGAGGCGGTCGCTGCCTCTATCCTGGCGCCCCGGCACGGGGAGGGGACGGGCGATGGCGCAGACGGTCACGATCGCACTGGACGACGGCTCGACGGTGGAGGCGGAGATCGTCGGCGAGGTGCCTTTCCAGCACCCCGACGAGACCGGCGCCTATGACGACATCGGCGTACGCTCCCGGGCCGCCGCGATGGGCTCGGCGGTCACCCTCACGCTGGAAGGCGTGCGGGATACCGTACGCGGCATCGGCCGCTGGGCCGCGCAGACCATCGCCGAGGGCGGCGCCGCGGGCTCCCCCGACGCCTTCGAGGTCGAGTTCGGCCTCAAGCTCGCCGTGAAGTCGGGCCAGCTGCTCGGCGTCATCGCCGAGGCAGGCACGGAGGCGGGGCTGACCGTACGGCTGTCCTGGGACCTCGCGGCCCGCCGCGCCGCCGCCCCTGCCCCCGCACCCGACGCGGAGGCGCCGCCGGCGCCGTAAGGCGCTGTCCGCGGGGTGCCGGAGGCGGGCCTCGGACCTGCGGCGGTGCGGGCGGGGGGGTGATCCCGGCGCGTCTTCCGCGGGTGTCAGAGGGCGGACACGGTGGCGGCACGGCCGGTAAGGCACAACGCGCCGTCCGCCGGTGTCACGAGTGGGCCTCGGCCTCGGTCTTGATGGCCAGCCACAGTTCCATCCGGACGTCCGGGTCGTCCAGGGAGCGGCCGAGGATCTCCTCGACCCGCCGCATCCGGTAGCGCAGGGTGTGCCGGTGCACACCGAGGTCGGCCGCGGCGGCGTCCCACTGGCCGTGGTGCGACAGCCAGGCGTGCAGCGAGGCGACCAGGTCGCCGCGCGAGGTGGCGTCGTGCTCGCGCAGCGGCCGCAGCAGGCCCTCGGCGAAGGCGCGCACGGCGTCCTCGGCCAGCAGCGGCACCACCGACCCGGCGCCGACCTCGCCGTGCTCGACCAGGTTGCGGCCCCTGCGGACCGCGACGGCCAGCGCCCGCTCGGCCTGCCGGTGCGCCTCGGGCACCTCCTCGGGCGTTACGGCCGCCGACAGCCCCGCGGCGAGCGCGTCCTCGGCCTCCGCCAGGTCGGCGGCGGCGGCCAGCGCGGTGGCGTCCCGGGCGGCCAGCACGACCAGCCGCGTACCGTCCTGGATCGCCAGCAGCGGGTCGCCCGAGCGGGCGGCGGCGGAGTCGACGCGCTCCGCCAGCCTCGCGAGCGCCTCGGGCCCGCGCTGGGCGTCCGAGGGCTCGGCGATCAGCACCCGCACCGGGTGTTCGAGCAGCGTGCGGTAGAGCGCGCCCGCCACGCTGCGGGCGTGCCCGGTCTCACCGGCGAGCAGCATCCGCAGCAGCGCGGCGGCCAGCCGGGTGTGCGCGTCCTGGAGGGTGCGGGACTGCTCCAGCGACAGCGTCAGCAGGGCGACGGCGGCGTGCACGACGTAGCGCGCGGAGGTGTCGAGGCGCTCCTCGGTGCCGACCGCGAGATAGCCGCGCGGGCGGCGCCCGGTGCCCAGCGACTGGATCTCGACCCGGTCCTCGCTGCCCGCCCCGCCCGCGACGGCGGCGCCGGCCGGCCCCTGGATGTCCCGCAGCCGGTCGATCTCGCCCGCCAGCCGGGCGGCGCGGCGGCCCGCCCAGTCCGGGGCGGCGGCCAGCACCGCGCCCGAGGCGTCGTAGAGCGCGGCCCAGCCGTCGAGGTGGGCGGCCAGCCGGGACAGCAGCGCAGCGGTGCCGTCGGCGGCCAGCGCGGCCCTGGTCAGTTCCCGCTGGGCCTCGAAGCCCGCGGTCACCGCCTTGTAGCGGTCGGCCGCGAGCGCCGCGGACGCGGTCTTGCTGATCGCGATGAAGGGCGTCTTGCGGGGCACTTCGAGCAGCGGCAGCCCGGCCTGCGTGGCCGCCTCCACCAGGGCGTCGGGCACCATGTCGTGCCCGACCCCCACGCCGAAGCCCAGCCCGACGACCTTGGCCTCGGTCAGCCGCCGTACATAGCCGCGCATCGACTTGGGGTCGCCGACCTCCAGCTTGAGCCCGGTGGTGAGCAGCAGCTCGCCGCCGTCGAGATACGGACCCGGGTCGTCCAGTTCGCTGGTGTGCACCCAGCGCACCTCCGAGTCCAGCCGGTCCTTGCCGGCGAGGACGGTCAGCTTGAGCGCCGAGTGGTGCACGAGGGAGGCGAGGGTGAGGGGCATACGACCAGATACCGGCAATCGCTGGATTTCGGCCGACCGGGAATGGTCGCCCCTGTCAATTGTGCCGCACCGCTCACCGCGAGCCGCCCCGTGAGCCCCCCTTCACCCCCGCAGGTCCAGCAGGATCGGCGGCGCGTGCTCCCCGGTCGTGGCCGTCAACGACAGCACCGCGTGCCCGGCCGGCACCGCATGCGCCAGATCCGAAGCGGACCACCGCTCCCGCTCCACTTCCCTGACGGTCACCGACTCGGTGGTGACGGCTTCTCCGGTGAACAGCTTCCGCACACCGCGGCTGAGCCGCCTGGGCAGACCGCCGGACTGGTCAGGAGTCCGGGTGATGTCCCTGGTCTCCACCCAGGTGGTCCCCCACGCCTCGGCGAAACGCTTCCCGTCCCAGGTGGTCACCCCGGACATCGCCATCCGGCAGCCCATCACGCCGAGCAGCGCCGTCCGCAGGGCCTCCGGCACGTCGTCCAGCGTCCGCAGGGCCATCACGACCCCGGCGTTCGCCGAGCGCAGCCGCGCCAGCCCGCGCACCGACTCCTGCGTGATCGTGTGGGCGGCGTCGTCCAGCACCAGGCAGGCGAAGAGCGACCTGTCGCGCCGCGCGACGGCCGCCGCCGTGAACTGGGCGAGCACCAGCCTGACCAGGATCCGGGCGGCCTCGGCGTGGCCGTGCTGGGGCAGGTCGATACGGACCCGCACCGGGTGTTCGAGGGCGCGCATGGAGAAGGGCCGGGAGCGGCCCGTCACATCGAAGAATCCGGCGAAGGCGGGCCGGTCGAGCAGCGAGACCCGGTCGGCGAGCAGCGGGCCGATGTCGCCGCGCTGGGCGGTCTGCCGTTCACGGGCGTCCAGTTCCCTCGCCATCCCCGGCGCTCCGGCAGCGTCGAGCGCGTCGCGCAGGGCGGCGAAGGCATGCGGGGTGCCGTCGAGCAGTTCGCGCAGTTCGGGGATGGCGGGGAAGCGGCCGCGCGCGGCGAGGTAAGGGCCGAGGATCTGGCTGAGTGCGGTCGTCGCCCGGCGTACGTCCCCGGTGCCGCCACCGCTCTGCGCGTCGATCAGCGCTTCCGCGAGCGTCCCGGCCGCCGCGTCGGGGTCGTCGGTGCCGTACAGGTCGAGGTCGTAGCGGGACGCCGGGTCGGCGAGGGAGATGACCACGTCGTAGGCGTCGGCGGGGCCGAGGTCGGCTCCGGCCGCTCCGACAGCCACTACCGCGGCCTGTCCCGCCAGCGCCTGGAGGCAGAGCGATTCCGCGACCGGCCGCATCACCTGGCGGGTCTTGCCCGAGCCGGAGGGGCCCACCGCGAGCAGCCCGGTGCCCAGCAGCGTCGGATCGAGCGCGATGGCGGACCCGCGGTGCTGGTACGGGTTGCGGTCGTCGTCGATGCCACGGCCGATCCGCACCTGCCGGGTCAGCAGGTCGTGGGGCGCACCGCGGTAGGGGACGTCCCTGGCACCCGACGGATGGCCGCAGGCCTCGCCGCCGTCGCGCAGCACTTGGTCGGTGAAGGCGCCGAGCCTGCCGGGGTCGGCCAGCACCCCGCCCCAGGCGCGGCGGATCCGGGTGTAGTCGACGTCGTTCATCCGGCCGGTGCGCACCTCGGCGGCGAGCCGGTCGGCGAGGGCGTGCCGCTGCGCCGCGCGCAGCTCCGGCCACTCCACGAGGTCGGGCACACCGGCGTCGGCGGCAGCGGTGGGGCCGTCGGGCTCATCGATGAGCTTGCGCAGCGCGGGCGTCACGAAGCGGCGCCACACCTGGCCCCAGTTCCCGACCCTGGCGCAGATCCAGGCGAGGACCAGGGTGCACACCACCGCCCAGACGCGGGTGACGGCGTTGAAGGCGTTGGTGTCGCCGCCCGCGCCGCTGCGCCAGTGGTCGGGCGTGACCCATATCGCCGGCCAGATCCAGAAGTCGAAGTAGCCGTCCCGGAACATCGACCAGACCAGCAGTCCGACCAGCAGGCTGAGCAGTGCGCCGCCGAGCAGCCGTCTGGCGGGCAGCTGACGGGGGTCGGGCTTGGGGCGCGGTGTGTGCCCGAACCCGTAGATGCCGGGCGCGTCCGCCGCGCGCGGGGTGCGCAGCCAGGCTTCCAGGGCCGAGGCAGGCGGGGCCTTGGCCGGCATCGGCGGAGGCACGGTCGGACGGGGGACGGGGCTGGTCGGCCTCGGTGGCGTGGACGGTGGGATGGGCGGACCGGCGCCCGGCCGCCCTTGGCCGTAGCGTTGTGTGCCCTCGTAATCCATGGCATCCATGGCGCGTCTGCCCCTCGTCGCCGCCGATGCGCACAATGTAGTCGAGCCGCTACGCCCAACGAAAGGATCTTGGCCGCACGCCGGCACCCGGCACCCGGCACCCGGCACCCCGGCACGGCGGACCCCCAGCCCCCGCCCCCGCGCCCGCCGCCGGAGGCGTTGGCACTGGACGATCCGGCGAAGACCCGCCGGGGAGTGTGACCGTTCGGCGTATGCGGGGGGCGGGTGGGGCGGCCTAGCCTCGGGGGGCGTCCGGATGGAGCGCTGTCGAGCAGCTTGAGGAGAATGCCCGTCATGAGCGAATTGCCGCAGGAGCGCAGGCTGGTCACCGCCGTGCCGGGGCCGAAGTCGCAGGAGTTGCTGGCCAGGAAGTCCGCGGCGGTCGCCGACGGGGTGGGGGTGACGCTGCCGGTGTTCGTGCGGCGGGCCGGCGGCGGAGTGGTCGAGGACGTGGACGGCAACCGGCTGATCGACTTCGGGTCGGGCATCGCGGTGACGTCGGTGGGCAACAGCGCGCCCGAGGTGGTGCGCCGGGCCACCGAGCAGCTGGCCGACTTCACCCACACCTGCTTCATGATCACGCCCTACGAGGGCTACGTGGAGGTCGCCGAGCAGCTGAACGCGCTCACCCCCGGCGACCACGCCAAGAAGTCCGCGCTGTTCAACTCCGGCGCCGAGGCGGTGGAGAACGCGGTGAAGATCGCCCGCGCCTACACCAAGCGCCCGGCGGTCGTGGTCTTCGACCACGGCTACCACGGTCGCACCAACCTGACGATGGCGCTGACGGCGAAGAACATGCCGTACAAGGAGGGCTTCGGCCCGTTCGCGCCCGAGGTCTACCGGGTGCCGCTGGCGTACGGCTACCGCTGGCTGACCGGTCCCGAGAACGCGGCCGAGGAGGCCGCGGCGCAGGCGATCGACATCATCACCAAGCAGATCGGCGCCGAGCACGTCGCGGCGATCGTGATCGAGCCGATCGCGGGCGAGGGCGGCTTCATCGAGCCGGCGAAGGGCTTCCTGCCCCGGATGGCGCAGTTCGCCAAGGACAACGGGATCGTCTTCGTGGCGGACGAGATCCAGACCGGCTTCTGCAGGACCGGGCAGTGGTTCGCGTGCGAGGACGAGGGTGTGGTGCCGGACCTGGTGACCACCGCGAAGGGCATCGCGGGCGGCCTGCCGCTGGCCGCGGTCACCGGGCGGGCGGAGATCATGGACGCGGCCCACTCGGGCGGCCTGGGCGGCACCTACGGCGGCAACCCGGTGGCCTGCGCCGCGGCGCTGGGCGCGATCGAGACGATGAAGAAGCTGGACCTGCCCGCCCGGGCGCGGCGGATCGGCGAGGTCATGACGGCCCGGCTGCGGGCGCTGCAGGAGAAGTACCCGGCGATCGGCGAGGTCCGCGGGCGCGGCGCCATGATCGCGGTCGAGCTGGTGCGGCCCGGAACGACGGAGCCGGACCCGGCGCTGACGACCGCGGTGGCCAAAGCGTGTCATGCAAATGGCTTGGTGGTGCTCACCTGTGGGACGTACGGCAACGTGCTTCGCTTTCTGCCGCCGCTGGTGATCGGGGAGGATCTGTTGAACGAGGGTCTCGACATCATCGAGGAGGCCTTCGCCGGGGTGTGAGGTGCGGCAGGAAGCGGGGCTCGTGAAGAACGTGTGGGGGCCTGATGGCGGAGGGGTGATCGGGCGCCCTGCGTCCCTCGGCGTGACGTACGGTTTCACCAGAACACCCCGCTCGGGGCCGGCTCCGGAGGAGTCGGCGACGAGTGACAACGGGCCGGTGATTCCCCGTCACCGGCACGGCAGTGCCCTCGCGCACGAAATCGCCGGGTCCGATGGTGGCCCCGGCACACCTCGCCGATCGGTCCGCCGCTCGTCCCACACCCCCCGGGACGCGCGGTACGGCGATCGTCATGGCCGCCCCGGAACTCTCCCCCCTGTTCCGGGGCGGCGTTCTGCTGTCCGGCCGCTGATCGCGCTCGCCGCGGCCTTCTGTGCCGGCGTCGCCCTTTTCGTCCTGATCACCTGGCAGGTGTCGGACAACGGGCCGCTGGTGGACCGGGACTGGGCGGTGCTCGGCTGGTTCCAGCGCGCCTCGGCGGCGCGTCCGGCGCTGAGCGGCACGGCGCAGGCGCTCTCCGACCTCGGCAATGTGCAGATCGCGGTGCCGCTGCTGCTGGCGGCGGTGCTGTACGCCGGTGTACGCGGCAAGGTGGGCGGCCGGCCGCTGTGGTGGCTGCCGCCGCTGACCGCCGCCGTGGCCATGGCGGCGGTGCCGCTGGTCGTCGGCGGTGTGAAGTCGGCGGTGGGCAGGGCCGCCCCCGGCAAGGTGCACCTGGGGCCGAACGGCTACGCGGGTTTCTTCCCCTCGGGGCACACGGCGACCTCGTCGGTCGCGATCGGTGCGGCGGCGCTGCTGGTGCTGCCCTTCGTCCGGCGTACGTGGGTGCGCCGGACGGTGGCCGCGGCGGCGGTGCTGCTGGCCGCCGCGGTGGGCGCGGCCCTGGTGTGGCACGGCTACCACTGGCCGCTGGACGTCGTGGCCAGCTGGTGCCTGGTGGCGGCGCTGCTGTCGGCGGTCGCGGCGGCTGAGGCAGTGGTGCGTACGGCGGCGGCGCGGGCGGCCGACAGGGCCGCGCGCGCCGCCGGGGGTTCAGCTGTTGGTGGGGAATCCGAGGTTGATTCCGCCGTGTGACGGGTCGAGCCAGCGCTGGGTGACGGCCTTGCCGCGGGTGAAGAATTTCACGCCGTCCTCGCCGTAGGCGTGGGTGTCGCCGAAGAGCGAGGACTTCCAGCCGCCGAAGGAGTAGTAGGCGACGGGCACCGGGATGGGCACGTTGATGCCGACCATGCCGACCTCGACCTCGTGCTGGAAGCGGCGGGCGGCGCCGCCGTCGTTGGTGAACAGCGCGGTGCCGTTGCCGTAGGGGTTGGCGTTGATCAGGGCGAGGCCGTCGTCGTAGCTCGCCACGCGGACCACGGAGAGCACCGGGCCGAAGATCTCGTCGTCGTAGACGGACATGCCGGGGCGTACCTGGTCGAAGAGGGTCGGGCCGAGCCAGAAGCCGCTGTCGGCGGCGTCGTCGGACAGCGGGTGCTTGCGGCCGTCGACGACCAGGTCAGCGCCGTCGGCGACGCCCGCGTCCAGGTAGGAGGTGACCTTGTCGCGGTGGGCGCCGGTGACCAGCGGCCCCATCTGGGAGCCGGGCGCGCAGCCGGGTCCCACGGTGAGGCGGGCGATGCGCTGCCTGATCCGCTCGACCAGGTCGTCGCCGACCGGGTCCACGGCGACCAGGACCGACACCGCCATGCAGCGCTCCCCCGCGGCGCCGAATCCGGCGTTGACGGCGGCGTCCGCGGCCAGGTCGAGGTCGGCGTCGGGCAGCACGAGCATGTGGTTCTTGGCGCCGCCGAGGGCCTGGACGCGCTTGCCGTAGCGCGTCGCCGTCTCGTAGACGTAGCGGGCGATCGGCGTGGAGCCGACGAAGGAGACCGCCTTGATGTCGGGGTGCTCCAGCAGCCGGTCGACGGTGGGCTTGTCGCCGTGGACGACGTTGAAGACGCCGTCGGGCAGCCCGGCCTCGCGCCACAGGCCGGCCAGGAAGTTCGCCGCGGAGGGGTCCTTCTCGGACGGTTTGACGACCACGGTGTTGCCGGCGGCGATCGCGAGCGGGAAGAACCACATCGGGACCATCGCCGGGAAGTTGAACGGCGAGATGACCGCGACCGGGCCGAGCGGCTGCCGGATGGAGTAGACGTCGATGCCGCTGGACGCCTGCTCGGTGAAGCCGCCCTTGAGCAGGTGCGGGATGCCGCAGGCGTACTCGACGACCTCCAGGCCGCGGGCGATCTCGCCGAGGGCGTCGGAGTGCACCTTGCCGTGCTCGGCGACGATGATCGCGGCCAGTTCCTCGGTGCGGGCGTTGAGCAGCTCGCGGAAGGCGAAGAGGACCGAGGACCGCTTGGCGACCGAGGCGTGCCGCCACTGGCCGAAGGCGTCGAGCGCGGCGCTGACCGCCTGGTCGACGACGTCGTCCGCGGCGAAGTCGACCTGCGCGCCGACCTCACCGGTGGCGGGGTCGTAGACGTCGCCGCGCCGCTCGGCGGTGCCGGTCCAGGGGCGGCCGGCGATCCAGTGGGTGATGTGCTGGGGGCTCGTCACGGGGATGACCCTTCCGTCGTCGTCCCCGCCAGTGTCGCCACACGGCCGCCGGCTCACAAGCACCACGCTGTCGGCGGACACCGGATCCGCCTTACAGGGCGTCAACGCCGGCGCCCCGGGCCGGGTCAGCCCCCGGCCAGTTGCGCCGCCGCCTCGTGCATGGCCAGTTCGAGCACCACCGGGTCGGTGAGGTGCCCGGTGCCGTCCGGCGGCACCAGCCAGCGCACCCCGCCGGTGGGCCGCCCCGGATAGGGCACCACGATCCAGGTCCCGCGGCCCACGGCCCGTACGCCGGTGCCCAGCCAGCGCGCCGCGGTGCCCGGCGGGACGAAGAAACCGATCCGGGCGTCGCCGAAGTCGGCGAGCACCGGGCCCGGCCGGCCCACCAGCCGGGTGAGGACGTCCAGGGTGGGATAGCCCAGCTCGCTGCCGAGGATCAGCACGTCCCACATCCGCCCGGCGGGCAGCAGCACCACCCCGAGCGGATTGCGCTCCCATTCCCAGCGGGCGCCCTCCGGGTCCTGCGCCACCGACACCAACCACTCGACCGCACTCTTCGCTCCGGCGCTGCCCATGCCGGCCCCTCCTTCTACCGCGTGACGACTGCTGTCACGGGAGAGAGGGCGCGGGCGGTCCGCTATTACGCGGGTTTCGCTACTCGTCGGTAGCGAGGCGGCTCACACCGCCTCCCGGCGTCAGCTGTCGAAGCCGAGCCCGGCGCGGTCCATGGTGCGCAGCCACAGATTGCGCCGGCCCTCGGAGCGGTCGGCGCGGGCCAGCGACCACTGGGTCAGGCCGATCCCGGCGGAGGCGAAGGGCTCGGGCGGGAAGGGCAGCGGCTTCCTGCGCACCATGTCGAGCCGGGTGCGCTCGGTGGCCTCGCCGGCCAGCAGGTCGAGCATCACCTCGGCGCCGAAGCGGCTGGCGCCGACCCCGAGCCCGGTGTAGCCGGCCGCGTACCCGACCCGGCCGGACCAGGCGGTGCCGAAGAAGGCGGAGAAGCGGGTGCAGGTGTCGATGGCGCCGCCCCAGGCGTGGCTGAAGGCGAGCCCTTCGAGCTGCGGGAAGCAGGTGAAGAAGTGCCGGGCCAGGGTGCGGTAGGTCTCGGGGCGGTGGTCGTGGTCGGTGCTCATCCGGCCGCCGCGTGGATAGACCGCGTCGTAGCCGCCCCACAGGATGCGCTGGTCGGCGGTGAGCCGGAAGTAGTGGAAGCGGTTGGCGCTGTCGCCCAGGCCCTGCCGCCCGCGCCAGCCGATCGCGTCGCGCTGGGCGCCGGTGAGCGGCTGGGTGACCAGGGCGTAGTCGTAGACCGGGACGGTGTAGGGGCGGACCCGGCGGACCAGGGAGGGGAAGGCGTTGGTGGCGAGCGCGACCCGGTGGGCCAGCACCCGGCCGTAGGGGGTGCGGACGGCCATGGCGGCGCGGTGCCTGACCATGGCGGTGGCGGGGGTGCGTTCGTAGATCCGTACGCCGAGCCGCTCGGCGGCCCGCTGGAGGCCCCAGACGAGTTTGGCGGGGTGCAGCATCGCGACGCCGCGCCGGTCGTACAGGCCGCCGTGGAAGGTGGGCGAGTCGACCTCGGCGCGTACCTGGTCGCGGTCGAGCAGTTCGACCCCGACACCGTTTTCCGCGGCAATTGCGGCGGCTTCGCGCAGCTCGGCATATTGGTACGGCTCAGTGGCCACGTCGATCTCGCCGGTGCGCTCGAACTCGCAGTCGATGCCGTGCCGGGCGACCGCGTCCTCGATGGCGTCGAGGTTGCGCTCGCCCAGCGACTGGAGCAGCGGGAATTCGTCCGGCCAGCGGGCCAGGCCGTTGAGCATGCCGTGGGTGAGGCTGGCGGCGCAGAAGCCGCCGTTGCGCCCGGAGGCAGCCCAGCCGACCCTGGCCCCCTCGATGAGCACCACGTCGCGGTCCGGGTCGCGCTCCTTGGCCAGCAGCGCCGTCCACAGCCCCGTGTAGCCGCCGCCGACCACCAGCAGGTCGCAGTCCTCCTCGCCGGTCAGCGCCGCCCGCGCGGCCGGCCGGGCGGGGTCGTCCAGCCAGTACGGCGTCTGCTCTGCGTCGGCGAGCGAGCGGGCGGCCGGGTCCATGGCTCCTCCGGTGGTACGTGTGCGGGCGGTACGAGTGCGGGCGGTACGGGCGGTACGGGTACGTGTGCGGGCGGCCGGGCCGGTGCGGGCCGGCCCGCGGTCAGGTGCGCGCCCCCCTGCGGCGACCGCCGATCAGCTGGCCGGCCACCACCAGCAGCACCGCTATCACGAACATCGCCGTGCCGATCACATTGACCTGCACCGGTGTGCCGCGCTGCGCGGAGCCCCAGACGAACATCGGGAAGGTCACGGTGCTGCCCGCGTTGAAGCTGGTGATGATGTAGTCGTCGAAGGACAGGGCGAAGGACAGCAGCGCGCCCGCCGCGATGCCGGGCGCCGCCAGCGGCAGCGTGATCCGCAGGAAGGTCTGCGCCGGGGTGGCGTAGAGGTCCTGGGCGGCCTGTTCCAGGCGCGGGTCCATGCTCATGATGCGGGCCTTGACCGCGACGACCACGAAGCTCAGGCAGAACATGATGTGCGCGATCAGGATCGTCCAGAAGCCGAAGCGGATCCGCATGTTGAGGAAGAGCGTGCCGAGCGAGGCGCCCATCACGACTTCGGGCATCGCCATGGGCAGGAAGATCAGCATGTTGGTGGCGGCCCTGCCGCGGAAGCGGTAGCGGGCCAGCGCGAAGGCGGTCATGGTGCCCAGCACGGTCGCGCCGATGGTGGCGTAGACCGCGAGCCGCAGGCTCAGGGTGAGCGAGCCGCACATGTCGGCGACGCCGCAGGGGTGCTGCCAGGCGTCGGTGGAGAAGCGGTTCCAGGTGTAGTTGTAGCGCCCCTTGGGCTTGTTGAAGGAGAAGGCCAGCACCACCAGGTTGGGCAGGATGAGGTAGCCGAGGGCGAGCACGCCCGCGATCACCACCACGTTCCTGCGCAGCCAGCGCATCGGACGTGACTGCATCAGACCACCTCCTCCGTCCCGGCCTTGCGGATGTAGACGGTGACGATCGCGAGGATGGCCGCCATCAGGATGAAGGACAGCGCGGCGGCTGTCGGGTAGTCCAGCACCCGCAGGAACTGCGACTGGATGACGTTGCCGATCATCTTCTGGTTGGTGGAGCCCAGCAACTCGGCGTTGATGTAGTCGCCGGACGCCGGGATGAAGGTCAGCAGGGTGCCCGCGACCACACCGGGCAGCGACAGCGGGAAGGTCACCTTGCGGAAGGTGGTGAAAGGCGTCGCGTACAGGTCGCCCGACGCCTCGTGCAGCCGCCCGTCGATCCGCTCCAGCGAGGTGTAGAGCGGCAGGATCATGAACGGCAGGAAGTTGTAGGTCAGCCCGCAGACCACCGCGAGCGGGGTGGCCAGCACCCGGTCGCCCTGGGTGATGTGCAGCCACGAGGTGACGTCCAGGAGGTGCACCGTGTTCAGGAAGGACACCACGGGCCCCTGGTCGGCCAGGATCGTCTCCCAGGCCAGCGTGCGGATCAGGAAGCTGGTGAAGAAGGGCGCGATCACCAGCACCAGCACCACATTGCGCCAGCGACCGGCCCGGAAGGCGATCATGTACGCCAGCGGGTAGCCGATCGCCAGGCAGGCCGCGGTGGCGATGCCGGAGTAGAGCAGCGACCGCAGGAAGTGCGGCCAGTACTCGCGCAGCGCGTCCCAGTAGGTCGCGAAGTGCCAGGTGACCTTGAAGCCCTTGTCGAGCGATCCGGTCTGCACGGAGGTCGAGGCCTGGTAGACCATCGGGGCGACGAAGAAGACCAGCAGCCAGGCGGCGCCGGCGAGCAGCAGCAGATACGGCGTCAGCCGGCGCCGCCCGGCCGTACGGCGGGGCGCGGCGGGCGTGGCCGCGGATCCCGGCGCGGCGGGCGGCGGCGGCCCGGCGGCCTGTGCGGTGGCGGCGCTCATACGGCGGCCCCCGCGGCGGCGCCGTCCTGGTCGGCGTCCGCCGCGCCGCCCCGCGCGGTCCTGGCCGGCGCGGACTTGGCGCGGGCGGCGTCGCCGGCAGCGTCGTCGGCGGCGGCGTCCGAGTCGAGCCCGGCGTCGATGTCCTGGGCCGCGTCGAGGCCGAAGGTGTGCGCGGGATTCCAGTGCAGGACGACGGGCGCGCCGGGTATGAGCCGCCCGTCGCGTTCGACGTTGGGCACGAAGACCTCCAGCTCCGGACAGACCGGGCTGTCGATCACGTACTGGGTGGAGACGCCGATGAAGCTGGAGTCGACGATCCGTCCCGGCACCCGGTTGCGGCCGTCGGCTATCGCGTCCTGGTCGTCCCGGTGGGCCAGGGTGATCTTCTCCGGGCGGACCCCGGCGAGCACGGTGCCGCCGGTGGCGACCTCGGCGGCGCACCGGGCGGCGGGCAGGGTGAGGCGCTGTCCCGCGGAGACCAGCTGGATGTCGTCCCCCGAGACGCCGGTGACCTCGGCCTCGATGAGGTTGGAGGTGCCGAGGAAGTTCGCGACGAAGGTGGAGCCGGGGTTCTCGTAGAGGTCGGCGGGGCCGCCCAGCTGCTCGACCCGGCCGCCGTTCATCACCGCGACGGTGTCGGCCATCGTCATGGCCTCCTCCTGGTCGTGGGTGACGTGGATGAAGGTGATGCCGACCTCGGTCTGTATGCGCTTGAGCTCCAGCTGCATCTGGCGGCGCAGCTTGAGGTCGAGGGCGCCGAGCGGCTCGTCGAGCAGCAGCACCTCGGGCTTGTTGATCAGCGCCCTGGCCACCGCGACGCGCTGCTGCTGGCCGCCGGAGAGCTGGTGCGGTTTGCGGCGGGCGAACCCGCCGAGCTGCACCAGGTCCAGCATGTCGCCGACCTGCTGCTTGATCGACTTGATGCCGCGGCGGCGCAGGCCGAAGGCGACGTTCTCGTAGATGTCCAGGTGCGGGAAGAGCGCGTAGTTCTGGAAGACCGTGTTGACGGGGCGTTTGTACGGCGGCAGGGCGGTGACGTCCTGGCCGCCGAGCGCGACGGAGCCCGCGGTGGGGTCCTCGAGGCCGGCGATCATCCGCAGGGTGGTGGTCTTCCCGCAGCCCGACGCGCCCAGCAGCGCGAAGAAGGAGCCCGCGGGGACGGCGAGGTCCAGCGGGTGGACAGCGGTGAAGGACCCGTAGGTCTTGCTGAGCCCGGTGAGGCGGACGGCGTCGCCGGGTGCTGCGGTGCTTGCGGTCGTCATGGCAGATGTCCTCGGGTCAGGCGCCGATGAGCTTGGAGAACTTCTCCTCGTAGCGGGTGTCCTCGTCCTCGCTGAGGGAGCGGAAGCTGTGCGACTTGGCGTCCATCGCGGCGTCCGGGAGGATCAGCGGGTTGGTGGCCAGCGAGGGGTCGATCTTGGCCAGGTATGGCTTCACCCCGGCCACCGGGCACACGTACGCGATGTACGCCGACACCTGGGCGGCGACCTGCGGCTCGTAGTAGTAGTCGATGAGGCGTTCGGCGTTGGTCTTGTGCCGGGCCTTCGCGGGGATCAGCAGGTTGTCGGTGGAGAAGAGGAATCCGGCGTCGGGGAAGACGTACTCGATGTCCGGGTCGTCGATCCGCAGCTGGACCAGGTCGCCCGCCCAGGCGACGCAGGCGGCGATGTCGCCCTTGCTGAGGCCGTCGGTGTAGTCGTTGCCGGTGAATTTGCGGATCTGCTGGTTGTCGACGGCCTTCTGCACCCGGGCCACCGCCGCGTCATAGGTGTCCTCGGTGACGGTCTCCGGCTTGTGGCCCATGTCGAGCAGTGTCATGCCGATGGTGTCGCGCATCTCGGACAGCATCGCGACCCGGCCCTTGAGCGAGGAGTCGTCGAGCAGCTGCGAGATCGAGGTGACCTTCCGGCCGTTGGTGGCCTTCTTGTTGTACGCGATGCAGGTGGCGATGCCCTGCCAGGGGTAGGAGTAGGCGCGGCCGGGGTCCCAGTCGGGGCTGCGGAAGCGCTGTTCGAGGTTGGCGAAGGCGTGCGGCAGATGCGCCGGGTTCAGCTGCTGGACCCAGCCGAGCCGGATCATCCGGGCGGCCAGCCAGTCGGTGAGCACCATCAGGTCGCGGCCGGTGTCCTGGCCCGCGGACAGCTGCGGCTTGATCTTGCCGAAGAATTCGACGTTGTCGTTGATGTCCTCGGTGTACTTGACCTTGATGCCGGTGCGTTTGGCGAACGCCTCCAGGGTCGGGCGGTGCTTGCCGTCGTCCGAGACGTCGATGTACTCGGTCCAGTTGGAGAAGTCGACGGTCTTCTCCTGGGCCGAGTGGTCGGTGGACGCGACGCTGTCGCCGGTGCGGCCGGCCGCGGGTATGCCGCAGGCGGTCAGGCCCGCGGCGCCGGCCGCGCCGAGTCCCGCGGCGCGCAGCAGCGTCCGCCGGCCCATCGCGCCGCGTCCGCCCGTCATGCTGCGCTGCATGGCCGCACGCAGCGGCGGGGACAGGGGCTCGTACTGCTCCATGGGTGATGCCCTCCGGTGTCGGGGCCTTCGCGGGGGTTATCGGTCTGCGAACACCGTGCGGTGCCAGTCCTTGCGCACTACCGCGGTGTTGTCGTACATCACGTGCTTGACCTGCGTGTACTCCTCGAAGGAGTAGTGGGACATGTCCTTGCCGAAGCCGGATGACCTGGTGCCGCCGTGCGGCATCTCGCTGACGATCGGGATGTGGTCGTTGATCCATACGCAGCCCGCCGCCAGCTCCCGGCTCGCCCGCCCGGCCCGGAAGACGTCGCGGGTCCAGGCGGAGGCGGCAAGACCGTAGGGGCTGTCGTTGGCCAGCGCGAGACCCTGGTCGTCGCTGTCGAAGGGCAGCACCGCCAGGACCGGGCCGAAGATCTCGCTCTGCACCGCCTCGCTGTCCTGCGGCGCCCCGGTGATCAGCGTCGGCCGGTAGTACGCGCCCGCCGCGAAGCGCTCCCCGCCGTCGTCGCCGCCGGTGACGACCGTGGCGTACGCCCTGGCCCGGTCGACGACGCCCGCGACCCGGTCGCGGTGCGCGAAGGACGACAGCGGGCCGAGGTCGGTGGCCGGGTCGAAGGGGTCGCCGAGCCGCACGGTGGCCATCAGGTCGGCGACGGCGGCCACGAAGGCGTCGTACAGCGGGCGCTGGACATAGGCGCGGGTCGCGGCGGTGCAGTCCTGGCCGCCGTTGATCAGCGCGGCGGCCACCGCGCCCTCGGCCGCGGCCTGGAGGTCGGCGTCGTCGAAGACCACGAAGGGCGCCTTGCCGCCGAGTTCGAGGTGCAGCCGCTTCACCCCGCCCGCGGCGATGGCGGCGATGCGGCGGCCCACCGCGGTCGAGCCGGTGAACGACGTCATGGCCACGTCCCGGTGCGCGACGAGGTGTTCGCCGGCGACAGGTCCTGTGCCGCTGACGATGTTGACCACCCCGGCGGGCATCCCCGCCGCGGTCGCGGCCCGCGCGAACATCAGGCTGGTCAGCGGGGTGTTCTCGGCGGGCTTGAGCACCACCGTGTTGCCCGCCGCGACCGCCGGGAGGATCTTCCACGCGGCCATCTGCAGCGGGTAGTTCCACGGCGCGATCGACCCGACGACCCCGACCGGCTCGCGGCGCACGTACGAGGTGTGGTCGGCGCTGTACTCGGCCGCGGCCACGCCCTCCAGATGGCGGGCGGCGCCGGCGAAGAAGGCGGTGTTGTCGACGGTGCCGGGCACGTCGAATTCCGTGCTCAGCCGGATCGGCTTGCCGCACTGGAGGGTCTCGGTGCGGGCCAGCTCCTCGGCCTGCGCGTCGAGGGCGGCGGCCAGCCGCTGGAGCGCCCCGGAGCGCTCGCCCGGTGTCAACCCGGCCCATCCGGGCAGCGCGGCCTTCGCCGCCGCCACGGCGTCGTCCACATCCGCAGGTCCGGCCGTCGCGTACGTCAGCACGGTCCGCCCGTGCGCGGGGTCCACGACGGAATACGTCGCGCCCGAGGTGCCGGCCCGCTGCTCGCCCGCGATGTACTGCGCGCCGCGGTCGAACCGCTCGGCCACGTCTCTCACGTGGTGCATCACGCTCTCCTCGCCTCCGTGCCCCGCGCGTCCCGGTCGCCCGACAGCGTGGCCAAAGCCCGGATTGGTGGCTGATCCTGACAGAGGAGACTCCCTCCAACAAGGGATTCCGTTGTTGCCTTTTGGTTACGCGACGAAATCTGTGTCTACGAGGATGTCTTCGACGGATACTGGAGCCCACCCCTCGCGGCACCCCCACCGGGAGGCGCCGGGGGGACCCCGGGCGAAACTCCGGCCGGGGTCCCGGCCGAAGCTCCGGCCGGAGTTCCCCCCGGGCGAAGCTGTGGTGGGGGTCCCCGCGGAGCTCTGGTGGGGGTCCCCGCGAAGCTGTGGTGGGGGTCCCCCCAGGCGGAGCTCTGGGGGAGGAACTGCCCGCCGCCCCCACCGGCCCGCACGGGTAACGCCACCGCAAGGGGCACCCACCCAGGGGCGCGGGGAACTGCGCGCGCAACCAGAACGGCGGAGAAGATGGCGACGCCACCGCACGTGGCACCCACCGAGGGTCGCGAGGAAGTGCGCGCCCGGACCGCACAAGGACACGCCACCGCAACGGCAACGCACAACCCGAGGAGGCCGCACGCCAGTGACTTGCGTCGCCGACATCCTGGCCCTGGACATCCTCCGGGCGGGCCGCCCGGAAGTGGTGGCCGGGGCCGCCGGCCTGACCGGCACCGTCCGCTGGGTGCACATCAGCGAACTCCCCGACATCGCCCCCATGCTCAGCGGCAGCGAACTCGTGCTGACCACCGGCGTCATGTTCCCCGAGGACCGCGCCGCCCTGGCCGCGTACGCCGACGCGCTCGCCGACGTCGGCGCCGCGGGGCTGGTCGTGGAGCTGGGTAGGCGCTACCCGGACGCCCTCCCGAAGGCCCTGGTCAGGGCCGCGGAAAGGCGCGGCCTTCCGCTGATCGCGCTGCACCGCGAGGTGCGCTTCGTGGCGGTGACCGAGGCGGTGCACGCCCTGGTGGTCAACCGGCAGTACGCCGAGCTGCGCGCCTCGGAGGAGGCGCACCAGACGTTCAACGAGCTGGCCGTCGAGGGCGCGGACGCCGCCGACGTGGTCCGCGAGGTGGCCAGGATGGCCGGCGCCGCGGTGGTGCTGGAGAACCTCTCGCACCAGGTGCTGGCCTTCGACCCCGCGGGCGGCGACCCGCAGGCGCTGCTGGACGGCTGGGAGCGGCGCTCCCGCGCGGTCGCGCCGCCCGGGCGCACCGGCTACGACGAGCGGTCCGGCTGGCTGGTCACCGCGGTCGGGGCGCGCGGCAGCGACTGGGGGCGGCTGGTGCTGCCCGGCGGTACGGGTCCGCGCCGGCACACCGTGCTGCTGGAGCGCGCCGCCGCGACACTGGCGCTGGGCCGGCTGCTGGACCGCGACCGGGAGTCCCTGGAGCGCCAGACGCACCGCACCCTGCTGTCCGGCATCCTCACCCACGCACTGACCGTCTCCGACGTGGCGCTGCGGGCGCGGGCGCTGGGCGTGCCGCTGGAGGGCCGCCGGCTGGTCGGCGTCCTGCTGCGGCAGCGCGGCGGGCAGCCGTCCGCGGCGCTGGAGGCGCAGGCCCGGCTGCGGGACTTCACCGAGCACGCCGCGCTCACCGTGCGCGAGCGCGGCCTGACCGCGCTGACCGGCGCGCTGGACGACGGCTCGGTGGGCGTCCTGGTCTCACTCGGGCCGCACGACGAGGAGCGGGCCGCGCTCGACGGGCTGGCGGCGGCGCTGGCGGGCGGGCCGCCGTTCGTGATGGCGGCGGGCTCGTCGGTGGGCGCGCTGCGGGACGCCCGCCGCACCCTGCTGGAGGCGGCCCAGGTCGCCGACGCGGCGGTGCACGGCGAGCCCGCGGGCGGCGGCACCCGGGGCTACTACCGGCTGCCCGACATCCGGCTGCGCGGCCTGCTGCACCTGCTGCGGGACGACGCGCGGGTCCAGACGTACGTCGAGCGCGAGATCGGGCCGCTGCTCTCCCACGACGCCGAGCACGGCACCGACCTGATCCGCATCCTGCGCGCGTATCTGAGCTGCGGCCGCAACAAGTCGGCGGCGGCCGACGCGGCCCATCTGTCCCGGCCGTCGTTCTACGACCGGCTGCGCCGGGTGGAGCAGGTGCTCGGCGTGGACCTGGACCAGGTCGAGTCGTGCCTGTCACTGCATGTGGCGCTGCTGGCGCTGGACGCGGTACGCCGCTGAGCGGGCCGCGGGGGCCGTTCTACGATGAGGCGGCACCGCACGCCGTATCCGCGCCCCTGTCCAGGAGGACCCCGCATGTCCGACAGCGCTCCCGCACGCGGCCTCGACGCCTTCATCGCCGGGCTGCCGAAGGCCGAGCTGCATGTCCACCACGTGGGGTCCGCCTCCCCGCGCATTGTCGCGGAACTGGCCGCCCGGCACCCGGACTCGGCGGTGCCGGCCGATCCCGCGGCGCTCGCCGAATACTTCAAATTCCAGGACTTCGCGCACTTCATCCAGGTCTACCTGTCGGTGGTGGACCTGATCAGGGACGCGGAGGACGTACGGCTGCTCACCTTCGAGGTGGCCCGGGACATGGCGCGGCAGAACGTCCGCTACGCCGAGCTGACCGTGACGCCGTACAGCTCCACCCGGCGCGGCATCCCGGAGCGGGAATTCATGGCGGCGATCGAGGACGCCCGCAAGGCGGCCGAGGCGGAGCTGGGGGTGACGCTGCGCTGGTGCTTCGACATCCCCGGCGAGGCGGGGCTGCCCTCGGCGGACGAGACGCTGCGGCTCGCGCTGGACCTGCGCCCCGACGGACTGGTGTCGTTCGGCCTGGGCGGGCCCGAGATCGGGGTGCCGCGACCGCAGTTCAAGCCGTACTTCGACCGGGCGCGGGCGGCCGGGCTGCACAGTGTGCCGCACGCCGGGGAGACCACGGGCCCCGAGACCATCTGGGACGCGCTGCGCGAGCTGGGCGCCGAGCGGATCGGCCACGGCACCAGCGCCGCGGGCGACCCGCGGCTGCTCGACCACCTGGCCGAGCACCGTATCCCACTGGAGGTCTGCCCGACCTCCAACATCGCCACCCGGGCGGTCGCCACGCTCGACGAGCACCCGATAAGGGCCATGGTCGCGGCGGGCGTCCTGGTCACCGTCAACAGCGACGACCCGCCGATGTTCGGCACCGACCTCAACACGGAGTACGCGGTCGCCGCGCGGCTGCTGGGGCTGGACCACCACGGGGTGGCGGGGCTGGCCAGGAACGCCGTGGAGGCGTCGTTCCTGGACGCGGCGGGCAAGACGCGGCTCGCCGCCGAGATCGACGCGTACGCCGCCGCATGGCGGTGACCGTCGCCCACCGGGGCGATCCGTACGCGCACCGCGAGAACACCCTGCCCTCGGTGCGCTCCGCGCTGCTCAAGGGCGCGGACGCGGTGGAGGTCGACGTCCGGGTGACCGGGGACGGCGTGCCGGTGCTGCTGCACGACCCGACGCTGGAGCGCCTGTGGGGCCACCAGCGGGCGGTGCTCGGGCTCACCCGCGACGAGGTCCGCGACCTCACCGGCGGGCAGGTGCCGACGCTGGCCGAGGCGCTCGCCGAGCTGGCGCGGCATGAGCGCGGCCGGATGCTGCTCGACCTGACCGGCGCCGAGCAGGCGGCCCCCGCTCTCGCCGCGGTCCGGGACGCGGGGGCCGGAGAGCGGGTCTACTACTGCGGCGAGGCGACCGCGATGCGTGCCGTGCGGGACGCGGACCCGGCCGCGGAGATCGCGCTGACCTGGAAGACCTCGGCGCGCCCCGCGCCCGCGCTGCTCGCGGCGGTGGCGCCGCGCTGGCTGAATCTGCGCTTCGGCCTGATCGACGCCGCGACGGTCGGCTACGCCCGCGAGCGCGGCCTGCTGGTGGCGGCCTGGACCGCCGACTGGCCGCGCTCGATGCGCCGCCTGCTGGCGCTGGGCGTCGACTCGGTCACCACCAACCGCCTGACGGCCCTGCAGCGCCTGACCGGGCCCCCCGCGCCTCGCGGCGCCGGGGGCCACCGGGACCGGGCCTAGTCCAGGGACGTCATCACGTGCTTGATCCGCGTGTAGTCCTCGAACCCGTAGCCCGACAGGTCCTTGCCGTAGCCGGACTGCTTGAAGCCGCCGTGCGGCATCTCCGCGACCAGCGGGATGTGGGTGTTGATCCACACGCACCCGAAGTCCAGCCGCTTGGACATCCGCATCGCGCGGGCGTGGTCCTTGGTCCACACCGAGGAGGCCAGCGCGTAGTCCACGCCGTTGGCCCAGGTGAGGGCCTGCTCCTCGTCGGTGAAGGACTGGACGGTGATGACCGGGCCGAAGACCTCGCGCTGGATGATCTCGTCGTCCTGCCGCAGCCCGGACACGACGGTCGGCGCGTAGAAGTAGCCCTGCTCGCCGACCCGGTGGCCGCCGGTCTCGATCCTGGCGTGCGCGGGGAGGCGCTCGATGAAGCCGCTGACCTGGTCGAGCTGGCGGGCGTTGTTGAGCGGGCCGTACAGCACGTCCTCGTCGTCCGGCAGCCCGGTCTTGGTGTCGGCGGCGGCCTTGGCCAGGGCGGCGGTGAATTCCGCGTGGATCGACTCGTGCACCAGGACCCGGGTGGCGGCGGTGCAGTCCTGGCCGGCGTTGAAGAAGCCGGCCACCGAGATGTCCTCGACGGCGCGCGGGATGTCGACGTCCTCGAACACCACCACGGGCGCCTTGCCGCCCAGTTCGAGGTGGACGCGCTTGAGGTCCTTGGCGGCGGACCCGGCGACCTCCGTGCCGGCCCTGACCGAGCCGGTGATGGACGCCATCGCTGGCACCGGGTGCTCGACCATGAGGCGGCCGGTGTCGCGGTCGCCGCAGACCACGTTGAAGACGCCCTTGGGCAGGTGCTCGCCCAGGATCTCGGCGAGCAGCACGGTGGAGGCCGGTGTGGTGTCGGACGGCTTGAGCACCACCGTGTTCCCCGCGGCGATGGCGGGGGCGAACTTCCACACCGCCATCATCATCGGGTAGTTCCAGGGCGCGACCTGCGCGCAGACCCCGACCGGCTCGCGCCGGACCATGGAGGTCATGCCCTCCATGTACTCACCCGCGGAGCGGCCCTCCAGCATCCGCGCGGCGCCCGCGAAGAAGCGGATCTGGTCCACCATGGGCGGGATCTCCTCGGTCGTGGTCAGACCGATCGGCTTTCCCGTGTTCTCGCTCTCGACGGCGACGATCTCGGCGGCCCGCGCCTCGATCGCGTCGGCGATCCGCAGCAGCGCCTTCTGCCGGTCCGACGGCGTGGTGTCGCGCCAGCCCGGGAAGGCCTCGGCGGCGGCGGCCATGGCCGCGTCCACGTCGTCGGCGCCGGACAGCGGCGCGGTGGCGTACGCATGGCCGGTCACCGGGTTGACCACCTCGGTGGTCCGTCCGTCCGCGGCGGCACGGAATTCTCCGTCGATGTAGTTGCGCAGAGTACGGAGTTCGGTCACGGCGATTGCTCCCTGGTCGTCCGGATCGTGGTGCTGTGTCGGGTGTCCACGCACTGAGACAACACCCAGCTTAGCCGCAGGACTGCGGTATTCGACATACCCAACATCCACCGACAACCGAATCGGTACCCAAAGCAGCACCCGGCGACGAATTTCATCGTCCAGGGCTTGCGGGACCGTCGACCTCTCCTGCACAGTGGGGCGCGTGGCCACACGTGACATGAACGGCACGTCGCCGTCGATAGACGCGGTGTCGAAGGCGATCATCGAGCAGCTCCAGGAGGACGGCCGCCGCCCCTACGCGGCGATCGGCAAGGCCGTCGGCCTGTCGGAGGCCGCGGTGCGGCAGCGGGTGCAGAAGCTGCTCGACCAGGGCGTCATGCAGATCGTCGCGGTGACCGACCCGCTCACCGTCGGATTCCGGCGGCAGGCGATGGTCGGCATCACCGTCGAGGGCGACATCGACCCGGTCGCGGAGGCGCTGGCGGCGCTGGACGCGGTCGAGTACGTGGTGATCACCGCCGGCTCCTTCGACCTGCTCGCCGAGATCGTGTGCGAGGACGACGACCATCTGCTGGAGCTGATCAACAAGCGGATCCGCGCGCTGCCCGGCGTGCGGTCCACCGAGAGCTTCGTCTACCTCAAGCTCCGGAAGCAGACCTACACCTGGGGAACCAGATAGCCATGAGCGCAGACCTGTCGAAGACGGCGTACGACCACCTGTGGATGCACTTCACCCGGATGTCGGACTACGAGAACACCCCTGTGCCGACGATCGTCCGCGGCGAGGGCACGTACATCTACGACGACCACGGCAAGCGCTACATCGACGGCCTGTCCGGGCTCTTCGTGGTCAATGCCGGCCACGGGCGGCACGAACTGGCGGAGACCGCCTACAAGCAGGCCCAGGAGCTGGCGTTCTTCCCGGTGTGGAGCTACGCGCACCCCAAGGCCGTGGAGCTGGCGGAGCGGCTCGCCCATTACGCGCCGGGCGACCTGAACAAGGTCTTCTTCACCACCGGCGGCGGCGAGGCCGTCGAGACGGCGTGGAAGCTGGCGAAGCAGTATCACAAGCTGACCGGCAACCACACGAAGTACAAGGTCATCTCGCGGGCCGTCGCCTACCACGGCACCCCGCAGGGCGCGCTGTCCATCACCGGGCTGCCGGCCCTCAAGGCGCCGTTCGAGCCGCTGGTGCCGGGCGCCCGCAAGGTGCCCAACACCAACATCTACCGGGCGTCGATCCACAGCGACGACCCCGAGGCGTTCGGCCGCTGGGCGGCGGACCAGATCGAGCAGCAGATCCTCTTCGAGGGCCCCGAGACGGTCGCTGCGGTCTTCCTGGAGCCGGTGCAGAACGCCGGCGGCTGCTTCCCGCCGCCGCCCGGCTACTTCCAGCGGGTCCGGGAGATCTGCGACACCTACGACGTCCTGCTGGTGTCGGACGAGGTGATCTGCGCGTTCGGCCGGCTCGGCACCATGTTCGGCTGCGAGAAGTTCGGCTATGTGCCGGACATGATCACCTGCGCGAAGGGCATGACGTCCGGCTACTCGCCGATCGGCGCCTGCATCGTCTCCGACCGCCTCGCCGAGCCCTTCTACCGCGGCGGCAACACCTTCCTGCACGGCTACACCTTCGGCGGCCACCCGGTGTCGGCCGCGGTCGCGCTGACCAACCTCGACATCTTCGAGCGCGAGGGCCTCAACCAGCACGTGCTGGACCAGGAGGCGGGCTTCTTCGGCACCCTGAACCGGCTGCGCGACCTGCCGATCGTCGGCGACGTCCGCGGCAACGGCTTCTTCTACGGCATCGAGCTGGTCAAGGACAAGGCCACCAAGGAGACCTTCACCGACGAGGAGACCGAGCGCGTCCTGTACGGCTTCCTGTCCAAGGCGCTCTACGACAACGGCCTGTACTGCCGCGCCGACGACCGCGGCGACCCGGTCGTCCAGCTCGCCCCGCCGCTGATCTCCGACCAGGCGCTCTTCGACGACATCGAGGGCATCCTGCGGACCGTGCTGACGGAGGCCTGGGCGAAACTGTGACGCCCGCGGCGCGGGTCACCCGTACGGGCGGATCGGCCCGGCCGGCCGACGCGCCTGCGGGCGTACGCCGCCGACGCCGCTCTACGGTGCCGGGGAGTGACCGCCCACTCCCCGGCACCGGCGGCACACCGCCGCCCGCCGCCGGGGGGACGATTCGCGGAGGAACGGCATGGTGGCCCCGCCCGACAACGACGTGCTCTTCGCCCGCACCCTGCGCCACTCCCACCGGGGCTCGCCCGCCCTGCTCGGCGTCTCGGTCGGGGTGCGCGAAGGGGAGATCCTCGCGGTGGTCGGGCCGCGCGGCTCCGGCAAGACGACGCTGCTGCGCTGCCTCTCGGGCCAGCTGGTGCCCGACCAGGGCGAGGTGTGGTTCAACGGCGCACCCGTGCACACCCAGCCCGCGGCGGCCCGCGACCACTTGCGCAGGGAGCGCTTCGGCTGGGTCGGCAGCGAACCGCAGCTGCTGCCGGAACTGACGGCGTGGGAAAACGCGGCGCTGCCGCTGCTGATGCGCGGCGTCCGGTCGCGGGCCGCCCGCGCGCAGGCCCAGGAGTGGCTGGACCGGCTCGACATCGGTGCCGCCGCCCGCAAGCACCCTGCCAGGCTGCTCCAGTCGGAGCGGCAGCGGGTCGCGGTGGCCCGCGCCCTGGTCGCGACGCCCGCGGTGGTCTTCGCCGACGACCCGGCCGCGCCGCTGCACCGCGCCGACCGCGCCCAGGTGCTGCGCACCCTCACCAGCGCGGCCCGCTCGCACGGCATGACGGTGGTACTCGCCGGCACCGACCCGGACACGGCCCGCTACGCCGACCGGACGCTGGCCCTGCGCGACGGCCGCACCGAATCCGCGACGGCCGTCCAGGACCGCGAGACGCCCGACCCTGCGCCGGCGAACGCATGACCCGCCACCAGGACCAGGGCACCGCGCCTGGCGACGGCACGCGCACCCCGGACCCCGTCACCGGGCGGGAGGCGTCGTGCTGAGCTGGCGGATGGTGCGCGGGGCGCGTCTGGGCGCCATGGGGCGCTGGTTCACGGTGGTCGCCGCGGCGGCCGGTACGGGGCTGCTGCTGCTCTCGGCGCTCGGCTGGGCTCTGGGGCACCCGCAGACCGGCGCCGGGGCCGGGGTGCGCCTGATGTGGTGCCTGCTGCCGGCCGCGGTGACCGTACAGCTGGCGGCGGCCGTCGGCCGCGCCCAGCCGCTGGGGTGGCCGGGCTCCGGGCTCGCCGCGATCGGGCTCGGCCGGAGCGCGACGGTGCTGATCGGCGCCGCGAGCGCCGCGCTGGCCTGCGCCATCGGCAGCGGGCTCGCCCTGCTGTCCTTCCTCTACCTGCGCGGCGTCCTGGGCGGTGTGCCCTACGCCGGGTCCGCCTCCGAGGTGCTCGGCGCCGGACACCGGCTGCCGGTCGCGGGCGCCGCGACACTGCTGGCGGCGGTGCCGCTGGCCGCCGCCGGCGTGGCCGCCGCCCGGCTGTGGCAGCCGCGGCCGGCCAGGCCCGGGTCCGCGCCCGCGGGGCTGCCCTGGGGCGTCGCGCTGACCGCGGTGGGGCTCGCCGTGCAGGTGAGCGCCCCGCGCGGCGACGCGCTGCGGCTGCCCAGCGGTCTGGGCTCGGTGTCGCCCGCGACGGCGGCGGGCTGGGCGCTCGCCTCCGTCGGCATGGTGGTCGCCGGTCCTGGCCTGGTGTATCTGTGCGGGCGGCTGCTCGCCCTGCACCGGCCGGGCGCGCTGCGGCTGCTGTCCGGCCGGGCGCTCCAGCAGGAGGCGCGCCGGGTCGGCCGCCCGCTCGGCCTGCTGTGCGCGACGGCGACGGCGGCCGTGGCGGCGTACGGCCTGAGCGGCGGCGGCCACCGGTTCGGCCCGCTGACGACCTTCGCCGCCGGCCTGATCGCGGTATGCGTGCTGGCCATCGCGGGCACCGCGATGCTGGAGGCCAGGAGCGCCAGGGCGCGGTCCACCGCCGCGCTGCGCGACCTGGGGGCCTCCCCCGCCCTGCTGCGCGGCGCGGTCGCGCTGCGCGCGGGGGTGCTGCTGGCGGTCGCGGTCCCCCTGACGGCCCTGATCGCCGGGTTCGCGACCGTACCGGCGAACCGGTGAGCCGACCGGCGGGCTATCGTGCTGGCGTGCCCGCCGACATGACGCCCCCGCCCGCCCGTGAGATCGAGACCCTGGAGGAATTCGACCGGGTCGCCCTGTCGGGTTCCTTCGCCGGATACCGCCTGCAGGCCGTCGACCTGACGGACCGTACGTTCGCCCTGCTGGTCGCCGACACCACGCAGGCGGTCTTCCTCGGCTGCCCGATGGAGCCGCAGGCGCTCGCCCACGTCAGGGCGGGCGGCGCGCTGGTCTTCCCGCCCGTCCCGCACCTGCCCTTCGATCCCTACCGGGCCGCGCTCTACAACCCCGCCGAGCTGTACGCGGATCTCGCCGGCGGCTACGAGCGCACCCCGGACGCCCGCGCGTACGAGTGGTTCAGGACGACCGCGGCGAACGGCGACATACTGGCGTCGATGCTGCGCTCGATCCATGACGACGCCGTGTCCGACGCCCTGGACGAGCATCTGGCGGGCGCCCGCGTGGTGGGCGTGATGGGCGGCCACGCCATAAAGCGCGGCACCGACGCCTACGCCGGGGCCGCCCGGCTCGGCCGGGCGCTGGCCCGCAGCGGCCTGACGGTGGCCACCGGCGGCGGACCCGGTGCGATGGAGGCGGCGAATTTCGGCGCCTATGCCGCGCCGCACGACGACCTGATGCTCGGCAAGGCGCTGTCGGTGCTCGGCGGCGCGCCGTCCTTCCGGCCGTCGGTCGGCGAGTGGGCGATGACCGCCTTCGAAGTACGCGACCGCTGGTCCGAGGGCGGCACCTCGCTGGGGGTGCCGACCTGGTTCTACGGGCACGAGCCGCCGAACGCCTTCGCCTCGCACATCGCGAAGTTCTTCGCCAACCCGGTGCGCGAGGACACCCTGCTGGCCCGCTGCAACGCCGGCGTGGTCTTCCTGCCGGGCGCGGCGGGCACCATCCAGGAGATCTTCGACGCGGCGACCCCGAACTACTACTCCTCGCGCGGCGAGCCCACCCCGATGGTGCTGGTCGACCGGGCGCACTGGACCGAGCGGCTGCCCGCCTGGCCGCTGCTGAACGCACTGGCCCGCGACCATCCGATGGCGTGGCGCATCGCGCTGGTCGAGTCGGTGTCCGAGGTGCCGGACGCGCTCGCCAGGCTGCTGGAGAAGTGAGCGGGGGCCTCCCGCCCGCGGTTCAGCCGGCGTGGGCGGCCTCCAGCTCCTCGATCACGATCTTCTTCATGCCCAGCATCGCCTTCGTCGCGGCCTGGGACTTCACCGGGTCGGGGTCGGAGATCAGCTCATGGAGCCGGCGGGGCACGATCTGCCAGGAGACGCCGTAGCGGTCCTTGAGCCAGCCGCAGGGGCCCTCCTGACCGCCGTCGGCGGTCAGCGCGGCCCACAGCCGGTCGACCTCCTCCTGGGGGCCGCAGTCGACGGACAGCGACATGGCCTCGTTGAAGGTGAAGTCGGGGCCGCCGTTCAGCGCCAGGAACCGCTGCCCGGCCAGCTCGAACTCCACCAGCATCACGCGGCCGGCGACGCCGGGGCCGGCCTCGCCGTACCGCTGCTCGCGGACGATCCGCGAGTCCTCGAAGAGCGAGGTGTAGAAGGCCGCGGCCTCCTCCGCCTTGTCGTCGTACCAGAGGAAGGTGGTGATCTTCTGCATGGTGTGCTCCGATTCTCGTCGGCCCGGGAGGCGTCCTCGCGCCTCCAGCAGATAGGACGGTCCGGGGCGGCGAAACTCATCGGTGCCCATCCGTGTGGTTCTGCCGGACGCGCAGGCCCGGGGCGCACGGCCGGCGGGCGTACGGGCGGCATCCGGACGGGCGGTGAGCGTACGGTCAGCGTCCGGACGGCCGGAGTGCGTACGAGCGGCGTCCGTACCGCCCGCTGTGTCACCCGGGCAGGACGACGATGTCCTCAGAGGCGAAGGCCACGCCGACGGCCGCGCCCTCCTGCGGGGCGTCCCGCAGCGCGCATTCGGCCTCCAGCAGCGGCCCGTGCTCCGGCCGCAGCCGTACCGCGACATGGCCGCCGCGGAAGGTGCGGGCGACGACCTCGCAGCGCAGTGCGCCCTCCGCCGACAGCCGGACCCCGGTGGGGCGGACCAGCAGCCGGCAGGGGCCGTCCGGGGCGCCGGCCGGCGCCGGCAGCTTGCCCCAGTCGGTGACGGCGACGCTGCCGGTCACCACGGCGTCGGTGATGCTGTCGAAACCGAGGAAGCGGGCGACGAACTCGTCGGCCGGGTGCTGCCAGACCTCCAGCGGGGTGCCGGTCTGGGCGATCCTGCCGTCCCGCATCACCACCACCCGGTCGGCCAGCGCGAAGGCCTCGCCCTGGTCGTGGGTGACGGCGAGCACGGTGGTGCCGAGCCGGCCGAACAGCTGCCGCAGCTCCACCACCAGGCGTTCGCGCAGCGAGCGGTCGAGCTGGCCCAGCGGCTCGTCCAGCATCAGCAGCCGCGGCTCGGGCGCGAGCGCGCGGGCCAGCGCGACCCGCTGCTGCTCGCCGCCGGACAGCGTGGCGACCGAGCGGGCCTGCGCGCCCGGCAGGCCCACCATGTCGAGGAGTTCCGCCACCCGGCGCTGCCGCTGCTCGCGCGGCGCCTTGTGCATCCGCGGCCCGAAGCCGACATTGCCGCCGACGTCGCGCTGCGGGAAGAGCTGGTGGTCCTGGAACATCAGGCCGACGCCGCGGCGGTGCGCGGGCACGCCGCGCTGGTCGGCGCCGCCGAGCAGCACCCGCCCCGCGTCCAGCGCCGTGAGGCCCGCGACTGCCCGCAGCAGGGTGGACTTGCCGCTGCCACTGGGGCCGAGCACGCTGACGATCTCGTGCTCGGCGACGTCCAGGTCCACGGCGTCCAGCGCGCTCCGCGCCCCGAACCGTACGGTCGCGGCATCGAGGCGCAGCAGCGCGGCGTCCGCGGTCCTGGCCTCGGTCAGCGTCGTGGTCGCGGTCACAACTCCCCCGATCCTGTGGTGCGCAGCGATTCGAGCACCAGCAGCGACGCGGCGCAGACCAGCATCAGGACGGTGCTCAGCGCCATCGCCTGACCGTAGTTGAGCGCGCCGGCCCGCCCCAGCAGCCTGGCGACGGCGACCGGCAGGGTGGGGTCGTCGGGGCGGGCGATGAAGACGGTGGCGCCGAATTCGCCCAGCGAGACGGCGAAGGCGAATCCCGCGGCAATGGCCACGGCGCGGGACACCAGCGGGAGTTCCACCTCCCGCCAGACACGCCACGGCGACGCGCCGAGCACCGCCGCCGCCTCCCGCAGCCGCTCGTCGACGGCCCGCAGCACCGGGAGCATCACCCGCATCACGAAGGGCGCGCCGACCAGCGCCTGGGCGAGCGGCACCAGCAGCCAGGAGTCCCGCAGGTCCAGCGGCGGTTTGTCGAGCGCGATCAGGAAGCCGAAGCCGATGGTGACGGCGGAGGTGCCCAGCGGCAGCATCAGCAGCGCGTCGAAGCCGCGTACCAGCCGTCCCGCCCTGCGCACCAGCGCCGCCGCGGCCAGTCCGCCGACGGTCAGCGCGATGACGGTGGCGACGGCGGCGAAGCGCAGCGAATTGCCCACCGTCTCCCAGGGGGCGACGCTGAAGGTGCCGCCGTCGGTGGAGCCGAGCGCCCGGTAGAAGGCCAGCCCGTAGCCGCCGGGCGTGTCGAAGGAGCGGACCACGAGCACGCCGAGCGGCAGCAGGATGAGCAGCGCGATGACCGCGAGCACGGCGCCCAGCAGGGTGCGCTCCGCCGCCCCGCGCGGCCGGTGCGCGGTCAGCGCCGGGTCCACCAGCCGCAGCGCGGACTCGCGGCGGCGCACCGTCCAGGCGTGCACGGCGAGAATCGCGACGACCGCGGCAAGTTGCAGCAGGGTGAGGACGGCGGCGGTCGGCAGGTCGAAGATCTCCGCGGTCTGCCGGTAGATCTCCACTTCGAGGGTGGAGTACGTGGGGCCGCCGAGGATCTGGATCACGCCGAAGGAGGTGAAGGTGAACAGGAAGACCATCAGCGCCGCCGCGGCCACCGACGGGCCGAGCGCGGGCAGCGTCACCCGTCGCCAGGCGGCGAGCCGGCCCGCCCCGAGCATCCTGGCGGCCTCCTCCTGCGCCGGGTCGAGCTGCGCCCACAGCCCGCCGACGGTGCGGACCACGACGGCGTAGTTGAAGAAGACGTGGGCGATCAGGATGGCCCACACACTGGTGTCGAGCCGCACCCCGAACAGCGAGTCGGTGAAGCCGTCCCGGCCGAGCAGCGCCAGGAAGGCGGAGCCGGCGACGACGGTCGGCAGCACGAAGGGCACGGTGACGATCGCGCGCAGCAGCCGCCGCCCGGGGAAGTCCAGCCGGGCGAAGACATAGGCGCCGGGCAGCGCGGCCAGCAGGGTCAGCGCGGTGGAGGCGGCGGCCTGCCAGCAGGTGAACCACAGCACATGGCGGATTCCGGCGTCGCCCAGGACGTCGCCGATCCGGCCGAACTGCCAGCCGCCGCCCTGGTGCAGGCCCCGGGTGACGATCGCCGCCACGGGATAGCCGAAGAAGGCCGCGAAGAACAGCAGCGGGAGCGCCATCAGGGCGGCGCGTACGGCGGCGCCGCGGCCTCCCGCGGCCTTGCGGGGCTCACGGGCGCCGCCCGACCCGCGGGTGCCGCGGTCGTACGCCGTACGCAGCGCGCTCACCGTGCGCTCACTTCAGGACGATCGAATTCCACGCGCCGACCCAGTCGTCGCGCTTGGCGGCGATCTTCGCGGGCGCGAGCGTGGTGGGGTGGTCGATCTTCGTGCCGTACTTGACGAACACCGGCGGCTCGACGGCGTCCTCGCGGACCGGGTCGACGTACATCTGCAGCGGCATGTCCTGCTGGAAGGCCTTGCTCAGCATGAAGTCGATCAGTGCCCGGCCGCCCGCGGTGTTCTTCGCGCCGTGCAGGAGGCCGGCGAATTCGATCTGCCGGAAGCAGGTGCCGGTGGACACTCCCACGGGCGACTGGGCCGGCTCAGGGGTGACGCCGATGACCTCGGCGGGCGGGCTCGACGCGTAGGAGACCACCAGCGGCCGGTCACCCTTGGCCTGCTTGCCCGCGGAGGAGCCGGAGAAGCGGTCGTTGTAGGCCTGCTCCCAGCTGTCCACGACCTCGACGCCGTTGCTCTTGAGCTGCTTCCAGTACCCCTGCCAGCCGCCGTCGCCATAGGTGGCGGCGCTGCCCAGCAGGAAGGCCAGGCCCGGCGAGGACGTCGAGACGTTCTCGGTCACCAGCAGGTTCTTGTAGGCGGGCTTGACGAGGTCGGCGAAGGTCTGCGGCGGCGCAAGGTGGTGGGCGGTGAAGTAGGCCCGGTCGTAGTTGACGCAGACGTCGCCCGAGTCGATCGGGGTGACACGGTGCCCGGCCGCGTCCAGCTGCACGTCGGCCGGCACCTGGCCGAGGTCCTTGGCCGCGTACGGCGTGAACAGGCCGTTGTCGAGCGCCCGGGACAGCAGGGTGTTGTCGACGCCGAAGAAGACGTCGCCGCGCGGGTGGTCCTTGGTGAGGATGGCCTGGTTCACTGCCGCGCCCGCGTCGCCGCCGCGCAGCACCTTGACCGTGTAGCCGGTCTCCTTGGTGAATTGGGCGAGCACGGACTTCGACGCGGCGAAGGAGTCGTGGCTGACCAGGGTGACGGTCTTTGAGCCGCCGCTGCCGGCCTTGTCCTTGCCCTTGTCCGGCGAGTCGCTGCCGCAGGCGGCCAGGACGGTCGCCGCGGCTGCGGCCAGGGCGAGCGCGCCCGCTGCACGCCGGGATGTGGTTCTCATCTGCGATGACTCCCTACGCCGGTATGACCCGGATCAGGTGGGAGGGTCTGCGGCCTGGGACCCTTAGGTTCTGGTCCCTCGCCGCACTCTCAGCGCCGTCTCAGGCGCTCCCCTGTCGGAATGTTCTGTTGTACGACCGTATGGCGTCCGCCTGCTGCGACGCTACGCCCGCCGGTCGCCGACCGTACGATAGCAGCAGGTCAGCGCTCGGCGGCGGCGAGCTGTCCGCAGGCGCCTTCGATCTCCTGGCCGCGGGTGTCGCGTACGGTCACCGGCACGCCGTGCGCTTCGAGCGCCGCCACGAACGCGCGCTCGTCCTCGGGCCGCGACGCCGTCCACTTCGAGCCGGGCGTCGGGTTGAGCGGGATGAGGTTGACGTGCACCCGGTGGTTCTTCAGCAGCCTGCCCAGCCGGTCGGCGCGCCACGCCTGGTCGTTCACGTCGCGGATCAGGGCGTACTCGATGGAGATCCGGCGGCCGGACACCTCGGAGTAGTGCCAGGCCGCGTCCAGCACCTCGCGGACCTTCCACCGGGTGTTGACCGGCACCAGGGTGTCGCGCAGCTCGTCGTCGGGGGCGTGCAGGGACACCGCGAGGCGGCACTTGAAGCCCTCGTCCGCGAAGCGGTACATCGCGGGCACCAGGCCCACGGTGGACACGGTGATGCCGCGCTGCGAGAGGCCCAGGCCGTCCGGCTCGGGGTCGGTGAGCCGGCGGATCGCGCCGACCACCCGGTTGTAGTTGGCCAGCGGCTCGCCCATGCCCATGAAGACGATGTTCGACAGCCGGGTCGCGCCGCCGGGGACCTCGCCGTCGCGCAGCGCCTTCATGGCGGCCACGATCTGGTGCACGATTTCGGCGGTCGACAGGTTGCGGTCCAGGCCTGCCTGTCCGGTGGCGCAGAACGGGCAGTTCATGCCGCAGCCGGCCTGTGACGAGATGCACATGGTGACCCGGTCGGGGTAGCGCATCAGCACCGACTCGACGAGCGTGCCGTCGAAGAGCTTCCACAGCGTCTTGCGGGTGTCGCCGTCGTCGCAGGACGCGTGGCGCACCACGGTCATCAGCTCGGGCAGCAGGTCCCCGGCGAGCTTGCCGCGGGCCGCCGCCGGTATGTCCGTCCAGGCGGCCGGGTCGTCGGCGAACCGCGCGAAGTAGTGCTGCGACAGCTGCTTGGCCCGGAACGGCTTCTCCCCGAGCGCTGCCACCGCCTCACGTCGTTCGGCGGGCGAGAGGTCGGCAAGATGCCGCGGGGGCTTCTTGGCCCCGCGCGGCACGGCGAAAGTGAGTTCTCCGGGTGCAGGCATGATGCCTACCAGTGTCGCAGACCGCGCGGCGTTGCCTGCTCGGAGCGGATGGGCGCACGGTGACTGCCTGGTCAGGCTCGGCAGGACGGCTGCGCGTCGGCCCACCGTGCGAGTCAGGAAGCTACGGATGGGGAAGGAACCATCGCAAGGCAGAGTGGGGGGCACATGAGCGCTGAGCTTTTGGTGGCCGGGGGCGCCACCGTTATCGCGTTGGGATCGTTATGGGTGTCGGTCGTACAGTCCCGGAGTACCATCCGGCACAACCGCCAGTCGGTACGCCCGCTGATTCAAGTGCGCCAAGTGCGCCTCAAGCCCGACCGTCGAGCGGGTCTGCTGGCGGTCAACGCAGGCCTCGGACCCGCACTCGTCACCAGCACCGAGGTCTACTACGACGGCACGCACCTGGGTCAGTGGAATCTGTCAGCCTTTCACCACGTCTTCGCAGGCGCACCACGGGAACCAGTGATCTCAGCTCTCTTCACCGGCTCCACCCTTCTCCCCGGCAACAAGACGTACCTTCTACTCCTTGACCCTTTCGACGACACCACCGACGCCTGGTTTTGGGAAATCGTCGCCAACCGCCTGCGTATCGAGATCCACTACGAATCCCTTTACGGCGGAGAAGACTTCCACGCCGCCCCGCCGCCCCTGTGATGCCACAGCGGGAATGTGCCCGTACCGGTAAGGGATTGCGTTTCAGGCCGGGCGCCCAGGCGCCCCAGTCGGCCGGGCTGGTGGCGGTTGTCTCCCCTGTCGCGCTGCCACAGGCCCGTCTCCAGTGCGGCCAGGACGGGTTCGGTGTGGTGGTGGTGGCCACCCGCGTCCGGGCTGCCCCGGACGCGGCGTCCGGGGATCAGCCCTTGCCGACGAAGGCGACCAGGAGGAGCCAGACCACCGGGGCGGTCGGGAGGAGGCTGTCCAGGCGGTCCATGATGCCGCCGTGGCCGGGGAGCAGCGTGCCCATGTCCTTGATGGCGAGGTCGCGCTTGATCATGGACTCGCCGAGGTCGCCGAGGGTGGCGCTGACGGCGGCGGCCAGGCCCAGCAGCAGGCCCTGCCACCAGTGGCCGCCGTCGATGACGTACTGCATCAGCAGGGCGCCCGCCACCATGGCGAAGGCGATCGCGCCGAGCAGGCCCTCGCGGGTCTTGCCGGGGCTGATGCGCGGGGCGAGCTTGTGGCTGCCGAAGCGCCAGCCGACCGCGTAGGCGCCGGTGTCGCTGATCACGGTGAGCAGCAGGAAGACCAGCACCCGGCGGGGGCCGTCGTCCGCGGCGAGCATCATCACCACGAAGGTGGCGAGGAAGGGCACGTAGAAGGCGGCGAAGACGCCCGCGGTGACGTCCTTGAGGTAGTCGTGCGGAGGCTCGGTCATCCGCCAGACCAGGATGGCCAGCGAGGTCAGCGCCATCGCCACCCAGGCACCGTCGGCGCCGCGCAGATAGCCGGCCACCACCATGGCCGCGCCGCCCACCGCGAGCGGGATCAGCGGTACGCGGATGTCCTTGCGCTCGGCGAGCCGCGAGGTCAGCTCCCACACGCCGATGACCACGGCGACCGCGACGACGCCGACGAAGACCGCCTTGACGATGAACAGCGCCGCGACGATGATCACGCCGAGCCCGACCCCGACCCCTATCGCGGCCTGCAGATTACGCCCCGCGGTCTTCTTCGGGGGGGCAGGCTGGTGCGGCGGCTGGGGCGCCGAGGCCGGGGGGGGTGGCGGTGGCATGGAAGGAGTCTTCCTCCTGGTCCCGTTTCCCGCCGCGGAACCCGCCGGGGCTACGACCGTGTCCTCGGGCGCTCCCCAGTGGCCGGCGCGCGGCGAAGCGCCCCAGGAAGAGTCGTTCACTGAGCTTCGCCTCGCGTCGTCGTCGGGGGTCATGAGGGACGGTAAAGGTCGGGCGGGGGTGCGGCGGGCCGACCGGAGGGTCAGACCTCCAGCAGCTCCGTCTCCTTGTGCTTGAGCAGTTCGTCGACCTGCGCGACGTACTTCGCGGTGGTGTCGTCCAGCTCCTTCTCAGCGCGGCGCACCTCGTCCTCGCCGGTGTCGCCGTCCTTGACGAACTTGTCCAGGGTCTCCTTCGCCTTGCGGCGGATGCTGCGGATGGAGATCTTGGCGTCCTCGCCCTTGGACTTGGCGACCTTGATGTACTCCCGCCTGCGCTCCTCGGTGAGCTGCGGGAAGACCACCCGGATGATACGGCCGTCGTTGCTCGGGTTGACGCCGAGGTCGGAGTTGCGGATCGCCTCCTCGATGTTGCGCAGGCTGCTGCTGTCGAAGGGGGTGATCACCGCCATCCGCGGCTCGGGTACCGCGAAGGAGGCGAGCTGGTTGATCGGCGTGACGGCGCCGTAGTACTCGGCCACGATCTTGTTGAACATCGCCGGGTGCGCACGGCCGGTTCGGATCGCCGCGAAGTCGTCCTTGGCGACGGTGACAGCCTTCTCCATCTTCTCCTCGGCTTCGAGGAGGGTTTCTTCAATCACCATGTGCTCCTGGTAGTCAGAAGGCGGAGCCCTGGAGGCGCGGCCCCTGCGTGCGTCTGTCCTGCACGGTGTCCGACCGGCAGCGTGTTGTCCATCCCCCGTGGCGGGTTGCGGCTACTCCCGGGTGCCCTGGGTGTTGACCAGCGTGCCGATCTTCTCACCCCTGACCGCCCGGGCGATGTTGCCCTCGGCGAGCAGTTCGAAGACCAGGATCGGCAGCTTGTTGTCCTGGCACAGGGTGATCGCGGTGAGGTCGGCGACCCGCAGGTCGCGGGCGATCACCTCGCCGTACTCCAGTGCGTCGAACTTGACCGCGTCCGGGTTCAGCTTGGGGTCGGAGTCGTAGACGCCGTCCACCCCGTTCTTGCCCATCAGCATCGCGGCGGCGTCGATCTCCAGCGCACGCTGTGCCGCGGTGGTGTCGGTGGAGAAGTACGGCATACCCATACCCGCGCCGAAGATCACCACGCGGCCCTTCTCCAGGTGCCGTACGGCACGCAGCGGGATGTACGGCTCGGCGACCTGGCCCATGGTGATCGCGGTCTGCACCCGGGTCTCGACGCCCTCCTTCTCCAGGAAGTCCTGGAGCGCGAGGCAGTTCATGACGGTGCCGAGCATGCCCATGTAGTCGGAGCGGGCCCGGTCCATGCCGCGCTGCTGCAGCTCCGCGCCGCGGAAGAAGTTGCCGCCGCCGACGACGAGGGCGATCTCGTAACCGTCCGCGACGACGGCGGCGACCTCGCGGGCGACGGCGTGCACGACATCGGGGTCGACGCCGAGGCCGCCGCCGCCGGCGAACGCCTCGCCGGACAGCTTGAGCAGGAAGCGGCGGCGCGGTGCGCCGTCGCGGACGGCGGCGGACACGGTGGTCGGGGCCTGTGCGGCGCCTTCGTTCATGGAGAGCTCCTCGTGCACGTACAAAGGAGGCCATTGCCGTGGGTCCTTGTGGGTTCCCGGTACGGCAATGGCCTCCTTGTCACATCTGCGGCCGGCCGGCGGGCAGCCGCCCGCGTACGACCCTAGCGGGGCCGCCGGCCATTCGCTGCCGGCGGCACCCGGGACTCGGTTTGCGTCCCCAGTGGTCAGACGCCGACGCGGAAGCGGGCGAAGCGCTTGAGCGTGACTCCGGCCTCGTCCAGCACCTTCTGGACGGTCTTCTTGGCGTCCTTGGCGAACGCCTGCTCAAGGACGACGTTCTCCTTGAAGAAGCCGTTCACGCGGCCCTCGACGATACGCGGCAGGGCGGCGTCGGGCTTGCCCTCCTCGCGGGCGGTGGCCTCGGCGACCCGGCGCTCGTTCTCGACGGTGTCGGCGTCGATCTCGTCGCGGGTCAGGTACTTCGGCGCGAAGGCGGCGATGTGCTGCGCGACGTCCTTGGCGGTCTGCGCGTCGGCCTTGTCCAGCTCGACCAGCACGCCGACCTGCGGGGGCAGGTCCGGGCTGGTGCGGTGCAGGTAGGAGGCCACGTAGCCGCCGGTGAACTGCGCGAAGCGGTCGAGCACGATCTTCTCGCCGAGGGTGGCGTTCGCCTCGTCGACGAAGGCCTGCACGGTCTGGCCGGGCTTGATCTCGGAGCCGAGCAGCGTGTCGATGTCGGCCGGCTTGCTGCTGGCCACGTGCGCGGCGACGGCGTCGGCGACGGCGACGAACTTGTCGCCCTTGGCGACGAAGTCGGTCTCGCACTTCAGCTCGACGAGGACGCCCTCGGAGTTGTCGGCGGCGATCAGGGACACCACGGCGCCGTTGGAGGCCGAGCGGCCCTCGCGCTTGGTGACGCCCTTCTGGCCCTTGACCCGAAGGATCTCGACGGCCTTGTCCAGGTCGCCTTCGGCCTCCACAAGGGCGTTCTTGCAGTCCATCATGCCCGCGGCGGTCAGCTCGCGGAGCTTTTTGACGTCAGCGGCGGTGAAGTTCGCCATGGGTTTGAGTCTCTTCCCGAATGGTCGGTGGATCCACGGGTGGACGGCGGGGGCAATTGGCCCCCGCCGTCGT
This sequence comes from Streptomyces sp. NBC_01477, assembly GCF_036227245.1. Taxonomy (GTDB): domain Bacteria; phylum Actinomycetota; class Actinomycetes; order Streptomycetales; family Streptomycetaceae; genus Actinacidiphila. Next base: position 2,466,096 of record NZ_CP109445.1, read on the forward strand.
CACACGTGGTGCCGGCGGACATGCGCCGCCGGCCTGAAGGTCAGGCCTGCTCGGCGTCGCCCTCGGCGGCCGGCGCGGCGTCGGCCGGCGCGTCCTCGGCCGGGGCCTCGGTGGCGGCCTCGGCAGCGGCGGGCTCCTCGGTCGCAGCCGGGGCCTCGGCAGCGGGTGCCTCGGCTGCGGCGGGGGCCTCGGTCGCGTCGTCGGCCTTCTTCTCGCCTTCGAGCAGGTCACGCTCCCACTCGGCCAGCGGCTCCGCCGGGGCGCCCTCGGCCTTCTTGTCGCCCAGCGCGGCACCGGAGCGGGAGATCAGGCCCTCGGCGACGGCGTCGGCGATCACCCGGGTGAGCAGCGTGACGGAGCGGATCGCGTCGTCGTTGCCCGGGATCTTGTAGTCGACCTCGTCGGGGTCGCAGTTGGTGTCGAGGATCGCGACCACCGGGATGCGGAGCTTGCGCGCCTCACCGACGGCGATGTGCTCCTTCTTGGTGTCGACGATCCAGACCGCGCTGGGCACCTTCTGCATCTCGCGGATGCCGCCCAGGGTCTTCTCCAGCTTGTCCTTCTCGCGGGAGAGGACCAGCAGCTCCTTCTTGGTGAGGCCGGACGCGGCCACATCCTCGAAGTCGATCTCCTCGAGCTCCTTCAGGCGCTGCAGGCGCTTGTAGACGGTCGAGAAGTTGGTGAGCATGCCGCCCAGCCAGCGCTGGTTGACGTAGGGCATGCCGACGCGCGAGGCCTGCTCGGCGATGGCTTCCTGCGCCTGCTTCTTCGTACCCACGAACATGATGGAGCCGCCGTGCGCGACGGTCTCCTTGACGAACTCGTAGGCGCGGTCGATGTACGACAGCGACTGGAGCAGGTCGATGATGTAGATGCCGTTGCGCTCGGTGAAGATGAATCGCTTCATCTTCGGGTTCCAGCGACGGGTCTGGTGCCCGAAGTGGACGCCGCTCTCGAGCAGCTCCCGCATCGTGACGACGGCCATGGCCGTACTCCTTGATGTACTCGGTTACCGCGACCGCCGGACGACGGTCGCGCCTGACACCCCGACGCGCCGTGCCACGAGGGACCGAGGGGCGCGGCCACCGTCCCCGGGAAGGGGGTGGGTGGCGGGGCGTGCGAAGTCGACCCGGTGACCCGGATCGCCAGAGAAAGTGTACGGGACCGGTGGCGTCACCGGCGACACCCGAGTTGTCCACAGGCAGCCGACCATGATCATCCCGCGGGCGGCGGGATGCGGGATCGTCGTGCCATGGCATTCACGATGATGTGGTTCACGATGATCGCGGCGCTGCTGGCCGGTGCGGGCGGGGCCGCTCCGGCGCCCGGCGCCGGTCCCGGCGGGCCGGGCGGCGGGCGGAGCTGGCCGGTGTCGGGCCCGGGGCCGCGGGGGCGGCCGGTGGTGCTGCGCGCCTTCGAGCCGCCCGCCACGGGGTGGGGCGCCGGGCACCGCGGGGTCGACCTGCGGGCGGGCCCGGGCGCGGTGGTGCGCGCGGCGGCGCCGGGCGAGGTGGTCTTCGCCGGGCGGGTGGGCGGCACGGGTGTGCTGGTGCTGCGGATCGGCCCGGCGCTGCGGATCAGCTACGAGCCGGTGCGGGCGGCGGTGCCGGTCGGCGCCCGGGTGGCGGCGGGGCAGCGGGTCGGCACGGTGGACGGCGGGCTCGCGCACTGCCCCGCGGGCTGCCTGCACTGGGGGCTGCTGCGCTCGGGTCCTGGCGGCGACGTCTATCTCGATCCGCTGTCGCTGCTGCCGTCCTGGATACGCCGCCCGGGTCCTTCCCGGCTGCTGCCGGTGTACGGGGTCGCAGCGCCGGTGTGAGGGCGCGGCCCGGACGCGGACGGGGGCGGGGTCAGCCGGCGGCGCCGTGCAGGGCCATGGTTATCGCGGCCCGGGTGATCCGCTCGGGGTCCTCGGCGGCGCCCAGTTCGATGCGGCGGACGGCGGCGTCGACGACGCCCTGCAGCAGCATGGCGGTCAGCCTGGGCTCGTCGTGGCCGAGGTCGGACAGGGCGGCGACCACCATGGCCACCAGGCCGCCGTGGGCGGCACGGATCTTCTCCCGGGCGCCGGTGTCGAGCTCGCCGGCGGAGATCGCCGCGACGGCGCGGTGCCTGCGGTCGCCGACCAGGGTCAGCTGGCTGCGGACATAGGCCTCGATCCGGCCCTCGGCGCTGTCCGCGGTCTCCATCGCGGCCTCGACCTCGGCCGCCCAGACCGGGAAGTCGACCGCGCACAGCTCCTCGACCACCGCGGCCCGGGAGCGGAAGTACTCATAGACCGACGAACGGGCCAGCCCGGTGCGCTCGGCCAGAGCCGGGAAGGTCAGTGCCTCCGTACCGCCCTCCGAGAGCAGCGAGCGGGCGGCGTCCAGCAGGGCCCGGCGCTGCATCGTGCGGTGTTCGGCCACCGAGGCCGCTCGAATCCTGGGCATCCCACCACTGTAGACAGTGCGGCGCCGCGGTCACCGGCCGACGTCGGCGAGCTTTGCCCGCAGTTGAAGCACCGACTTGGTGTGGATCTGGCTGACCCGGCTCTCCGTGACGCCGAGCACCTGGCCGATCTCGGCCAGCGTCAGGCCCTCGTAGTAGTAGAGGGTGACCACGGTCTTCTCCCGCTCGGGCAGGGTGTTGACGGCGCGGGCGAGCAGCCGGCGCAGCTCGCGGTCCTCGGCGACCTCGACCGGGTTGTCGGCGCCGGTGTCCTCCAGGGTGTCCACCAGGCTGAGCCGGCCGCCGCCGTCGGCGCCGACGTGCAGCAGTTCCTCCAGGGCCACCACGTTGGCCAGCGACAGAGCGCTGAAGACGCCGTGCAGCTCCTCCAGGCCGACGCCCATCTCGGCGGCGACCTCGGGCTCGCTGGGGGTGCGGCGGAGCTTGGCCTCCAAGGTGGCGTAGGCCCGCTCCACCGCCCTGGCCTTCTGCCGCACCGAGCGCGGGATCCAGTCCAGGGCGCGCAGCTCGTCGATCATGGCGCCGCGGATCCGGGTGATGGCGTAGGTCTCGAATTTGATCGCCCGGTCCGGGTCGAACTTCTCGATCGCGTCGATCAGCCCGAACACCCCGGACGACACGAAGTCGGCCTGCTCCACATTGGCCGGAAGTCCCACGCTGACCCGGCCGGCCACGTATTTCACCAGCGGCGAGTAGTGCAGGATCAACTGCTCGCGCAGCCGTGCGTCCCCCGTGGACTTGTAGGTCCGCCACAACGCGTCGAGCGACGTGGGGGCGGCGGGCCGCGGGGAGGCGGGCGGCACGGTGGTCGCGGCCGTCGCCCGTTCGGACCCGGGGGTGTGCTGGGGCATACGTCGTTGTGCGCCGTTCTGCAGTGACGTGGACAAAAAAGCGAGCCTCTGAGAGCGTAGCGTGACCGTAACGTCGCTCATTGCTACATCATCCGTACGGGACATGCGCAGATACGTTCCTCTACGGGTGCGTGGACGCCGGACCGGCTACGGGTCCGGCGCGGGGGCCGCCGAACGTCCGCATCGGGCCATCATCGGACGCCGCCGGGGCCCGAACTCCGCGTCCCGCGATCGCCCCAGGTCACAGGCCTGCATTGTCACCTGATGGTGTACCGGTCACGTCAACCGGTGCGCCGCGCGCGCTCGTCCCCCGTGGTACGGACCAACTGCCACCTCCCTTCGCACCGTTCGACGAAGCCGAGCGCCTGCAATTCGTAGAGCCTGCTCAGCGTGTCGTCGCAGGTGGACCCGGCGGCGTCGGCGATCTGCCGCTCGTCGGCCGCGCCCCGGCCCGGCACCGCCTCCAGCACCCGGGCCGCCGCCGGGCCGAGCAGATCGCGGGGCAGCACAGGCCCGCGCCGCTGCGGTGCCAGGTCGGCGCCGATCTCGCCGACCAGCTCGACGACTTCGGCCGCGTCGGTCACCACCGCCGCGCCCCCGCGCAGCAACTCGTGCACCCCTTCCGACAGACCGCTGGTGCACGGCCCCGGCACCCCTATGGTGACCCGGCCCATCGCCGCCGCCCGGCGGGCGGTGATCAGCGAGCCGCTGCGATAGCGGGCCTCGACCACCACCGTGCCCCGGGTCAGGGCGGCGATCACCCGGTTGCGCAGCACGAAGCGGCTCCTGGTGGGATGGTCGCCGGGCGGCAACTCGCCGACCAGCAGGCCGTATTCCGCGATCCGCCCGATCAGCTCGGCATTGCCCGGCGGATACGGCACGTCCACCCCGCTGGCCACCACCCCGATGGTGGCGCCGCCCGCGGCCAGGGCGCTGCGGTGCACCACCCCGTCCACCCCGTAAGCAGCGCCGGAGACCACCACCCAGCCCGCCTCGGCCAGCCCCGCACCGAGCCCGGCCGCCATATGGGCGCCGTAGTCCGTGCACGCCCGCGAGCCGACCACCGCGACCGACCGCAGCGCCCACAGCCGCAGTGACGGCCGCCCGCGCACCCACAGCCCGTAGGGGCGCTGCGGCCCGAGGTCATCGAGCTGCCCCGGCCAGTCGCCGTCCCCCGGGCAGACGAAGCGCGCCCCTGCCCGGTGGGCGGCGGCCAGATCGGCCACCGGGTCGGCGCGGACCGCCCGCCGGGCGTAACCCGCCGTCCGGCGCGGGCTCGCCCCCGGCAGCGCCCGCCCGCAGCGCGCGGCCGCCAGCGCCCCCTGCGCCCCGCGGTCCCGCAGCGCCCGCCCCATCACCTCGTCCCCGGGGTCGGCGATCCGGGTCAGTGCCGCTCTGGCCAGCCGTTCCTGCCACCCGCTGCGCCCGGCCGGCCCCCGAGCCGCCGGCCCGCCGTCTCCCCCGGCCTCGTAGAGCTGCCGCATCGCCTCCGCCAGGCCGGCCGGGTCCTGCGGCTCGGCCGCCATCACCGGCTCCCGGCCGTCGCGGGACCCCGGCTCACACCGGTGCGCAGTTGCAGGGCCGCCCTGACGTCCTCGGCGTCCGGGCGGGGGTGCCCGGCCAGGTCTGCCAGTGTCCAGGCGACCCGCAGCACCCGGTCGAGGCCCCGGGCGGTGAGCAGCCCGCGCTCCATGTCGCGCTCGGCCGGGTGCATCGCACCGGGGGCGACCGGCCAGCGGGTGCGCAGCTCGTGGCCGGGGATGTCGCCGTTGGCACGCCAGGGGGTGTCGGCGTACCGCACGGCGGCCCGCTCCCTGGCGTCCCGCACCCGGGCGGCGACCACGGCGGTGCTCTCCCCCGGCCCGCGGCCGATCAGCTCGGAGCGGCTGACCGCCTCGACCTCCACCCGCAGGTCCACCCGGTCGAGCAGCGGCCCCGACAGCCTGGCCTGGTAGCGCCGCACCGCCGTCGGTGAGCATTCGCAGCCCGCCCCCAGCAGTGAATGGCGCCCGCAGGGGCACGGATTCGCGGCGAGCACCAGCATGAAGCGGGCCGGCAGCCGCATCACCCCCGCCGAGCGGGCCACCACCACGTGCCCCGACTCCAGCGGCTGGCGCAGCGCTTCGAGGGATTTCACGGTGAATTCCGGCGCCTCGTCCAGAAAAAGCACTCCGCGGTGTGCGAGCGAGACCGCTCCCGGCCTGGGCAGCCCGCTGCCGCCGCCGACCAGGGACGGCATCGTGGCCGAGTGGTGCGGCGCGCAGAAGGGCGGCGCGTCCACCAGCGGGCGGCCCGCGGGGAGGATCCCGGCGACCGAGTGGACCGCGGTGACCTCCAGGGACTCCTGCCGGGTCAGCGCGGGCAGGATGCCGGGCAGCCGCTCGGCCAGCATGGTCTTGCCCGCGCCCGGCGGACCCTTGAGATAGAGGTGGTGGGCGCCGGCCGCGGCGACCTCCAGGGCGAGCCGGGCGGCGGACTGCCCCGCCACATCGGCCAGGTCGGGGCCGAGCGCCAGGCCGCCGCCCGACGCGCTGCCGCCCAGGCTGGTGGCCAGCCCCGCGCCCACTCCCCCGCCGGGCACGGTCAGCCCGGCCAGTATCGGATCGGGCCGGCCCTCGCGGCAGGGCGCCTCGTCGTCCTCCTCCGGGACCGGCTCGTCATTGAGCACCGCCACCAGCTGGCGCAGGCTGCGCACACCCAGCACCGCGACACCCGGCACCAGCGACGCCTCCGCGGTGGTGCGCTCGGGGACCACCACATGGCGGTACCCCGCGTCGGCCGCCGCGAGCACCGCGGGCAGCACGCCCCGCACCGGGCGGACCCGGCCGTCCAGGCCCAGCTCGCCGATCATCATCAGGTCGGCGATGGACTTGGGGGCGATCCGCTCGTTCGCGGCGAGCAGCGCGCAGGCCACGGCCAGGTCGAACCCCGAGCCGCCCTTCGGCACGGACGCCGGGCTCAGGCCGACGGTGAGCTTCTTCTGCGGCCAGGTCTCGCCGCTGTTCACGATCGCGGCGCGCACCCGGTCCCGGCTCTCGACCAGGCTCTTGTCGGGCAGGCCGACCAGGGTGAAGGCCGCGAGGCCGGGTTCCAGGTCGGCCTGGACCTCGACCACGACGCCCTCGACGCCGATCAGCGCGACCGAGCACGTACGGGCGAAGCCCATCACGCCACCCCCCGCACATGCTCGACCGCGGGGCCGCCGCGCTCGGGCAGGATCACCCCGATCAGGTCGATCCTGATCCCGCCCGGCGGCGCCCCGCCGTGCTCGGCCGTCCATCGCTCGGCCAGCGACCGCAGCCGGTCCAGCTTCGCCGGGGGCACCGCCTCCATCGGGTGCTGGAAGGGCCCGGCCCGCCGGGTCTTGACCTCGCAGACCACCAGGGCGTCACCCTCGGACGCCAGAATGTCGATCTCCCCGCGGCGGCCGTACCGCCAATTGCGGCCGAGCACCGTCAGGCCCGCGGCCTGCAGGGCGCGGACCGCGACCTCCTCGCCGTACCGCCCCAGCGCACCTCGTGCGTTCATGAGTACCACCTCCGTCACTCACTGTGACAGAGGTGGAAACGCTCAAGATGATCTTGCTCTCAGCCTGTGGATAACTTTCGGCGGGCCACCCGAAGCCCGCCGGGGGCGCCGCCCCGGAGTCCGACCCGAGCCCGGCCGGCGCACGGCCTCGCGCCCATCGGGCCTGCCCGGCCCCAGCCTGGCACCCACCCGCACAAACGGCGGCGCACCCCGCGCACCCGGACGCCGAGGCCCGGGGCACCCGGCGCTCCCGCCGAACCGGCCGCGAAGGCCCCACGGCCCCCGCAGGCCCGCCGCCTCAGTTATTGAAGCCCGAATCGTCCGACGGAAGGTCCAGATCCGCCTTGTTCAGCTCCTCGACATTCACGTCCTTGAACGTGAGCACCCGCACCTGCTTCACGAAGCGGGCCGGCCGGTACATGTCCCACACCCAGGCATCGGCCATCGAGACCTCGAAGAACACCTCACCCTGGACCGAGTGCACCTGCATCTCGTAGTCGTTGGTGAGGTAGAACCGCCGTTCGGTCTCGATCACGTACTTGAACAGGCCGACGACGTCGCGGTACTCCCTGTAGAGCTTCAGCTCCATCTCGGTCTCGTACTTTTCGAGGTCCTCGGCGCTCATCGTGTGTTCCCCTTCAGCCGTGCGTGCCCCCATTGTGCGTCACACGGTCTCACGACCGCGCGGAACTTCCCCGCACCTCGCACGTCCGCGCTGATCACCTGCGCCTCAGCAGTTTGGCGACCGGGTCGTAGGCCGCCCCGCCCAGGATCAGCACCACCCCGGCGGCGATCGCGATCAGCAGCAGGCCGAGCGGCCCCCGGCCCGGGGACCCGCCGCCCGGGACGACACCGAAGGCCGAGGTGCGCGACAGCAGGCCGATCCGGGACGCGGGCCAGGCCACACCGTCCACCCGGGCGCGCACGTCGCTCGCCGGGACCGAGCCGCCCTGGGCGTCGGACAGGTGGAGACGGGAGTCCTCGGAGACCGCGCGGTTGTCCCCGAGCAGGAAGAGCTGACCGGCCGGCACACGGGTGCTGAACGGGTCGATCGAGGCCGGGCCGCCGCCCTTGAGGTAGGTCTCGTCGATCGGCTTGCCGTTCACCGTCAGGCGGCCCTGGGCGTCGCAGCAGGCGACCACGTCGCCGCCGATCCCGACGACCCGCTTGACCAGCGGTTCGTCGCCCCACAGCTTGTCCTTGAAGACGACGACGTCACCGCGGTGCACCTCGGAGCCCGACACCTTCTGCGCCAGCAGCCGGTCGCCCGGCTGAACGGTGGGCACCATCGAGTCGGTCGGCACCGTGTAGGGCCGGTAGATCAGGGCGGCCCAGACCGTCGCGCCCAGGAACAGCACACAGCCGATGGCGATGGCCGCCCCGGACAGCCGGTGTCCGGTGCGGCCGGCGCCACCGGCCGTGCCACGTCCTGCGGTGCCCCCTGTGGTGCCGGTTATCGCACCGCTGCTGCTGCTCATGGACCGGAACCCTACCCGGCGGTACGCCCCAGGTCAGCAGTCTTCCGCGCTCTGCTGGACCGGCTCGGGCCTGGACAGCAGCCGCCGCCTGCGCCACAGCACCAGCGGCAGCGCGCCCGCGACGCCGGCCACCGCGGGGACGGCCGTGCCCGCGGCATTGATGCCGGGCTGCGAGAACGTACGGGGGATGGACAGCACGTCCCAGCGGTTGACCGGCCAGGCCACCACGATGGCGCGGCCGACCACGTCGCCGTTCGGGACGGTGCCGCCGCCCGGGAGCGTGGTGTGGAAGCGGGAGTCGAGCGAGTCCTGCCGGTGGTCGCCCATCACCCAGATCCGGCCCTTGGGCACGTGCACCGTGAACGGCACCTCGGGGCTGCACGCCGTGTTGCCCGGGAAGATGTACGGCTCGTCCAGCGCCTTGCCGTTGACCATCAGCGGTCCCGTGCCCTTGCACGACACCGTGTCGCCGCCGACCCCGATGACCCGCTTGATCAGGTCCTTCTCATCGGCCGAGGGCATCAGGCCGATGAAGCTCAGACCCTTTTGCAGGCCCCTGACCACCACATTGCTGCTGGGCGTGGGATTCTCCGGCAGCCAGCCGCCCGGGTCGTGGAAGACCACGACCTCGCCGCGGCTCGGCTCGGAGCCGAACCAGGGGGTGAGCTTGTCGACCAGCACCCGGTCGCCCTTGAGCAGGGTGTTGTTCATCGAGTCGGACGGGATCGAGAAGGCCTGCACCAGGAACGTCTTGATCAGCAGCGCCAGCACCAGGGCGATGCCGATCAGCAGCGGCAGTTCCTTCCAGAACGACCGCTGCTTGCGGTTGCCCGCGTGGGAGTGCCGCTCGGCGTCCTCGTCGCCGTCCGGGTCCGGCGCCGCGGGGCCCACCGGGTCGCCGGGGGCACCGCCGACCATCGCCGGAATGCCCGCGCCGGGCGCCGGGTCCCCGGCCCAGCCGCCGGGCGCCGGGGCGCGGTGCTTCGGGGCGCCGTTGGGCGACGCTCCGTGCGCCGGGGCTCCGTGCGCAGGACCGCCGCCGGCCGCCGGGTCACCTTCCGCCGGTGTCCCGCCCGCTCCACCGTCGTACGACGGCCCGGGCGCGGGCCGTCCGGGGACCGCGGCGTCTGCCGCCGATTCGTCGGCCGGGGGCACCTCGGCATCCCGCTTCTCGGGCTCGCCGGGTCCAGACCGTGCGCCGACCACCAGGTCCCCCACATCCACTCCTCACTCCAGACCGCCGCCCGCGCCGCATCCGGCGCAGGCCCGCCACTCCCATAACGAGCGGGAGTTCCGCAGGAGTCGGTAGCCGGTTCGTCCTTTGACTGTTGTTGGCCGAGCCCACCTTAGTGGGCTCGGCTGTGGCCCCCGCCGCCGCCGACTCCGGTGCCGGCACCGTGTCGAAGGCCGCGGGTTCCTTGAGCCGCTGCCAGTGACCGATCGGCCAGCCGATCACGAAAGCCCGTCCGACCACCAGACTCTCCGGGATGGTGCCGGTGCCCGGCTGGTCGGTGTGATACCGCGAGTCGGCCGAGTCCGAGCGGTGATCGCCCATGACCCACAGCCGTCCCGGCGGTACATGGACGAGGAATTTCATCATTGAGGGTGGATTGCCCGGGAACAGATAGGGCTCGTCCAGCGGCTTCCCGTTGACGAGCAGCCGGCCCTGGGCGTCGCAGCACTGCACGGTGTCGCCGCCGACCCCGATCACCCGCTTGATCAGGTCCTGCTCACCGGTGGCGGGCAGCAGCCCGATGAAGGTGAAGAACTGCTTCACCTGCTTGACGACCACCGGGTCGGGCGCGGGCGCGGGCTCGCCCTTCAGCCAGCCGCCCGGGTCCTTGAAGACGACCACGTCACCGCGGTGCGGTTCGGCGCCGAACCACGGGGTGAGCTTGTCCACCAGCACCCGGTCGCCGATCTTGATGGTCTGCTCCATCGATCCGGACGGGATCACGAACGCCTGGAGCAGGAAGGTCTTGAGCACCAGCGCGATCAGCAGCGCCACCATGACCAGCAGCGGCACTTCCCTGGCCAGCGACCGCCGCCGCTTGCGGCGGACCTTGCGGGCCAGCTTGCGCCGCTCGATCCTGGTGTTGCCGGTCAGCCGGGGCGGCTCGGGGGCGAGGTCGCCCGGGCCGTCGGCGGCGCCGCCGACGCCACTGCCCGCGCCGCCGCCCGCACCGTCCACCGGTTCGCCGGCGGGACCGAGGTCCTGGGGCTCGCCGTGGTCCGCCGGGCGCGCCTTGCCGCGGTTACCCATGCGGGCCGGCCGGGGCGGGAACGGCGGCGAAGGTCGCGGGGCGGCGCAGCCGCGTCCAGTGGCCGACCGGCCAGCCGATCCAGTCGGCGCGGCCGATCACCCGGCCGACCGGGACGGTGCCGCCGCCGGGATCGCCGAGGTGGTCGCGCGAGTCGCGCGAGTCGTCGCGATGGTCGCCCATCACCCACAGTCTTCCGTCCTGCACCACGATGTCGAACGGTACCCGGGACGGCGTGTCCCCGGGATAAAGGTAGGTCTCGTCCAGCGGGTGGCCGTTGACCATCAGCCGCCCCCGGGCGTCGCAGCAGGTGACCCGGTCGCCGCCGACGCCGATCACCCGCTTCACGAAGTCCGTGCCGCGCTGCTGCGTGAACGAGCCGTCGCCGTCGAACACGATCACGTCCCCCCGCCGCGGAGCACCGCCGAAGCGGTACGCCAGCTTGTCCACCAGCACCCGGTCCCCGATCCGCAGCGTGCCCTCCATCGAGCCGCTGGGCACCTGGAAGGGCTGCACCACGAAGGTGCTGACCAGCAGCAGCGCGGCCACACCGGCGAGCGCGACCAGGATCGTACGCCGCCACTCGGCCCACCACAGGGGCGCCGACCGCGTCAACCGCTCGCGCAGCACAACGGAACGCGACCGCTCCTCCGGCTCCGCCTCGTCGGCGGGAGAGGAACGGTCGCGTTCCGGCGATACTGCTTCGCTGTCCATCGAGGCCAGAGCTTATCCGGCCGCTCCGGGGATCGCGCCAGGCGCTCAGTTGTCGCGCTTCTCCTTGATCTTCGCGGCCTTGCCGCGCAGCTCACGGAGGTAGTACAGCTTCGCGCGGCGGACGTCGCCGCGGGTGACGACCTCGATCTTCTCGACGATCGGGGTGTGCACCGGGAAGGTGCGCTCGACACCGACCGAGAAGCTGACCTTGCGGACCGTGAAGGTCTCGCTGATGCCCGCGCCCTGGCGGCGGATGACGACGCCCTTGAACTGCTGCACACGGGAGCGGGTGCCCTCGATGACGCGCACGTGGACGTTGACGGTGTCACCGGGGCGGAAGGCCGGGATGTCGGTGCGCAGCGAGGCGCTGTTGAGGCCCTCGATCAGATTGGTCATGGTGTCTGCTTCCTCGCCGATGCCACAGGTCATCGACGGAACATGGTGATTCGTCATGGGGTTCGCCACCGGTCCCGGCGGGCGTCGTTCCCCCTGTGGCAGGGGCGCGCACCGGACGGGCAGCAGTCGCTCATTCTTCCACGGCGTAGGGGCTCGGCCCAAATCGTCCGTCCGGACCCGGCTGCCAGCCGAGGATGCTCAGCATCTCCCGGTCGCGCCGGTCGAAGACGGACGGGTCGCAACGCCGCACCAGGTCGGGCCGGTTGGCGACCGTACGCCGCAGGGCCTCGTCGCGCCGCCAGCGGGCGATCCTGCCGTGGTGGCCGCTGAGCAGCACCTCGGGGATGCCCCGGCCGCGCCACTGCGGGGGCTTGGTGAAGACCGGGCCCTCCAGCAGGTTTGCCATCGCGCCCGGCGCGAAGGAGTCGTCGCGGTGCGACTGCGCATTGCCGAGGACTCCGGGCAGCAGCCGCGCCACCGCCTCGGTGATGACCAGGACGGCCGCCTCGCCGCCGGCCAGGACGTAGTCGCCGATGGAGATCTCGTGGACCGGCATCCTGGTGCGGTATTCGGCGGTGACCCGGGTGTCGATGCCCTCGTAGCGGGCGGGCGCGAAGATCAGCCAGGGGTGCGCGGCCAATTCCGCGGCGAGCTCCTGGGTGAAGGGCCGCCCGCTCGGGGTGGGCACGACCAGCGCGGGGCGGGACGCACCCGCCTCGTAGCCCGCGGCCATGGTGTCGTCCAGCGCCTCGCCCCACGGCCCGGTCATCATGACCATGCCGGGGCCGCCGCCGTACGGGGTGTCGTCGACGGTGTTGTGCCGGTCGTGGGCCCAGTCGCGCAGGTCGTGCACCTGGACGTCCAGCCGGCCCGCCGCGCGGGCCTTGCCGACCAGCGAGACCTTCAGCGGCTCCAGATAGTCGGGGAAGATCGTGACGACGTCGATCCGCATCTCAGTCGCCGTCCACCGCGCCGCCGGCGGCTTGCCCCGCGTCGTCTTCGGGAGCCGGCTCATCGTCGGGAGCCGGCTCGTCCAGCAGCCCCGGCGGCGGGTCGATCACCGCGCGCTGCTCCTCCAGGTCGATCTCGGGCACGAATTCGGCGACGAAGGGGATCAGCACCTCGGTCTCGTCCGGCCGCCTGACGACCAGCAGGTCCTGGTACGGCAGGTGGCTGATCTCGGCGATCCGGCCGATCTCGCGGCCGTCGACGGTGACCACGTCCAGGTCGATCAGCTGATGGTCGTAGAACTCCTCCGGGTCCTCGGGAGTCTCCGCCGGGTCCACCTCGGCGATCAGCAGCGTATTGCGGAGCGCCTCGGCGCCGGTGCGGTCGCTGACGCCCTCGAAGCGCAGCATGAGGCGCCCGCTGTGCACCCGGCCCGTGGCAATGGTCAGCGGCCCGGTGGCGGCCGGGTCCGTGGCCAGGACGGCACCCGGCGCGAGCCGCAGTTCCGGCTCGTCGGTGCGCACCTCGATGCTCACCTCGCCCTTGATGCCATGGGCGCGGCCGATCCTGCCCACTACCAGCTGCATGGAGCGCTTCACCTCTCGTACGTCATGCGGTTCGTACGTCATCCGGGTCTACGGCGTACGTCATACGGCTCGGGCCGGGGGCGGCATCGCCACCCCCGGCCCGAGCCGGTGTTCTCTGCGGTACGGCCGGTGCTCAGCGCACCTGGTCGACGTCGACCAGGTCGACGCGGATACCGCGGCCGCCGAGCGCGCCCACCACCGTACGCAGCGCGCGGGCGGTACGGCCGTTGCGGCCGATCACCTTGCCGAGGTCGTCGGGATGCACCCGGACCTCCAGCACGCTGCCACGGCGCAGTGTGCGCATGTCCACCTGCACATCGTCGGGATTGTCGACGATGCCCTTCACGAGGTGCTCAAGAGCCTCCTCAAGCACGCTCAGGCCTCGGTGGACTCGGCCGCGGCCGGAGCCTCGGCGGTGTCGTCGGCCTTCTTGTCGGCCTTCTTCGCCTTCGGGGTGATCGCCTCACCCTTGGGCTCGTCGGCGCTGTCCTTGGCCGCGGCCTCGAACAGGACGCGCTTGTCGGCCTTCGGCTCGGCGACGAGCAGCGGCGCAGGGGCCTCGAGGCCCTTGTACTTCTGCCAGTCACCGGTGAGCTTGAGGATGGCGAGCACCGGCTCGGTCGGCTGGGCGCCGACGGAGAGCCAGTACTGGGCGCGGTCCGAGTCGACCTCGATGCGCGACGGGTTCTGCACCGGGTGGTACAGGCCGATCTCCTCGATGGCCCGGCCGTCACGGCGGGTACGGGAGTCGGCGACGACGATGCGGTAGTGAGGCGAACGGATCTTGCCCAGACGCTTCAGCTTGATCTTGACTGCCACGGGAGTGGGTTCTCCTGGTGTTGACGTGTTTGGGCACAGCGGACTTCCACGTGGGGTTGTGGGAGTCGTGCGCCCGATGGACGCGTCAGCCGAAGGAGAGAGGGTTCCTGCACGGCTGTCGAGTTCTCAGCTGGACATTCTGCCACACTCAGGCGGCGCCCACGACCTCCGGGATTCGGAACGGCTGCCCGCAGGCGCCGCACATGATCGGAGCCTGGGCCAGCACGGACGGCACGACGCGCACGTTGCGCCCGCAGTCGCAGACCGCCTTGACCCGCACACCGCCGCCCGACGAGCCGTGCCGTGCGGCGGGCCCGCGGAAGGAGCTCGCGGTGTCCGCGGTGGTGGCCACGGTGTGCGCCTTGAGGGCGCGCTGCAGCCGGTCGATGGTCACCCGATATCGCTTCCGGGTGTCCGGGCGCATCACCACGAGCGAGAATCCGCTGCTCGGATGCGGCTCCTCGGCATGGTCGAGGCCCATCTCGTCGGCAATGGCCAGGAAACGGCGGTTGTGGTAGCGGCCGGCGCGCGAGGTGTCACGGATGCCGCGGGCTGCGGCGATCCCGTGCACGGCCTCATGCAGAAGCCTTTCGAAGGAGAGCGCGTTTCCGCAGGCGGACGACGACTCTCCGATCAGGGACTCGGGGGCGGCCAGATCGGGCAGCTCGGGGTGGTGCCGTTGAATATCGGCCCACGCGACTGCCAGCTCGGCGGCGAGAACAGGTGGTGTCGTGCTCACGCCGTGACAACGAGCCGGGCGCTCCCGGTGTTCCGATTCCGGGCCAGCCCAATTAATTTGCACTGATCGGTCAGTTCCGGATGATGCGCCGTGGATGCGTCTGGATGCGTCTGGATGGGCACGACGCAGGGCGGGTGCGGAGGACAGTGGAGAACCCGCGCACCCGCCCCAACGACGGACGAACCTCGTATTACGTACAGCGGTTTTCGGTCAGCGGACGCTAGTACGCCCGCGCGACGATCGCGAGCGTGCCAGGAGCGTCGTCCGCGTCCGGCACCCCGCCGTCCTTGCCGACCAGGCAGCGCACGGAAACGCCCTGCTCGGCGAGCTTCGCCTCGCCCTCGGGGCCGAGGTCGGCCCACGGGATGCGGGCCCAGCCGGTGGCCGCGGCCTCGGCCGCCTCCTCCAGGGTCGCCACGTCCACAGTGCGGGATTCCCGGCGCTCACGGGACTCGCGCAGCAGCTGCGCCTGGTCCTCCTCCAGCACCGCGGGCAGCAGCTCGGCGAGGCTGTCCAGCGCGACCGGCGACTTGCCCCCGGGGATGCGCCGGGCCAGCATCGCGGTGCCGGCCTCCAGGTCGCGCGGGCCGATCTCGACCCGCACCGGCACGCCCTTGAGCTCCCAGTCGACCGCGCGGCGCCCGAACGGCGTGTCCGTACGGTCGTCGACCACGACCCGCAGCCCCGCGGCCTTGAGCCGGTCGCCGATCTCCCGCACCTTGGCCACGACCTCGTCGTCGCCCTTGATCGCCAGCACCACGACCTGCACATGGGCCAGCCGCGGCGGCACCCGCAGCCCGTTGTCGTCGCCGTGCATCATCACCAGCGCGCCGATCATGCGGGTGGTGCTGCCCCAGGAGGTCTGCCAGACGTGCTCCTGCGCGCCGTCCTTGGACAGGTACTGGGTGTGGAAGGCCTTCGCGAAATTCTGGCCCAGCTCATGGCTGGTGCCCAGCTGGAGCGCCTTGCCGTCACCCATCATGCCTTCGAGCGTGAGGGTGTTGATCGCCCCGGCGAAGCGCTCCTTGGCGGTCTTGCGGCCCAGCACCACGTCCATCGCCAGCACATTGGTCATGAAGTCGGCGTAGACCTCGCGCTGGATCCGCGAGGCGTAGTCCCGCGCGTCCTCGTAGGTGGCGTGGGCGGTGTGGCCCTCCTGCCAGAGGAATTCGGTGGTACGCAGGAAGAGCCGCGGGCGCAGCTCCCACCGGACCACGTTCGCCCACTGGTTGATCAGCAGCGGCAGGTCGCGGTAGCTCTGCACCCACTTGGAGAAATACTCGTTGATGATCGTCTCGGAGGTGGGCCGCACCACGATCGGCTCTTCCAGCTCCTTGCCGCCCGCGTGCGTGACGACGGCCAGCTCGGGCGCGAAGCCCTCGACGTGCTCGGCCTCCCGGGTCAGGTAGGACTGCGGGATGAAGAGCGGGAAGTACGCGTTCTGCGCGCCCGCTTCCTTGATCCGCAGGTCCATGTCCTGCTGCATCCGCTCCCACAGGCCGTAGCCGTACGGCCTGATGACCATGGTGCCGCGGACCGGTCCGTTGTCGGCCAGTTCGGCCTTGTTGATCAGGTCCTGGTACCAGCGCGGGAAGTCGTCCGCCTGGGGGGTGAGAACGGGAGCCTTTGCCATGCAGGCGATGGTACGTGCCGGGGCCGCCCGGGTGTGAATCGATTACGTCCCGGGGACGGGCGGCGGAACGTGCGAAAAACGGCTCCCCCGGCCCCTGGACGGCGCGGGCAAACAGCAGTTGTCTGGCTGTCGGGGACGAATGCGGCGCACATACCCACGGGGGCACATCGCGAAGCGTGGCTGATTGGGGCTTCGATGGCACCTACCCTCTATCGCGGATCCAGGCCGGCGACGGCGCACCGGGCCCGGGCACGGGACTGGGCCGAGATCCAGGAACGCATGCTCGTACCGCTCTACGACACCGTCCACGACCGGCTCGACGTCGGCCCCGGCACCCGGTTACTGGCCCTGAACTGCGGCTCGGGCCTTGCCCTGCTGCTCGCCGCGGCAAGGGGCGCGGCCGTCACCGGTTACGACGCCGACCGCGCCCGGCTGCGGCTGGCCGCGGAAAGACTCGCCGCACCACCGCATAGTGCGCCGGCGGCCGGGCTGCGCCCCGGCGCACCGGACGCCGCGGACATACGCGACGGCGGCTACAGCGTTGTCACCGCGTTCGAGCCGTCCGCCCCCGCCGACGAACTGCGGCCCGCGCTGGCCGCGATCGCCGACGCGGCCCGTCCGGGCAGCGCGGTGGTGCTGGCCGGCTGGGGGCCGCCGGAGCGCTGCTCGGCCTCCCGGGTGCTGCGCGTCGCCGCGCGGCTCGCGGAGCCACGCGGCCCCGCCGTGCCGGCGCCCCGGCTCAGCGGCAGGGACGACCTGGAGGACCTGGCCTCGGGCGCCGGGCTGCGGCCGGACGGCTCGGGGCGGGTGTCCTGCCCGTTCGGCTACCAGGACCGGGCGAGCGCCGTACGCGGCCTGCTGTCGACCGGTCTGTTCGACCCGGCGGTGGCCGCCACCGACCAGCATCAGGTGGAGAAGGAGATCACCGAGGCCCTGCACCCCTACCAGCGCCCCGACGGCACGGTCCGGATGGAGAACGTCTTCCGCTATCTGGTCGCCCGCGTCTGAGCCGCGGCGGCAGGGAGGCCCGGACGGTACGGAAACCCGGCGGAAGGAGGCCGGACGGTACGGGAAACCCGGTGGCCGCCGGGCGCGGCATCCGCGAGGGTGAGGGCATGCCCACCACCCCCCTGCCGCCCGGCGCCCCGGCGTCCGTACGCCTGGTCAAGGCCGGCCGCGAGAAGGTCAGCTACCCCGCCACCGTGGTCGCCGACGACGGCGTCCGCGTGACCGTGACCGCGCCCTGGTCGCTGCCGCATGTCCGCGACTTCGGCTTCGTACGCTTCGAGCCCGGCGACGTGTTCACCGAGCGCTACTGGCGCGACCGGTGGTATGCCGTCAAGGAGGTGTGCGACGCCCGCGGTGTGCGCAAGGGCTGGTACTGCGACATCACCCGCCCGGTGCTGGTCACGGGCGGTGTGCTGACCTCGGAGGACCTGGACCTCGACCTGTGGGTGTCGGCCGACGGCAGCGCGGTGCTGCGGCTGGACGAGGACGAGTTCGCCGACAGCGGTCTGGCGCAGCGCGACCCGGAGGCGGCCGGGCGGGCGGTGAGCGCGCTGGACGAGCTGGAGGCGCTGGCCCGCCGCGACGGCGGCCTGGCGCCGCTGCTGGACTGACGCGGGGCGCTGCCTACACTCCCGGCCACTCCTCCGCGGTCATGGCGAAGCGCTCGTGGTCGCGCCAGGCGTCGTTGATGTAGAGCATGCGCGGGGAGAAGCCCTCGTGCCGGAAGCCGAGCCGCTTGGCCATCGCGACCGAGCGGAGGTTGTCCGGCTGGACGCTGATCTCCAGCCGGTGCAGCCCGAGGCCGCGCGGCTCGGCGGCGAAGCAGCGGTCCACCACCAGCCGCAGGCCCTCGGTCATCCGCCCGGTGCCGTTGTACGGCACATAGCTGTCGTAGCCGAGCGCGGCGTTGCGGAAGCGGGCCAGCACGATGTTGGCGACGTTGCACTTGCCGACGAGGCCGCCGTCCTCGTCGTTGATGATCAGGAAGGTCCGCAGCCCGGCGCCCTGCCGCCGCAGCAGTTCGGGCAGGACGTCGGGCTCCACCGGATTCCACGGCGAAAGGTGCTCCACCGACCGCATGACCGCGTCGTGGTGGGCCTCGGCGTCCGTGGACCTGGGTTCTCTGATCGATACGCGCATGGACCCATCATCCCGCGACACGCCGGGGCGTCCGCCTCAGCCCATGAACTTCTTGAACTCGTCGGGCAGCTCGAAGTCCTGGCCGCCGGACGGCAGGCCGAACGGGCTGCCGCCCTGCCCGTCGCCCTGGACCTGCTGCTCCTCGCGGCGGGCCGCAGCCGCGGCGGCGTCCGCCTTGCGCTTCATCGGATTGCCCGACTGGCGCTTGCCCTTGGCCTGCTTCTGCTGCTTCTTCTGCCGGCCGGCGCCGCCGCCCATGCCCGGCATCCCGGGCATCCCCGGCATGCCGCCGCCCTGGGCCATCCGCGACATCATCTTGCGCGCCTCGAAGAACCGCTCCACCAGGCTCTTGACCGCGCTGACCTCGACGCCGGAACCCTTGGCGATACGCGCCCTGCGGGAGCCGTTGATCAGGTGCGGGTCGGCGCGCTCGCCCGGCGTCATCGACTTGATGATCGCCGCGGTGCGGTCCACGTCCTTCTCGTCGAGGTTGTTGATCTGGTCCTTGATCTGGCCCATGCCCGGCAGCATGCCGAGCAGCTTGGAGATCGAGCCCATCTTGCGGACCTGCTCCATCTGGGCCAGGAAGTCGTCCAGCGTGAATTCCTTGGGGCCCTTCGCCAGCTTGGCCGCCATCTTCTCGGCCTCGGCCTGGCTGAAGGTCTGCTCGGCCTTCTCGATCAGCGACAGCATGTCGCCCATGCCCAGGATGCGGGACGCCATCCGGTCCGGGTGGAACGCGTCGAAGTCGTCCAGCTTCTCGCCGTTCGACGCGAACATGATCTGCTTGCCGGTGACATGCGCGATCGACAGGGCCGCGCCGCCGCGGGCGTCGCCGTCGAGCTTGGAGAGCACCACGCCGTCGAAGCCGACGCCGTCGCGGAAGGCCTCCGCGGTGTTGACCGCGTCCT
Source organism: Streptomyces sp. NBC_01477 (assembly GCF_036227245.1). Lineage (GTDB taxonomy): Bacteria > Actinomycetota > Actinomycetes > Streptomycetales > Streptomycetaceae > Actinacidiphila. The sequence continues at coordinate 2,485,560 of NZ_CP109445.1, forward strand.
GGCCGATCATCGCGTCGACCACGAAGAGGATCTCGTCGGGGCGGGTGGCGTCGCGGATGTCCGCGGCCTGCCGCATCAGCTCCTGGTCGACGCCGAGGCGGCCCGCGGTGTCGACGATCACGATGTCGTACTGCCGGGACGTGGCGAAGTCGATGGAGTCCTTGGCGACCTTGACCGGGTCGCCGACGCCGTTGCCGGGCTCGGGCGCGTAGACCGCGACGCCCGCGCGCTCGGCGACGACGCTGAGCTGGTTGACGGCGTTCGGCCGCTGGAGGTCGCAGGCGACCAGCAGCGGGGTGTGGCCCTGGCCCTGGAGCCACTTGCCGAGCTTGCCCGCCAGAGTGGTCTTGCCCGCGCCCTGGAGGCCGGCCAGCATGATCACGGTCGGCGGCTGCTTGGCGAAGCGCAGCCGGCGGGTCTCGCCGCCGAGGATGGTGATCAGCTCGTCGTTGACGATCTTGATGACCTGCTGCGCGGGATTCAGCGCCTGGGAGACCTCGGCGCCGGCGGCGCGCTGCTTGACGTTCGCGATGAAGGCCCGCACGGCGGGCAGGGCGACGTCGGCCTCCAGCAGGGCGATCCGGATCTCGCGCGCGGTGGCGTCGATGTCCGCCTCGGACAGACGGCCTTTGCCCCGGAGGCTTTTGAAGGTGGCTGCAAGGCGGTCTGAGAGCGTATCGAACACGGTGGCTGCAGATCCTCGGGTCGGGGGGCGGACACAATCGCTTTCCAGAGTATCCGGCTCGGACGGCGAAACGTCCTCGCCCACCGGATTCGGCGGGCGAGGACGGCTCACTGTCGGAACTAGCGCAGCGCCGCCTCCACCTGGCGGGCCACTTCCGCCGCCCGTGACGGGGACAGCGCCTTGCCGTCCTTGCCGACGACGTAGAAGGCGTCGACCGCGTTGGCGCCCAGGGTGGAGATACGCGCCGAGCGTACGGTGACGCCGGTCGCGGTCAGGGCCAGCCCGATCCGGTGCAGCAGCCCCGGCGCGTCATGGGCGCGGACCTCTATCACCGTGGCCGTCTGCGAGGTGTGGCCGGGGGCGACCGTCACCCGGGGCGGCGGCGGGGTGATGCCGCGCCGCCGCGGATAGGCCGCCTCCCGCTCCGCGAGCCTGGCCTCGATGTCGAGGGTGCCCTCGAAGGCCCGCGCCAGGTCGGCCCGCAGCCTGGCGGCCTCGGGCAGGGTGCCGTATTCCGCCGAGACCCGCCAGCTGAGCAGGGCGACCGGGCCCTCGCCGATCGGGTCGACGGCCCGCAGGTCGGCGGCCCTGACCGCGAGCCGGTGCAGCGCCAGGACACCGGCGGCCTGGGCGAGCAGCGCGGGCCGGTCGGGGACGGCGAGCAGCAGTTCCACGCCCAGCGCCTCGTCCAGGGCGTCGCCCTCGCCGTCGGGTTCGGCGTGGGCGTGCAGCGCCAGCACCGGGCCGCGGGTGCGGGCGGCCTCGATGGCGAGGCGTTCCTCCTCCGCGGTGGAGTCGCGCTCCGCCGCCTCGGGCAGGGCACCGGTGTCCAGCGCCCCCGCGACCCGCTCGACGAGTTCGGCCAGCAGCGAGGCCCGCCAGGTGCTCCAGGCCGCGGGACCCGTGGCAAGGGCGTCGGCCTCGGTGAGCGCGGCCAGCAGTTCCAGCGTCGAGGTGTCCCGTACGGTGCCGGCGACCGCGCGTACGGTCTCCGGATCGTCCAGGTCGCGCCGGGTGGCGGTGTCGATGAGCAGCAGGTGGTGGCGTACGAGCAGCGCCAGGGTGTCGGCGTCCTCGCTGGAGAAGCCGATCCTGGTGGCGACGTCACGGGCGATGACCTCGCCCGCCTCGCTGTGGTCCCCCGGCCAGCCCTTGCCGATGTCGTGCAGCAGCGCCGCGGTCAGCAGCAGGTCGGGCCGGCCGACCCGGCGGGTGAGGCCCGCGGCCTGCACGGCGGTCTCCACCAGGTGACGGTCGACGGTGAAGCGGTGCACGGCGTTGCGCTGCGGGCGGCAGCGGACCCGCTCCCAGTCCGGCAGCAGCCGGGTGATCAGGCCCTCGGCCTCCAGCGCCTCCCACACCTGCACGGTGGACTCCCCGGCGCCCAGCAGCGTGAGCAGCTGCTCACGGGCCTCCGCGGGCCACGGTACGGGCAGCGGGCGCGCCGCGGCGGCCAGCCTCCGCACCGCGTGCAGCGACAGCGGCAGACCCGCCTGGGCGGCGGCAGCGGCGGCCCGCAGCGGCAGTACGGGGTCGCGCTCGGGTTTCGCGGCGAGCGCGAGCACCGCCTCGCCCTCCTGCTCCACGACGCCCTCGGCCAGCGGTACGCGCTCGGGCGCGCTGCCGGTAGGGGCGCTTCTGCTGCGGCCGAGCAGCCGGCGGCGGGGCCGGGAGTCGCGGGCCCGCAGCACCCGGCCGACCTCGCGCCAGGTGACGTCGGAGGCGTAGGAGATCCGCCGGGCGGCCTCGTAGACCTGCCGCAGCAGGGTGTCGGCGTCGAGCAGGCCGAGGGCCGCGGCGACCTGGTCCTGTTCCTGGAGGGCGAGCCGGTCGGTGGCCCGCCCGGTGACCAGGTGCAGGGCGTCGCGGGCGTCGAGCAGCCGGGTGCGGGCCTCCTCCAGGCCCTCGCGGGGCGCGTCGGCCAGCCAGGAGGCGGCCACCGCCCGGAGCGCGGTGGCGTCGCGCAGGCCGCCGCGGGCCTCCTTGAGGTCGGGTTCGAGCAGGTAGGACAGCTCGCCCTGGCGTTCGGCCCGCTCCTGGCACAGCTCCAGCAGGGCGGGCAGCCGGTTGGGCGCCTGGTTGCGCCAGTCGGCCAGCACGGCGGTGCGCAGGGCGGAGCTGAGCGCGGGGTCGCCCGCGAGGTGGCGGGCGTCGAGCAGGCCGAGCTGGACCTTGAGGTCGTCGGCCGCGGCCTTGCGGGCTTCGTCGGGGGTCCGCACGGAGTGGTCCAGGGCCAGGCCGAGGTCCCACACCGGATACCAGAGCCGGTCGGCGAGCCCGCCGATGGTCTTCTCCGAGTCGTGCAGCAGCACCAGGTCCAGGTCGCTGCGCGGGGACAGCTCGCCGCGGCCGTAGCCGCCGACGGCGAGCAGTGCCCAGCCGCCGGTGCCGGCGGCCTCGGCGGCCGAGGTGGCGAGTCCGCTGAGCCAGCGGTCGGTGAGCGCGGCCAGTGCCGCGCGGCGCGGCGGCCCGGACCGCGCCTCCTGGGTGAGGAGGCGCAGCCGGGCCGCCGCGTAACTGTCGTCCTGCGCTTCGACGCTGTCGGTCACTCGTTCTCCAGCGCTGGGTTCGGGATCAGAGCGCGTCGGGTCCGCGCTCGCCTGTGCGGACCCGCACGGCCGTGTCGACCGGGAGACTCCACACCTTGCCGTCTCCGATCTTGCCGGTTCTGGCCGCTTTCACCACGACATCGATCAGCTGATCGGCGTCGGAGTCCTCGACCAGGACCTCGATGCGTATCTTCGGCACCAGGTCGACGGTGTACTCGGCGCCGCGGTAGACCTCGGTGTGGCCGCGCTGCCTGCCGTAGCCGCTGGCCTCGGTAACGGTCAGACCGTGCACTCCGAAGGCCTGCAGGGCTTCCTTGATCTCGTCCAGGCGGTGTGGCTTCACGACCGCGGTGATGAGCTTCACGCGTCCACCTTCTTGCTCGCCGCGGTCCCGGCACCCGCCGGTGCCGCCGCGTGTCCTGTGCTGCCGATGCCGGCGAAGTCGTACGCGGTCTCCGCGTGCTCGGCCTGGTCGATGCCGCTGACCTCGATGTCCTCGGGGACCCGGAAGCCCATCACCAGGTCGATGGCCTTCGCGAGGATCGCCGAGACCACCAGGGAGTAGCCGAGGACGGAGAAGACACCGATGGCCTGGACGCCGAACTGGTGCCATCCGCCGCCGTAGAACACGCCCTTGACGTCCTGGCCGACGCCGCCGGTGGCCAGCAGGCCGATGAGCAGCGAGCCGACGATGCCGCCGACCATGTGCACGCCGACCACGTCGAGCGAGTCGTCGTAGTTGAAGCGGTACTTCAGGCCGACCGCCGCGGCGCAGATCACACCGGCGATGACGCCGACCGCGATGGCGCCCAGCGGGCTGACCGAGGCGCAGGACGGGGTGATCGCGACGAGGCCGGCGACGGCGCCGGACGCGGCACCCAGGGTGGTGAAGGAGCCGTGCCTGACCCGCTCGTAGAGCAGCCAGCCGATCATGGCGGCGGCGGTGGCGATCTGGGTGTTGATGAAGACCGTGGACGCGACGCCGTCGGAGGTGATCTCGGAGCCGGCGTTGAAGCCGAACCAGCCGAACCACAGCAGACCGGCGCCGAGCATGACCCACGGCATGCTGTGCGGGCGCATGGGGTCGCGCTTGAAGCCGACCCGCTTGCCGATCACCAGGATCACGCCGAGGGCGGCCGCACCCGCGTTGATGTGGACCGCGGTTCCGCCGGCGAAGTCGATGACGCCCTTCTTCATCAGCCAGCCGCCGCCCCAGACCCAGTGGGCCACGGGGAAGTAGACGACCGTCGCCCACAGGGCGATGAAGACCGACCAGGCGACGAACTTGACGCGGTCGGCGAGTGCGCCGCTGATCAGTGCGGGAGTGATGATCGCGAACATCAGCTGGAATGCGGCGAACGCGAATATCGGCGTCCCGGTGGCCCCCCACAGGTCATCGGGAGCGATGTCGCGCAGGCCGAGCCAGTTGGTGCCGCCGATGAATCCGCCGTGATCGCCGTCGAAGGCGAAACTGAATCCGTAGCCGGTCCACAGCAGTGTGATGATCCCCAGGCTGATGAAGCTCATCATCAGCATGTTGAGGGCACTCTTCACTCGGACCATACCGCCGTAGAAGAACGCCAGCCCCGGTGTCATCAGCATCACCAGCGCGGAGCTCAGAAGCAGAAACGCGGTATTGCCGGAGTCGAGCTTGGGCGCATCTGCGGCCAGTGTGAAGATGGCTGGTGCCATCGGCGTCTCCTCGTCATCCGAACGGCCCGTGCGGGCGGTGCAGGGTGGGCCGGTTTTCGCCATGAGATTGGCTGAGCCGGGTTTCCGCCGATGCCGCAGGGTGTTTCGCCGCCGTGACGAAGAAGTCGTGTGTGTTACGTGGAGATGAACCGTCCCCCGGTTCGGTGAAAGATGTATACGGGTGGGGAAAGAGATCGTCGGGGGTCGCGTCGTACCGGCCCCGCGGCGGTGCGCTAAGCGGTCTCCGCGACCTCGGGCAGTTCCACCGAGAGCCGGTCGGCGAGCCTGCCGACCGCGGGCACATCACCGAAGTCGCGGGCCGCGGTGCGGGTGGTTTTGCGGATACGCGTGTTGACGCGTTCCGACCTGACGCGCTTTGCGACCGTCATGGCCTGTTCGGTGAAATGCGCGGCCTGTTCCGGCTCGCGCTGGAGCAGGTGGACGGTGGCGAGGCCGACCAGGTTGAGCGCGTAGGCCCGCTGGTGGACGGTGTCGTTGCTGAAGCCCGCGACGGCCTTCTCCATCACCGGGTGGGCGAGCGAGGCGTAGGTGGGGCTGCGGCCCGCGACATAGGCCAGGTCGCGGTAGGAGTGGGCGTTCTCCGCGTGCAGCTCGGCCTCGTTGAAGAAGCTGATCCAGCTCGGGTCCTCGGCCGGCCGGGCCTCGGCGAAAGCGTCCTCGGCGGCGCGGACGGCCCGGTGGCACTTGTTGACCTGGCCCATGTTGGCGTAGGCCCTGGCCTCCAGCGCGTGCAGCATGGCCTGGGTGGTGGTGCTGGCGGAGTCGCGGCTGCCGTACTGGGCGAGGTGGATGAGCTCCAGGGCGTCGTCGGGGCGGTCCAGGTGGATCATCTGGCGGCTCATCGAGGACAGGATGAAGGCGCCGAGCGGGCGGTCGCCGGCCTCCTTGGCCGCGTGCAGCGCCAGCACCAGGTACTTCTGGGCGGTGGGCTGCAGCCCCACGTCGTAGCTCATCCAGCCGGCCAGCGCCGCGAGGTCGGCGGTGACGCGGTAGAGGCGGCCGGCGACGCCTTCCGGGTGCGACTCCTGGAGCAGGTCGGTGACCTCGTGCAGCTGGCCGACCACCGCCTTGCGGCGCAGGCCGCCGCCGCACTGGTTGTCCCACTCCCGGAACATCACGGTGGTGGACTCCAGCAGTTGCAGCTCCTGCTCGGACAGCCGGGACGGCCGGCCGCCGTCGCGGGGGGCCGGGATCACGGGCGGCGCGAAGCCGGCCGGCGAGGTCGGCGCCAGCCAGCGCTGCATGGGCTCGACCAGGGCGGGCCCCGCGGACAGTGCCAGGGAGGCGCCGAGGAAGCCGCGGCGGCCCAGCATCAGGTCGCTGCGGGAGAACTCGCTGATCATCTCGACGGTCTGCGGTCCCGCCCAGGGCAGGTCCACTTCCCCGCCGGCCGGCGGCTGGTGCGCGGAACGCAGCCCCAGGTCCTCGACGGGGACGACGCAGCCGAAGCGCTCCGAGAACAGCTCGGACAGGATGCGTGGTATCGGTTCGCGCGGCTGCTCGCCGTCGAGCCAGCGGCGCACCCGTGAGGTGTCGGTGCTGACGTGGTGCGCACCCAACTGCCGTGCCCTGCGGTTGACCTGACGGGCCAGTTCGCCCTTGGACCAGCCGCTGCGCACGAACCACGAGTTCAGCTGCGCATTGGGCTGCTTGTCTGGTGTGCCGCCCACGGCCAAGCCCCCATCCCGGTCTCGCTCGACCCCATCAACCCAGTGATTACCAGGGTGCGTCGGGTTTTGTCCGCCGGTTGCCGAAAGTGCCGGCGTCCGGGCCGGTGGCGATGCGCCGCACGGAGCCGCCTGCGGCCTGCACAGGGGCGCGGACGGTTCACAGCCATGAACTCATGAACTGAACGTAGTCCTACGGTTACTCATCCGGGGAGTATGCGTGGGGAAACGCCACCATTCGCCACCCCTTCGAATGAACTCGGTTGCGACTCCAGGCGATTCACTTGACACATGCCCGTCGCACCAGGTCGGACGGGCGCGTAACCATCGCGGCGACGATCCGTTGGAGGTGTCATGGTGTTCACGATCGGCAGCATGCGGGAGTCGCGGCAGCAGCGGACCGGCGCGCGGGAGGTCTCCCGGCCGGGGGCGCAGCCCGGAGCGCGCGGCGGCGTGCGCCGCCGGACGCACGCCGGGGTGTGTGCCACCGTTGGCGAGTACGCCGGGCACTGCGGCTGGGCGGTCGTGCCGGGCGCCCGGGTCGCCCGCGCCGGCGGGCCCTGCTCGTGCGGGGACGCCGGGTGCAAGGAGCCGGGGGCGCATCCGCTGCCCTTCGCGGACGAGATCCCGGCCGGCGCGCCGCCGGCCGGCGCGGCCGAGGCGTGGGCGCGGGTACCGGGCGCGGCGGTGCTGCTGCCGGCCGGGCGGTCCTTCGACGTGATCGAGGTCGCCGAGGCGCCGGGCCGGCAGGCGCTGGTGCGGCTGGAGCGGATGGGCCTGCCCCTCGGGCCTGTCATGGTGACGCCCGCGGGCCGCGCGCAGTTCTTCGTCGCGCCGGGCGCCGCCGCGGAGCTGCCGCACCTGCTCTACCGGATGGGCTGGGACGACGCGGAGCTGGATCTGCGCTGCCTGGGCCCCGGCGACCACGTCACCGCTCCCCCGTCCGACCTCGGCGGCCTCGGCCCGGTGCGTTGGCTGCGCGAGCCGCAGCCGGACAGCGTGCCGCAGCCGCCCGAGGCCAGGCTGCTGCTCGGCACGCTCGCCTACGTCTGCCACCGCGGCCGGGCGTACGCGTAGGGCCGCGCACCATGTGCACGCGTAAGGGGCACCCGCCCAGGCGGGTGCCCCTTACGCGTGCAGGACGGCGGCCTATTCGCCGATCAGCGCGTCCACGAACGCCTCGGGCTCGAACGGTGCCAGGTCGTCGGCGCCCTCGCCGAGGCCGACCAGCTTGACCGGGACGCCCAGCTCGCGCTGGACGGCGATCACGATGCCGCCCTTGGCGGTGCCGTCGAGCTTGGTCAGCACGATGCCGGTGATGTCCACGACCTCGGCGAAGACCCGGGCCTGGACCAGGCCGTTCTGGCCGGTGGTGGCGTCGAGCACGAGCAGCACCTCGTCGACCGGGCCGTGCTTCTCGACCACCCGCTTGACCTTGCCCAGCTCGTCCATCAGGCCGGTCTTGGTGTGCAGCCGGCCGGCGGTGTCGATCAGGACGGTGTCGGCGCCCTCGGCGATGCCCTCCTTGACCGCGTCGAAGGCGATCGACGCCGGGTCGCCGCCCTCAGGGCCGCGTACCGTACGCGCGCCGACCCGCTCGCCCCAGGTCTGCAGCTGGTCGGCGGCGGCGGCGCGGAAGGTGTCGGCGGCGCCGAGTACGACGCTGCGGCCGTCGGCGACCAGCACCCGGGCCAGCTTGCCGGTGGTGGTGGTCTTGCCGGTGCCGTTGACGCCGACGACCAGGACGACCGCGGGGGACTCCTCGTGGCTCTCGGTGTGCAGGACCCGGTCGAGGCCGGGGTCGACCAGGGTCAGCAGCTCCTCGCGGAGCAGCGCGCGCAGCTCGGCCGGGGTCCTGGTGCCGAGCACCCGCACCCGGGTGCGCAGCCGCTCGACCAGCTCCTGGGTCGGGGTGACGCCGACGTCGGCGGTGATGAGGATGTCCTCGATCTCCTCCCAGGTGTCGTCGTCGAGGCGCTCCCTGGACAGCAGCGTCAGCAGGCCCTTGCCCAGGGTGTTCTGCGAGCGGGAGAGCCGGGAGCGCAGCCGGATCAGCCGTCCGGCGGCCGGCTCGGGCTGCTCGATGACCGGCGCCGGCGGGACCTGCACCTCCTCCAGGGCCTCGGGCGCGGCGGTCGCCCCCGGCAGGGGGACCTCTTCGATGGTCCTGCGGGGTTCCTCCCGCGGGGCCTCGGCCTCATCCCCGACGTGCGGTTCCGCGGGGGGCGCGGTGATCTTCGGGGTGCTCGGCGGCGCGGTCGGCGGCAGCTGCTTCTTCTTACGGCGGCTGCCCACCACCAGTCCACCGGCCGCGAGGATCACGACCAGGGCGATGACTACGACAAGGATGACGATTTCCATAACCCACCCAGTATCCACGCTGCCTTATTGCCGCGGCTTCGCCTCTCCGGCCCGGCCCGGGGCGAAGCCGCGGCAAAGAGGCGGTCAGCCCATCTCTTCCAGGGTCTTGCCCTTCGTCTCCTTGACGAAGAACACCACGAAGGGGATGGAGAGCACCGCGAAGCACGTGTAGATCACGTAGGTGCCCGACAGGTTCCAGTCCGCGAGGGTCGGGAAGCTGGCCGTGATCGCCCAGTTGGCGATCCACTGGGCCGAGGCGGCCACGCCGAGCGCGGCGGCGCGGATCTTGTTCGGGAACATCTCGCCGAGGAAGACCCACACCACGACGCCCCAGGACAGCGCGAAGAACAGCACGAAGGTGTGGGCGGCGACCAGCGCGACGGTGCCCTGCGTATTGGGCAGGGTGTCGCCGTGCTTGGAGGAGAAGGCCCACGCTTCGAGCGCCAGGGAGACGGCCATGCCGCACGAGCCGATCAGGGCGAGCGGGCGGCGGCCGATCCGGTCCACGAAGACCATCGCGATCACCGTGCCGATGATGTTCACGATGGAGGTGGTGAAGGAGTAGAAGAACGAGCTGCTCGGGTTGATGCCGACGGACTGCCACAGCGTCGCGGAGTAGTAGAAGGCGACGTTGATGCCGACCAGTTGCTGGAAGACCGACAGGCCGATGCCGATCCAGACGATGGGCAGGAAGCCGAAGCGCCCGCCGAGCAGGTCGGAGAAGACCGACTTGTGCTCGCGGTGCATGGCGGTCTTGATCTCGGTGACGCGCGCGTCGAGGTCGACCTCCTTGCCCTCGACGTCGGCGAGCACCGCCTTGGCGTCACTGTCGCGGCCGACCGAGAGCAGGAAGCGCGGCGACTCGGGGATGGTGAAGGACAGCAGCCCGTAGATCACCGCGGGGATGACCATCACGCCGAGCATCAGCTGCCAGGCCTCGAGTCCGATGATCTTCCCGCGCTGGTCACCGTTCGCGCCCTGCAGGATGCCGTAGTTCACCAGCTGCGACACCGCGATGCCGAGCACGATCGCGGCCTGCTGGAACGAGGCGAGCCGGCCGCGGATGGCGGGCGGCGAAACCTCGGCAATGTACGCCGGGCCGATGACCGACGCCATACCGATGGCGAAGCCGCCGATGATCCGCCAGAAGGCCAGGTCCCACAGGGCGAAGGGCAGGGCCGAGCCGATCGCGCTGATGGTGAACATCACCGAGGCGATCTGCATGCAGCGGATACGGCCGATCCGGTCGGCGATCCGGCCCGCGGTGGCGGCGCCGATGGCGCAGCCGATCAGGGCGATGGCGATGACCTGCGCGAGGGTGCCGGAACCGATGTTGTACTTGTCGCGGATGGCTTCGACGGCGCCGTTGATGACGGAGCTGTCGTAGCCGAAGAGGAAGCCGCCCATGGCGGCTGCGGCGGTGATGAAGATGATGTGGCCGAGGTGGTCCGGCCGTGGTGCCTTCTCACTCGTTCCGGAGGCTCGTGCGGTGCTGGTCAAGGTCAGATCTCCTCTTGCCCGGCGGTGAGCCCTCGGAAGAGGACTGGATCCTCAAGTCTTGGCCGACCCGGAGGTGGCCACCACTTGGAGTGGGCCGTCAGGCGGTGCGTTGCTTGCCGTTCCGCAGCCGCTGGCTGATCACCTTGGACACGCCGTCGCCCTGCATGGACACGCCGTACAGGGCGTCGGCGACCTCCATCGTCCGCTTCTGGTGCGTGATGACGATGAGCTGGGAGCTCTCCTGAAGCTCTTCCATGATCCGGATCAGTCGCTGCAGATTGGTGTCGTCCAGCGCGGCCTCGACCTCGTCCATCACATAGAACGGACTCGGCCGTGCCTTGAAGATCGACACCAGCATCGCCACTGCGGTCAGCGAGCGCTCACCGCCCGACAGGAGCGACAACCGCTTCACCTTCTTCCCAGGCGGCCGGGCCTCAACCTCGACACCTGTAGTGAGCATGTTGTCGGGGTCGGTGAGCAGCAGCCGCCCCTCGCCACCAGGGAAAAGACGGGAGAAGACACCCTCGAACTGGCGGGCGGTGTCGTGGAAGGCGGCGGTGAAGACCTGCTCGACCCGCTCGTCGACGTCCTTGATCACCTGGAGCAGATCGGCCCTGGTCCTGCGCAGGTCCTCCAGCTGCTCGGTGAGGAACTTGTGCCGCTCCTCCAGGGCCGCGAACTCCTCAAGGGCCAGCGGGTTGACCTTGCCGAGCTGCGCGTACGCCTTCTCCGCCGCCTTGAGCCGCTTCTCCTGCTCCGGGCGGACGTAGGGGCGCGGCATGTTGCGCGGGTCCTCCGGGTCCTCGGGCAGGATCTCGCCCTCGGCCGGCAGCGACGGCGGCACGAGCTGGTCCGGGCCGTACTCGGCGACCAGCCCGGCCGGCTCCATGCCGTGCTCCTCCAGCGCCCTGGACTCCAGCTGCTCGATCCGCAGCCGCTTCTCGGCGCCCAGCACCTCGCCCTTGTGGACGTCGCCGGTGAGCCGGTCCAGTTCGCTCTTCAGCTCCCTGCCGCGGCGGCGCTCCTGGCCCAGCTCCGCCTCGCGCTCGGCCCTGGCCTGCTCGGCGGCGGCGCGTTCGGCCTCCGCCCGGGCCAGCGACACCTGGACGCAGTCCAGCAGGCCGCGGGCGCCGTCGCACACTGCGGCGGCCACCGACGCCTCGTACGCGAGCCGGAGCCTGCGCCGCTCGGCCCGCGCCCTGGTCTCGCGCTCGGCGCGGGCGGCCCGGTCCAGGCCGTCGGCTCGGCCCGCCAGCCCCTTGACGCGCTCCTCGTGGGTGCGCAGCTGGAGCCGCGCCTCCATCTCGGTCTGCCGGGCGTTGGCGCCGTCCGCGGCGAGCCGGTCGCGTACCGAGGTGTCGGGCTCCTCCTCGCCCGGCTCCTCCTGGGCCTCGCTCAGCCGGTAGGACAGCTCCTCGAATTCCTCGCGGGCCGCGGCGAGCGACTCCTGGCTGCGGCCGACCGCGGTGGCGGCGCGGTCCGCCTCGCCGGCCGCGGCGCGGGCCTGGCCGCCGAACCTGCCCAGCTGCTGGGCGACCGACGACTTGGCCTTCTCCGCGGCCCTGCGGCGCTGCCCCAGCTCTTCCACCGTGCCGGCCGCGGCCGAACGCCGCTCCTTGGCTCGCCGCTGGCGGTCCGCCAGCTCCGCGCACTGCTCTTCGAGGCGGGCCAGCTCGGCGGTCGCCTCGTCCACCTGGGCCTGCACCTCCAGCAGGCTGGGCGCCTTCGCGCTGCCGCCGACCGCGGTGTGCGCGGCCAGCACGTCGCCCTCCGCGGTCACCGCGGTCAGGTCCGGGTGCGCGGTCACGAGCGCCTCGGCGTCCTCCAGCGAGTCCACGACCACCACCGCCCGCAGCAGCAGCCCGACCGCGGCCGTCAGCTCGCCGCTCGCGCTCACCAGGTCCACGGCACGGCGCGCGCCGGCCGGGAGCGCCGCGGCGGCGGCGCGTACGTCCGGGGCGGGCGCTCCGCCGAGCAGGAGTGCCGCGCGTCCGGCGTCCTCCTTGCGCAGCAGGCGCAGGGCGTCGGCCGCCACGGACAGTCCGCTGACGGCGACCGCGTCGGCGGCGGCGCCGAGGGCCGCGGCGACCGGGACCTCGTAGCCAGGGGCGACCCGCAGCAAGGTGGCGGCCGGGCCGAGCACCCCGGCGAGCGGACCGCCCGCCCCGTCGCCGCCGCCGGCCAGCAGCGCGCCGCTGCCGTCCTTGCGGCGCAGCGCCGGGGCCAGCGCGTCACGGCGGGCGGCGACGGCCGCCCTGCGGCGCTCGGCGGCGGTCGCGGCCTCCCGGGCGGCGGTGAAGTCCTCGTCGGCGGCGGCCTGCTCGGCGCGGGCCGCCTCGAAGCGCGCCTCCAGCTCGGAGTCGTCGGCGTCGAGGCCCTCGACCTCGGCGCGCAGCTCCTCGTACTCGGCCTGGGCCGATTCCGCGCGGTCGCGGGCCTCGTCGCGGGCGGCGGTGAGCCGGCCGATCTCGGCCTCGGCGGAAGCGGCCTTGGAGCGGGCCGCGTTGACCTGGCCGCTGAGCCGGGCCAGGCCCTCGCGGCGGTCGGCGATGGCGCGGGCGGCGCTGCGCAGCCTGCCCTCCTCCTCGGCGAGCCGGTGCTCCAGCCGCGCCCGGTGGCCGACGGTGTCGTCCAGGGCGCGCTGCGCGGCGTCCAGAGCCTCCGTCAGCTCGGCCTCCTGCTCGCGGATGCGGGCGGCCTCGCGCTCCATGTCCTCGGGGTCGCGGCCGCGCCGCTCCTCCGCGGGCTGGCCCGTGGCGTGCCGGTGCCGCTGCTCGGCCAGGCCGATGGTGCCGCGGACCCGTTCGGTCAGCTGCGACAGCGCGTACCAGGTGGCCTGGGCCTCGTTGAGCCGCGGGGTCAGGGCGCGCACCTGCTCCTCGAGGCGGGCCTCGCGCCGGACGGCGTCGGCGAGCTCCGCCTCGACGGCGTCCTTGCGCTCCTTGAGCGCGGCCTCGTCCGCGACTTCGGCCCGCAGCGCGTCACGCAGGGTGACCAGGTCGTCGGCGAGCAACCGCAGCCGGGCGTCCCGCAGATCGGCCTGGATGACGGCGGCCCTGCGGGCGACCTGGGCCTGCCGGCCGAGCGGTTTGAGCTGGCGGCGCAGTTCGCCGGTGAGGTCGGTGACCCGGGCGAGGTTGGCCTGCATCGCGTCCAGCTTCCGCAGCGCCTTCTCCTTGCGCTTGCGGTGCTTGAGCACGCCGGCCGCCTCCTCGATGAAGGCGCGGCGTCCCATCGGGTCGGCGTGCAGCACCGAGTCCAGCTGGCCCTGGCCGACGATCACGTGCATCTCGCGGCCGATGCCGGAGTCGGAGAGCAGTTCCTGGATGTCCAGCAGCCGGCAGGTGTCGCCGTTGATCTGGTACTCGCTGCCGCCGTTGCGGAACATGATCCGCGTGATGGTGACCTCGGCGTACTCGATGGGCAGCACGCCGTCGCTGTTGTCGATGGTCAGCGACACCTCGGCGCGGCCCAGCGGGGGCCGCCCGGTGGTGCCGGCGAAGATGACGTCCTCCATCTTGCCGCCGCGCAGCGACTTGGCGCCCTGTTCGCCCATGACCCAGGACAGCGCGTCGACCACATTGGATTTGCCCGATCCGTTGGGGCCGACGACGCAGGTGATTCCGGGTTCGAAGCGCAGCGTCGTCGCCGAGGCGAAGGACTTGAAGCCGCGCAGCGTGAGGCTCTTGAGATGCACGCCCGCCGACTCTACTAGCCGCCTGCGGTTTCACCCGGGAATGTGCAGGGCACACCAGACGTAGGAGCGGCAAGGGGCCGGTCTCGAGGGGGAGGGTGCCACGACGAAGGGACGCCGAAGCGTCCCTTGCGGTTTCTGCGGTTCTGCGAAATCAGCCTGTGAGCTGCGACACAGCCCAGGCGGCTTCCTGCACACGGGATCCGGCGACAGCGGCGGATCAGGCGAGTACGGGCTCCGCGTGAGCGATGTCGATGCTGAGCAGCGACTCTTCGTGCGACGCGACAGTCAGCGCGTCGTTCTGGGCCTGCATCCTGATCAGCTCGGATTCCAGGTCCTGAACACGCTGCTGCAGCCTTCGCATCTCGGCGAGGAGTCGCGGGTCGGGACCGCCGACGTAACCGAGAAGCGCCTTTGCCATGATAGATGGTCCTCCACGCTGAGTGACCGACCGAGAGCGGTTTGGGTCGTGGGTGAGGGGTACGCACCCGCGCGGGGTGGATGACGTGACCGCCGCTGAAACATTCCCTGGAGTCACGATGCGCGGGGCTTCCAGCGTCTCACCAAATAAGTGGACGGTCAACACGATCACAGCCCAGTCGTCGGGTCCGCCTCAGAAAACACGGCGCAAAAGGCGCCGCGGGCTGCCCGCGTGGCGTCGAGATCATTCTCGATGGGGGCAGCCTGACACGACATCCGTCGTATGGCAACCGGTCGTCCCCATCGAATCGCAAAAGCTCCGCCACCCGGGCGATCACCCACCGCGACGGGCGTGCGTGTCATGCGCGAGTCAGCGGATCTCGAACCCGTCGTAGCCGCCGCGCGGCTCGGACCAGATCTCGGTGACCCCGTCGGCGCGGCCGGGCGTGTCGCCGTGCCGGAGCCAGTCGAGCAGTTGCTCGCACCGCTCGCGGGCGCCCTCGGCCACCACCTGCACCCGGCCGTCGCCGAGGTTGCCCGCGTAGCCGCACAGGCCGCCGATCCCCAGCGCGGTGGCCCGGGTCCACCACCGGAAGCCGACGCCCTGCACCCGGCCGCGCACCCATGCGGTGAGCCGGACATTTTCGTTCATGCGGGCACGTTATCCGGTCCGCGGGGTAGCTGTGCGGACCGGACCACCGCACCGGCGGGCGTGATTCGCTACAGTCGCCCCCCAGCAGGACTTCACCCGAACGGGTGAAGCACCGTGAAGCATTGAGGAGCGCACTCGATGGGCCGACACAGCCGCCAGGCGCAGCCGGCCGCGCCGCAGCCCGGCCCGCACGGGCATCGCGGGCGGCGCAAGCACCACCCGGTGCGCACCGGGCTGCTGGCCACGTCCGCCGTGATGGCGGTCGGCGCGGTCGCCGCGTCGTCCGGGCTGCTGTCCGGCGTGACCGGCGGGCTCGACCAGGACGGCGACGGCCGGGGCAGCGCCCAGGCCGACGGCCCCGCGGACCCGTCGCGGACCGGCAGCGACCAGCCCTCGCCGCAGGGCGGTACGACCACCGCGATACCCGGCTCGCCCGGCTCCTCGGCGCCGGGCACGCCCTCGGCGTCCCCGACGAAGCCCGCCGCGCCCACCGCCTCGGCCGCGCCGACCGCCACCCGGCCGCCCGCGAGCCCGACGGCGACGCCGACCCGTACCAGCAGCGCGCCCACCACCCCGGTACGGACCACGCCGGCCGTCAAAAAGCCTGCCGCGAGCCCGAGCAGCGACACGCTTTCCGCCGCCCGGGCGGCGATCCTGTCGCTGGTGAACGACGAGCGGGCCACCGCAGGCTGCAAGCCGCTCACCGCCAGCTCCCCGCTCGACGGGCTGGCCCAGGCGTTCAGCGACGACATGGCGGCCCGCGGCTTCTTCGACCACACCGACCCCGACGGCCACACCCCCTGGGACCGGGCCAAGGCCCGCGGCATCGGCAACCTGGGCGGCGAGAACATAGCCCGCGGCCAGGCCACCGCCCAGGCGGTGATGACCGCCTGGATGAACAGCCCCGGCCACCGGGCGAACATCCTCAACTGCGACTACACGACCCTCGGCGTCGGCATCCACTTCGGCAGCGGCGGCCCGTGGTGGACCCAGGACTTCGGCTTCTGAGGCGCTAACCAAAGGAAAGCGCAACCCGCTGGGCAGCACCGCGGCCGGTACGCTGGGGTCATGGCCGAGACGATCGAGCAGGGCGCGGGGGTGCGCGGCGAAGCCGGGGACGACGCGGCCTTCGACGTCTTCGCGCGGGACTGCCCGTCACGCTTCACCCTGGCGCACGTCACCGGGCGCTGGGGCAGCCTCACGCTGGGGGCGCTGCGCGAGGACACGCTGCGGTTCAACGAACTGCGGCGCCGGGTCGACGGGGTCAGCGAGAAGATGCTCTCCCAGACGCTGCACGCGCTGGAGCGGGACGGGCTGGTCGTCAGGGACGCCCGGCCGACGAATCCGCCGCACGTCGAATACCGCCTCACCCCGCTCGGCGCGCAGACCGCGGACCGCCTGCTCGCCCTGATCGAGCTGGTCGAGGAGCGGATGCCGGACGTGCTCGCCGCCCAGCGGGCCTATGACGAGGCGCGCGGCGCGGGCTGGCAGCGCGGGCAGAAGTAGCTCGACCTGTTCATCCACGCCCGGCGGCGGATCGGCGTGCCGCAGCGGCGGCAGGGCCGGTCCTCCCGGCCGTACGCGTCCAGCGAGCGGTCGAAATAGCCGGACTCGCCGTTCACATTGACGTACATGCTGTCGAAGCTGGTGCCGCCGGCGGCCAGCGCGTCGCCCATCACCTCGCGGATGTGCAGGATCAGCTCCGCGGTCAGGGGGCGGGTCAGGCCGGCGGTCGGGCGCTCGTAGTGCAGCTTGGTACGCCACAGCGCCTCGTCGGCGTAGATGTTGCCGACCCCGCTGATCAGGCTCTGGTCGAGCAGCGCCCGCTTGATGGTGGTGCGCTTGCGGCGCAGGGCCGCGTGGAAGGCGTCCTCGTCGAACGCCGGGTCCAGCGGGTCGCGCGCGATGTGGGTGAGCGGCTGCGGCAGGCTCTCGGGGTCGCCGGGGACGGTGTCCTGGAGCGACAGCCCGCCGAAGGTGCGCTGGTCCACGAACCGCAGGTCCGTACCGTCGCCGTCGGCGAAGGTGAAGCGGACCCGCAGGTGGGTTTCGTACGGTGCCGAGGTGGGGCGGATCAGGAACTGGCCGCTCATGCCGAGGTGGGCGAGCAGGGCTGCCTCCTGCGTGACCGGCAGCCACAGGTATTTGCCCCTGCGGTGGGGCGTGCCGAGCTTCTGGCCGGTCAGGCGGGCGGTGAAGTCCTCGGCCCCGGCCACGTGGCGCCTGACGGCGCGGGGGTGCAGGACGCTCACCGACGCGACGGTGCGGCCCGCCGCCCAGCGGTCGAGACCGCGGCGCACGACTTCCACTTCTGGGAGTTCGGGCATGCCAATCCCTTCCAGGGGGGTGCGGGTGTCTGTGCGGCTCCCCTGCCGCGGAGGGTGCCCGACCGGGCGGTTCCCCTGCCGGGGGGTGCCCCGTCAGGGGAACGGGGAGCTGCGCGGCCGGCCCACCCACCGCCGTCGTGCTGCGACGGGCCGCCACTGCCCCAGGGGCGCGGAGCCCTGCGCGGTCAGCCCACCAGCCGCGTACGGGTCGTCACCGGACCGGAGGGGCAGATCGGTTCGATCCGGACCACCGGCCGGTGGTGGGTTGTTCGCGCAGTTCCCCGCGCCCCTGGTGGGTACCCCCTGCCGGAGGGGGACCGCCGGAACTCGCGCGCCCCCGGAGGGGTCAGCTCGCGGCGGCGGAGGTTTTGCGGATGGAGCGCCAGGCGGCCTCAGCCGCCTGCTGCTCCGCTTCCTTCTTGCTGCGGCCGGTGCCGGTGCCGTACTCGACACCACCGACGCGGGCGGCAGCCGTGAAGGTCTTCTCGTGATCGGGGCCCGACTCGGAGACGACGTACTCCGGTACACCCAGGCTCTCGCTCGCGGTGAGCTCCTGGAGGCTGGTCTTCCAGTCCAGGCCGGCACCGAGGTTGGAGGACTCCTCGATGAGCGGGTCGAAGAGCCGGTGGACCAGCTCGGACGCCGCGTCGAGACCCTGGTCGAGATAGACGGCACCGATCACCGCTTCGAGGGTGTCCGCGAGGATCGAGGCCTTGTCCCGCCCGCCGGTGCCCTCTTCGCCGCGGCCCAGGCTGATGAACGCGCCGAGGTCGAGGCCCCGGCTGACGCCCGCGAGCGCTCGCGAGTTGACCACCGCGGCCCGCAGCTTGGCCAGTTGGCCCTCGGGCAGGTCGGGGTGGGTGCGGTAGAGGGTGTCGGTGACCACCAGGCCGAGCACGGAGTCCCCGAGGAATTCCAGCCGCTCGTTGGTGGGCAGCCCGCCGTTCTCGTACGCGTACGAGCGGTGGGTGAGCGCACGCACCAGAAGGGCGGGCTCAAGGTGATACCCGAGCCGCCCTTCCAGAAGCGTGTGGGACGAGGCTGTTTCCGTCGCGGCGTCCGTCGCGGCCTGCTTCGGCGCTGAGGCGTCTGACATGAAGCCTGTCACCTGCCGATCAGACGTCGATTACCTGACGGCGGTTGTACGTGCCGCAGCTGGGGCACGCGATGTGCTGCAGCTTCGGCTCGTGGCAGCGCTCGCACGCCACCAGGCTCACGGGCGCAGCCTTCCACTGCGAACGGCGGTGGCGCGTGTTGCTGCGCGACATCTTCCGCTTGGGAACAGCCACGGCTACTTCTCCTGATCGTCGTCGGAGCCGTTTCCGGCACCGTTCTGCTGGGTCTTCGGATCCACGGTGAGATCCTGCAGGGCCGCCCACCGGATGTCGGTGACCGCGTGGTGGTGGTCCGGGTCGTCGGCGAGCCGGGCTCCACAGGTGGAGCACAGGCCCGCGCAGTCGTCCTGGCACACCGGCTGCATCGGCAGTGCGAGCACCACCGCGTCTCGCAGCACCGGTTCGAGGTCGAAGAGATCGTCCTCGAGTTCGAACGCGTCCTCGTCCTCGGCGTCGTCACCGGCTTCGTCCCTGCGGGCGGTCCGGGTGTCGGCGTCGGGGTAGGAGAACATCTCCTGGAAGTCCGCGTCCAGCTCGCGCTCGACGGGCTCCAGACACCTTACGCACTCCCCCGTGACCGGCGCATGGGCGGTGCCGGTGACCAGCACACCCTCCATGACCGACTCCAGGCGGAGGTCCAGCTCGACGGTGGCGCCCTTGGGCACCCCGATGACATCGATGATGCCGAGGTCGTCGGGGGCCGGCACCGAGCGGGAGACCTTCCTCATCGCGCCCGGACGCCTGCCCAGCTCGTGTGTGTCGAACACGAGCGGGTTGCGGTGGTCAAGGCGGGTGTTCAGGGCTCCTGCTTTCCTCGGTTCACGGCCTGCGCGTCCCTTGCGGGCGGGCAGGCAGAAGCGCCGGCGATTCACACGGCTGGAAGTGACAGGATACTGGACGCGCCGCCCCCGCCCAAACGGAGCAGTACGGGGGCCGGCGGCACGGACCGGTCAGCGGCCCTGCTCCAGCTCCCGCAGCCGGTTGAGGTCGATCATCCCGGTGTCGAAGAAGCTGGTCTCGTCCAGCGCGGCGGCCGGCTGCGCGTACTGCTGTCCCTGCTGCTGCCCCTGCTGCTGGTACGGGAGCTGCGGCGGGTACTGCTGCTGGTCGTAGCCGGGCTGCTGCTCGTAGCCCTGCTGCTGGCCGTAGTCGTAGCCCGCGTCCTGGCCGTAGCCCGGCTGCGGGGCGTACGGGTCCGCGTAGCCGGCCTGCTGGGCGTACTCCTGCTGCTGGTAGCCGTCGCCGGTCTCCTGGCCGTAGCCCTGCTGCTGGTACGTCTCCTGCTGCTGGTAGCCGTAGCCGGGATCCTGCCGGGGCTCGCCGACGGCCGGCTGCGGGTCGTAGCCGTACTGCGCCAGGTCGGCCTGCTCGGGCGCGGGGGCCGCGAGGCCCGCCAGGTAGTCGGCGTCGGACTGGCGGTGGATCTGCTGCGGGTCGCCGTCGGTGCCGTCCGCGGCGGCGATCTGCGCGGCCAGGTCGTCGATCGGGTTGTGCCCGGTGAGCTTGAGCCGGCCGCGGCCGACCGCCTCCAGGGTCTTGGTGAGCACCGCCTCGAAGGCGCCGAGCTTGGTGTCGACGTAGTCGTCGGCGCGGCGGCGCAGCGTCTCGGGGTCGGCGCTGCGCTCGGGGGCGTCCGGGTCGTCCTCGGCCGGGAAGCCCTGCTCGTCGAAGTCGGGGTGGCGGCCGAGCAGCTTCTCGCGGCCGCGGTCGACCGAGCCGATGGTCTTGGTGAGGACCACCTCGAAGTT
The DNA here is from genome assembly GCF_036227245.1 of Streptomyces sp. NBC_01477. Classification (GTDB taxonomy): domain Bacteria; phylum Actinomycetota; class Actinomycetes; order Streptomycetales; family Streptomycetaceae; genus Actinacidiphila. Next base: position 2,505,991 of record NZ_CP109445.1, read on the forward strand.
GGCGAGCTTGCTGTCGACGTAGTCGTCGGCCTCGGCGCGGATCTCGTCGGCCTCGCGGCGGGCCTCGGCGACGATCCGGTCGGCCTCGTCCTTGGACTGCCGGGCGATGTTCGTGTCGGAGACCAGCGAGCCGCGTTCGGCGTGCGCCGACTCGATGATCCGCTGGGCCTCGGCCCTGGCCTGTTCGACCATCTGCTCGCGGTCGCCGAGCAGACCCTCGGCCTGGGCGAGGGAGTCGGGCAGCGCGGCGGACACCTCGTCGAGCATGGCAAGCAGCTCGGCCCGGTTCACCACGCAGGAGGCCGACATCGGCATCGACCGGGCGTTCGTCAGCGCGGCCGCGATCTCATCGAGCTTCTTCTGGACGTCCACGTCCAAGACTCTAGCGCTGCCGCAGCTTGGTGTTCAGCGCCTGGAGGACCGGGGCGGGCACCAAGTGCGAGATGTCGCCGCCCCATTGGGCGACTTCTTTCACAAGGCTGGAGGACAGGAAGCTGTAGGCGGGGTTGGTGGGCACGAACAGCGTCTCCACGCCGGAAAGCCCGATGTTCATCTGGGCCATCTGCAACTCGTAGTCGAAGTCGCTGACCGCCCGCAGGCCCTTGACGATGGCCGGGATGTCGCGCTGCTTGCAGAAGTCCACCAGAAGGCCGTGGAAGGACTCCACCTGCACATTGCCGAGGTCGGAGGTGACCTGTTCGATGAGCGCGATCCGCTCGTCGACGTCGAACAGGCCCTTCTTGGACTGGTTGATCATCACCGCGACGTGCACGACGTCGTACAGCCGGGAGGCGCGGGCGATGATGTCGAGGTGTCCGTTGGTGACCGGGTCGAAGGACCCGGGACAGACTGCGCGGCGCATGACTGGCTCCTCGCTCTGCGAACGGGCGTTACCGGTACGTCGGACGCCGGGGCCCGCGACGGGCTTCCGGCTGCTCCGCGGGCTCATGACCCGGCGGTAACTTGGGCGGCGCGACCGTACCAAAGTGTCGCCTCGCCGTACCGCCGGGAGCGCAGCCCCTCGAAGCCGGCCGGCCAGTCGAAGTCACCGCCCCGGGTCCTGCGTTCCACGGTGACCAGTGTGTCGGCCGCGAGCCAGCCACCGGCCAGGAGTGTGAGCAGAATCTCCCGCAGAGCGTCGCCGGCGACGTCGTAGGGCGGGTCGAGGAAGACCACGTCGTACGGCTCCGCGGGCGGTGGTCCCGCCACCACCTTCTCGGCCTTCCCGGCCCGCACCTCGGCGCCCGGCAGGCCGATCGCCGCGGCGTTCTCGCGGATCGTACGGGCCGCGAGCGGGTCGGCCTCGGCCAGCAGCACGTGGGCGGCGCCCCGCGACAGCGCTTCCAGCCCGACCGCGCCGGAACCGCCGTACAGGTCCATGACCCTCGCCCCGGCCAGGGTGCCGCGCAGCGACAGCAGGGTCGAGAAGAGGCCTTCCTTGGCCCGGTCCGAGGTGGGCCGGGTGCCGGTGCCCGGGGGTACGGCAAGGCGCCGGCCGCCGGCCGCTCCGGCGATCACGCGCGTCATGTGCTGCTCACCCTCCGCACCCTATCCGGCCCGGCCGGTCAGCCCTTGTCGAGATACTGCTCGCGGTCGGCGTCCAGCAGGCTGTCGAGCGCGCTGCGCAGGTCGGGGTGGCCGGTCAGCTCCGGGTCGGCCGCGACCACCTCGACGGCCTCCTGCCTGGCCTGCTCGATCACGTCCCGGTCCTCGATGACCGTCAGCATCCGCAGCGACGAGCGGGACCCGGACTGCGCCTGGCCCAGCACATCGCCCTCGCGGCGCTGCTGGAGGTCGATCTCGGACAGCTCGAAGCCGTCCAGGGTGGCGGCCACCGCGTCGAGCCGGCCGCGCGCCGGGCTCGCCTCGGGCGCCTCGGAGACCAGCAGGCACAGGCCGGGCGCGGACCCGCGGCCGACCCGGCCGCGCAACTGGTGCAGCTGCGAGACGCCGAAGCGGTCCGCGTCCATGATCACCATGGCGGTGGCATTCGGCACGTTCACCCCGACCTCGATCACCGTGGTCGCCACCAGCACGTCCACCTCGCCGGCCGCGAAGCGCCGCATCACGTCGTCCTTGGCGTCCGGCGCCATCCGCCCGTGCAGCACCTCGACCCGCAGGCCGCGCAGCGGTCCCGCGGCGATCTGCTCGGCGACCTCCAGCACGGCGAGCGGCGGCCTGCGCTCGGCGTCGTCGGCCTTCTTCGCCGCGGCCTTGCCGTCCTCGTCGTCGCCGATCCGCGGGCACACCACATACGCCTGGTGCCCGCCCTCGGCCTCCTCGCGCACCCGCTCCCAGGCCCGGCTGAGGAAGTGCGGCTTCTCCGCCGCCGGTACGACATGGGTCGCGATCGGCGAGCGCCCGGCCGGCAGCTGGTCGAGCACCGAGGTCTCCAGGTCGCCGAAGACCGTCATCGCCACCGTCCGCGGGATCGGGGTGGCCGTCATCACCAGCAGATGCGGCGGCTGCGGCGCCTTGGCCCGCAGCGCGTCGCGCTGCTCGACCCCGAAGCGGTGCTGCTCGTCGACCACGACGAGCCCCAGGTCGTGGAATTTGACCTTGTCCTCGATCAGCGCGTGGGTGCCCACCACGATCCCGGCCTCGCCCGTCACCAGGTCCAGCAGCGCCTGCCGGCGGGCGGGGGTGCCCATCGAACCGGTCAGCAGCACCACCTTCGTACCCAGCTCGGACCCGCCGAGCATTCCCGCGGACTCCGCGAGGCCGCCCATCATCTCGGTGATCGAGCGGTGGTGCTGCTGCGCCAGCACCTCGGTCGGCGCCAGCATCGCCGCCTGCCCGCCCGCGTCCACCACGCCGAGCATCGCCCGCAGCGCCACCAGGGTCTTGCCCGAGCCGACCTCGCCCTGGAGCAGCCGGTGCATCGGGTGGTCGGTGGCCAGGTCCGCGAAGACCTCGGCGGACACGCTGCGCTGGCCCTCGGTGAGCGTGAACGGCAGCTTCGCGTCGAAGGCCGCGAGCAGCCCGTCCGCGGCCGGCCGGCGGGGCACCGCGGGCAGCGCCGACTCCGCGGCCCGGCGGCGCGCCAGCGCGACCTGGAGCACGAACGCCTCGTCCCAGCGCAGCCGGTCCCTGGCCGCGGCGATGTCGGCCTTCGTACGCGGCCGGTGCACCTTCTCCAGCGCCTCGGGCAGCGGGGCGAGACCGCGGGTCTCGCGCAGCTGGGCGGGCAGCGGCTCGCCGACGCCCGCCCAGCCGGTGCCGGCCAGCGAATTGAGCGCGGTCTCGACGGCCTGCGCGATCTTCCACGAGGTGATCTGCTTGCACGCCGGATACAGCGGGATCAGCCGGTTCGCGAAGGCGTCGACCTCCGCCTCGCCCTCGTCCGCGTCCAGCAGCTGGTAGTCGGGGTGCGCGAGCTGCCGCGTCCGGTTGAAGACCGACACCTTCCCGGAGAACATCCCCCGCCGCCCGGGGATCAGCCGGTGCGCGTGCGCGTGGGCGGCCTTGCTGAAGAACACCAGCGTCAGCGACCCGCTGCCGTCGCTGACCACGACTTCGAGCCGTACGCCGGACCCGCCGCCGTACGTCCGCTTGTCCGCCTTGGAGATCTGCGCCACCACGGTCACGTACTCGTCCACCGGCAGGTCGGCCAGCCGCGTCAACTCCCCGCGCTCGGCATACCGCCGCGGGTAGTGGTGCAGCAGGTCCCCTGTGGTGTGCAGGCCGAGATGCTCGCCGAGCACCTTGGCGGTGCGGTCGCCGACGAGCTTGCGCAGCGGTTCGTCCAACGGGTTGCCAGTCATCACCACCATCTTGGCGCACCCCCCTGACAAACCGGCGGCTCCCCCGCGCCGCCCGCCGCTACTCGACGCCGATCAGCAGCGGGCACGACGCCTGCCCGCCCTCGTACGTCACGGTGTCCACCGCCATGTGGGTGTCGCGGACGTGGGACTCCAGCCGGGCGGCGAGGCCCGCGGGCGCGGTGGCGCCCAGCACGAGGGTGACCATCTCGCCGCCGGCCGCGAGCATCCGGTCCAGGACGCGGACGGCGGTGTCCACGACGCCCGGGCCGATCACGGCGACGTCGCCGTCGATCAGGCCGAGGACGTCGCCGGCCTGGCAGACGCCCGCCATGGTCCACGACTCGCGCTCGGCGACGGCGAGTTCCGCGTAACGGGTCGCGCCGGCCGCGGACGTCATCGCGACGACGTCCTCGTCGAAACGGCGGGACGGTTCGTGGACGGCGAGCGCGGCGATGCCCTGGACCGCGGAGCGGGTGGGGATCAGGGCGACGCGGACGCCGTCCGCGCGGGCCTGCTCGACGGCGGCGCCGGCCGCGGGCCGCAGGTCGCTGTCGTTCGGCAGCAGTATCACCTCGCGGGCGTGCGCCCCGCGGATCGCGGCGGCGATCTCACCGCTGGCGGGCGGGTCCCCGGGGCGTACGGCGACCACCACGGCCCCGGCCTGCGAGCACAGTTCGGCCATGCCGTCGCCGCGCACCAGCGCCACGACGGCCCGCTCGTGGCGCCCCGCGGTGCTGCGGACCTGCTCGCCGAAGTGCGTGACGCGGATGCGGTACGGCCGGCCGGCCTCGATGCCCGCCTCGATGGCGGCGCCCACGTCGTCGACGTGCACATGGACGTTCCACAGGCCGTCGCCGCCGACCACGACCAGGGAGTCGCCGAGCGCGTCGAGCCGGGCGCGCAGCGGCGGGATCGCGGCGGGCGGCGCCTCCAGCAGGTAGATCACCTCGTACGCGGGTCCGCCGCCGGCGGCGCCCTCCCCGCACCCGTCCGGCTCCGCCGGCTCCCCGGTGCGGAAGGACGTGCCCGCGCCCGCGGCGGTGTCGGTACGCATCGAGGCGTCCCCGGTCACGGCGTCGGACAGCGCGCCCAGCACCGCGACCAGGCCGAGGCCGCCGGCGTCCACGACGCCGGCGGCCCGCAGGACGCCGAGCTGGCCCGGGGTCGCGGCCAGCGCCGCGCGGGCGCCGGTGTGGGCGGCGCGCACCACCTCGACCAGGCCGCCGTCGGCCGCCTGCGCCGCGCTTGCCGCGGCGGACGCCACGGTGAGCATCGTGCCCTCCGCCGGGTGTGCGACGGCCTCGTACGCGGAGTCCGCGGCGGAGCGCAGCGCCAGGCGGAGCGCGGCGGCGTCCGGGTCGCCCGCGGCGTGGGCGAGCGGTTCGTTCATGCCGCGCAGCAGCTGGGCCAGGATCGTGCCGGAATTGCCGCGGGCACCGATGAGGGCGCCGTGGGACATCGCCCGGAAGGCCTCGGGCAGCGTCGGGCGGGCGGCCGGGTCCGCCGACGCGTGGGCGTCGAAGACGGCTTCCACGGACTGGGCGGCGGACTCGACGGTGAGGTAGAGGTTGGTGCCGGTGTCGCCGTCGGCGACGGGGTAGACGTTGATCGCGTCGATCTCTTCCCGGGCGCGGCCCAGGGCGGCGAGGGCGAGCCGGCACCAAGTGCGCACTGTGGGTGCGTCGAGCGAGGGCGGCACGAATCCTCCTGCGGAGTGCGTTTTCTCCGGGTGAGCGTAGTCGTCCGTCGGGCTCCGCCCGTCCTGCCCGTGCCTGTCCGGGCCGCGGCCCATAATCCCCGCCTCCCCGCCGGCGGGGGCCTTTCGCGCGGTTCCCCGCGCCCCTGGGGGGTGCCCCGTCCTGTTGCGTTCACACTGGCGGTGCGCTGTGGCCTGTCGCGCGGTTCCCCGCGCCCCGGGCGGCAGCTCCGGCCTGTTCGCTTCTCGGCTGCGGCTGCGTCGTGGGGGAAGGGACCGGCAGCACCCGAGGTGCGCGCCCGGGCCCGCGGGCACGGCGGGGGCACCTCCGGGAGCGTGGTAGTTTCGTTGCATGGGCGCAGCCGTTGTATGCTGCTCCGGTTGCCTGGGGCTCTCCCGGGCTTTTCCTCGTAAATGCATCTGAAGTCTTTGGAGTGTCCCGTGGCTGCCAACTGCGACGTCTGCGGCAAGGGGCCGGGCTTCGGCAACAGCATTTCCCACTCGCACCGCCGTACCCCGCGTCGTTGGAACCCCAACATCCAGCGGGTGCGCGCAGTCGTGGGGAAGACGCCGAAGCGGCTCAATGTCTGCACCTCGTGCATCAAGGCCGGCAAGGTCTCGCGCTAGCGAGTGACCCCCCTCCGCCCGCAGGGGCGGAAGGGACCCGGTCCGCGCTGACGCGGCACCTCGCAGCGGCGCAGCCTTCCGGCTCCGGAAAGCCGGTCCACCTTCGGGTGGGCCGGCTTTTCAGCGTGTCCGGGTGCGCCAGCCGTGGCAGCCTTCCGGCTCCGGAAAGCCGGTCCACCTTCGGGTGGGCCGGCTTTTCAGCGTGTCCGGGTGCGCCAGCCGTGGTCGACCGGGCCGATACCGGCGCCCAGCGGGAAGCCGGCCGCGATCGCCCCGGTGACGTAGGACTTCGCCAGGCCCACCGCGGCGGGCACCTCGTGGCCGAGGGCGAGGTAGGAGGCCAGCGCGCTGGCCAGGGTGCAGCCGGTGCCGTGGGTGTGGGCGTTGGCGTGGCGGGGGGCGTGGAACCACCGCTCGGTGCGGCCGTCGGAGAGCAGGTCGGCGCAGTCCGCGTGGCGGTCGGCGCCCGGCAGGTGGCCGCCCTTGACCAGCGCCCAGCGCGGGCCGCAGGCCAGGACCGCGTCGGCGGCGGCCCGCATGCCCTCCCGGTCGGTGACGGCGATCCCGGTGAGCCGGGTGACCTCGTCCAGGTTGGGCGTGGCGACGGTGGCCAGCGGCAGCAGCCGGGTACGGACGACGTCGGGCGCGTCGCCGCGCAGCAGGCTGTCGCCGTGCTTGGAGACGCCGACCGGATCGACGACGACGGGGACGTCGAGGCCGGTGAGCAGGTCGGCGACAGTCCCGGCCAGTTCGGCGGAGCCGAGCATGCCGGTCTTGACCGCCTGGACGCCGATGTCGTCCACGACGGCCCTGAACTGCGCGCGTACCGCCTCCTGCGGCAGGTCCCAGGAGCCGCGCACGCCGAGCGAGTTCTGCGCGGTCACCGCGGTGATCACGCTCATGCCGTGGACGCCGAGGGCGAGCATCGTCTTGAGGTCGGCCTGGATGCCCGCACCGCCGCCGGAGTCGGATCCGGCGACGGTGAGCACCCGGGCCGGGGGCGGGAGCGTCACGCGTCGTCGCCGAAGTGGTCCCAGCCGCCCGCCTTCTCCCACGGCGCACCGTCCACGGTGACCTGCGGGGCGCGGCCGGCCGGCGCCCTGACCGAGCCGATGACCCGCCAGCGGGCGGGCAGTTTCACGTCGGGCGGGAAGGCCGCGACGATGGCGTGGTCCTCGCCGCCGGTGAGCACCCAGTGCAGCGGGTCGACGCCGACGGCCTGCCCGATGTCGGTCATCTGGGCGGGTACGTCGATGTCGGCGGAGCGCAGGTCGATGTCGGCGCCGCTGGCGGTGGCGATGTGGCCGAGGTCGGCGACCAGGCCGTCGCTGACGTCGGTCATGGCGGTGGCGCCGAGTTCGGCCGCCGCGGGGCCGGCGTGGTAGGGCGGTTCGGGGCGGCGGTGCGCCTCGACGAAGGCGCGCGGGGAGCGGAAGCCGCGGGACAGGACGGCGAGTCCCGCGGCCGACCAGCCGAGCCAGCCGGTGACGGCGATGACGTCGCCGGGGCGCGCCCCGGACCGGGTGACGGCGTCGCGGTTGCGCAGGTCCCCCAGCGCGGTGATGGCGACGGTGATGGTGTCGCCGCGTACGACGTCGCCGCCGACCACGGCCGCGCCGGCGACCTGGCATTCGTCGCGGATGCCGTCCATCAGCTCGACCGGCCAGGTGGCGGGGAGTTCGGTGGGCACGACCAGGCCGAGCAGCACGGCGGTGGGGACGGCGCCCATGGCGGCGATGTCCGCGAGGTTCTGGGCGGCGGCCTTGCGGCCGACGTCGTAGGCGGTGGACCAGTCGCGGCGGAAGTGCCGGCCTTCGAGCAGGATGTCGGTGGTGGCCACCACCCGCCGGTCGGGCGCGGTGACGACGGCCGCGTCGTCACCGGGGCCGATTTTCACGGCCGGGGTCGAGGTGAGGCGGGAGGTCAGTTCCCTGATGAGCCCGAACTCCCCCAACTCGCCCACAGTCCCCTTCATCTCATCGTCCCCTTAAGTCTCGGCATTCGCCGGTTCTGCTGCGTGTTTCCCGTCAATACGGGGGTCAGGTACCGCGCGGGTCTCCCCGCTGTGCGCGACGACGCGATAACGTGGCGTCCCCCTTCCCACATGATCCTCGTAGCCGCCCTGGAGGTTCCGTGGTACAGGCCTACATCCTGATCCAGACCGAGGTCGGCAAGGCCTCGGCAGTAGCGGAGGTGATTTCCAAGATCGACGGCGTCATTCAGGCCGAGGACGTCACGGGCCCCTATGACGTGATCGTCAGGGCCCGGGCGGACACGGTCGACGAACTCGGCCGCATGGTGGTGGCCAAGGTCCAGCAAGTGGACGGAATCACCCGGACTCTCACCTGTCCGGTCGTCCATATCTAGCCCCCGATATGCTCGCCCGATGGCGCTGTATCACCGGGTCGTCCTGATCAACGTGTCCGCCGTCGCGTGCCTCGCCGCGGCGGCGGCCTACGCTTTCGCCATGCCCGGTGGCGGTGACGACTCCGTCGCCGTACCGGTTCCCGACGCGCGCACCGCCGGTTACTGCCATGCGCTGCACGACGCTTTGCCGCAGCGGGTCACGGGGCTTTCCCGGCATGATCTCAAGCCGCGCTCCGAATTGATCACCGGGTGGGGGGACCCGGCGATCGTACTGCGCTGCGGGGTGCCGCGACCGGCGGTGGACAACAATCCCGAGGCCGACGGCGTCGAGGTGGACGGGGTCGGCTGGTCCATCGAGCGCGGGTCCGGCGGGTCGTTCCGGCTCACCACGACCCTGCGCACGGCGTACGTCGAGGTGACGCTGCCGAAGAAGTACGCCGGCGATCTCGGCCCGCTGACCGATCTCGCCGACGCGGTGACCAGGACGATCCCCGGTCTGTGAGCGGGCGCCCTGCCGGCCGCCGGCCGGCAGGGGCGTGTCAGCGCAGGCCGGTGGAGCGGCGCAGCGCCGCCTGGATGAGCCGGTCGACCAGTTCGGGGTAGCCGACGCCGCTCTCCTGCCACATCCGCGGGTACATCGAGATCGGGGTGAAGCCCGGCATGGTGTTGATCTCGTTGATCACGAACTCGCCGCTGTCCAGCAGGAAGAAGTCCGCCCTGACCAGGCCCTCGCAGGAGGCGGCCTCGAAGGCGGCGACGGCCAGCCGCTGCACCTCGGCAGTCTGGTCGGGGGTGAGCGGCGCGGGCACGACGCCTTCCGCCGAGTCGATGTACTTCGCCTCGAAGTCGTAGAAGGCGTGGGTGGTGACCGGCGGGATCTCGGCGGGCACCGACGCGCGCGGGCCGTCCTCGAACTCGAGCACCCCGCACTCGATCTCCCGGCCGCTCAGCAGCGCCTCGACGACGAGCTTCGGGTCGTGCCTGCGGGCCTCGGCAATTGCCGCGTCCAGCCCGTCGGGTCCTTCGACCTTGCTGATGCCGAAGGAGGAGCCGCCGCGGGCGGGCTTCACGAACAGCGGCCAGCCGTGCTCGGCGGCGAAGCCGGTGAGGCGGTCGCGTACCGCTCCCGGGTCCTGCTCCCATTCCCGCGGGCGGACCACGGTGTAGGGGCCGACGGCCAGGCCGAAGGAGGTGAAGATCCGCTTCATGTACTCCTTGTCCATGCCGACGGCGGAGGCGAGCACGCCCGCGCCGACGTAAGGGACGCCGGAGAGTTCGAGCAGGCCCTGGAGGGTGCCGTCCTCGCCGTAGGGGCCGTGCAGCAGCGGGAAGACGACGTCGACCTCGCCGAGCGCCTTGGGGACGGCGCCGGTCTCGGTGTAGACGACCTCGCGGTTGGCCGGGTCGACCGGGAGGACGACGATGCCCTCCTGGTCGGTGACCTGTTCCACGGTGGGCATCGTGCGGTCGGCGATGGCCATCCGGTCCGGCGCGTCGGCGGTCAGCGCCCAGCGGCCCTCGGTGGTGATGCCGATCGGCAGGACGTCGTACTTGGTGCGGTCGATGGCCCGCAGCAGGCTTGCCGCGGTCACCACCGAGACACCGTGCTCGGAGCTGCGCCCGCCGAAGACGACGGCGACGCGCGGCTTGCGTACGTAACCGGACGGCGCCGGGCGGTCGGCGCTCTCGTCGGGTCCCGGACTCTGGGGAGAAGGCAGGTTGCTCATGTCGCGTTGACCTTACCTTTCGGGCTTCGCGGAGCGTGACATCAACTCCCGCACGGCTACAACCGGCGGCTTCCCGTTGTGCACGATATCGACCACCGTCTCGGTGATCGGCATGTCCACGCCGTGGCGGCGGGCGAGATCGGCCACCGATTCGCAGGACTTGACGCCCTCCGCGGTGCGCCGGGTGACGGCGATCGTCTCGGCCAGGGTCATGCCGCGGCCGAGGTTGGTGCCGAAGGTGTGGTTGCGGGACAGCGGCGAGGAGCAGGTGGCGACCAGGTCGCCCATGCCGGCCAGGCCCGCGAAGGTGTGCGCGTCGGCGCCCATCGCCAGGCCGAGCCTGGTGGTCTCGGCCAAGCCGCGGGTGATCAGCGACGCCTTGGTGTTGTCGCCGAGCCCCATGCCGTCGGCGATGCCGACGGCGAGCCCGATGACGTTCTTGACCGCGCCGCCCAGTTCGCAGCCGACGACGTCGGTGTTGGTGTACGGGCGGAAGTACGGGGTGTGGCAGGCGGCCTGGATGCGGCGGGCGACGGCGTCGTCCCGGCAGGCGACGACGGAGGCGGCGGGCTGCCGTTCGGCGATCTCGGGCGCGAGATTGGGCCCCGACAGCACGGCGACCCGGTCGGGCCCGGTCTTGGCGACCTCCTCGATGACCTCGCTCATCCGCTTGGCGGTGCCGAGTTCGACGCCCTTCATCAGGCTGACCAATACCGCGTCGTCGCGCAGCAGCGGCGCCCACTCGGCGAGATTGCCGCGCAGGGTCTGCGAGGGGACGGTGAGGAAGACCAGTTCCGCGTCCCGCGCCGCCTGCGCGGGGTCGGCGGTGGCCGTGACGGAGGCGGGCAGTTCGAGCTGCGGGAAATACTCGGGATTGTGCCGGGTGGTGTTGATCGCGTCGACCAGTGCGGGCCTGCGGCCCCACAGCGACACCTGGCATCCGGCGTCGGCGAGCACCATGGCGAAGGCGGTGCCCCACGAGCCGGTGCCGAAGACCGCGCAGCGCGTCGTCACTTGCCCCCCCGGGCCTTGCGCGGGTCGTACAGACCGTCGGGGGCGGTCTCGCCGCGCAATTCCGCGAGGAGTTCGGCGACGCTGCGCATGATGGTCTCGGTGACCGCGCGCAGCGTCTCTGCGGTGGGCTCCTGACCGTAGAAGGCGTCGAGGTCGACCGGCGGCCCGGCCAGCACCCGCAGCGTCTTGCGGGGGAAGAGCCGGAGCCGCTTCTCCTTGGCGTACGGCGGCATCACCTCGTTGGCGCCCCACTGGGCGACCGGGATGACCGGGGCCTTGGTGAGCAGCGCGACCCGGGCGACGCCGGTCTTGGAGACCATCGGCCACTGGTCGGGGTCGCGGGTGAGGGTGCCTTCCGGGTAGAAGGCGACGCATTCGCCGGCCTCGATCGCGGCGACCGCGGCACGGAAGGCGTTGGCGGCGTCGGTGGTCTCGCGGAAGACCGGGATCTGGCCGGTGCCGCGCAGCACGCTGCCGACGAACAGCGGTTTGAAGAGTCCGGCCTTGGCCAGGAAGCGGGGCACCCGGCCGGTGTTGTACTGGAAATGCGCGTAGGACAGCGGGTCCAGGTACGAGTTGTGGTTCACCGCGGTGATGAATCCATCGTTGACGGGAATGTGCTCCATTCCGCGCCAATCCCGCTTGAACAGCACAATGAGCGGCGGTTTCGCGATGACAGCCGCCAGGCGGTACCAGAAACCGATTCTGCGGCGGGACACCCGGACTCCTCTTCGTTGCGATGGCGCTGCCGCTCAGCATCGCGGCTACCAGAGACTAACGCCAGGTCTCAGGGCGCCGGGGGGCAGCTCTGGCACTCGGTGACAATGGTGAGGTGGATGTGACGGGGATGTGGTCGCTGGTGGTGCCGCTCAAGCCGCTGGCGGTGGCCAAGAGCAGGCTGTCGGCGGCGGGGGCGGTACGCCCGGCGCTGGCGCTGGCCTTCGTGCTCGACACGGTGGGCGCCGCGCTGGCGTGCCCTGAGGTGGCGGATGTCACGGTGGTCACCGACGACCCGACGGCGGGCGCCGAAGTGGCCGGGCTGGGGGCTTTCGTGGCGGCCGACGTGCCGGCGGCGGGGCTGAACGCGGCGCTGCGGTACGGCGCCGGTCTCGTACGGCAGCGGCGGGCGTCGGCGGGCGTCGGGGCGCTGAACGGCGATCTCCCGGCCCTGCGGCCCGCCGAACTGGGCGCGGTGCTGCGGGAGGCCGCGCGGCTGCCCGGGCGGGCGTTCCTGGCCGATACGGCGGGTCCGGGAACAACCTTGCTCACCGCGTCCCCCGGCGTCGCCCTCTCCCCCGGCTTCGGCGGCGCCTCCCGGTCCCGCCACCTCGCCTCGGGGGCACGTGAGATCACGCTGGCCGCGGTGCCGTCGGTGCGGCAGGACGTGGACACCGCGGCGGACCTGGACGCGGCCCGCGCTCTGGGCCTGGGTCCGCGCACCTCGCTGCTCTTCCCGGCCCGCACCGCCTGACGCCCGGGCCCCGGCCTGTCGCGCGGGCCTTCACGGCGCCGCGGCGGCCCGGACGGCAGGCCCTAGGCTGGGGCCATGCAAGCGACGGCGTTCACCTATGACCCCGGCACCCGGGCGGGCAGTGTGCTGCTGGACGACGGGACGCCGGTGGCGTTCGACGCCGCGGCCTTCGACGCGGGCGGGCTGCGGCTGCTGCGCCCCGGCCAGCGGGTGCGGATCCGCACCGAGGGCGAGGGCGCCGCGCGGCGGGTGGTCTTCGTGACGCTGCAGACGTATCCGGACCCCGGCGCGTAAGGCCGCACGGGCGGCGGGAAAACGGCGCGGCCCGAACGGCGCGGCCCGTACGGCGCGGCGGGAAAACCAGCGGGGCGGGAAAACGGTGCGGGCCGGGCGACCCCTCCCGGGGTGCCCGGCCCGTCGCGGTCGTCCGGCGGCGCCGGAGGCCTACCTCGCGGCGGCCCGCTTGGCACTGGTCTTGCGCGCCGCGGTCTTCTTGCCCGGGGTCTTCTTGGCGGTGGCCTTCTTGGCCGGCGCCTTCTTGGCGGTGGCCTTCTTGGCCGCCGCCTTCTTGGTCGTGGACTTCTTCGCCGCGGTGGTCTTCGCGGCCGTCTTCTTGGCCGCGGTGGTCTTCTTGGCGGCGGTCTTGCGGGCCGAGGTGGCCTGCTTCGCCGCGGCCTTCTTGGTGGTGGTCCGCGCGGTGGTGGAAGGACCACCGCTCAGGCTGCCCTTGGGGGCCTTCTTGACCGCGACCTCGCCGCCGCGCGGGAGCTTCTTCGCCCCGCTGACCAGGTCCTTGAAGCCCTGCCCCGCGCGGAACCGCGGCACCGAGGTCTTCTTGACCCTGACCCGCTCCCCGGTCTGGGGGTTGCGGGCGTAGCGGGCCGGGCGTTCGACCTTCTCGAACGACCCGAATCCGGTGACCGAGACCCGGTCGCCGGAAACCGTCGCGCGGACGATCGCGTCGAGAACCGCGTCAACCGCGTCCGCGGCGGCCTGCCGGCCGCCTACCTTGTCGGCAATCGCTTCTACGAGCTGCGCCTTGTTCACGTCTTCCCCTTCGGAAACTTGCCCGGCGAATGAGTGCGGGCCTTTTCGCACGCTAGGCGGATATATACCGCAAATCAAATACGAAACGGGCGAATCACCCTTGTGCCGCAACGAACTCGGGGGCCTGTGTGATCACCGATCGGGGATTCCGAGGTCGTCCAACTCGGCCGTCAACACCTCCAGACGCCGTGCCGCGTCGGCGAGATCGTGCTTCGCCGCGGCGGTCACCGCGAGCAGCCTTCGAGTCAACTCCCGCCTGGTCTCATCAGGGACTTCGGGATTGGCCACCCGGGCGTGCGCCTGCTTCAGACGCGCGGCCAGAACCCCGTAGAGCTGGAGTTGGCCGTCGCGTTCCATGCGTCGATTGTGCCATCTGCGGCGAGTTGTCGACGATGGCAGGGCCAACCGGGTGTTCCTGGGCTGTTCGGCCGGGCTTTTGGACGACCGGAGGGTGCCCCCGGCGACCCCGTGGGCAAAGCCGCCGACAGCACGGACCGCCCCGCGGACAACACCGCCGGCGGCCCCGCGGACACGCGGAAAAGCGCCCCCCGCGAGTTCGCGGGAGGCGCTTCTGGAAGGTGTCGGGCGGGGTCAGGTCTGGACGGTGCTGGGCTTGAAGGACGGCCTGCGGCTCTCGAACGCGGCGATGTCCGGCTCGTTGGCCAGCGTCAGGCTGATGTCGTCGAGCCCTTCCAGCAGCCGCCAGCGGGCGTTGTCGTCCAGCTCGAACGACGCGGTCACGCCCTCGGCGCGGACCTCGCGGGCCACCAGGTCCACGGTGATCTCGGCTGTCGGGTCGGCCTCGGCCAGCTGCCACAGCCGCTCCACGGTCTCCTGCGGCAGCACCACCGTGAGCAGGCCGTTCTTGAGCGAGTTGCCGCGGAAGATGTCCGCGAAGCGGGACGAGAGCACGGTTTTGAAACCGTAGTTCTGCAGCGCCCACACCGCATGTTCGCGGGACGATCCGGTACCGAAGTCGGGTCCTGCGACCAGAACGGTGGCGCCCTTGTACTCGGGAGCGTTGAGGACGAAGTTCTCGTCCTTGCGCCACGCCTCGAACAGCCCGTCCTCGAAACCGTTGCGGGTGACCTTCTTCAGCCAGTGCGCCGGGATGATCTGGTCGGTGTCCACATTGCCGCGGCGCAGCGGTACGGCCCGGCCGGTGTGGGTGGTGAAGGCTTCCATCGGGCTCAGACCTCCGTCAGGACAGGGGCGTCGGACAGGTCGGCGGGCGAGGCGAGGTGGCCGAGCACCGCGGTGGCGGCGGCCACCTGCGGCGAGACCAGGTGCGTACGGCCGCCCTTGCCCTGCCGTCCTTCGAAGTTGCGGTTGGAGGTCGACGCGGAACGCTCGCCGGGCGCCAGTTGGTCGGGGTTCATACCCAGGCACATCGAGCAACCCGCGTGCCGCCATTCGGCGCCGGCCGCGGTGAACACCTTGTCCAGACCCTCGTGGACGGCCTGCAGCGCGACCCGTACCGAACCCGGTACGACCAGCATCCGGACACCGTCGGCGACCTTGCGGCCCTCGACGACGGACGCGGCGGCCCGCAGGTCCTCGATCCGGCCGTTGGTGCAGGAGCCGACGAAGACGGTGTCCACGGCGACCTCGCGCAGCGGCTGCCCCGCGGTCAGGCCCATGTACTCCAGCGCCTTCTCCGCCGACAGGCGGTCGCCGGGGTCGGCGAAGGACGCCGGGTCGGGCACCGACGCGCTCAGCGGCGCGCCCTGGCCGGGGTTGGTGCCCCAGGTGACGAAGGGCGCCAGCGTGCTCGCGTCGATCCGCACCTCGTGGTCGAAGACCGCGTCGTCGTCGGTGCGCAGCGTCTTCCAGTACGCGACCGCCGCGTCCCAGTCCTCGCCCTTCGGGGCGTGGTCGCGCCCTTCCAGGTAGTCGAAGGTGATCTGGTCGGGGGCGATCATGCCGGCCCGCGCGCCCGCCTCGATCGACATGTTGCAGACGGTCATCCGGGACTCCATCGACAGCTTCTCGATGGCCGAGCCGCGGTATTCGATGACGTAGCCCTGGCCGCCGCCGGTGCCGATCTGGGTGATCACGGCCAGGATCAGGTCCTTGGCGGTGACGCCGTCGGGGAGTTCGCCGTCGACGGTGACGGCCATGGTCCTGAACGGCGCGAGCGGCAGCGTCTGGGTGGCCAGCACATGCTCGACCTGCGAGGTGCCGATGCCGAACGCCAGCGCGCCGAAGGCACCGTGGGTGGAGGTGTGGCTGTCGCCGCAGACCACGGTGGTGCCCGGCTGGGTCAGGCCCAGCTGCGGCCCCACCACGTGCACGACGCCCTGCTCGACGTCGCCGAGCGGGTGCAGCCGCACCCCGAACTCGGCGCAGTTCTTGCGCAGCGTCTCCAACTGGGTCCGCGAGACCGGGTCGGCGATGGGCTTGTCGATGTCGAGGGTGGGGGTGTTGTGGTCCTCGGTGGCGATGGTGAGGTCGGTACGGCGGACCGGCCGGCCGTTCATCCGCAGCCCGTCGAACGCCTGGGGGCTGGTCACCTCGTGGAGCAGGTGAAGATCGATGAAGAGCAGATCGGGTTCGCCTTCGGCGCGGCGGACGACATGGTCGTCCCAGACTTTTTCCGCGAGTGTCCTACCCATCGCTGTCCCTCCGGCCCCGGTCGTCTTCGCCCCCGGGCCAACTCGGTGTGTGTGCTGCGCTGTGCTTCCCAAGCGTGACGCCTTCGCGGGAAAATTGAACTTGCGTTTCACAGTGTGAGACGCGAGTATCGTTGCATGGACAACTCTAGCGGCGTCGGCGTTCTCGACAAGGCTGCTCTGGTGCTCAGCGCACTGGAGTCAGGACCGGCCACCCTGGCCGGGCTTGTCGGCGCCACGGGCCTGGCCCGCCCCACCGCGCACCGGCTGGCGGTCGCGCTCGAACACCATCGCATGGTGGCCCGCGACATGCAGGGGCGCTTCATCCTCGGGCCGCGGCTGTCCGAGCTGGCCGCCGCCGCGGGCGAGGACCGGCTGCTCGCCACCGCCGGCCCGGTGCTCACGCATCTGCGCGATGTGACCGGCGAGAGCGCCCAGCTGTACCGGCGGCAGGGCGACATGCGGATCTGCGTGGCCGCCGCGGAGCGGCTGTCAGGGCTGCGGGACACCGTCCCTGTGGGCTCCACGCTGCCGATGAAGGCGGGCTCCGCCGCGCAGGTGCTGATGGCCTGGGAGGAGCCCGAGCGGCTGCACCGCGGTCTGCAGGGCGCCCGTTTCACCGCCACCGCGCTGTCCGGGGTACGCCGCAGGGGCTGGTCGCAGTCGATCGGCGAGCGCGAGCCGGGCGTGGCGTCGGTGTCCGCGCCCGTACGCGGCCCGTCGAACCGCGTGGTGGCCGCCGTGTCCGTGTCAGGCCCCATCGAGCGGCTGACCCGGCACCCGGGACGTATGCACGCGCAGGCCGTGGTGGACGCCGCCGGCCGGCTCTCGGAGGCCCTGCGCCGCTCCGGCTGACCGGCAGCGGCCAAGACCGCCCGAGAAGCCCGCCGTCCCGGCCCGCGCCGTCCCCGCGGGCCGGGACGGCGTCCTTTTCCGCCGCAGACCCCGGAAAACACCGGAAGCCCGTCGCGTCCGCGACGGGCTTCACATGTCCTGGTGCCTGAGTACCCCCGACCGGATTCGAACCGGCGCTACCGCCTTGAGAGGGCGGCGTGCTAGGCCACTACACAACGGGGGCGAGCTTTGGCGATCCTCGCGTCGTCGCGTCCGGGTGCGACCCGAAGGGAACGGAATGAAAGGATCTGTACCCCCGACCGGATTCGAACCGGCGCTACCGCCTTGAGAGGGCGGCGTGCTAGGCCGCTACACAACGGGGGCCTGTCATACACACATGCGCTGGGGTACCAGGACTCGAACCTAGAACAACTGAACCAGAATCAGCCGTGTTGCCAATTACACCATACCCCACCAAAACGCAACCCCTGCGGGTCTTGTTCGGTATGCGCTTCCTGGCCGGACCTTTCGGCCCTCCCGGGCGGCGCAGGAAGAACATTACCCGATCAGGGACACGGCTCCAAAACGGGTATCGGCGCACAGCCCCTTACGCGCTCAGGACCCGGCAGCCGCTGTGCGGCTGCCGGGTCCTGAGCGGGAATACCGGCGTCAGCCCGCCAGCCGGGCCAGGGCCGCGTCGATCCGGGCTAGGGCGCGGTCGCGGCCGAGCACCTGGAGCGATTCGAAGAGCGGCAGGCCGACCGTACGGCCGGTGACCGCGACCCGGACCGGGGCCTGGGCCTTGCCGAGCTTGAGGCCGTGCGCCTCGCCCGCGGCCAGGACCGCCTCCTTGAGGGCCTCAGGGCTCGACCAGTCCGCGCCTGCCAGCTTCTCCCTGGCGGTGGCCAGCAGCGCGTCCGAGCCCTCCTTCATCGCCTTCGCCCAGGACGCCTCGTCGCTGACCGGCTCGGGCAGGAAGAGGAAGTCCACGTTGGCGGTGATGTCGGACAACACGGTGAGCCGGGTCTGCGCGTACGGGGCGATGGCCTGCCAGGCCGCCTCGTCGAAGTCCTCGGGCGCCCAGGGCGCGTGCGGGGCGCCCAGCCACGGGGTGCAGGCCGCGGCGAAGGCCTCGGGGGGCAGCCGCCTGATGTGGTCGGCGTTGATCGCCTCGGCCTTCTTGAGGTCGAAGCGCGCCGGGTTGGCGTTGACGTCGCCGATGTCGAACTTGGCGACCATCTCGGCCGGCGAGAAGACGTCCCGGTCGGCGGAGTAGGACCAGCCGAGCAGCGACAGGTAGTTCAGCAGCCCCTCGGGCAGGAAGCCGCGCTCGCGGTAGAGGTTGAGCGAGGACTCGGGATCGCGCTTGGACAGCTTCTTGTTGCCCTCGCCCATGACGTACGGCAGATGTCCGAAGTCGGGGATCTGCTTGGCGACGCCGAGGCCGATCAGCGCCTCGTACAGCGCGATCTGCCGCGGGGTGGAGGACAGCAGGTCCTCGCCGCGCAGTACGTGCGTGATGCCCATCAGCGCGTCGTCCACCGGGTTGACCAGGGTGTAGAGCGGGGCGCCGCTGGCCCGGACGATGCCGTAGTCCGGCACGTTCTCCGGGGTGAAGGTCAGTTCGCCGCGCACCAGGTCGGTGAAGGTGATCGCCTTGTCCGGCATCCGGAACCGTACGATCGCGCTGCGGCCCTCGGCCAGGTAGGCCGCGGTCTGCTCGGCGGTCAGGTCGCGGCAGTGGCCGTCGTAGCCGGAGGGGCGTCCCGCGGCGCGGGCGGCGTCGCGGCGGGCGTCCAGCTCCTCGGTGGTGCAGTAGCAGTCGTAGGCGTGCCCGGCCTCCTTGAGGCGGCGGGCCACATCGGCGTAGATGTCCATCCGCAGGGACTGCCGGTAGGGCGCGTGCGGGCCGCCGGCCTCGGGGCCCTCGTCCCAGTCGAGGCCGAGCCAGCGCAGCGAGTCCAGCAGCTGCCGGTAGGACTCCTCGGAGTCGCGGGCGGCGTCGGTGTCCTCGATCCGCAGCACCAGGGTGCCCTGGTGGTGGCGGGCGAAGGCCCAGTTGAACAGTGCGGTGCGGACCAGGCCCACGTGGGGGTTGCCGGTCGGCGAGGGGCAGAAGCGGACGCGTACGTCCGTGGAGGGTGCGCTAGCCACGCGAGATCACCTTGTTGGTGAGAGTGCCGATGCCTTCGATGGTGACGGCGACCTCGTCGCCGGGGTGCAGCGGGCCGACCCCGGCCGGGGTGCCGGTGAGGATCACGTCGCCGGGCAGCAGGGTCATCGCCTCGGTGATGTTGACGATCAGGTCCTCGATGGAGTGGATCATCTGTCGGGTGCGGCCGGCCTGCCGCAGTTCGCCGTTGACCGTCGCGGTGACCGCCAGGTCGCCGGCCGCCGCCAGGTCGATGCCGGTCTCGATCCAGGGGCCGAGCGGGCAGGAGGAGTCGAAGCCCTTGGCCCTGGCCCACTGCTTCTCGGTCTGCTGGGTGTCGCGAGCGGTGACGTCGTTGGCGCAGGTGTAGCCGAGGATGACGTCCTTGACCCGTTCGCGCGGGACCTCGCGGCACAGCCGGCTGATGACGACCGCCAGTTCCGCCTCGTGGTGGACCTCTTGTGAGAACGAGGGGTAGACGATGTTGTCGCCGGGACCGATCACCGAGGTGGACGGCTTGAAGAAGGCCCAGGGGGCGGTCGGTACCTCGTTGCCCAGTTCGGCCGCGTGGGCGGCGTAGTTGCGGCCGATGGCGACGACCTTGTTGGGCAGGACCGGCGGCAGCAGGCGGACCTTGTCCAGCGGCACCTTCGTACCCGACAGGGTGAAGTCGGCGAAGGGGACACCTTTGATGATGTCGAGGACGAGACCGTCGTAACTGCCGGAGCCGCCCGTGCCGGTCGGGTCGCCCTCGACCGCGCCGAAGGCGACATTCCCGTCGATGGAGAACCTGGCGATGCGCATGCAGTCAGCTTAGTAGTCCGCCACCGCTCCGCCCGCCGTCGCGTCACCGCAGGTCAGACACCGTAAGGTGGTGCTCAGGGGGTGACGGCGGCCTTCGGCAGCTCGTTGAGCACGGTACGGCGGGGGTTCGCGGTGCGCTGCGGCAGCGCGCGCACCTCGCTCTCGGCGGGCGGCTCGGCCGGCGCGGCCACGAGTCCCGTCGCGTCCTTGAGATGAGCAAGAGTGGTACGCCGGGGGTTGGCAGTCGTCGTCATCGGCGTCGGACCTCGTGGGCTCGGGGGACCGCACAGGGCGGACCGCGGCGGGTGAAAGCATGAAGGCTGTGAACCACCACGCTAGCCGCGCCTTTTCCCTTCACCGCGCGGCCCAGACATCTGACGGGCTGTGATTTTGCTCACCATGTGAGCGGCATTTCCGTCATTACGGACGCTCGCTCACGGTGCGTGAATCGGACATCGGGCACCGAACACCAGGAAACACCCACCGCCCGTCCACCATGGGCGACCCGCGCCACCTGTGCAAGCTTGACCCCAACATCCGAAATGCGCCGGTTTCGGAGAATACTGGATCGACGGAACGTGCGGATCATGGGACAGCCAGTCACGGAATCCAACAGGTCGGCTACGGCCCTTGTTGGGAGATCCAGCACTGTGCTGGAATTCCCCGGACCGCCGCATCACATCGAGCCGGCGCGCAGGGGGCGCAACGAGCACTCGAGCGGCGGTGATGGGCTTAACGGCCTCCTCGCAATCCGGGGCGGTCCTGGCCCCCATGACTCGACACCGTCCTGTCCGCTTCACCGCGGGGGACGCCTGGTCCAGAGGTTGCGACGCTAGTGCAGGGACGTTTCAAGAGGGACAGCGGCGCGGCGGGCGACCCGGAGCAGCAGCCCGGCGGGACCGGCAACGGTCCTGCCCAGGCGGCGGGCGACGGAAGCGCCACGCCGGGGACGACTGCGGCCACCGGACGGACGACCACGCCCAGCGGCATCGAAGCAGGCCGGATCACCGGCCTCGACAGCAAGCCGGGGCCCCGAATAGCGATGCGCAACTGGCGCATCAGCACCCGGCTGGTGTCACTGCTGGCCCTGCCGGTGGTCACCGCCGGCGCGCTCGGCGGACTGCGGATCCACACCTCGCTGCAGAACATCGACCAGTTGCAGCGCATGAAGTCCCTGACCGACATCGCCGAGCACGCGACCGACCTGGCCGACTCCCTGGCCGAGGAGCGCGACAGCTCGGCCGGTCCGATCAGCGCCGGCAGTCCCACCGACGCGGTCGCCGCCTCCCGGCAGACCACGGACCGCGAGTACAAGCTCTACCGCGACGCCAGCGACAACATCTCCTCGGACGACAAACTCTTCAGCGGTGTGCGTTCCAGCCTGATCGCGATCGACACCCAGCTGACCCAGCTCAGCGCGCTGCGGGACCAGGCCTTCACCAGCCAGTCCTCGATCGCCCAGACCGTCTCCTCCTACGACGGCCTCATCCAGTCGCTGCTGGGCCTGTCCGTCGACATGGCGCAGGCCACCCAGAACTCGGAGATGGTGACCAGCACCCGTGCGCTCGCGGCGTTCTCGTCCGCCAAGGAGTACGAGTCGATCCAGCGCGCGGTCATCAGCGCGGCGCTCGCCAAGGGCAAGGGCCTGGACGCCAACGACTACCAGTCGGTGAAGTGGGGCGCGGCCAACGAGGACATCAACCTCACCCGCTTCCAGACCCTCTACGGCTCCAGGAGCGCCGAGCTGCTCAAGCCGATCGAGGGCGGCAACGACACGATCAGCGCGCACGACACGATGCGCGAGCGGATCGCCGCCACTCCCGACGCGATCGACGGCATCACCACCTCGTACCTGGACTGGGACGACGCCGCCAAGGCGAAGATCGACGCGATGAACCGCATCGAGCGCTCGCTGCTGAACGAGATGCGGCAGAAGTCGCTCGAACTCCAGAGCACCGCCAAGCAGGACGCGCTGATCTCCGCCGCGATCATCCTGCTGGTGCTCGGTGTCGCCGTCGTCGGCGCCTTCGTGGTCGCCCGCTCGATGATCCGCTCGCTGCGCCGGCTCCAGCAGACCGCGCAGGACGTCGCCCAGAAGCGGCTGCCCGAGCTGGTCAAGCAGCTGTCGGACTCCGACCCGCAGGACGTCGACACCTCGGTCGAGTCGATCGGCATCAACAGCCGCGACGAGATCGGCCAGGTGGCCCGCGCCTTCGACGAGGTCCACAGCGAGGCGGTCCGGCTGGCCGCCGAGCAGGCGCTGCTGCGGGGCAACGTCAACGCGATGTTCACCAACCTCTCCCGCCGCAGCCAGGGCCTCATCCAGCGCCAGCTGTCGCTGATCTCCGAACTGGAGTCCCGCGAGGCCGACCCGGACCAGCTCTCCTCGCTGTTCAAGCTGGACCACCTCGCCACCCGTATGCGCCGCAACGGTGAGAACCTGCTGGTCCTCGCCGGTGAGGAGCCGGGCCGCCGGTGGACCCGCCCGGTCCCGCTGGTCGACGTGCTGCGCGCCGCGGCCTCCGAGGTGGAGCAGTACGAGCGCATCGAGCTGACCTCGGTGCCGTCGGCCGAGGTCACCGGCCGTATCGTCAACGACCTCGTCCACCTGCTCGCCGAGCTGCTGGAGAACGCCACGTCGTTCTCCTCGCCGCAGACCAAGGTGCGGGTCACCGGTCACGCGCTGCCCGACGGCCGGGTGCTGATCGAGATCCACGACACCGGTATCGGCCTGTCGCCCGAGGACCTGGCCGACATCAACGAGCGGCTGGCCAACCCGCCGACCGTCGACGTCGCGGTGTCCCGCCGGATGGGCCTGTTCGTGGTCGGCCGGCTGTCGCTGCGGCACGGCATCCGCATCCAGCTGCGTCCGTCCGACTCGGGCGGTACGACCGCGCTGGTCATGCTGCCGGTCGATGTGACGCAGGGCGGCGCGAACGCCAAGGCCAACATGATGAGCGGCGGGCGGCCCGGGACCGCTCCCCCGGCCGCGGCAGGCGCCGGCACCGGCATGGCCGGCGCGTTCGGCAACGCGCCGGGTTCCTCGCCGGTCGCCAAGCCGCCGCAGCGCGGCCAGGTCGGCGGCGGCGCGCAGCGCCCGGCGCTGAGCCCGGGCGCAGGACGGCCGGGCGGCGGCGCACCGCAGCAGGGGGCGCCCCGCTGGGCGGCGCAGGACGGCTCGCAGGGCTTCCCCGCCGACGACCGCGGCTTGCAGGACACCCCGCGCGGCCACGAGGACGTCGAGGCGGCGCCCGTCTTCGACGCCTTCGACACCGGAGCGGCCGGCCAGGCGCCGGCCGGCGGCCCCCGGGCGGACTTCCGCCAGGGCGGTCCCGGCAACGGCAACGACGACCCCTTCGGCGGCCAGGCCCCGCAGGGCGCCGGGCAGTTCCCGCCCCCGCAGCAGCAGGGCACCGGGCCGAGCGGCTTCCGCTCCGACGTCTTCGGCGGCCGTTCGGGACCGCGGCAGGGCCACCGCGCCGACCAGCCGCGCCCGCAGGGCGGCCCCGGCGACCAGCAGCGTCCCCCCCAGGGCGGTCCCGGCGACACCGCGCAGTTCCCGGCGGTGCCCGCGGTCCGCGACGACTTCCCGCAGGGCGGGACCGGGCAGTTCCCGGTGCCGCGCGGCAATGACGCGGGCCAGGACGCCGGCCGCGCCCCCCGCACCCCGCAGGAGACCTACGGCACCGGGCAGTTCCCGGTCCAGGCAGGCCCCGAAAGCACCGGCCAGTTCGCCCGCCCCGGCCAGGGACGCAACGACGGCACCGGACAGTTCCCCGTACAAGGCGGACCCGGTGACACCGGCCAGTTCGCCCGGCCCGACCAGGGGCGGAACGACGGCACCGGGCAGTTCCCGGTCCAGGGCGGCCCTGACAACACCGGCCAGTTCGCCCGCCCCGGCCACGGGCGGAACGACGGCACCGGACAGTTCCCGGTCCAGGGCGGCCCTGACAACACCGGCCAGTTCGCCCGCCCCGGCCAGGGACGCAACGACGGCACCGGACAGTTCCCGGTCCAGGGCGGCCCTGACAACACCGGCCAGTTCGCCCGCCCCGGCCAGGGACGCAACGACGGCACCGGACAGTTCCCCGCACAGGGCGGACCCGGCAACACCGGGCAGTTCCCCGTGCAGCAGCCGCCCGCGCCGCAGGGCGGTCCCGGTGACACCGCGCAGTTCCCCGCGGTCCGCGCCGACGACACCTTCGGCGGCGGCACGGGGCAGTACGCACCGCCCGGCGGCCGGCCGCCGCAGGGCTACCGCGACGGCGGAGCGCCGCAGCAGCCGTACGACACCGGCCGGCCGCAGCTGCCGGCCCAGGAGCGTACGGATCTCACCGGGCAGCACCCGATCACCCCGCAGCCCGGCATGCCGAGCGGCCCCGGTGGTCCCGGGCTGATCGGGCCGTTCCAGCAGCGTCCGGGACAGCAGCAGCGCCCGGAGCCGCAGCGGCCCGAGCAGCCGCAGCCGCAGCGCCAGCCGGCCGCCGAGCCGATGGCGCTGCCGCCCGCCCCGACCAGGGGCGACGAGCCGACGCCGATCTTCTCGGCGATCGAGTCCGACTGGTTCCGCACCGGCCAGGCCGAGCGGATGCAGCAGATCCACGTCGAGCAGAGCGCCCGCGGCCAGCAGGCCCCGGCGACGCCCCGCCCGGTGGGCCGCACCGCACCGCCGCAGCGGCCGCGTACCGAACGCCCGACCCCGGCGGGCCCGCAGCGGACCGGTGGTGGCGCACCGCAGCAGCAGTCGCCGCAGGCCGCGCCCGCTGCCGCGCCGGCCTCCGCGGCGCCGGCCTCCGCGGCGCAGCCGCTGCCGCGCGAGACGCCGAACTGGCGGACCTCGCCCAATGACGCGCTGCGCCAGCGGGCCGAGGCGGTCCGTGAGCCGTCGGCCGGCGGGGTCACCCCCTCCGGGCTGCCGCGCCGGGTGCCGCGGGCGAATCTCGTCGCCGGCGGCGCGGCCCAGCAGCAGCCCCAGCAGGGCGGCCCGCAGGTCTCCCGTTCGCCCGACGACGTCCGCGGGCGGCTGACCAATCTCCGACGGGGTATCCAGCAGGGCCGGGAGGCCGGCGGCACGACCGACGGCCGCGGTTTCGGTACGAATCATCAGGAGCGTTAGTTGAGTGCGATGAGCCAGGCGGCACAGAACCTGAACTGGTTGATCACCAACTTCGTGGACAACACCCCCGGGGTGTCCCACACCGTGGTGGTCTCCGCCGACGGCCTGCTGCTCGCGATGTCCGACGGATTCCCCCGCGACCGCGCCGACCAGCTCGCCGCCGTCGCCTCCGGCCTGACCTCCCTCACCGCCGGAGCCTCCCGCATCTTCGAAGGCGGCAGCGTCAACCAGACCGTCGTCGAAATGGAACGCGGCTTCCTCTTCATCATGTCCGTCTCCGACGGCTCATCCCTGGCCGTACTCGCCCACCCCGAGTGCGACATCGGCCTCGTCGGCTACGAAATGGCCCTGCTCGTCGACCGCGCAGGCACCGTACTCACCCCCGACCTCAGGGCCGAACTGCAGGGCAGCCTCATGCACTGAGTCCACCCCGGTCCACTCCTGTTCCATCCGCCCCCTCGTTCCCGTTTTTCCGCACCGCGACACGCACTGCCCGGACACGGAGGACCCTCATGACCCCGCCACCCGCCTCGCCGGGCCAAGGCCCGTACGGCGCGTCCCACCACGCGCCGTACGGAGTGGAAGGTGATCAGCCGCTGGTGCGGCCGTACGCCATGACCGGTGGCCGGACCAGGCCGCGCTATCAACTCGCGATAGAGGCACTGGTCAGCACGACAGCCGACCCCTCGCAGTACGCGGGACTGCTGCCCGAGCACCAGCGGATCTGCCATCTGACCCGGGAGATCAAGTCGGTCGCCGAGATCTCTGCACTGCTGGCCATCCCGCTCGGTGTGGCCCGGATTCTCGTGGCCGACCTCGCCGAGGCCGGCATGGTCGCCATCCACCAGCCGGGCAGCGGCGAGGCCGGCGGCCAGCCTGATGTGACACTGCTTGAGAGGGTGCTCAGTGGACTTCGGAAGCTCTAGGGCGCAGCCGCAGCCGGCGTACGGTACGCCGCCGGCGCGTTCGACGACCTCCGCGAAGATCGTGGTGGCGGGCGGATTCGGTGTGGGCAAGACGACGTTCGTCGGTGCCGTCTCCGAGATCAACCCGCTGCGCACCGAAGCGGTGATGACCTCGGCGTCGGCCGGCATCGACGACCTGAGCCACGTCCAGGACAAGACCACCACGACGGTGGCCATGGACTTCGGCCGGATCACGCTGGACGACGACCTGATCCTGTACCTGTTCGGCACGCCCGGGCAGGACCGGTTCTGGTTCATGTGGGACGACCTGGTGCGCGGCGCGATCGGTGCCGTGGTGCTGGTCGACACCCGCCGCCTGGCGGACTGCTTCCCGGCCGTGGACTACTTCGAGAACAGCGGCCTGCCGTTCGTGATCGCGCTCAACGGCTTCGACGGCCACCAGCCGTACCGCCCCGAGGAGGTCCGCGAGGCCCTCCAGATCGGCCCCGAGGCACCGATCATCGTCACCGACGCCCGCCACCGCGGCGAGGCGAAGAGCGCGCTGATCACGCTGGTCGAGCACGCGCTGCTGGCACGGCTCAAATAACTCGTGACGCTGGCAACGTGCCACGTCGAAGGCCATGGGGCCGGTTGTGTCGTCGGACACGGCCGGCCCGCCTTCATAACATTTCGACAGAGTTTCCGTCGGCTGCGAACACGGCTCGCGCTCACCCGGTGCCGCAGCGCGTACACCCTTGGGCGGTTATGCCCGGCTTTGACACGGTTCCCTGTTCCGCTTTTCACCGAACGTTCGTACGTGCGCTGACGTCGGAGGTTTGGCTAGCGCCCCCATGACGTGCTGGAATTCGCAGAACCCGAGCGTAGGAACGGCCTTCGTTGCGCCGTCGCCGAGAGGTTGTTGGTCCAGTGAGGAACACGAGGCGAACCGAGGCGGGTGCCGCACACGGCCCGCGGGGGAATTTCACGCCGCCGCAGCGCCCCGGGGGCACTCCCGCGGACCGGGCCGCGGAAGTGCCGGAACTGCCCGATCCTGGTGGCCGTTTCAGCGTGCGGAACTGGCGGGTGGCCACCCGGCTGAACGCGATCCTCCTGATACCCGTGCTCGTCGCCCTGGTCTTCGGCGGCTTCCGGGTCAACAGCTCGGTGCAGACCTGGAACCAGGCCGATGACGCGGTGCGCACCGCGAACCTGGTCAGGGCCGCGGCGACGTACAGCAACACACTGATCAACGAGCGCGACCTCACGGTGGTTCCGCTGCTCGCCGGCAAGCGCACCGACCCGGCCGTCAGCACCGCGCGGGCCGCCACCGACGCCGCCGCCCAGGCCTTCGACGACGTCGCGGCCCGGATGCCGCACGAGGCGGGCCTCGAACGCCGGATGGCGAACTTCCGCACGGTGGAGCCCGAACTGGCCAGCCTCCGCAAGGCCGCGTTCACCCGCCAGCTCTCCGGTGTGCAGACCGAGGAGTGGTACGTCAAGATCCAGCACCCGCTGATGGAGCTGGCCAACGAACTGGGCTACGGCACCAGCAACATCACCGCCTACGGCCGGACGCTCTACGCCGTCTCGCTGTCGAAGGCCGCCGAGTCGCTGACCCGGTCGATCGGTATGCACATCCTGGTCGAGGACAAGCCCAGCCCGACCGAGCTGGCGCTGCTCAAGACCGCGCTCGGCTCGTACCAGTACCTGGAGGGCATCGCCCTCCAGGAGTACAACGGCGGCGGTACCGCGGCCGACGTCCAGCGGCTGAAGGACGCGCAGAACGCCGCGCTGGAGAAGGGCCGCGACCAGACCGCGGTCGCCCGGGACAAGGCGGTCACCGCGGGCCGCAGTTTCGTGGTGCCGCCGGAGCTGGCCAAGATGGTCAGCGAGATCGCCACCCCCGGCCGCACCGTGGCCCAGCTCCAGGCCGAGGGCATCACCCCCGAGACGTACTTCGCGGCGTCCACGCTGTCCTTCGACGCCTACCGCTCGGTCGAGGTGCACCTCGCCGACCAGGCGGCGGGCGACGCGGCGAGGATCGCCTCGAACGCCAAGCGGGACGCGCTCCTCAACTCCGCGATCGTGGTGGTCGCGCTGATCATCGCCTTCATCCTGGCGGGCATGATGGCCCGCACCATGAGCCGCAGCATGCGGCGGCTGCGCGGGGCGGCCTTCGAGATCGCCGAGACCCGGCTGCCGGGCATGGTCGACCAGCTGTCGCGCACCGACCCCGGCCGGGTGGACACGGCGGTCGCGCCGATCCCGATCAACACCAGGGACGAGATCGGCGAGGTCGCCAGGGCCTTCGACCAGGTGCACCGCGAGGCGGTCAGGCTGGCCGCCGAGCAGGCGCTGCTGCGGGGCAACGTCAACGCGATCTTCACCAACCTCTCGCTGCGCAACCAGGGCCTCATCCAGCGCCAGCTCGCGCTGATCACCGAGCTGGAGAACAACGAGGCGGACCCGGACCAGCTGGCGAGCCTGTTCAAGATGGACCACCTCGCCACCCGCATGCGGCGCAACGGCGAGAACCTGCTGGTGCTCGCGGGCGAGGAGCCGGCCAGGCAGTGGAACCAGGCGGTGCCGCTGGTGGACGTGCTGCGGGCGGCGGCCTCCGAGGTGGAGGCGTACGACCGCATCGAGCTGGTCGGCATCCCCGACACCGACATCCACGGCAGCGCCGTCAGCGACCTGGTGCACCTGCTGGCCGAGCTGCTGGAGAACGCCACCACCTTCTCGTCGCCGCAGACCAAGGTGCGGGTGACCGCGACCCGGCTGCCGGACGGCCGGGTGATGATCGAGATCCACGACAAGGGCATCGGGCTGACCGCGGAGGACTTCGCGGACATCAACCACAAGCTGGCCGAGCCGCCCACGGTGGACGTGGAGGTCGCCAAGCGGATGGGCCTGTTCGTGGTCGGCCGGCTGTCCGACCGGCACGGCATCCGGGTGCAGTTGCGGCCCTCGGGCGAGCAGGCCGGCACCACCTCGCTGGTGATGCTGCCGGAGCCGATCACCCACGGCGGTGGCGGCGAGGAGGACCCGGGCGAGGGCGAGACCGACTTCACGGTGTCGCGGATCGTGCCCGAGGCACCGGAGCCGCCCGCGCAGGACCGTTCGTACGAGACCGCGGAGCTGGGCCGGCGCACCGCGGCGGAACTGGGCTTCGACGACTCGCGCTACGACCGGCCCGCGGCCGTCGAGGCCGAGGGCGCCCCGGCGCTCGATCCGGTGGGCCGCTCGCTGCGGCGCGAGGGCCGCAGGGCGCAGCTGGAGGCGGCGGCGACCACCGACCGCGAGGACGGGCGGCAGCCGCAGCAGCCGTACGAAGCACCGCCGGCCCCGCCGGAGCTGAGGGAGCCGCCGCAGCAGGTCCAGGAAGGCCCCTACGAGCCCCGCAGCGGCTACGAACCCGCGGGTTCGTACGACCAGGGCTTCACCTCCGGATACCAGCAGCAGACGTACGACCAGGGCTTCCAGAACGGCTACCCGCAGCAGGGCTACCCGGCACAGCCAGAAGTCCCTTATGAGCAGAACGGTTTCTTCGCGCAGTCGTACGCACCGCGGGGCGAGGAGCCGGAGATGGTCTACGACCCCGGCTACGACCGCGACTTCGGTTCCGGCGACTTCAACGGGCTCCCCGAGCAGCCGTCCGAGAGCGTAGGCTCCCCTTCGCTGACGGACGCCGGCCTGCCGCGCCGCGACCGGAAGCCCCGTGAATCACCTCAGGAACAGCCTGCGCAGGAGTCGCCCGAACCTCAGAACCAGCCGCAGCCGGACCCGTCCGGGTGGCGGTCGAACAACGACGAGAACTGGCAGCGGGCCGAGGCGGTCCGCGAGCCGAAGGCAGGCGGGGTCACCCCCTCCGGCCTGCCACGGCGGGTGCCCAAGGCCAACCTGGTCCCGGGTACCGCGACGCAGACCCCGCAGGGCGGCCCACAGGTCTCCCGCGCACCCGAGGACGTCCGCGGCAGGTTGAGTAACCTGCGGCGTGGCGTCCAGCAGGGGCGCACTGCTGGAACTGACACGAACGGACAGGCCCCCGACAGCACCTTCGGCGGCCCCCAGAACCAGGAGCGCTAAGTTGAGTCCGATGAGCCAGGCGGCACAGAACCTGAACTGGTTGATCACCAACTTCGTGGACAACACCCCCGGGGTGTCCCACACCGTGGTGGTCTCCGCCGACGGCCTGCTGCTCGCGATGTCCGACGGATTCCCCCGCGACCGCGCCGACCAGCTCGCCGCCGTCGCCTCCGGCCTGACCTCCCTCACCGCCGGAGCCTCCCGCATCTTCGAAGGCGGCAGCGTCAACCAGACCGTCGTCGAAATGGAACGCGGCTTCCTCTTCATCATGTCCGTCTCCGACGGCTCATCCCTGGCCGTACTCGCCCACCCCGAGTGCGACATCGGCCTCGTCGGCTACGAAATGGCCCTGCTCGTCGACCGCGCAGGCACCGTACTCACCCCCGACCTCAGGGCCGAACTGCAGGGCAGCCTGCTCAACTAGCTCAACCAGCGAACGGGCGTGCGGGCGCGCCCTGGTCCCTTCCAGGGGCCCGGGCGGTGCTTGGCAGCCGTATCAGGAGGAGGACTCGTGAGCACGTCTCCCGGCGCAGAGCCGTATGGCAGCCCGCACCAGCCACCTGTGAACCCGTACCAGTTCCCGTCCGCTCCGGCCCCGGAGCCCGAGCCCTACCGGCCGCCGAGGCAGCCGCACATCCAGCCCTACCAGCCGCCGCAGGCACCGCCCCCGCAGGCACCGCGCGGCGGCCAGGGCGACGGGACCGGTGGCCGGCGCTCGCAGACGCCGACCGGGTTCGTCCGCCCGTACGCGATGACCGGCGGCCGTACCAGGCCGCGCTACCAGCTCGCCATCGAGGCGCTGGTCAGTACCACCGCCGACCCCGAGCGGCTGCGCGGGCAGCTGCCGGAACACCAGCGGATCTGCCTGCTGTGCCGGGACATCAAGTCGATCGCGGAGATCTCCGCGCTGCTGACGATCCCGCTCGGCGTGGTCAGGATCCTGGTGGCCGACCTGGCCGAGGCCGGGCTGGTCACGATTCACCAACCCGGCGGCGACGAGGCCGCGGGGGGACAGCCAGATGTGACTTTGCTTGAGAGGGTGCTCAGTGGACTTCGGAAGCTCTAGCGGCCCGGCGCGCGCCACTACTTCCGCGAAAATCGTGGTGGCGGGCGGGTTCGGCGTGGGCAAGACCACGTTCGTCGGTGCCGTGTCGGAGATCAATCCGCTGCGCACGGAAGCCGTGATGACCTCCGCGTCGGCCGGCATCGACGACCTGACGCACGCGCCCGACAAGACCACCACGACGGTGGCCATGGACTTCGGCCGGATCACCCTGGACCAGGACCTGATCCTCTACCTGTTCGGCACCCCCGGGCAGGACCGCTTCTGGTTCATGTGGGACGACCTGGTACGCGGCGCGATCGGCGCGATCGTCCTGGTCGACACCCGGCGGCTGGCGGACTGCTTCCCGGCCGTGGACTACTTCGAGAACAGCGGCCTGCCGTTCGTGATCGCGCTCAACGGCTTCGACGGCCACCAGCCCTACGGGCCCGAGGAGGTCCGCGAGGCCCTCCAGATCGGCCCCGAGGCACCGATCATCGTCACCGACGCCCGCCACCGCGGCGAGGCGAAGAGCGCGCTGATCACCCTGGTCGAGCACGCCCTGATGGCACGGCTGCGCTAGCCGGCGCCCCGGCGCCCGCCCGGCGGCACACGAAGGCCCCGCACCTGCTGCTGCTGGTGCGGGGCCTTCGCCTTGCTCCGGTCGCCGTACGGCGGGAAGGGCTCAGCCCTGCCAGGAGTGCGGGGCGCGGAAGCCCGGGGTGCGCTCGAGGCGCCGCCAGGCGGCGGTGGAGCGGGCCGGGAGGTCGGCGGCGTCGCCGCCGCCGTGCGCCGCCGCCCTGGCGAGCAGGATCGCGGTGATCGCGGCCAGCTCCTCCGGGGCAGCGTGGCCCTTCTCGACACGCACGTGCGGATCGGTGGGAGTGCTCACAGTGGTCTCCATGGCTACTGGGGAGGATTGCCGTGCTTGCGCGATGGTAGGTCGGCGTGCTTGGTGCGGAGCATGGACAGCGAGCTGATCAGCACCTCGCGGGTCTCGGCCGGGTCGATGACGTCGTCGACCAGGCCGCGCTCCGCGGCGTAGTAGGGATGCATCAGTTCGGCCTTGTACTCCTTGACCATGCGTGCACGCATCGCCTCGGGGTCGTCCGCGTCGGCGATCTGCCGGCGGAAGATGACGTTGGCCGCGCCCTCCGCGCCCATCACCGCGATCTCGTTGGTCGGCCACGCGTAGGTGAGGTCGGCGCCGATGGACTGGCTGTCCATCACGATGTACGCGCCGCCATAGGCCTTGCGCAGGATCAGCGAGATCCTCGGGACGGTGGCGTTGCAGTAGGCGTAGAGCAGTTTCGCACCGTGCCTGATGATTCCACCGTGCTCCTGGGCGACGCCCGGTAGGAAGCCGGGTACGTCCAACAGGGTGACGATCGGGATGTTGAAGGCGTCGCACATCTGGACGAAGCGGGCGGATTTCTCCGACGCCTCGATGTCCAGGACGCCGGCGAGCGAGGCGGGCTGGTTGGCGACGATGCCGACGACCTGGCCGTCCAGCCGGGACAGGGCGCAGATGATGTTGGTGGCCCAGCGCTCGTGGATCTCCAGGAACTCGCCGTCGTCGACGATCTCCTCGATGACCTTGTGCATGTCGTACCCGCGGTTGCCGTCCGCGGGCACCAGGTCGAGCAGTACGTCGCCGCGCCGGTCGACCGGGTCCTGGGACTCGACGGCGGGCGGGTTCTCGCGGTTGTTCTGCGGCAGCAGCGAGAGCAGGTAGCGGACCTCTTCGAGACAGGTCTGCTCGTCGTCGTAGGCGAAGTGCGAGACACCGGAGACCGACGAGTGGACGTCGGCGCCGCCCAGGCCGTTCTGGGTGATCTGCTCACCGGTGACGGCCTGCACCACGTCGGGGCCGGTGATGAACATCTGCGAGGTCTCGCGGACCATGAACACGAAGTCGGTGAGCGCCGGCGAGTAGGCGGCGCCGCCCGCGCACGGGCCGAGCATCACGCTGATCTGCGGGATCACCCCGGAGGCGCGGGTGTTGCGCTGGAAGATGCCGCCGTATCCGGCCAGCGCCGAGACGCCCTCCTGGATACGCGCGCCGGCCCCGTCGTTGAGCGACACCAGCGGGGCGCCGGCCGAGATGGCCATGTCCATGATCTTGTGGATCTTCGTCGCGTGGGCCTCGCCCAGCGCGCCGCCGAAGATCCGGAAGTCGTGCGCGTAGACGAAGACCGTACGGCCGTGCACCAGGCCCCAGCCGGTGATCACACCGTCGGTGTAGGGGCGCTTCTCCTCCAGCCCGAACCCGGTCGCCCGGTGCCGCCGCAGGGGCTCCACCTCGCGGAAGGTGCCCTCGTCCAGCAGCAGGTCGATCC
The DNA here is from genome assembly GCF_036227245.1 of Streptomyces sp. NBC_01477. Classification (GTDB taxonomy): domain Bacteria; phylum Actinomycetota; class Actinomycetes; order Streptomycetales; family Streptomycetaceae; genus Actinacidiphila. Next base: position 2,539,594 of record NZ_CP109445.1, read on the forward strand.
GCTCGCGGGCGGTGAGCTTGCCCTTGGCACGCTGGGCCGCGGTGGCCTTCTCGCTCGGTCCGCGGACGACCTCCGCGCGGATGGCGTGCAGTTCGGCCACCCGCCCGCGGGCGTCGTTCACCTCGGCGGGCACCTCTTGCGATGTGGTCATGCAACGACAGTACGAGCCGCGGGCCGGAAAACAGGCCATCGACTTCGTACAGTGTCCGTCCCCGCTTCATGGCGGATCCCCACAGAAGCGCACAACAGCGGGGCTCCGCGGTACGGTCGCGGCGCCCCGCCGTTCCTCCGCCGCCACCGGGCGACACGCACACGTGACCGTCAGCGGCCCTCGACGGCGGCGGCCAGCGCGAGTACCCGTCTGGCCTCCTCCACATGGAGGTTCTCGATCATCCTGCCGTCCACGGTGACCACTCCGCGGCCCTGTGACGTGGCCTGATCGAAGGCTTCGATGATCTTCCGGGAGCGCTCGACGTCCGCGGCGGCGGGGGCGAAGACCCGGTTGCAGGGCTCCAGCTGGCGGGGATGGATGAGCGTTTTGCCGTCGAAGCCGAGCTGCCGCGCTTGGAGGGTTTCGGCTTCGAATCCGGTCAGATCCTGGACGTCGTTGTAGACACCGTCCAAGATGACCCGGCCGGTGGCGCGGGCCGCGAGCAGGGCCATGGACAGCGCGGTGAGCAGCGGGGCGCGGCCCGGCACGTGCTCGGCGTGCAGTTCCTTGGCCAGATCGTTGGTGCCCATGACCAGCACGGTCAGCCGCTCGCTGGCCGCGGCGATCCGCCGGGCGTCGAACATCGCGGCGGGTGTCTCGATCATCGCCCAGACGGCCGTACGGTCGGGCGCGCCGGCCGCCTCCAGCGCGGCCACCACGGCGGTGACCGTCTCCGGCGCGTCCACCTTGGGCACCACGACCGCGTCGGGTCCGGCCTCGGCCGCGGCCCGCAGGTCGTCGGCGTGCCAGGGGGTGCCGGGCGCGTTGACCCGGATCGTCACCTCGCGGTGGCCGTAGTCGCCGCTCGCGGCGGCCGCGGCCACCCGGTCCCTGGCCGCCTTCTTGGCGTCGGGCGCGACCGAGTCCTCCAGGTCGAGGATCAGCGCGTCGGTGGGGAGGGTGCGGGCCTTCTCCAGGGCGCGTTCGTTGGCGCCGGGCATGTAGAGGACCGAGCGGCGGGGGCGGGGGGTATCGGTCATCGCCGGCCTGCCTTCCCGGCCGCGGCGTAGGCCTCGGCCAGTTCGGGGTCGCGGGCGGCGAGGGTGTCGGCGAGCCCGGCGACCACCTGGCACTGCTTGTAGGTGGCGTCGTCCTGCATCTTGCCGTCGATCATCACCGCGCCGGTGCCGTCGCCCATCGCGCCGATCACCCGCCGCGCCCAGGCGACGTCCTCGGGCGCGGGCGAGAAGACCCGCTTGGCGATGGCGATCTGGGCCGGGTGCAGCGACCAGGCGCCGACGCAGCCGAGCAGGAAGGCGTTGCGGAACTGGTCCTCGCACGCGGTGACGTCCTGGATGTCGCCGAAGGGGCCGTAGTACGGCAGGATGCCGTGCGCCGCGCAGGCGTCGACCATCCGGGCGAGCGTGTAGTGCCACAGGTCCTGCTGGTACGTCGCCCGGGGCGCGTCGGCGGGGCTCCCCCCGCCGGAGGCCGAGGGCGGGTCCTCGCGGACCAGGTAGCCGGGGTGGCCGCCGCCGACCCTGGTGGTCTTCATCCGCCGGCTGGCGGCCAGGTCGGCGGGGCCGAGCGAAATGCCCTGCATACGGGGGCTGGCGCCGGCGATCTCCTCGACATTGGCCACGCCCGCGGCGGTCTCCAGGATCGCGTGCACCAGGATCGGCCGGCGCAGGCCCGCCCGTGCCTCCAGCTGGGCCAGCAGCCGGTCGACGTAGTGGATGTCGTGCGCGCCCTCCACCTTGGGGACCATCACGACGTCGAGCCGGTCGCCGATCTCGGTGACCAGGGTGAGCAGGTCGTCCAGCGCCCAGGGCGAGTCCAGGCTGTTGATACGGGTCCACAGCTGGGTGCCGCCGAAGTCGGTGCCCTTGGCGACGGCGACCAGGCCCGCGCGGGCGGCCTCCTTGCGGTCGGAGGGGACGGCGTCCTCCAGATTGCCGAGCAGTACGTCCACCGCGGGGGCCAGGGCGGGGACCTTGGCGGCCATCTTCTCGTTGCCGGGGTCGAAGAAGTGGATCATCCGCGAGGGCCGGAAGGGCACCTCGCGCAGGGGCTCGGGCGCCCCCACAGCCAGCGGGCGGAAGAAGTCCTTCGCCGAGCGCATGCGATCTCCCGGTGGGTCGGGTCGAGGGTTCGCCGCTCACCCTATGACCGCCGGGGCGCGGATATTACCCGTCAGTACGTGTGCTGTTGGTCACCGGCTGCCAGCGCATCGTCAGGTCCGGTTCGTTCTCCATGTTGCGCGATCCGTCGTTGCTGTCGACCACCGTGAAGCCGTGGCGGGTGTAGAAAGCCCTGGCTCGCGTATTGCGCTGGAAGACGGCGAGCGTCAGCCCGTCGGGGCGGTGCGCCTTCGCGGTGCCGAGCAGCGCGGTCCCGATGCCCTGCCGCAGGACGTCGGCGAGCAGATACAGGGCGTCCAGCTCGTCCCCCCCGACGGCCGCGTAGCCGACCACCCGGCCGTCGGCGCCGACCGCCACCCAGACCTCGGACGTGGCCATGACCACGTCCCGCACCCACGCCTCGACCTCCGCGTCACTGCGCCTGCGCGGCGGCAGGTAGGGCATCGTCACCTCCCGCGAGGCGATGTGGACATGGGCCACGGCGGCGGCGTCCGCGGGCACGGCCGCACGGACGGTGAAGGAGGCGTTGGTCACCGCGGCACCCTATGGGCCGCGGGGGGCGGGCCGACACCGGTTTTCGCCCCCCCCGGGGCCGGGGGCCTGCCGGAGAGCCGGGGGGCTCATCGCGGGGCCGGGGCCTGCCGGCTCACAGCGGCGGGAGCCGCAGCGGCCCGGCGCCGGCCCGGGCGTCGCGGATGACGGTCGGCTCGTCGGTGAGGGCGCCGTCGAGGTCGGTCGTGACGGCCAGTACGTGGTTGCCCAGCCGGGCCGGGCCGCTCTGCTCCGAGCCGTCCCTGAAGACGACATGGGCCCGCAGCCGGTCCACCCGGCCGGTCACCAGCCGGGTGAGGCTCATGACGGCGGTCGCGCGGGCGCCGGGGCTCACCCGCGCCAGCCAGGCGTCGGCGCCGGCCGTGACCGCGGCCTCGTAGCGCTGCCACAGCGAAAAGGGGTGCACGAGGCTCAGTCCGAGCGCGCCCGCGGTGCCGAAGGAGGCCCGGTAGTACGGCCGCCGGCCGCTCAGCGCGGCCAGCCTGCGGGTGGCGGTGAGCCGCAGCAGGGTCGGCAGCGACGGGTCGCGGTCCCGCGGCAGGGCGCGTACGACCGCGGGGTCGGCGATCAGGACGGAGGTCGCGGGCGCGCCGGGCCGCCGGGCCAGGCAGTCGCGCAGGCCCGCCAGGAAGTCCGTGACCGTGTCGTTGGTCGGGTCGGCCGCGATCCACGGGTCGGCGACGACGCGGCCGAGCCCGTGGACCTCGTAGCCGCCCCGGCGCAGGGCGGCGGCCAGCGCCCGCCATTCCCGGGCCGCGGCGAGGCCGTCCTCGATCGCCTCGCCGAGCTGCCCGGCGGTCGGCGCCGCCCGGTCCACCCGCAGGCGGACGAAGGCGTCGTGGTCGTCCAGCACCCGGAAGAGGATCTCGGCGCCGCCGGAAGCGGGGAAGCGAGGCCGCGCCGAGATCACCGCCAAACGGCCGGGGAAGCAGCGCTCGGCCGCGTCCGCCGCCAGGCGCCCGGACCGGCGGGCGGCAGGCGTTCCGGCCAGTCTGCCGAGCAGCATCACCGCCGAAACGATCACGTTCTCCCACCCCCCTCGACCTCGGCTGCGCCGAGGCTAACCGGGGGCGGCGGGGGGCCGCCTGAGCACGCGTACTCAACTCCGGGCAGGTAGTCCGCGCCGGGGGCGGGGCCGCGGGGGGTGCGGCCCCGCCCGTCGTGGCGGGTCAGCAGCCGCAGCTGTAGTACAGGGCGTCCCAGTGGCTGCCCTCGTCGGCGTAGATGTTGCCGGACGCGGCCTGGTACTGCGGGTATCCGTCACCGCGCAGGCCGATGTAGGTGAAGGAGTTGTGGACGTAGTTCGTCAGGCAGGTGTTCTTGCCGAAGTCGAGCTTGTAGCCGTTCCAGTGCGAGTAGGTGCCGCTGGCGTGGCCGGTCTCGGTGCCGCCGGTGATGTTGAGGGCGCAGCCGCTGGAGTGCTTGAGGGTGACCGCGCCCTGGGCGGTGGCCTGGTTGAGCTGGTCGAAGGACGTGCAGGTCGACACGTTGCGGTTGGAACACCCGCCGGACGACGACCAGGTGATGCCCGCGGCGCTGAACATGCTCGTCGCCTGGGCGTGGGTGAGCTTGGTGACGGCGAAGGCGTCGGTGGACGCGGCCAGGCCGACACCGGGTGCGAACAGAGCGGTGCCGACGAGGGTGAGAACGCTCGTCACGGTACGGATACGCAGTCGCATGCGATTTCCTCCTGCTGGTTCCGCTGGGGTGGGCGTGGTGCAGGTGGCGCAGGAGGAGTGTGCCCGAGGTCTACGCGCGTCGCCAAGATGTTTTGCTAATGAACATGACAGACCGGCCGCCCGGCGGGGGATTTCCCGCCGGACGACCGGTATGCGAACGCGGCTACTCCTGCGGGTCGAGCCCCGCCCGCAGCAGCCCGTACGTGTAGGCGTCGTCAAGTGCCTGCCAGGACGCGGCGATCACGTTGTCCGCGACCCCGACCGTGGACCACTCGGTCTCGCCGTCGGTGGTGGTGATCAGCACCCGGGTCGTCGAGTCGGTGCCCGAGGTGCCTTCCAGGATGCGGACCTTGTAGTCGACCAGGGCGAACTCGGCGAGCTTGGGGTAGATCTGCTCCAGCGCGCTGAGCAGCGCCCGGTCCAGCGCGTTGACCGGGCCGTTGCCCTCGGCGGTGGCGACGATCCGCTCGCCCTTCGCCCACATCTTCACCGTCGCCTCGTTGGCGTGCGTACCGTCCGGGCGGTCCTCGGTGATGACCCGCCAGGACTCGGTACGGAAGTAGCGCTGCGGCCTGCCGTTGATCTCGGCCCGCAGCAGCAGCGCGAACGACGCGTCGGCGGCCTCGTACGTGTACCCCTTCAGCTCGCGCTCCTTGACGCGCGCCACCACCCGGCCGACCAGCTCGCGGTCCTCGCCGAGATCGATGCCCAGCTCGCGGCCCTTGAGTTCGATCGAGGCGCGGCCGGCCATGTCGGAGACCAGCATCCGCATGGTGTTGCCGACCTGCTCGGGGTCGATGTGCTGGTAGAGGTCGGGGTCCACCTTGATGGCGGAGGCGTGCAGGCCCGCCTTGTGCGCGAAGGCGGACACGCCCACGTACGGCTGGTGCGTGGACGGCGGCAGGTTGACGACCTCGGCGATGGCGTGCGAGATCCTGGTCATCTCGCCGAGTGCGCCCTCGGGCAGCACCCGGCGGCCGTGCTTGAGCTCCAGCGCGGCGACCACCGGGAAGAGGTTGGAGTTGCCGACCCGCTCGCCGTAGCCGTTGGCGGTGCACTGCACATGGGTGGCGCCCGCGTCCACGGCGGCCAGGGTGTTGGCGACCGCGCAGCCGGTGTCGTCCTGGGCGTGGATGCCGAGCCGGGCGCCGGTGTCGGCGAGCACCAGGCCGGTCACGGCCTGCACCTGGGCGGGCAGCATCCCGCCGTTGGTGTCGCACAGCACCACGACGGACGCGCCCGCCTCGTGCGCGGCCCGTACGACCTGGGTGGCGTAGGCGGCGTTGGCCTTGTAGCCGTCGAAGAAGTGCTCGCAGTCCACGAACACCCGGCGCCCCTGGGCGACCAGGTGGGAGACGGTGTCGGCGACCATCGCCAGGTTCTCCTCCAGCGTGGTGCGCAGCGCCAGTTCGACGTGGCGGTCGTGCGACTTGGCGACCAGGGTGATCACCGGGGCGCCCGAGTCGAGCAGCGCCGTGACCTGGGGGTCGTCGGCGGCCTTGGCGCCCGGCCTGCGGGTCGCGCCGAACGCGACCAGGGTGGCGTGCTTGAGGTCCAGCTCCTTGACGGCACGGGCGAAGAACTCGGTGTCGCGGGGGTTGGCTCCCGGCCAGCCGCCCTCGATGAATCCCACCCCGAAGTCGTCCAGGTGCCGGGCGATCGTCAGCTTGTCGGCGACGGTGAGGTTGATCCCCTCACGCTGGGCGCCGTCGCGCAGCGTCGTGTCGAAGACATGGAAGCTGTCGTCCGGTTCGGCGGTCATGGCTGTCGTAACTCCTGTCGGGTGAGTGGGTTGCCGCCGGATGCGCTGGCATCCGGAGGGTCCAGCTCCACTTGCCCCCATCATCCCTCGTGCGGTTCCGCCTCCGGCACGGGTGGTCCGGGAAACGAAAAAACCTCTCGCGGATGCGAGAGGTCTGCACGCGGGTCTGGGACACGGTGACGTTCCACTGGGGTCAGGGGGGCGTCACTGCGGACCGGCGTGCCTGCTGCCAATAATGACGGCGTACGAGAGCACGCGGTCAGTCTTGCACACGGTCGGCCCGGGCGGCGTGTGATCTCACCATCCGGGCCGAGCCCGCTCCCGCCCCCCGCGGGGGCGCTAGGCGCCCAGGGGGTGCATCCAGGCGTGGGGGTCGGGGGCGCGCCCCGTCTGGATGTCGAGGAGTGCCGCACGCAGCCGCATCGTGACCGGCCCGGGGGCGCCGTCGGCCACCGGCCAGGCCGCCCGGGTCGACTTCACCGAGCCCACCGGGGTGATCACCGCGGCCGTGCCGCAGGCGAAGACCTCCGTGAGGGTGCCGTCCTCGTGCTGGCGGCGCCAGTCCTCGACACTGATCCGGCCCTCGGCCACCTCGTAGCCGAGGTCGGCGGCGATGGACAGCAGCGAGTCGCGGGTGATGCCCGGGAGCAGCGAGCCGGACAGCTCAGGAGTGACGATTCTGTTGCCGTACACGAAGTACAGGTTCATCCCGCCCATCTCCTCGATCCAGCGGCGCTCGATCGCGTCCAGCCAGACCACCTGGTCGCAGCCGTGCTCGATGGCCTGGGCCTGGGCGACGAGGGAGGCGGCGTAATTGCCGCCGGTCTTGGCCGCGCCGGTGCCGCCGGGCGCGGCGCGCACGTACTCCTCGGACAGCCAGACCGAGACGGGCTGGACGCCGCCGGAGAAGTAGGCGCCGGCCGGGGAGGCGATCACCAGGAAGAGGTATTCGTTGGCCGGGCGCACTCCGAGGCCGACCTCGGTGGCGATCATGAAGGGCCGCAGGTAGAGCGACGCCTCGCCCTCGGTGGGCACCCATGCCTTGTCCTGCCTGACCAGCACGTCGCAGGCCTCGACGAAGGTCTCCACGGGCAGCTCGGGCATCGCCAGCCGCCGCGCGGAGGCCCGGAAGCGCTCGGCGTTGGCCTCGGGCCGGAAGGTCGCGACACCGCCGTCGGGCTGCCGGTAGGCCTTGAGGCCCTCGAAGATGGTCTGCGCGTAGTGCAGCGTCATGTTGGCCGGGTCGATCGACAGCGGCGCGTACGGGACCAGCTGCGCGTCGTGCCAGCCGCGGCCCTCGGTCCACTTGATGGTGACCATGTGATCGGTGAAGGACCGGCCGAAGCCCGGGGCGGCCAGGATCGCGTCGCGCTCGGTGGCGGACAGCGGGTGGGCGGACGGCTTCAGCTCGATTGTGGGGGTCGTCATGTGTGTGTCCTTCACCGTGTCTCGTTCTCTCGCTGCCGGCTTGGGCCGTCCGCACTGATAGGACGTCCGACTTTCCCGTCATACCGCGGCCCCGCCTCTGTCGATTATCGCAGCGGCGGGGCCGGGTACCTACCTCTGGTGGCCGGTCAGCCGGAGACGCGGGCGGCCAGCGCGTCGCCGATCTCGACCGTGGACCGTACCGGCCCGTCCGCGCGCTCGGCGAGGTCGGCCTGCACGGCGGTGTCGATACGGTCGGCCTCGGCGTCGTAGCCCAGGTGCCGCAGCAGCAGCGCCACGGACAGGACGGTCGCGGTCGGGTCGGCCTTGGACTGGCCCGCGATGTCCGGGGCCGATCCGTGGACCGGCTCGAACATCGAGGGGAACTCGCGGCCCGGGTTGATGTTGCCGCTGGCCGCGACGCCGATACCGCCGGAGACGGCGGCGGCGAGGTCGGTGATGATGTCGCCGAAGAGGTTGTCGGTGACGATCACGTCGAAGCGCTCGGGCTGGGTGACCAGGAAGATGGTCGCCGCGTCGACGTGCAGGTAGTCGGTGCTGACCTCGGGGAACTCCCGGCCGACCGTCTCGAAGATCCGGGTCCACAGGTGGCCGGCGTGCACCAGCACGTTGTTCTTGTGCACCAGGGTGAGCTTCTTGCGCGGACGGCCCTGCGCGCGCACGTACGCGTCGCGCACGACCCGCTCGATACCGAAGGCGGTGTTGAGGCTGACCTCGGTGGCGACCTCCTGCGGGGTGCCGGACCTGATCACCCCGCCGTTGCCGGTGTAGGGGCCTTCGGTGCCCTCGCGGACGACCACGAAGTCGATCTCGGGGCTGCCCGCGAGCGGCGTGCCGACACCCGGGTAGAGCTTGCTCGGGCGCAGGTTCACATGGTGGTCGAAGGCGAAGCGGAGCTTCAGCAGGAAGCCGCGCTCCAGGACGCCGGACGGCACCGAGGGGTCGCCGATGGCGCCCAGCAGGATCGCGTCGTGCTCCTTGAGCCGGTCGAGGTCCTCGTCGGTGAGGGTCTGCCCGGTGGCGTGGTAGCGCTTCGCGCCGAAGTCGAACTCCCGGGTCTCCAGCTTGACGTCCTGCGGGAGAACGGCGGAGAGGACCTTGAGCCCTTCCGCGACGACTTCCTGGCCGATTCCGTCACCGGGGATCACTGCGAGGCTGAGGCTTCGAGACATGTCCGGCACCGTACTCCCCATCCCAGCGGGTGACACCGCATGTCCGCATGCCGGACACGGCGTCCGCCGGAGAGCGGCGGCGGCTCACCCGCGGCGTGGGGTCAGCGCCGTTCGTGGCCGGTGCTGCCGCCGTTGTCGCGGCGGTCGAGGCTGCGCTGCAGGGCGCGCTGGGCATTCTGGCGTGCGGTGTCGTCCATGGGGATCAACTCCTGGGGGGAAAGCAGGCGGAAGCCGGGGATGCGGGCGAATGCGGTGCTGCCGCGGAACGGGGCGGGGGTCCTGGCGGCGGGGGGTGACCCGCTCGGCAACTGCTCAGGACGCGCGTCCGCCGCTCGCCGGATGAGGCGAGACGTTCGGCTCCCTACAACGCTAGGTCAGTCCGGTCGTCCTGTCGCCACAATTACTCGGACTTCCTACTATCTGAGACAGACGATCACCCACCCGCGGCCGCCGGGGGCCGCGAACGGGTGATTCTCCCGGGTCGTCCCGGCGCGCCCAGGTCAGCCCTGGTGCGGGTAGCGGTAGTCGGTGGCCGGCACCAGGGTCTCCTTGATCGACCGGGTGGAGGTCCAGCGCTGGAGGTTCTGCGCGGCGCCCGCCTTGTCGTTGGTGCCCGACGCCCGGCCGCCGCCGAAGGGCTGCTGGCCGACGACCGCGCCGGTGGACTTGTCGTTGATGTAGAAGTTGCCCGCCGCGAAGCGCAGCCGCTCCATCACATGGGCCGCCGCGGCCCGGTCCCGCGCGATGACCGCACCGGTCAGCGCGTAGTCCGAGACCGACTCCATCTGGGTGAGCATCGCCTCGAAGTCGGCGTCCTCGTAGACGTGCACCCCGAGCAGCGGGCCGAAGTACTCCTGCCGGAAGATCTCGTTGTCCGGGTCGGTGGAGACCAGCACGGTCGGGCGGACGAACCAGCCGACCGAGTCGTCGTACGTACCGCCCGCGACGACCTCGACGCTCGGGTCTGCCTTGGCGCGGTCGATGGCGGCCTTGTTCTTGGCGAAGGCCCGCTCGTCGATCAGGGCGCCGCTGAAGTTGGACAGGTCGGTGACGTCGCCCATGGTGATGCCGTCGACCTCGGCGGCGAAGTCCTCCTTGAAGCCGCCGTCCCAGATCGAGCGCGGGATGTAGGCGCGCGAGGAGGCCGAGCACTTCTGGCCCTGGTACTCGAAGGAGCCGCGGGTCAGCGCGGTCTTGAGCACCGCCGGGTCGGCCGAGGGGTGGGCGACGACGAAGTCCTTGCCGCCGGTCTCGCCGACGATCCGCGGGTAGGAGCGGTAGCGCTCGATGTTCTCGCCGACCGTGCGCCACAGCTGCTGGAAGGTCCTGGTCGAGCCGGTGAAGTGGATGCCGGCCAGCTCCGGGTGCGGCAGCGCGACCTCGGAGACGGCCAAGCCGTCGCCGGTGACCAGGTTGATCACCCCGTCGGGCAGCCCCGCCTCGCGCAGCAGCCGCATCAGCAGCACGGCCGAGTGCGTCTGGGTGGGCGACGGCTTCCACACCACCACGTTGCCCATCAGCGCGGGCGCGGTCGGCAGGTTGCCCGCGATGGCGGTGAAGTTGAACGGCGTGATCGCGTAGACGAAGCCTTCGAGCGGGCGGTGGTCGAGCCGGTTCCACACCCCGGGGGCGTTGGCCACCGGCTGCTCGGCGAGGATCTGCCGGGCGAAGTGGACGTTGAAGCGCCAGAAGTCGACCAGCTCGCAGGGGCTGTCGATCTCGGCCTGCTGCACGGTCTTGGACTGGCCGAGCATGGTGGAGGCGACCAGCGTCTCGCGCCAGGGCCCGGCGAGCAGTTCGGCGGCGCGCAGGATGATCGCGGCCCGGTCGTCGAAGGACATCGCGCGCCAGGCGGGCGCGGCGGCCAGGGCCGCGTCGACGGCGTCCTGCGCGTCCCGGACGGTGGCGTTGGCGTACGTGCCGAGGACGGCGCCGTGGTTGTGCGGCTGGACGACGTCGGCGCGCTCGCCGCCGCCCATCCGCTGCTCGCCGCCGATGAACATCGGCAGGTCGGCGGGATTGCCGGCCAGCTCCTTGAGCTTCGCTTCGAGCCGGGCCCGCTCGGGGCTGCCGGGGGCGTATGTGTGCACCGGCTCGTTGACCGGCGCGGGAACCTGGGTCACGGCGTCCATGAAGCGTGTCTCCTGGTGGGTGTCGGGGGCGTCAGCGGCCGGCGGGGACGAAGGAGCGCAGGAAGAAGGCGAGGTTGGCGGGACGCTCGGCGAGGCGCCGCATGAAGTAGCCGTACCAGTCTGCGCCGTAGGGGACGTAGATCCGCATACGTTCCCCCTCGTCCGCGAGCCGTCGCTGTTCCGCGGTGCGGATGCCGTAGAGCATCTGGAACTCGTAGCTGCCGGCCTGGCGGTGGTGGCGGGCGGCCAGCTCCTGGGCGATGGCGATGATGCGCGGGTCGTGCGAGCCGACCATGGGGTAGCCCTCGCCGGCGAAGAGGGTGCGCAGGGCGCGGACGTAGGCCTTGTCGACGTCCTTCCTGCTCTGGAAGGCGACCCCGGCCGGCTCGTTGTACGCGCCCTTGACCAGCCGTACCCGTGAGCCGGCCACGGCCAGCGCGCGGGCGTCGTCCTCGGTGCGGAAGAGGTAGGACTGCAGGACCGCGCCGGTCTGCGGGTGCTCCTTGCGCAGCTCGGCCAGGATCGCGAGCGTGGAGTCGACGGTGGTGTGGTCCTCCATGTCGAGGGTCACCGTGGTGCCGATGCCGGAGGCCATTTCCGCCACCTCCGTGACATTGGCCAGCGCGACATCGTGGCCGCCGTCGGGCAGCGCCTGGCCGAAGGCGGACAGCTTGACGGAGACCTCGGCGCGGGTGCCGAGCCGGTCGTCGCCCAGCGTCTCCAGCAGCCGCAGGTACGCGTCCCGGGTGGCCCGGGCGGTGGCCCGGTCGGTGACGTCCTCGCCGAGGTGGTCCAAGGTGACGTCCAGGCCGCTCGCGGTCAGCCCGCGGACCGTGTCCATGGCCGGGTGCAGCGCGTCGCCCGCGACGAAGCGGTCGACCACCGGACGGGTGACGGGCGCGGCGGCGACGACGCGGCGCATACGGTCGCTGCGCGAGGCGGCGAGCAACACGGGACCGAACACGGGGTCCTCCAGGGCGGGGGCGGGACAATTGTCGAGGCCGACACTGCGAATCTAGGATTCGCCTACCCGCTGGACCAGCGACACCTGTCACGGGTTGGCCCGCTCTCCCTCATACAGATGTATGAGGGAGAATGGTGGGGTGCGTGCTGAGTATGGGGACTACGGTGACTTCCAGGACCTGGTGGACGAGGTGTCGGCGCTGCTCGGCGCCCCCGCGACGCTGGAGGACCGGGACTTCCGGCTGATCGCCTTCGGGGTGCATGACAGCGACGACGAGTCCATGGACCCGGTCCGCACCCGCTCCATCCTGACCCGGCAGTCCACCGTCGAGGTGCGCGCCTGGTTCGAGCGGTTCGGCATCGCCCGCGCGACAGCGCCGGTCCGCATCCCGGCAGCCCCGGACGCGGGAGTGGTACGCGGCCGGCTGTGCCTGCCGGTGCGGCACGCCGGCTTCGTCTACGGGTACGTCTGGCTGCTCGACGAGGCCGAGCACTCCCCCGCGCAGCTCGGCGCCGCCATGGCGGTGGCCGCCAGGATCGGCGAGCGGCTGGCGGCGATGTCCAGGGCCGGCGCCGAGACCGGCCGGGCGCTGCGGGCGCTGCTGACCGCGACCGCCAGGACCGACCGGGACACCGCGGAGGACGCGCTGCGCATGGCGCTCGACCAGGACGCGGACGAGCCGCACGCGCTGGTGTGCGTGCGCGCGCCGGACCGGGAGTCGGCGGGCGCGCTGCCCGGCCTGCGGACCATCCCGTCGGCCGCCGCGCTGGCCCGGGTGCCGGAGCGGCGCCGCGGCGAGCTGGTCGCGCTGCTCGTACGGCTGCGGTCGCGGCAGGTGCTGGCCCCGGCGCGTACGGCGGCGGCCCGGCTGCTCGACGCGGTCGGCGCGGACGGGATGGTGGCCGGGCTGAGCGCGGCCCGCGGCTCGCTGGCCGAGCTGCCGGGGGCCTGGCGGGAGGCGACGTCGGCGGCCAGGGCCGCGCACGCCCAGCCGATGCTCGGCCCGATCGCGAAGTGGTCCAACCTCGGCCCCTACCGGCTGCTGACCGCGCTGCCCGCCGACGTACCGCCCGATCCGGCGGTCGCCCCGCTGCTCACCCCGGCGCACGAGGAGCTGGCGCACACCGCCGAGGTCTTCCTCGACCACGCGGGCCAGGCGGGGCGCACGGCCACCGCGCTGGCCATCCACCGGCAGACCCTCTACTACCGGCTGTCCCGCATCGAGCAGCTGACCGGCCTGGACATGGCGGACGGCGAGGCCCGGCTGCTGCTCCACATGGCGCTCAAGGCGGCCAGGCTCTGACGCGGACCGGCGCCGCCCCCCGGGCGGGGAGCGGCGCCGGCCTGGTTGCGTATCCGGGTCAGTCGGTCAGGTTGACCGCGCGGGCCGAGGTGGCGCCGATCTCGTCGGCGATGTCGGTCAGCACGCCCGCCGGGATGCTGGAGTCCACGGTGAGGGCGACCAGCGCGTCGCCGCCCGCGGCGGCCCGGGCGACCTGCATGCCGGCGATGTTGACGTCGACCTCGCCGAGGATCCGGCCGATGGTGCCGACGATGCCGGGGCGGTCGGTGTAGCGCAGGAAGGCCATGTGGTCGGCGAGCACCAGGTCCACGTCCTCGTCGCCGACGGCGACGACCTTCTGGACGTGCTTGGGGCCGGCCAGCGTGCCGGAGACCGACACCTCGGTGCCGTCGGCGAGCGTGCCGCGGACCGTCACCACATTGCGGTGGTTGGGCGACTCCGAGCTGGTGGTCAGCCGGACCTCGACACCGCGCTCCTGGGCGAACAGCGGCGCGTTCACGTACGACACCGTCTCGTCGACGACGTCCTCGAAGACGCCCTTGAGCGCGCTCAGTTCGAGGATCTTCACGTCGTGCTGGGTGACCTCGCCGCAGACCTCGACGTCGAGTCGGGCGGCCACCTCGCCGGCCAGCGCGGTGAAGATCCGGCCGAGCTTCTCGGCGAGCGGCAGCGCGGGCTTGACGTCCTCGGCGATGACGCCGCCCTGGACGTTGACCGCGTCGGGGACCAGCTCGCCGGCCAGCGCGAGGCGGACCGACCTGGCGACCGCGATACCGGCCTTCTCCTGCGCCTCGTCGGTGGACGCGCCCAGGTGCGGGGTCGCCACCACGTTGTCGAACTGGAAGAGCGGCGAGTCGGTGCAGGGCTCCTTGGCGTAGACGTCCAGGCCCGCGCCGGCCACCCGGCCCTCCTTGAGCGCCGAGGCCAGCGCCTCCTCGTCCACGATCCCGCCGCGCGCGGCGTTGACGATCCGCACCGAGGGCTTGACCTTGTGCAGCGCCTCGTCACCGATCAGACCCAGCGTCTCGGGGGTCTTGGGCAGGTGGACGGTGATGAAGTCGGACTCTTCGAGGAGCTCGTCGAGGGTCAGCAGCTTGACGCCCATCTGCGCGGCCCGCGCGGGCTGCACGTAGGGGTCGTAGGCGACGATGTTCATCCCGAAGGCGGACATCCGCTGCGCGACCAGGACGCCGATCCGGCCCAGGCCCACCACACCGAGGGTCTTCTCGCTCAGCTCGACGCCGGTGTACTTGTTGCGCTTCCACTCGCCGTTCTTGAGCGCCGAGTTGGCCGGCGCGATGTTGCGGGCGGTGGCGATCAGCAGACCGCAGGCCAGCTCGGCGGCGGTGACGATGTTGGACGTCGGCGCGTTGACGACCATCACGCCGGCCTTGGTGGCGGCGGAGACGTCGACGTTGTCGAGGCCGACACCGGCGCGGGCGACGACCCGCAGTTTCGCCGCGGCGGCGACGGCCTCCGCGTCCACCTTCGTGGCGCTGCGGATCAAAATGGCGTCGACATCGGTGATCGCGGACAGCAGTTCGGCTCGGTCCGCGCCGTTGCAGTGCCGGATCTCGAAGTCCGGCCCGAGCGCGTCCACCGTGGCGGGCGACAGCTCTTCTGCGATGAGTACGACAGGCTTCTGGCTCACGTGGTCCTCACTTGTCCTTCATGGGCGGCCGGTCCCGTTCGACCGCTCCAAGAGGCGGGAATGGCATGCCGCGTGGAAGACGCACGACGCTGTGAGCCTGAACGCGCTTGTTACAGCGAGTCTATCGGCGGGCCGAATCGGCGCCTTCGCCGAAATGGAAGGATCACCCGGAGGGGTTGCGTCGCTTCGTACAAAGTCCGTACCAGATGGCGGTCAGGCCTTCGTACGAAGCGACGCGACCGGGGGCGCGGCGCGGGTCCGCCGGGGGGCTTACGCCTCCTCGTCGACCCAGCTCATCAGCTTGCGGAGCTTGCGGCCGGTGGTCTCCAGCAGGTGGTTCTCGTCGGCCTTCTTGTACTCGTTGTACTTCGGCAGGCCGGCGTTGTACTCCGCGATCCAGGCGTTGGCGAAGGTGCCGTCCTGGATCTCGCCGAGGATCTTCTTCATCTCGGCCTTGGTGGCGTCGGTGATGATCCGCGGGCCGGTGACGTAGTCGCCCCACTCGGCGGTCTCGGAGACCGACCAGCGCATCTTCTCCAGGCCGCCCTCGTACATCAGGTCCACGATGAGCTTGAGCTCGTGCAGGCACTCGAAGTACGCGATCTCCGGCTGGTAACCGGCCTCGACCAGGGTCTCGAAGCCGGCCTTGACCAGGGCCGAGGTGCCGCCGCACAGGACCGCCTGCTCGCCGAAGAGGTCGGTCTCGGTCTCCTCGGTGAAGGTGGTCTTGATGACGCCGGCCCGGGTGCCGCCGATGCCCTTGGCGTACGACAGCGCGAGCTCGAAGCCCTTGCCGGTGGCGTCCTGCTCGACGGCCGCGATGCACGGCACGCCGCGGCCCTCCTCGTACTGGCGGCGGACCAGGTGGCCCGGGCCCTTGGGGGCGACCATGCAGACGTCCACGCCGGCCGGCGGCTTGATGAAGCCGAAGCGGATGTTCAGGCCGTGGCCGAAGAACAGCGCGTCGCCGTCCTTGAGGTTGTCCTTGATGGACTCCTCGTAGACGCGGCCCTGGATCGGGTCCGGCACCAGGATCATGATGACGTCGGCCTCGGCGGCGGCCTCGGCCACCGGCAGCACCCGCAGGCCCTGCTCCTCGGCCACCGTCTTGGACTTGGAGCCCTCGTGCAGGCCGACCCGCACGTCCACGCCCGAGTCGCGCAGCGACAGCGCGTGGGCGTGGCCCTGGCTGCCGTAGCCGATGACCGCGACCTTGCGGCCCTGGATGATGGACAGGTCGGCGTCGTCGTCGTAGAACAGCTCGGCCACTTCGGGTTCTCCTTGGATCGGGTTGTGCGGCCCACCGTACGACGGGTGGGCGGATACGGGATTTCGGGTCTCGCCATACGGATCCGGCGAGCGGTGCTGCGCGCCGGCGTTACGCCGAACGGTCGAGCGCGCGCAGCGAGCGGTCGGTGATGGAGCGGGCACCGCGGCCGATGGCGATGGTGCCCGACTGGACCAACTCCTTGATGCCGAACGGCTCCAGCATCTTGAGCATGGCCTCCAGCTTGTCGGCGGCGCCGGTGGCCTCGATCGTGACGGCCTCGGGTGAGACGTCCACGGTCTTGGCGCGGAAGAGCTGGACGATCTCCACGATCTGGGAGCGCGACTCGTTGTCGGCGCGCACCTTCACCAGGACGAGTTCACGTGCGACGGCCGCCGCGGAGTCGAGTTCGACGATCTTCAGCACGTTGACCAGCTTGTTGAGCTGCTTCGTCACCTGTTCGAGCGGCAGTTCGTCGATGACGTTGACGACGATGGTGATCCGGGAGATCTCCGGGTGCTCGGTGGTGCCCACCGCGAGCGAGTCGATGTTGAAGCCGCGGCGGGAGAACAGCGCGGTGATCCTGGCCAGGACGCCGGGCTTGTTCTCCACCAGGACGGAGAGCGTGTGCTTGGACATGTCAGTAGTTCCTTTTCTCGCTCTTCCGCCGTCAGTCATCGTGCGCTTGCCGGTCTGTCTGCTCGGGCATCAGTCGTCCAGGTCGTCGCTGAAGTCGGGCCGGACATCGCGCGCCGCCATGATCTCGTCGTTGGAGGTGCCGGCCGCGACCATCGGCCAGACCATCGCGTCCTCGTGGACGATGAAGTCCACGACGACCGGGCGGTCGTTGATGGCGTTCGCCTCGGCGATGACCTTGTCCAGGTCGTCGGGGGACTCGCAGCGCAGGCCGACGCAGCCCATGGCCTCGGACAGCTTGACGAAGTCCGGCACGCGGGTGCCGCGGTTCTGGATCGAGCCGACGCCGTGGGTGGAGCCCGGGACGTTCTCCGCGCCTGAGTGCAGCACCGTGTTGGAGAACCGCTCGCCGTAGAAGAGGTGCTGCCACTGGCGGACCATGCCCAGGGCGCCGTTGTTGATGATGGCGACCTTGATCGGGATGTTGTTCAGCGCGCAGGTGACCAGTTCCTGGTTGGTCATCTGGAAGCAGCCGTCGCCGTCGATCGCCCACACGGTGGCGTCCGGCATACCGGCCTTGGCGCCCATCGCGGCGGGCACGGCGTAACCCATGGTGCCGGCGCCGCCGGAGTTGAACCAGGTGCCGGGCCGCTCGTACTTGATGAACTGCGCAGCCCACATCTGGTGCTGGCCGACGCCCGCGGCGAACAGCGTGTTGTCCGGGGCGAGCTGCCCGATCCGCTCGATGACCTGCTGCGGGGACAGGCTGCCGTCCTCGGGGACGTCGTAGCCGAGCGGGTAGGTGTTCCGCCAGAAGTTCAGGTGGTTCCACCACTCGGAGTAGTCGCCCTTGTGGCCGGCCTCGTGGTCGGCCTGGACGGCGACGATCAGGTCGGCGAGCACCTCGCGGGCGTCGCCGACGATCGGCACGTCGGCGATCCGGTTCTTGGAGATCTCGGCCGGGTCGATGTCGGCGTGCACGACCTTCGCGTTCGGCGCGAAGGTGTCGAGGCGGCCGGTGACGCGGTCGTCGAAGCGGGCGCCGAGCGCGATGATCAGATCGGACTTCTGCAGCGCGGTGACCGCGGAGACGTCGCCGTGCATGCCGGGCATGCCGACGTGCTGCGGGTGGCTGTCGGGGAAGGCGCCGAGCGCCATCAGCGTCGTGGTGACCGGGGCGCCGGTCAGCTCGGCGAGGATGCGCAGCTCGCCGGTGGCGCGGGCCTTGATGACACCGCCGCCGACGTAGAGCACCGGGCGGCGGGCCTCGTTGATCAGCCGGGCGGCCTCGCGGATCTGCTTGGCGTGCGGCTTGGTCACCGGGCGGTAGCCGGGCAGGTCGGCCTGCGGCGGCCACGAGAAGGTCATCTGGTTCTGCAGCGCGTCCTTGGCGATGTCCACCAGGACCGGCCCCGGACGCCCTGTGGCGGCGATGTGGAAGGCCTCGGCGATGGTGCGCGGGATGTCGGCCGCGTCCCTGACCAGGAAGTTGTGCTTGGTGATCGGCATGGTGATGCCGCAGATGTCCGCCTCCTGGAAGGCGTCGGTGCCGATGGACTTCGAGGCGACCTGGCCGGTGATGGCGACGAGCGGCACCGAGTCCATGTGGGCGTCGGCGATCGGGGTGACCAGGTTGGTCGCGCCGGGTCCCGAGGTCGCCATGCACACCCCGACCCGGCCGGTGGCCTGCGCGTAGCCGGTGGCGGCGTGCCCCGCGCCCTGTTCGTGCCTGACCAGCACGTGCCGGACCTTGGAGGAGTCCATCAGCGGGTCGTACGCCGGCAGGATCGCACCGCCCGGGATGCCGAACACGGTGTCGGCGCCTACGGCCTCAAGGGAGCGGATGAGCGCCTGGGCGCCCGTCATGCGCTCGGCGGTGGCGGCGGGGACCGCGTTTCGGGTCCGCGGCTGCGGATGGTGGGACCCGGTGGCCTGCTCGGTCATCTGCGTTCTCTTCTCTCGAAGATGAGGGTGGTGAGGGGGTGAGGGGGTTTGCGCCCGGATGCCGGGCAACAAAAAACCCCTCGTGCCGTGGGGCAAGCGAGGGGAGCGCGCCGGTGCGTGTGCGAGGCGGTGATTGGCCTCGGTCAGCCGACGCGCTTTCCAAGTACGAGAATTCGGGTGCGCATGGCGACGACCTTCCTCCGGACCCCTTGCGGGTGTCAAGCCGGTGGGACGCGGGTCTCACTATGTGAGCGACAGGAGGGCAGCTGCACGGTCCGGGGTACGACCTGCTCACGGGCTGTTTCCTGCGGTACGGACCGGCCGCCGTCCGGCTTTCCCGAGCGGCTGGAATCCGCCGGTACGGGGTAACCGCCGCGGGTCAGCGAGCCGCGCAGCCGGTGCTCGTCCAGCAGCCCGGAGAAGGCCATTCCCTGCCCCTGGGCGCAGCCCAGCTCGCGCAGCGCGTGCACCTGCTCCGGCCGGTCCACCCCGTCGGCGACGGTCCGCACACCGAGGTCCGCGGCGATCCGCAGCAGCCCGCGGGTGATCTTGCGCAGCCGGGGTGACTCGACCACGCCCTCCACGAAGCCCCTGTCGAGCTTGACCGCGTCCACCGGCAGGCTCCGCAGCGCGCTGAGCGCGGCGTGGCCGGAGCCGAAGCCGCCGAGCGAGATACGCACCCCGGCCCGGCGCAGCTCGGTCAGCCGGCGCTCCAGCTCGTCCAGCGAGATCCGCGGGTCGCCGCCGGTCAGCTCGACCACCAGGCCGCCGGGTGGCAGGCCGTGCCGCTCCAGCAGGCCCTCGACGGCGCCGGCCGGCAGGTCGCGGTGCAGCAGCCGGCGGGCGGACAGCTTCACGGTGACCGGCACCCGGTGACCGGCACCGTACCGCAGGGCCGCCTGCGCCACGGCCTGCTCCAGCTGCCATCTGCCCAGCTCCGAGGTGCGGTCGATGTCCTCCGCCGCCCGCAGGAATTCGGCGGGGGTGAACAGGATGCCCTGCGCGGACCGCCAGCGGGCCTGCGCCTCGACGCCGGTGATCCGGCCGGAGGACAGCTCCACCACGGGCTGGTGCAGCAGCGTGAACTCGCCGTCGTGCAGCGCCCGGTGCAGCCGGGTGGCCATCTCCGTACGGCGTACGACGTCGGCCTGCAACTGCGGCGCGTACAACTCGACCCGGCCCTTGCCCGCCTGCTTGGCGCGATACATCGCCAGGTCGGCGTTGCGCATCAGCTCGACCGCCGAGGTGCCGGGCTCGGCGAAGGCGATACCGATGCTGGCGCCGACCCGCACCTCGCCGCCGTCCACCCGGTACGGCTCGCACAGCGCGGCCCGCAGCCGCTCCGCGATCTCCGTGATCTGGTGTTCGAGGGTGCCGCAGACCAGCACGGCGAATTCGTCGCCGCCGAGCCTGGCGGCGGTGTCGCCGGTCCGCAGCGCGTCCCGCAGCCGGCGGGCGGCCTGGGTGAGCAGGTGGTCGCCCGCCTGGTGGCCGATGGAGTCGTTGACCGCCTTGAAGCCGTCGAGGTCGACGTAGAGCACCGCGGCCCGCCCGTCGCCGGCCCGCCGCCCGTTGAGCGCCTTGCCCACCCGGTCCAGGAACAGCAGCCGGTTGGGCAGGTCGGTGAGCGGGTCGTGCGAGGCGTTGTGCTGCAACTGGGCCTGCAGGCGGACCCGTTCCGTCACGTCGCGGCTGTTGAAGATCAGGCCGCCCTGGTAGCGGTTGACGCTGGACTCGACATTGAGCCAGCCGTCCTCGCCGTGCGGTCCGCCGCGCCGCCCCGACCTGATGCGGCACTCGATCCTGGTGGCCGGCTCCTCGCCGGGCGGCGCCGCGAGGAAGCGGCGCACCTCGTGCACGACCTGGCCGAGGTCGTCGGGGTGGATGTGCTCGGACAGCTCGGTGCCGATCATCTCCTCGGGGTCGCGCCCGTAGACGCCGGCCGAGGCGGGGCTGACGTACCGCAGCACTCCGGTGGGGGCGGCGATCATGATGACGTCGCTCGACCCCTGGACCAGGGAGCGGAAGTGGTTCTCCTTCTGGGCCAGTTCGTGGGTCAGCGCCATGTTGTCGAGCAGCATGATGCCCTGCCGGACGACCAGTGCGAGCACCACGGTGCTGCCGGTGAGCAGCACGACCTTGTCGCACTTCTCGCCGGTGATGACGTCGTAGAGGATGCCCAGGGTGCACACCGCGGCGGCCAGGTACGGCGCGAGCGCGGACAGCGACCCGGTGACCTTGCGGGTGGCCGAGCCGGAGCGCAGCAGCGGCTGCTCACGGCGGCCGACCCAGGGGGCGTACGCCATCAGCATGCTGCCGGCGAACCAGCCGGCGTCCAGGATCTGGCCCGAGTGGTACTGCTCGCGCAGCAGCGGCGAGGTGAACAGCGCGTCGCACAGCACGGTCAGCGCGAGCGCGGCCAGTGCGGTGTTGACGGCGGCACGATTGCCGGCCGAGCGGCGGAAGTGCAGGGCGAGGACCATGCTGACCAGCACGATGTCCAGCAGCGGATAGGCCAGCGAGAGCGCGACCTTGGCGGTGCTCGGGCCGTCGAAGCGGGCGGTGCGGGCCAGAGCCAGGCTCCACGACAAGGTCAGCAGCGAGCCGCCGATGAGCCAGGTGTCCAGGCCGAGGCACACCCAGCCGGCCCGGCTCACCGGCCGCTTGGCGAGCACCAGCAGGCCGATCACGGCGGGCGGCGCGAACAGCAGGAAGCAGAAGTCGGCGGGCGAGGTCTGCGGCACTTGGCGGTGCAGCACGACTTCGTACCAGCCCCAGACGCCGTTGCCGAGCGCGGCCATCGTGGAGGAGGCCGAGAACAGCAGCCAGGCGGCCCGGTGGCCCGCGGCGGCCTTGCGGGCGTAGAGCAGCATCGAGACCGCGGCGGCAGCGGCGGCGGCCGACAGTCCGAAGTCCCCCATGAAGGCCGCGACATCGCCCGCGCCCCAGCCCAGCGCCGCCCCGGTCGTGTAGCCGCCGCAGAGCAGTGCGAGCATGAGTTGCGGCAGCAGGCCGGCGCTGCCGTCGCGCGAGGACTGACCGCCGATCACCGCCCCCGTGGAGGTCACCGCGCTGTCCTGTGCGGCGGGACCGGCCGGCGCGCGGCGCGCTGCCGCCCGGTCAGCGGCCGGTCGGGTCGTGCGGTGCGCTGGGTGCGCCTGCCCGGGAACCGCCTCGGTCCGTGCATCGCCCGTCGCCCCCCTTTTTTCGCTCGTCGTTCGCTCGCCGCAGGTGCCGGCTTCGGCACTGCGGCGCGCCCCCGTTTCGGGACGATACACCAGATCCGTCACTCAGGGATAGGTGCCCTCTACTGAGCGTAACCACACACGGGTTGTCGAACACACTTTGCAGTCATCCGATCCCAGCCGGTGGTCGGCCGGGGCCCTCGGGACGGCCGGTCGCCGCGGTCAGCCGGTCACCTGGACGACGTTGGCCAACTCCTCACCACTTGCGAACCTGACCAGCTGGGACCGGATCAAACGCTTCGCACGGGGCATGAAGGCGGAGGTGCTGCCCCCCACGTGCGGGCTGATCAGCACACCGGGCGCGTGCCACAGCGGATGCCCGGCGGGCAGCGGTTCCGGGTCGGTGACGTCCAGTGCCGCGGTCAGCCGGCCCGACTCGGCCTCCACCAGCAGCGCCTTGGTGTCCACCACCGCACCCCTGGCCATGTTCACCAGCAGGGCGCCGTCCTTCATCGCGGCCAGGAAGGCGGGTCCCGCCAGCCCCCTGGTCTGCTCGGTCAGCGGGGTGGTGAGCACCACCACATCGGCGGCCGGCAGCAGCCGCGGCAGATCGGCCAGCGCGTGCACCGGCCCGCGGGGGGCGTCGCGGGCGCTGCGCGCCACCCGGGTCACCTCGCACTCGAAGGGCACGAGCCGGTCCTCGACGGCGGCTCCTATCGAGCCGTAGCCGACGATCAGCACCCGGCGGTCGGCCAGCGCCGGGTAGAAGCCCGAGTACCACTTCTCGGTGTCCTGGCCGCGCACGAAGCGCGGGATGCCGCGCAGCGAAGCCAGGATGAGCGCCAGGGCCAGCTCCGCGGTGCTCGCCTCGTGCACCCCGCGGGCATTGCACAGGCGGACGCCCGGCCCGACCTGGCCGAGGTGCGGCGCGATGTTGTCCACGCCCGCGCTCAGTGTCTGGATGACGCGCACACCGGTCATGCGCGGCAGCGGGAGCGCGCCGGCCGTCGGACCCTTCATGTAGGGCACGACGTAGAAGGCGGCGGCTTCAGGATCGGCGGGGAAGTCTCCGGAGCCGTCCCAGTACACGTACTCGAACGCGTCGGGCAGTCCGTCGATCTCCTCGGGCGGCACGGACAGCCACACCTGCGGGCGGGCGCCCGCGGCGGGGTCCTGGGTCATGTCGGTCATGGTCAGGAGGCTATGGCACAGTGTGCGTCTCAGGGAGGGCGGCACGGTGGAGCGCAGGGCGGTCGGCGCGACAGCGCTGGCAGTGGGAGCGGTAGGGCTCGGCTGCATGCCGATGAGCTGGGGGTACGCGGCTTCCCGGCGGGACGGCGAGGAATCGCTGCGGGCCGTGCACAGCGCGCTCGACCACGGCACGACGCTGCTGGACACCGCGGACATGTACGGGCCGTTCACCAATGAGCTGCTGCTCGGGCGGGTGTTGAAGCAGCGGCGGCGCGACGCGTTCATCGCCACCAAGTGCGGGCTGCTGGCCGGTGAGCAGCACATCGTGGCCAACGGCCGCCCGTCGTACGTCAAACGCGCCTGCGACGCGTCGCTGCGGCGGCTGCAGACCGACACGATCGACCTCTACCAGCTGCACCGGGTCGACCCGGAGATCCCGGTCGAGGAGACCTGGGGCGCGATGGCCGAACTCGTGGCCGCCGGCAAGGTGCGGGCGCTCGGCCTGTGTGCGGTCGGCGCCCGCGGCGACCGGCGCACCGGCGCGGCGCTGCACGAGGAGACGCTGCGCCAGCTGGTGCGCGCCCAGCAGGTCTTCCCGGTCAGCTGTGTGCAGGCCGAGCTGTCGGTGTGGTCGGCGGAGGCCCTGGACGAGCTGCTGCCGTGGTGCACCGCGCACGGCGTCGGCTTCCTCGCCGCGATGCCGCTCGGCAACGGCTTCCTCACCGGGACGCTCACGCCCGGCCAGGGCTTCGAGCCGGACGATCTGCGGGCCAGGCATCCGCGCTTCACCGCGGACATGATGGCGGCGAATCAGCCGATCGTGGCGGGGCTGCGGCGGGTGGCTCACCGCCATGGCGCGACCCCGGCTCAGATCGCGCTTGCCTGGACGCTGGCCCAGGGCCCCGGGGTCGTCCCGATCCCCGGCACCCGCTCGGCCCAGCGCCCCGCCGAGAACGCGGCGGCGGCCGGGCTGACCCTGACGGCGGCGGACCTCGCGGAGATCGCGGCGGGGCCGCGGGCGTGGGGGTCCTGGGAGTAAGCGTTCGGGCACGCCGCAATGGGGTGCGGGGTGCGCCCTCGCCTTGGGGCGGCCGGACCACCGGCCGGGGGCGCGCCCTCGCCCGGGGCGCGCCCTCGCCCCGGTGTGCCGATCGAGAGGGGTGGCTCGGGCTGTGCCCGGACCTTGCCCCCGGTGGGGCTTGCGCGCGCAGTTCCCCGCGCCCCTGGGTGGGTGCCGCCTGGCGTGGGACTCTGCCCGACGCGGTGACTCGGTCGCGCGCGCAGTTGGTCGCGGCCCTCAGAGGGTGCCGCCGTGTCTGGGCCGGGCGGGCAGTTGGTCGCGGCCCTCAAGGGGTTCTGGGGGCGGGGGTGGGCGGGGGTGTGATCTGCTTGGAGTGGAAGAAGGAGCTGGCTGGGTTGCGAGGTCTGACGGTGAACGCACAGGGAGCGGTACGGGGTGCCGCGGGGGTCGCGGTGGCAGCGGTGCTGGTCGCGGGCTGCTCCAGCAGCAACGGGCCTGCGACGCCGCTGCCCACCACCGCCACCGCGTCGCACACTTCGGGCGCCCCGGCCGCGCCGTCCACCTCGACGACGGCCGCCACCCCGTCCGCCTCCGCCGCGCCCGCCAAGGGCACCGCGAAGGTCACCGGCACGCTCGCCACCGGACTCGCCTCGCCCTGGGGCGTGGTGCAGCTCGCCGACAACACACTGCTGGTCGCCTCCCGGGACACCGGGAAGATCACCCGGGTCGACCCCGCCAAGAAGACGTCCGCCGCGGTCGGCACCATCCCCGGGGTCACCCACACGCAGGGCGGCGAGGCGGGCCTGCTCGGCCTCGCCCTCTCGCCGGACTTCGGCACCGACCACCTGCTCTACGCCTACTTCAGCACCGAGTCCGACAACCGCATCGCCCGGCTGCTGTTCGACCCCACGCGGGCCGCAGGCGACCAGCTCGGGGCGCCCGACACGATTCTGCGGGGCATCCCGACCGGCTCCATCCACAACGGCGGGCGGATCGCCTTCGGCCCGGACGGCATGCTCTACGCCGGAACCGGCGAGACCGGCCAGCGCGGGCTCGCCCAGAACATGTCCTCGCTGGGCGGCAAGATCCTGCGCATGACGCCCGACGGCCAGGCACCCAAGGACAACCCTTTTCCCGGATCCCTCGTCTACTCCCCCGGCCACCGCAATGTGCAGGGCCTCGCCTGGGACCCGCAAGGCCGCCTCTGGGCGTCCGAATTCGGCCAGGACACCTGGGACGAGCTGAATCTCATCGAGCCGGGCAAGAATTACGGCTGGCCCGTGGTGGAGGGCATCGCGCACCGGGCCGGTTACGTCGACCCCGTCGCCCAGTGGCACACCGACCAGGCCTCCCCCAGCGGTATCGCCTACGCGGCGGGCTCCATCTGGATGGCCGCGCTCAAGGGCGAGCGGCTCTGGCGCATTCCGCTTGACGGCACCAAGGCGGCTGCGGCGCCGCAGGCGTTCTTCACGGGTACGTATGGGCGGTTGCGGACGGTGGTGGCGGTCGATGACCGCACGATTCTGTTGAGCACGAGCAATACGGATGGGCGTGGGACGCCCAAGCCCGGTGACGACCGGATCCTTCAGCTCACCGTGAGCTGACCCCGCACCTGCTGCCCGGTGAGTGCTTGTCGCGCAGTTCCCCGCACCCCTCAGGGGGCGCCACTTGCGGTGGCGCTTCGCCTACTGCGCCGTCGTGGCTTGTCGCGCAGTTCCCCGCGCCCCAGGGGGTGCCACTTGCGGTGGCGTCGCCACTCTCCCGCCACCGCGGTTGCCCGCGCAGTTCCCCGCGCCCCTGATGGTTGCCCTCTGCGGCGACACCAGCGCCTTTCCGCAGGAACTCATCCTCTGCGGCAGCGGGAAGGTGCCCCATAGGGGCGCGGGGAACTGCGCGAACAGCCACGACGCACCGCAATTGCGAACGCCACCGCAAGTGGCACTCCCCCAGGGGCGCGGGGAACTGCACGGCCAGCCAAAACGGCGCCGCAGGTAAGCAAGCACCGCAAGGGGCAACGCCCGGGGGCGCGGGGAATCGCGCGGGCGGCTCACCGCCCGGGGAATGGGTCAGGTCGCGGGAGCGAAGAGGTGGAGGCGGTGGGCCAGGGCAGCCGCCTCGCCGCGGGTCGAGACCGTGAGCTTGGCCAGGATGTTCGAGACATGCACACTCGCCGTCTTGGGCGAGATGAAGAGCTCCTCCGCGATCTGCCGGTTCGTACGGCCGTCCGCGACCAGCCGGAGCACGTCCCGTTCGCGGGCCGTCAGGCCGAGGGAGTCGGCCGGGTCGACGGGATCCGCGGGGGCGGCCGGCGCGGCCGGGTCGACGGGCTCGTCGAGCGGCAGCCGGGCCCGCTGAGCCAGCGCCGCGACCTCCGCGGCGAGCGGCCTCGCCCCGGCCTGGGCGGCGACGCCGTACGCCTGGGCGAGCAGGCAGCCCGCCAGCTCGCGGGTGTCCGGCCCGCGGGCGAGCAGCGCCTCCGCGTGCCGGTAGCGGACGCCGGCCAGCTCCGCGGGCCGCTCCTCCTTGGCGAAGGCGGCCTCCGCCGCAGCCCACAGCTCGGGTTCGTGCCGCCCCTCCGCCCGGGCCAGCTCCGCCTCGACGAGCAGGGCGTAGGCCGCGTAGAGCGGTGTGGGGCGGGGCAGTTCGCGGGCGGCGGTCCTGATCCGCTCCAGCACCTGGCCGCGGGCGGGGTCGCCGGTGACAGGCCACGGCCCGTCGGCCTCGGCGGCGGCGCCCCAGGCGACGATCGGCCAGGCGTAGCGGGCGGTGCCGATCGGGAATCCGGCGTCCACCGCGGCCAGCAGTTCGCGCCGGGCCTCGTCGTAGCGGCCCTGGGCGACGGCGAGCCGGAGTGCGAGGCCGCGGATCGGGATCCGGTGCTGCGGCTGGGTGTCGTAGCGGAAGCCCTCGGCGGCTGCGGCGTGGTAAACGGCGGCGGCCTCGGTGTCGCCGACGGCGAGCGCCAGGAAGCCCTGGTACATCTCCACGCCCGCGCACAGCAGCGGCCCTTCGACCACCCGCCGGGCGGCGGACAGCCGGGCCGTGGCGTCCTCGTAGCGGGCGAGCGTGAACAGCGACTCGCCCTCGTTGGTGAGCAGCCACGCCCTGGTGGCGTTGGCCACCTGGTCGCCGATGAGCGCCAGGCCCTCGCGGCTGACGCGTACCGCCTCCTCGGAGCGGCCCGCGCTTTCCAGCACGGACGACAGATTGCCGTAGGTGCGGGAGATGATCAGCGGTGCGCGCTGGTCGCTGACCAGCCGCCGTACTTCCTCCACCCCGGCGATACCGCCCTCGACGTCGCCGCTGTCGGCCTGGAGCAGGCCGAGGGTGACGCGGGCGTGCAGTTCGGTGTCGCGGGCTGCCGCGGTCCTGGCCAGCTGGACGGCGTGCCCCGCGATGGCCATGCCTTCCGCGCCGGACTTGTGGATCATGATCCAGCCGGCGACCATCGCCAGGACTTCCGCGTGCGTGGCGGACGGCGGCAGACCGCGGACCAGCTCGCGGGCCCTGGACAGCTCCTCCCAGCCGTCGCCGCGGCCCAGTACCTCGGTGACCCGGGAGCGCTGCGCCCAGAACCAGGCGGCCCGCAGCGGGTCGGGGCTGCCGCTGCGCTCCATCAGCCGCAGCGCCCGCTTGGACATGGCGTAGGAGCGTTCGCGCTCGCCGCTGAGCCGGGCGGCGACGGTGACCTCGGCCAGCAGGTCGACGAAGTCCAGCGGGGTGCCCGGCTGGCAGTCGCAGGGCGGGTACGCCTCGGTGTAGTCGGTGGGCCGCAGCTCGGCGCGTATGTCCTCGGGGGCGTCGTCCCACAGTTCGAGCGCGCGTTCCAGCAGCCGGTACTGCTCGGCGTAGGCGTGCCGGTGCCTGGCCTCGACGGCGGCGCTCAGCACGGCGGGCAGCGCCCTGGCCGGGTCGTGCGCGGCATACCAGTAGCTGGCCAGCCGGGTCGCCCGCTCGTCGGCGGGGACGAGTGTCCGGTCGGCCTCGACCGCCTCGGCGTACCGCCGGTTGATACGGCTGCGCTCGCCGGGCAGCAGGTCGTCGCCGACCGCCTCGCGTACCAGCGAGTGCCGGAAGCGGTAGCCGTCGCCGGTGTCGGTGGGCAGCAGGATGGCGGCGCCGACCGCCGTACGCAGCGCGTCCAGCAGATCGTCCTCCGGCAGGCCCGTGATGGCGGCCAGCAGACGGTATTCCACGGTGTTGCCGCCCTCGGCGACGAATTTCGCCACCCGCTGGGCGTCCTCCGACAGCGCCTCGACCCGGACCAGCAGCAGGTCGCGCAGCGAGTCGCTGAGCCCGCTCGTACAGCCCCGGTGCAAGCTGCAGGCCAGCTCCTCGACGAAGAACGGATTGCCGTCGGAGCGCGCGAAGACCTGGTCGACCACCGCCTCGTCCGGCTCGTCGGCCATGATCGAGGCCAGCTGGCTGCGGACCTCGGCGCGGCTGAACCGCGACAGCTCCAAGCGCTCCACCCTGCGCAGCCGGTCGGTCTCGGCCAGGAAGGGCCGCAGCGGGTGCCTGCGATGGATGTCGTCGGCGCGATAGGTGGCGGCGACCACCACCCGGCAGCGCTGGAGCGACCGGAAGAGATACGCCAGCAGCTCCCGGGTGGAGCGGTCGGCCCAGTGCAGGTCCTCCAGCACCACCACGACCGTACGGTCGGCGCCGAGGCGTTCCAGCAGCCGGGCGGTCAGCTCGAACAGCCGCGCCCTGCCGTCCTCGTCGTGCGGCTCGCGCCGGACGCTGTCCGGGCCGGCCAGTTCCGGGAGGAGCCGGGCCAGCTCGGCCTGCTGACCGGCCGCGGCGGCGGTCAGCTCGGGGCCGAGCGTGCGGTACAGGTCGCGCAGCACGGCGGAGACCGGTGCGAAGGGGAGGCCGTCCGCACCGATCTCCACGCAGCCGCCGACGGCGGTCACCGCCCCGGCCGCGCGCGCGGCGGCCAGGAACTCCTCGGTGAGCCGGGTCTTGCCGACGCCCGCCTCGCCGCCGATCAGCGCCGCCTGGGACTCGCCCGCGTCCGCGGCGGCCAGCACCGAGGCGAGCCGTGCCAGCTCGGCGTCCCGGCCGATGAACACGGGGCTGAGCGACTGGGTTTGCACGCTTCCGAGCATTTCACGCCTCGCCCCGGATGCGACACCGGTTACTCGCCGGGCCTCGTGCGGTGCGGCGGCCCCGGGCGGGGCCGCCACCGCCTCGGTGGTCATGCCGCGCTGTGCGGGCGCAATGTGTGCCGCCTGCCGCGGCCGGTACTTTCCGCGGCCTCCTGGTCCGTGCGTACGGCCGATCCGGCCGTGGTGCGGCGGGCGGGGGCGCGCCGCTCGACGCGGGCCGCCCTGGCCTGCTGGGCCAGTCGCCATTCGTCGGCGCTGCGCCGGAGTTCGGCCTGGCGGACCTGCTGCATTTCGTACGCGAACATCGTGTTCTCCTTGGTGACGGTTCTTCCGATGCACCTAGCTTCGTCTCCCAGGTGGCCCCGCCGCATCGGGCACCTTCCCGAACTTCCGGCCCCCGGGTACTTAGGCGGTGCGGCCCGCCGCCCCAGCCACCGCCCGGTCGGCGCCCTCCCCTAAGGCGGTCTCCCCTCCCGCGCCGTCGTTGCCGGCCGCGCGGCCTCTGCGGCAGCGGAACCGAGCCCAGCAGGGGCGCGGGGAACTGCGCGGCCGGCACCGACGTCGCCGCAGACAAGCACGCACCGCAGGGGGCAGCCGCCGGAGTTCGTCCGCGCACCCCGCAGGGGGTGTTTGCTGGGGAGTGGCAAGGGCGGAAGAATCACGTCGGGCTGGACGCAGGGGAATTGGCACTCCCCGGGGGAGGGACTTCGTGGAGACCGGTCTGTACATCGGGCCTGACGGCGAGCCGGACCGATACCGCCTGCTGCGGTCCATCGGCCGCGGCGGCGAGGCCGTGCTCTATCTCGCCGAGCTGGAACTCGGCGGCGCGACCGAGCCGGTCGTGGTCAAGACGCTCGACGCGCAGCACGCCCTCGCGCCGGACCTCTTCGCGCGCGTCAGCGCGAAATGGCGCGAGCAGGCGGAACTGCTGCGCTTCGTGCACCGGCCCGGCGTCGTCGGGATCAGGGAGCACTTCGAGGGGCCGTCCGCGCACCCGGGCGGGCAGCCGCCGGCCACCGGCGGCCGGGCGCTGTATCTGGTCATGAACCATGTGCAGGGCCTCGACCTGCGGGACTGGCGGGCCGAGCGGACGCTGGAGACGGCCGAGGAGCGCCGGGAGGCGGTGCGCTGCCTCGCACAGCTCGCGGAGGTGCTGGACTGGCTGCACAGCGGCGCGGCCACCCCCTCGGGCCGGCGGGTGGTGCACGGCGACCTGTCCCCGGGCAATGTGATGGTCGACGGGCACGGCCAGGCGACCCTCGTGGACTTCGGCCTGAGCAAGCTGGCCGCCGACCACCGCACGGCCGAGGTGTGGTTCACCCCGGGCTTCGCGGCGCCCGAGGTCTTCGAGGGCACCAGGAGCCCGGCCACCGACCGCTACGCCTTCGGCGCCATCGCGTACTTCCTGCTCAGCGGCAAGCCGCCGGCGCCCGTGCCGGAGACGCTGCGGGCGGCGTTACTGGCGCTGCCCGCGCTGGACGGGCTGGACGCGGGGCAGGCCGGCCGGGTCGCGGCGATCTTCGCGGCGGACCCGGACGCGCGGCCGGCCTCGCTGACCGGCTGGGTGCGCGAGCTGCGCTCGTACGTGGTGTCGGCGACCCGCCCGCCGCTGCCGACCGCGCCCGCGTACGTACCGCCGCCCGTGCCGCCGCCGCCCGTGCACGCCCCGCCGCCGGTCTTCCGCTCGCCGGTGCCGGTCGGGCCGCCAGGGGGGCCGCCGCAGAGCACCCGTCAGGACGCGCCGGGCACGCGGCGGCCGGGGCGTACCGCGCGGATCGTGCTGGCGGCGGTCGTGGCGGCGGTGCTGGTGGGGGGCGGCGCCTTCGCGGGGGTGGCGCTGTCGGGCGGCGGCAAGGGCGGCACGTCGGCGCAGGACTCCCCCGGCGATTCCGCCTCGCAGCCCTCGTCCGGCGGCCCGGCGACCGGCGCGGACGGGGACGCGGACGGCGCGGCGCCACCGGCCGGCTCCGCGGCCAAGGGGTCGCTGGCCGACCACACGCCGACCGACGAGAGCTACGAGACGGTCGAGCGCGGCACCGCGGCGATCAACGGGGTGCAGTACGACGACGTGCTGCGCACCACCGACTGCGACAACGGCTACGCCGAGTACAACCTCGGCAAGCTGTACAAGAAACTCGACGTGGTGGTCGGCATGGACGACAACAGCCCGAACGTCGGGATGACCTTCACCATGTGGGCGGACGGCAAACGGGTCTTCCGCGAGCGGGCGACCGTCGGCCCGCCGTTTCACCCGGTGCTCAACGTCTCCGGAGTGCTGAGGCTGCGGTTGGAGTGGGCGTCGGACAACGGCCTGGACTGCGGGGTGGGGGTCTTCGCCGACCCGACGCTCATCCCCTGACCCGCGGACGCCTCGGCCATGGCAGCGGCGGCCAGCGGTACGGGCGCGGGGCGGGGCGCGGTCGGCGCCTCGATGCTGATCCGCGGCAGCCGCCGGTCCAGCCAGCCCGGCAGCCACCAGTTGGCGTCGCCCAGGACGTGCATCAGCGCGGGCACCAGCAGCGTACGCAGCACGAAGGCGTCCAGCGCGACGGCCGCGGCCAGGCCGATGCCGAACATCGCGATCACCCGGTCGCCGCTGAGCACGAAGGCCAGGAAGACCGCGATCATGATCACCGCGGCCGAGCTGATGACCCGGCTGGTCTCGGCGAGGCCGACCCGGACCGCCCGCCGGTTGTCGCGGGTCTCGCGCCACTCCTCGTACATCCGGCTGACCAGGAAGACCTGGTAGTCCATGGACAGCCCGAAGAGCACCGAGACCATGATCACCGGCAGGAAGGGCTCGATCGGGCCCGCTCTGCCCAGGCCCAGCCATTCGCTGCCCCAGCCCCACTGGAAAATCGTGGTCACCACCCCGAAGGAGGAGGCGACCGCGGCAATGTTCATCGCCGCGGCCTTGAGCGGGATGCCGATCGAGCGGAAGGCGACCAGCAGCAGGAGGCAGCCCAGGCCCACGACGCTGCCGACGAAGAGCGGGAGCTTGCCGATCACGACGCCGGCGAAGTCGTCGTAGCTGGCCGTGGGGCCGCCGACGTAGACCTGGAGGCCGCCACCCTTCTCCGCGGCGGGCAGTACCTCGTCCCGCAGCCGGTCGACCAGCTGCGAGGTGTCGCGGGACTGCGGGGCGCTGTCCGGGACGACGGTGATCACACCGGTGCCGCCGGACAGTTCGACCGGGCTCACCGCGGCCACGCCCGGGATCTCCCGCAGGGTGCTGGGCAGGTAGTCGAGGGCCAGCCGGGACCGGGCGCCGTCGGTCGTGGCGACCAGGGTGAGCGGGCCGTTGGTGCCGGGGCCGAAGCCGTCGGCGAGCAGGTCGTAGGCCTGCCGGGTGGTGGACTTGGCGGAGCCGTTGCCCTGGTCGGAGGTGCCCAGGTGCAGGGTGAAGGTGGGCAGCGCCAGCAGGACCATCACCACCGCGGCGAGCGCGCCCAGCAGCCGTGGGTGCCGTTCGACGAAGGCCGACCAGCGGGCGGCCAGCCCGGCGGGCGGCTCGGGCCGCGGGCCGTGCTCGGCCAGCGCCCTGCGCTCCCTGCGGCTGAGCGCGCGCGGGCCGATCAGCCCGAGCAGCGCGGGCAGCAGGGTGATCGAGGCCGCCACGGTGAGCAGGACGGTCAGCGCGGCGGCCACCGCGACGCCGTTGAGGAAGCTCAGCCGCAGGATCAGCATGCCGAGCAGCGCGACGCAGACCGTACCGCCGGCGAAGACCACCGCCCTCCCCGTGGTGACCACCGCCTCCTGCGCGGCCTCGGTCACGCTCAGGCCGCGTTTGAGGCCTCTGCGGTGCCGGCTGACGATGAAGAGGGCGTAGTCGATGCCGACCCCGAGCCCTATCAGCATGCCCAGCATGGGCGCGAAGTCGGCGACGGTCATGGCGTGGCCGAGCAGCACGATCGCCATGTACGCGGTCCCGCAGCCGACCAGCGCGGTCGCGATGGGCAGCAGCATGGCGGCGAAGGAGCCGAAGGCGATCAGCAGGACGACCGCTGCCACCGCCACGCCGACGATCTCGCTGAGGTGGGCGCCGGCGCTCTCGGTGCTGCCGACCGCCTGGCCGCCCAGTTCGACCCGCAGGTCGCCGCCTTGCGCCGCCTTGGCGGTGTCCACCAGGGCCTGCGCCTGCGAGCGGGGGATGCTGTCGGCGTCGTGGGCGTAGCCGACGGTGGCGTACGCGGTGTGCCCGTCGGCGCTGATCTGTGCGGCGCCCGCGGCAATGTACGGGCTGTCGACGGAGGCGACACCAGGCAGCGTGCGGGCCTGGTCCAGCACATGGGTCATGGCCTGCTCGACGGCGGCGGCGCGTACGGTGCCGCGCTCGGTGTGCCAGACGATGGTGTCGGTGTCGCCCGCCTGGTCGGGGAAGGACTCCCGCAGCAGGGCGCTGGCGTGGCCCGACTCGGTGCCCGGCGCCTCGTACTGCCGGGAGTAGGCGGAGCCGGCGGAGCCCGCGGCCGCGGTCAGGCCGACCAGGACGGCGATCCACAACAGCACGGCGGTGATGCGGCGGTGCAGACACCACCGTGCGAGTGCGGCCATGGATCAGCTGCTCCTGTGTGCTCGACGTTCGCCCCACTGTGCCAGCGGAAAATGATCCTTTGGGACTTTCGTGCCGTTCCTCACAAGGGGTAAAAAGCACATAAGGACGGCACCCCGAATGGGGGTGCCGTCCTTGTGGCGCAGCTGTGCGGGGGCCGTCAGCCCTGGACGCCCAGCCTCTCCAGGACCAGTTCGCGGACCCGCTTGGCGTCGGCCTGGCCGCGGGTGGCCTTCATGACCGCGCCGATCAGCGCGCCGGCCGCGGCCAGGTTGCCGCCGCGGATCTTGTCGGCGATCGCGCCGTTCGCCGCGATGGCGTTGTCCACCGCCGCGCCGAGCGCGCTGTCGTCGGAGACGACCTTGAGGCCGCGCGCGTCGACCACCTTGTCGGGGTCGCCCTCGCCGGCCAGCACACCCTCGATGACCTGGCGGGCCAGCTTGTCGTTGAGGTCGCCCGCCGCGACCAGCGCGGACACCCGGGCGACCTGCGCCGGGGTGATCGGCACCGCGGCCAGCTCGGTGCCGGTCTCGTTGGCGTGCCTGGCCAGCTCGCCCATCCACCACTTGCGGGCCGACGCGGCGTCCGCGCCCTGCGCGATGGTGGCGAGGATCAGGTCGAGCGCCCCGGCGTTGAGCACCGACTGCATCTCGTGGTCGGCGATGCCCCAGTCCTCCTGCAGCCGCTTGCGGCGCAGCCGCGGCAGCTCGGGCAGTCCGGCGCGCAGCTCCTCGACCCACTCGCGGGCCGGGGCGACCGGTACGAGGTCGGGCTCGGGGAAGTAGCGGTAGTCCTCGGCCTCCTCCTTGATACGCCCCGAGGTGGTCGAGCCGTCCTCCTCGTGGAAGTGCCGGGTCTCCTGCACGATCGTGCCGCCCGAGGACAGCACCGCGGCGTGCCGCTGGATCTCGAACCTGGCCGCGCGCTCCACGCTGCGCAGCGAGTTGACGTTCTTGGTCTCGCTGCGGGTGCCGAACTTCTCCCGGCCCGGCGGGCGCAGCGACAGGTTGACGTCGCAGCGCATCTGGCCCATCTCCATCCGGGCCTCCGACACCCCCAGCGCCTTGATCAGCTCGCGCAGCTCGGCGACGTACGCCTTGGCGACCTCGGGTGCCCGCGCGCCGGCGCCCTCGATCGGCTTGGTGACGATCTCGATCAGCGGGATGCCGGCCCGGTTGTAGTCCAGCAGCGAGTGCGAGGCGCCGTGGATACGGCCGGTCGCGCCGCCGACGTGGGTGGACTTGCCGGTGTCCTCCTCCATGTGGGCGCGCTCGATCTCCACCCGGAAGACCTCGCCGTCCTCCAGCTGGACGTCCAGATAGCCGTTGTAGGCGATCGGCTCGTCGTACTGCGAGGTCTGGAAGTTCTTCGGCATGTCCGGGTAGAAGTAGTTCTTCCGCGCGAAGCGGCACCACCGGGCGATCTCGCAGTTCAGCGCGAGGCCGATCTTGATCGCGGACTCCACGCCGACCGCGTTGACCACCGGCAGCGAGCCGGGCAGGCCGAGGCAGGTGGGGCAGGTCTGCGAGTTGGGCTCGGCGCCCAGCTCGGTGGAGCAGCCGCAGAACATCTTCGTCCTCGTGCCCAGCTCGACATGGACCTCAAGGCCCATCACCGGGTCGTAGGACGCGAGCGCGTCCTCGTAGGACAGCAGATCCGTGACGGTCACTGTCGTTCTTCCTCCTGCCCTGTCAGTCCGTCAGGACGTCGTCGTGCTGGCGCAGCTCGCGGACCAGCAGAGCCACTCCGGTGGCCACCGCGGCCACCCGGATCAGACCGTCGATCAACTGCAGGGTGTCGTTCTCGCCGCGCGCGGTGCGCACCTTCTTGACGTTGGTGAACGCGGCGAACAGCGTGCTGCCGATCGCCAGGTACGTACCGGCCTTGCTCTTCTTCTTGCCCTTGTCCATGTCCTTGGTGCTCATAGCTGGGGTGCCTCCTCGAGCAGCGGGTGGCCCCACTTCTTCACGAAGGCGGCCTCGACGGCGGCGCCGACCCGGTAGAGCCGGTCGTCCTTGAGTGCGGGTGCGATGATCTGCAGTCCCACCGGTAGACCGTCCTCCGGCGCCAGGCCGCAGGGCAGCGACATCGCCGCGTTGCCCGCCAGGTTGACCGGGATGGTGCACAGGTCGACCAGATACATCGCCAGCGGGTCGTCCACCCGCTCGCCGAGCGGGAAGGCGGTGGTCGGGGTGGTCGGCGAGACCAGCACGTC
Source organism: Streptomyces sp. NBC_01477 (assembly GCF_036227245.1). Classification (GTDB taxonomy): domain Bacteria; phylum Actinomycetota; class Actinomycetes; order Streptomycetales; family Streptomycetaceae; genus Actinacidiphila. Next base: position 2,575,669 of record NZ_CP109445.1, read on the forward strand.
GACCGTCTCGAAAGCCCGGGCGAAATCCCGGGTGATCAGGGTGCGGACCTTCTGCGCCGAGCCGTAGTAGGCGTCGTAGTAGCCCGAGCTGAGGGCGTACGTGCCGAGGATGATCCGGCGCTTGACCTCGGCGCCGAAACCGGCCTCGCGGGTCAGCGAGGTGACCTCCTCGGCGGACTTCGTCCCGTCGTCGCCGACCCGCATGCCGTAGCGCATCGCGTCGAAGCGGGCCAGGTTGCTCGAACACTCCGAGGGTGCGATCAGGTAGTACGCGGCCAGCGCGTACACGAAGGACGGGCAGGAGATCTCCACGATCTCCGCGCCCAGCTCGCGCAGCAGCTCGACGGACTCCTCGAAGCGCTGGACCACACCGGCCTGGTAGCCGTCGCCGCCCAGCTCCGTGATCACGCCGATCCGCATCCCGCGCACGTCGCCGCTGCGGGCCGCCTCGACCACCGGCGGGACCGGGCCGTCGATCGAGGTGGAGTCCAGCGGGTCGTGACCGCCGATCACCTCGTGCAGCAGCGCCGCGTCCAGCACCGTACGGGCGCAGGGGCCGCCCTGGTCGAGCGACGAGGAGAAGGCGACCATGCCGTAGCGGGACACCCCGCCGTAGGTCGGCTTCACCCCGACCGTGCCCGTGACCGCGGCTGGCTGCCGGATCGAACCGCCGGTGTCCGTCCCCAGCGCCAGCGGCGCCTGGTACGACGCGAGCGCCGCGGCGCTGCCGCCGCCGGAGCCGCCAGGGATACGCGTCAGGTCCCACGGGTTGCCCGTCGGCCCGTACGCGCTGTTCTCGGTGGACGACCCCATGGCGAACTCGTCCATGTTGGTCTTGCCCAGGATCACCACGTCGGCGGCCTTGAGCCGCTTGGTCACCGTCGAGTCGTACGGCGGGATCCAGCCCTCCAGGATCTTCGAACCGACCGTGGTGGGAACGCCCTCGGTGGTGAAGATGTCCTTCATCGCCAGTGGTACGCCGGCCAGCGGGCCCAGCACTTCGCCCGCGGCGCGCTTGGCGTCCACCGCACGGGCCTGCGCGAGGGCTCCCTCGCGGTCCACGTGCAGGTAGGCGTGCACCTTCTCGTCCACGGCCTCGATCCGGGCGAGGTGCGCCTCGGTGACCTCGACCGCGGTCAGCTCGCCCGAGGCGATCTTCTCCGCCGTCTGCGCGGCGGTCAGCCTGATGATGTCCGTCATCGTGATCAGTCCTCCCCCAGGATCTGCGGCACCTTGAAGCGCTGCTGCTCCTGCGCGGGCGCCCCCGACAGCGCCTGCTGCGGGGTCAGCGACGGGCGGACGGTGTCCTGCCGCATCACATTGGTCAGCGGGAGCGGGTGCGAGGTCGGCGGTACGTCCTCGGCGGCCACCTCGGAGACGCGGGCGACCGCGCCGATGATGTCGTCGAGCTGTCCGGCGAAGTGGTCGAGCTCTTCACCGGACAGTTCCAGACGTGCCAGCCGGCCGAGGTGAGCGACCTCCTCGCGCGTGATGCCAGGCATGCGTTGCGATCCTCTGCGGGGTGAGATGACGGTGTGGGCCCCAATCCTATGGGCCCCTCCCCCCGGACCGCGAAACCCTTCCCCTCCGGGGCGGTCAGCGTTCTGCGCCAGACGGTGCCCCTCCCCAGGGCACGGGGGTTGTGCGGCACCCCTCCGCCAGGGGGCGCCCGTCCCCGGGCACGGGGGTTGTGCGGTTCCCCTTCCGCAAGGGGGCGCCCTACAGGGGCGCGGGGAACTGCGCGCCCAGCCACAACGCACCGTCGTGTGGCGACGACCGCCACCACCCCAGGGGCGCGAGGAACGGCGCGCTCAGCCCCCACCCGCGCGCGGGTCGTCACCGACCCAAAGGGTCTCCTCGGTCCGCTCCGGACCACCGGCCGGTGGTGGGTTGCTCGCGCAGTTCCCCGCGCCCCTGATGGGCACCCCCTGCCGAAGGGAACCGCACAACCCCCGCGCCCCGGAGAAGCGCACCCGCCGACACAGCGGACCCTCAAGCCCGCGCCAGCGAGGTGGGCACCCCCTGCCGAAGGGAACCGCACAACCCCCGCGCCCCGGAGAAGCGCACCCGCCGACACAGCGGACCCTCAGCCCCGCGCCAGCGAGGTGGGCACCCCCTGCCGAAGGGAACCGCACAACCCCCGCGCCCCGGAGAAGCGCACCCACCGACACAGCGGACCCTCAGACACCGCGCCAGCGAGGTGGGCACCCCCAGCCGAAGGGAACCGCACAACCCCCGCGCCCCGGAGAAGCGCACCCACCGACACAGCGGACCCTCAGACACCGCGCCAGCGAGGTGGGCACCCCCAGCCGAAGGGAACCGCACAACCCCCGCGCCCGGGGGAGGCGTACCGGCCGACGCAGCGGACCCTCAGCCCCGCGCAGCGGAGGCGTACCCGCCGACGCAGCGGTGACCTCTCGAACACGGCGCCGCGGAGCGGCTACGCGCGCTCGGCCGCGGAAACGGACGACGCCCCGTCCGGAACGGCCGGTACGACCGGAACCACGGACCCCGCCGGCAGGACCGGCACCGCCGGCAGCGCCGGCACCGCCTTCTGCCCGGCCGGCAAGGCCCCCCGCTCACCTCTGGCGAGCAGCCACTTCGTGGCTTCGTCCGGCGGCATCGCGGCAGCGACCAGCCACCCCTGCACGGCGTCGCAGTGCAGATCCCGCAGCCGCTCCCACGTCTCGTCGTCCTCGACGCCCTCGGCGACGACCGTCAGCCCGAGCGAATGCGCGAGGTCCACCGTGCAGCGCACGATCTCCGCGTCCTCGGTGTCGACGACGAGCCGGGCCACGAACGACCGGTCGATCTTGAGTTCGCTGACCGGCAGCCGCCGCAGGTGCACCAGCGACGAATACCCCGTACCGAAGTCGTCGAGCGACATCTTCACCCCGTGCCCGGTCAGCCCGTTGAGCGTGTCCGCGGCGCGCTGCGGGTCCTCCAGCAGGACGTGCTCGGTGATCTCCAGCTGGAGCGACCCCGGCGGCACCTGGTGCCTGGCCAGCCGGGCGGCGACGGTGCCGGCGAAACCGGGGCTGTGGACGTCGCGCGGCGAGACGTTGACGGCGACCGGCACGTCCAGGCCCATCCGGCGCCAGCGGGCGACCTGCGCCAGCGCGGTGTCCAGGACGTACTCGGTGAGCTGCGGCATCAGGCCGGACGTCTCGGCCATGGTGATGAATTCCTCCGGACTGACCCGCCCGCGCTCCGGGTGCTCCCAGCGGACCAGCGCCTCAAGTCCGGCCACGCGGCCGTCGAAGTGGACCTTGGGCTGGTAGTGCAGTTCGATGTCGCCGGCGTCGAGCGCCCTGCGCAGGTCGCCGAGCAGGCCGAGCCGGTCGGGGGTGTTGCCGTCGGTGGTGGCCTCGTAGACCTCGACGCCGCTGCGGTCCCGCTTGGCCTGGTACATCGCCACGTCGGCCCGCCGCAGCAGGCCTTCCGCGTCCAGGGCGTGGTCGGGGAAGACCGCGACGCCGGCGCTGGCCTCCAGCACCAGTGACAGCCCGTCGAGGCTGAGCGGCGACCCGAGCGCGGCGACCAGGGTCCTGGCGATCCGCTGGGCGCGGGTCGGCGAGTCGCAGCCGGGCAGCAGGACGGCGAATTCGTCGCCGCCGAGCCTGGCCGCCTCGGCGCCGCGCGGCAGCGCGAGCCGCAGCCGGTCGGCGACCTGGAGCAGCAGCCGGTCACCGGCGAGGTGCCCGAGGGTGTCGTTGACGGAACGGAATTTGTCCAGGTCGATCAGGATCAGCCCGACCCTGCCGCAGCCGGCCGGCGGGTGCGTGCCCTTGCCGCCGGTCGCGGCGAGGAAGCCGGGGTCCGCCCGCTCGTAGTCCTCCAGGGCGTCGTCCAGCGCGGTCCAGGCGCGCTCCAGCAGCCACTGGCGGTTGGGCAGCCCGGTGAGCGGGTCGCGCAGCTGCTCCTCGGCGCGGGCGTGCGCGATCCACAGCGTCGAGTCCAGCGCGATCAGCGGTACGGAGAACAGCGGCAGCAGCACCGGCATGTCGCAGCCGACGACCAGTATCAGCGGGGAGATGCCGAGCAGCGCGCCGCCGAACATGCCCTGCCTGATCAGCGCGGACCGGGCCACGGTGGGCAGGCCGCCGCCGCGGGGCGCGAAGGCGCACCACAGCAGGGCGCGGGTGGCGACCAGATAGGTCAGTGCGGCCAGGATGACGATCGGGACGGCGGACATCGCCCAGTCGTCGGGGTCCCAGGGGTGCTCGACGGTGGGGTGGGTGCCGCAGAGGGTCAGCATCAGGGCGCCTGCGCCGATGCCGAGGATGTCGATGGAGCCGTAGAGCGCGGCCTGCCGCCAGCGGTGTCTGCGGGCGGCGCCGACCAGGGTCACCACGGCCAGGCTGACCAGCACCGCGGCCACCCAGCCGTTGATCATCAGCATCGCCAGGGTGAGGGCGGCGCCGGAACCGGTGCCGCCCCACCAGCGGTCCCGGCCCATCGCCACCAGGTGGCCGACGATGATGCCGGTGAGGATCGCGAAGCCCCAGCCCGCGGTGCCGCCGGGGAAGAGCGCGTGGCCGCGGCCGAGCACCTGGATGACGCCGACCACCACGCAGACCGCGGCGGCCGGCGGCGCCCCGTGGCGCACCAGCGTCCTGGACAGCGACGGTGTCAGGGACGGGAGCTCGGCCACGGGCGCGCTGCGGAGCAGCGGTGCCGCTCCGGCACTCTCCGTCGGTCGCATGCCTGTCCCTCTCGCAGCCCGGTGTGGCAAGCAGGTCCACCACGCCCTGCGCGCGGTCGAGTTCCGCACGTACTGCCGGAACGTTCATCCCGGCGGGCGCGCGTCTCAACACTAGGCCGCCTCGCGGCATCCCGGGCACCGATCGAGCGTGGTTGCCCGAATGCGACCAGGCACATCGCCGTATTCTGATATAGGCCGATCGGGTGACATCCTCGGGCCATTCAGCCGGATTCACCGTCAGTTCCGGCGTCCGGCGGGGCCGCTGCCGCGGTGTCCGTTTCCACGGGATTCACCGTGTTTAGCCGGGCCGCGTCAGGGCCGTCCGCGAGCAGCACCGCGAAGCCGGCCTCGTCCAGAACAGGCACTTTCAGCTGCACGGCTTTGTCGAACTTGGATCCGGGGTTGTCGCCGACCACGACGAAGTCCGTTTTTTTGGACACCGCTCCGGTGACTTTCGCACCTTGGGTGCCCAGCGCCTCTTTTGCGCCATCCCGGGTATAGGTCGACAAAGTTCCGGTCACCACCACCGTCAGCCCTTCGAGTGGCCTCGGCCCCTCGTCCGAGCCCTCCTCGGTGAAGACCACCCCGGCGTCCCGCCACTTCCTGATGATCTCCTGGTGCCAGTCCTCGGCGAACCACTGCTTGACGGAGGCGGCGATGGTGCCGCCGACCCCGTCCACAGCCGCCAGCTCCTCCTCGGCCGCGTCCTTGATCCGGTCCAGATCGCGGAATTCGCGGGCCAGCGCGGCGGCGGCGACCGGGCCCACATGGCGGATGGACAGACCGGTGATGACCCTGGCCAGCGGGCGGTCCTTGGCCGCCGCGATGTTCTCCAGCATCGCCAGCGCGTTCTTCTTCGGCTCGCCCTTCTGGTTGGCGAAGAAGGTGACGACCTTCGGCTCGCCGGTCTCCGGGTCGCGCTTGGGCAGACCGGTGTCCTGGTCCAGGACGTACGAGCGGATCGGCAGCAGCTGCTCGATCGTCAGGCCGAACAGGTCGCCCTCGTCCTTGAGCGGCGGCTCGTGCGGGTCGAGCGGCTGGGTCAGCGCGGTGGCCGCGACATAGCCGAGCCCTTCGATGTCCAGGCTGCGGCGGCCAGCGAGATAGAAGATCCGCTCGCGCAACTGGGCAGGGCAGTAGCGGGCGTTGGGACACCGCAGATCGATGTCCCCCTCCTTCATGGGCTGCAGGGCGGTGCCGCAGTCCGGGCACTCCGCGGGCATCACGAACTCCCGCTCGGTGCCGTCCCGCAGGTCCACCACCGGGCCCAGGATCTCCGGGATGACGTCGCCCGCCTTGCGCAGCACGACGGTGTCGCCGATCAGGACGCCCTTCTTCTTGACCACGTCCTGGTTGTGCAGGGTCGCGAACTCCACCTCGGACCCGGCCACCGTCACCGGCTCCACCACCGCGTACGGCGTGACCCTCCCGGTGCGGCCGACCCCGACCCGGATCTCCACCAGCTTGGTGTTGACCTCCTCGGGGGCGTACTTCCAGGCGATGGCCCACCGCGGGGCGCGGGAGGTGGAGCCGAGCCGCCCCTGCAGCGGGATCTCGTCGACCTTGACGACCACTCCGTCGATCTCGTGCTCGACGTCGTGCCGGTGCTCGCCGTAGTAGCCGATGAAGTCCCTCACGGCGGCGAGCGAGTCGACCACCTTGTTGTGGCGGGCGGTGGGCAGGCCCCACTCGTGCAGCAGGCCGTACGCGTGCGACTGGCAGTCGATGTCGAAGCCCGTGCGGGCGCCGATGCCGTGCACCACCATCCGCAGCGGGCGGGACGCGGTGATCCGCGGGTCCTTCTGGCGCAGCGAACCGGCCGCCGCGTTGCGCGGGTTGGCGAACGGCTTCTCGCCGCTCTCGACCAGCCGCGCGTTCAGCTCCTCGAACTTCTCACCGGGGAAGTAGACCTCGCCGCGGATCTCCACCAGCTCCGGCACCCGGTCGCCGGCCAGCCGGTCGGGGATGTCGGCGATGGTGCGCACATTGGGCGTGATGTCCTCGCCGGTCCGCCCGTCGCCGCGGGTCGCCGCCCTGGTGAGCCGGCCGCGCTCGTAGGTGAGGTTGACCGCCAGGCCGTCCACCTTCAGCTCGCACAGGAAGTGGTACGGGCTGTGCGTGTTGTCCGGCGGGCCGAGTTCGGCCGCGACCCGGTCGGCCCAGGTCGCCAGCTCCTCGTCGGTGAAGGCGTTGTCCAGCGACAGCAGCCGTTCGCGGTGCTGCACGGAGGTGAACTCCGTCTCGTACGCGCCCGCGACCTTCTGGGTGGGCGAGTCCGGGGTGCGCAGGCCCGGGTGCCGCTCCTCGACACCCTCCAGGCTGCGCAGCAGCTTGTCGAACTCGGCGTCGCTGACGACCGGCGCGTCCTTGACGTAGTAACGGAAGCGGTGCTCCTCGACCTGCTCGGCAAGGCGTGCGTGCTCCGCCCGCGCCTCCGCGGGAATCTCCGTGTCCTCCACGACCCCGTCCTTCCTCACTACTCAGGGTTGTCGACGAGCGAGCGTGCCGCCTTCGCGCAATGCACGAGCGCGGCACGGGCATAGGCCGGTGAGGCCCCCGCCAGACCGCAGGACGGAGTCACGGCGACGGAGGATCCCAGAGCCCCCGGCGCCAGCCCCAACCTGCGCCACAACGCCCGAACACCACTCACGCTACCGGCAGGGTCTGACAACGGGGCGTCCTTGCCGGGCACGACACCGGCGAAGAGCGCGGTGCCCGCCTCCGCGGCCTCGCCGAACTCGTCCCAGTCACGCTCGGTGAGCAGGTCCGCGTCGAAGGAGACGCCGGCCACACCCGCCCGGCGCAGCAGCGCGAAGGGGATGTCCGGGGCGCAGGAGTGGACGGTGACGGGTACGCCCGCCGCCGTGATCAGCTCGCGCAGCGCCGACTCGATCACGGCCCGGTCGACCGCCCGGTAGGTGCGGTAGCCGCTGGCCGTCCTGATGTGCCCGCGCAGCACCGCCGTCAGGGACGGCTCGTCCAGTTGCAGGACGACGGTCGCGCCGGGGATCCGGCGGCGGACGTCGGCGAGGTGCGCGGTGAGCCCTTCGGCCAGCGATCCGGCCAGGTCGCGGCAGGCGCCGAGGTCCCGCAGCGCGGCCTCGCCGTGCCGGGTCTCCACGGACGCGGCCAGCGTCCAGGGGCCGACCGCCTGGATCTTGACCAGCCCCTCGTAGCCCTGGGTGAATTCCTCCAGGGCGTCCAGGTCCTCGCCCAGCCACGATCTGGCCCGCTTGGTGTCCCGGCCCGGCCGGTCGCCGAACCGCCAGCCGCTGGGCTCGACCCGGGCGTACATCTCGACCAGCAGCCCCAGGCTGCGGCCGATCATGTCGGCGCCGGGGCCGCGGGCGGGCAGCTCGGGCAGGAAGACCATGCCCTCGGACGCCTCGGTCGCGATGCGGGCCGCCTCTCGGGCGTCGCCGCCCGGCATCGAACCCACGCCGGTCGCGGTGGCCTCGGGGAGGTGCAGATCGTTGCTCACATCGTTGCTCACGCCGGAAGGGTAGCCTTCCGCGCCGCCCCGGCCCGCTTCGCCGCCGCCGCTACTGGCCCGGGCGGATCGTCAGGTCGGTGATCTCGGCGTCCGCGGGGAGGTCGAGGGCGGTGAGGACGGTGGTGGCGACCGACTCGGGGGCGATCCAGCGGGCCGGGTCGTAGGGCTTGCCCTCCTGCTGGTGGACCTTCTGCTGCATCGGGGTCGCGGTACGGCTCGGGTAGACCGACGTCACACGGACGCCGGCCGCGTGCTCCTCGGCGCGCAGGGCGTCGGCCAGCGCGCGCAGGCCGAACTTGCTCGCGCCGTACGCGCTCCACTCGGCGCTGACGCTCAGCCCGGAGGTGGAATTGACGAAGACGACATGGCCGCGGGACAGCCGGAGCTGGGGCAGCAGCAGACGGGTCAGCTCAGCCGGACCCATCAGGTTGACGGCCAGCGTCTCCTGCCAGATCTTCGGGGTGAGGTCGCCGACCACGCCCAGCTCGACGGTGCCGGCGATGTGCAGCAGCGAGTCGAGGCGGTCGGGTGGCGACTGGTGGCCCAGCGCCCAGGACAGCCGGGCGGGCTCCGCAAGGTCGCCGACCAGGGTACGGACGCCGGGGTGACGGGCCGCCAGCTCCCTGGCCCGCCCGGCGTCCCTGGCCAGCAGCCACAGTTCGTCGCCGCGCTCCAGCAGCCGCTGCGCGACGGCGCTGCCGATGCCGGAACCGGCGCCGGTGACCAGGTGGACGCGCGGGCCGCTCACATCTGCTCCTGGAGGTACGCGAGGGCGTCGGCGCCGTCCGTGGCGAAATACACCAGCTCGGACAGCGGCAGGGGCAGGAAGCCCTCCGCGTCCATCCTGCGCAGTTGCAGCTCGAGACCGTCGTAGAAACCGGCGCTGTTGAGCAGGACCACCGGTTTGGCGTGCAGCCGGTGCTTCTTCAGCTCCAGGATCTCGGTGGCCTCGTCCAGGGTGCCGGCGCCGCCGACCATCACCACGAGGGCGTCAGAGCGGCGCAGCAGCTCCGCCTTGCGCTGGGCGAGGTCCTCGGCGATCACCATTTCGTCGGCGTTCGCGCGCGCCTTGTCCTGGAGGAAGACCACCGAGACGCCGACCAGCCGCCCGCCGGCCTCCTGGACGCTGTCCGCGACGACCTTCATCAGGCCGGACTCCGAACCGCCCCACACGAGGGTATGGCCGCCCTCGCCGATCAGCCTGCCGAACTCCCGGGCCGGCACGGTGTACTGCTCGCCCAGGTCGGCGGCGGACAGGAAGACGCCGATGTTCATACGGTCACCGTGGGCTTCTCCTGGTGGCGGGCGGTGGCGCGGTCGGTGGTGGCGATGGTCGCGGAGCCGACGACGCGCGTGCCGTCGTAGAGCACCACGGCCTGTCCTGGCGCGATGCCGCGTACCGGGGCGCCGAAGCGTACCCGCAGCTCGCCGTCGACGACCTCCGCGGTCACCGGCACATCGTCGCCATGGGCGCGCAACTGGGCCGTGTACGCGGCCGGGCCGGTCGGCGGGGCGCCGCACCAGCGGGGGCGGATCGCGGTGAGCGCGGTCACGTCGAGCGCCTCCGCGGGGCCGACCGTGACCGTGTTGCTGACCGGCGAGATGTCCAGCACATAGCGGGGCTTGCCGTCGTCGGCGGGGATGCCGAGCCGCAGGCCCTTGCGCTGGCCGATGGTGAAGCCGTACGCACCCTCGTGGGTGCCGACCTGGGCGCCGCTCTCGTCCACGATCGCGCCCTGCGCACTGCCGAGGCTCTTGGCCAGGAAGCCCTGGGTGTCGCCGTCGGCGATGAAGCAGATGTCGTGGCTGTCGGGCTTCTTGGCCACCGCGAGGCCGCGGCGGGCGGCCTCGGCCCGGATCTCTTCCTTGGTGGTGAGGGTGTCGCCGAGCGGGAACATCGCGTGCGCCAACTGCCGCTCGTCGAGCACGCCGAGGACGTACGACTGGTCCTTGGCCGCGTCGCTCGCCCGGTGCAGTTCGCGGGAGCCGTCCTCCCGGGTGACGACCGCGGCATAGTGCCCGGTGCAGACCGCGTCGAAGCCCAGCGCCAGCGCCTTGTCGAGCAGGGCGGCGAACTTGATCTTCTCATTGCACCGCAGGCAGGGGTTGGGGGTGCGGCCCGCCGCGTATTCGGCGACGAAGTCGGCGACCACGTCCTCGCGGAAGCGCTCGGCGAGGTCCCACACGTAGAAGGGGATGCCGATAACGTCGGCCGCGCGGCGGGCGTCCCGGGAGTCCTCCACCGTGCAGCAGCCGCGGGCCCCGGTCCTGAAGCTCTGCGGATTCGCCGACAGCGCCAGATGGACCCCGGTCACGTCGTGCCCGGCCTCCGCGGCGCGGGCAGCGGCGACCGCGGAGTCGACGCCGCCGCTCATGGCGGCGAGCACGCGCAGCCGCTTGCGCTCGGTGGGGTGGGGAAAGTCGTTCACCTGTCCAGGGTAACGGCCCGGCCGCGGCGGGCCGCCCGGTTATCCACAGGGGTACGGGGCGGGCCCGGACCCGCGCGGAAGAGACAAGCGGGCGCTCAGCGTTGTCCTGCGGACGGCCCGGCAGGGCTGGACAACCGGCGGCTACCGATGGGTAACATCGACTCATGGCATATGCAGCGGCCCGTGCGGCCATCGGGGACAGCGAGTTCGACCGCGACACAGCGGTGGTGGCCAGGCCGGCGGAGTCCGGCACGTACGACACCGACCTGTCGGCGGGCTGGACGATCATCAAGGCCGTCAACGGCGGCTATCTGCTGGCCGTCGTCGGCCGCGCGCTGCGTGCCGCGCTGCCGCATCCCGATCCGATCACCATCACGGCGCACTATCTGACCGCGTCGGAACCGGGGCCCGCCGTGATCAGGACCGAGACCGTACGCGCCGGGCGCACCATGTCCACCGGGCAGGCGTCGCTCTGCCAGCGCGACGCCGAGGGGCGCGAGGTCGAGCGGATCCGGGTCCTCGCCGCGTACGGCGATCTCGCCGCGCTCCCGGACGATGTCCGCACCACCGCGCCGCCGCCGTCGATGCCGTCCTACGACGGCTGCGTCAGCTCGTCCGACGCGCCCGACGGCGGGCCGGTGACCGGCTCCACCGCGATCCTGGAACGGCTCGACCTGCGGCTCGACCCGGCCACCGCGGGATGGGCCGTCGGCGCGCCCTCCGGGACCGGCGACATGCGCGGGTGGCTCGGCCTCGCCGACGGGCGCGACCACGACGCGATGTCGCTGCTGCTGGCCGTGGACGCGTTGCCGCCCACGGCGTTCGACATGGGGCTGGCCGGCTGGGTGCCGACGCTCGAACTCACCGTGCATCTGCGGTGCCAGCCGGCTCCTGGGCCGGTCAGGGTGTCCCTGACCACCCGGAATCTGGCCGGCGGCCTGCTGGAGGAGGACGCGGAAGTCTGGGACGCCAAAGATCGTCTGGTGGCCCAGTCCCGCCAGCTGGCTCGCGCCCCGCGCCCCTGACCCCTCGTCCTGCCCCTCCGTGCCCGCCCCGGGACCTTCCCCCGGGGGGTTGTCGCGCGGTTCCTCGCGCCCCTCAGGGGTTGCCACTTGCGGTGGCGTCCCTGTCTTTTCCACCGTCGTGGTTGCGCGCGCAATTCCTCGCGCCCCTCGGTGGGTGCCGGTTGCCGTGGCGTCGCTGCTTTCCCCCGGTGGGGGCTGGGCGCGCAGTTCCCCGCGCCCCTGGGGGTGCCACTTGCGGTGGCGTTCACACTTGCGGTGCGCCTCGGCTGGGCGCGCAGTTCCTCGCGCCACTGCGGGGCTCGTCCTCTGCCGCAGGGGGCAACGCACCTGGGGCGCGGGGAACTGCGCGCGCGATCACGGTCGGGGGGAGGGCGGTGGGCCACCGCGAGTGGCACTCACCTGGGCGCGGGCGGCAGCCCCGGAGGAGGGTGCGGGCGGGGAGTCGGGCGGACCCCGGTGGAACGTAGAATCGGGAAATCATGGCCTACTTCGATCACGCCGCCACCACGCCCATGCTCCCGGAGGCGGTCGAGGCGATGACCTCCCACCTCACGGTGACGGGGAACGCGTCCGCACTGCACGCGGCGGGCCGGCGCGCCCGGCGGACCGTCGAGGAGTCGAGAGAGGCCCTCGCGGCGGCGCTGGGCGCGCGCCCGAGCGAGATCGTGTTCACCGGCGGCGGCACCGAATCGGACAACCTGGCCGTGAAGGGCCTGTTCTGGGCGCGCCGCGCGGCGGACCCGCGCCGGGTCCGCGTCCTGGCCAGCCCGGTGGAGCACCACGCCGTGCTGGACGCCGTCCACTGGCTGGCCGAGCACGAGGGCGCCGCCGTGGAGTGGCTGCCGGTGGACGCGTACGGCAGGGTGCAGCCCGACACTCTGCGTACGGCGCTGGCGGGCGGGGCCGAGGACGTGGCCCTGGTCACCGTCATGTGGGCGAACAACGAGGTCGGCACGATCCTCCCGGTCGCCGGCCTCGCGGCGGTCTGCGCCGAGTTCGGCGTACCGATGCACTCCGATGCGGTGCAGGCCTTCGGGCAGACCGATGTCGACTTCGCGGCCAGCGGCCTGGACGCCATGACGGTCACCGGGCACAAGGTCGGCGGCCCGTACGGCGTCGGCGCGCTCGTATTGCGCAGGGACGACACCCCGGTGCCGCTGCTGCACGGCGGCGAGCAGGAGCGCAGCAGGTCGGGCACCCTCGATGTGCCGGCGATCGCGGCCTTCGCCACGGCGGGCTCCCTCGCCGCGGAAAGGCGGGGGGAATACACCGCGTCGGTCGGCGCGCTGCGCGACGAGCTGGTGCGCGGCATCCGGGCCGCGGTGCCCGACGTCATTCTGAACGGCGACCCCTCCCCCGAGGGCCGGCTCGCCGCGAACGCGCACTTCACCTTCCCCGGCTGCGAGGGCGACGCCCTCCTGCTGCTGCTGGACGCGCAGGGCATCGCGTGCTCCACCGGGTCGGCATGCACCGCGGGTGTGGCGCAGCCCAGCCATGTACTGCTGGCGATGGGCCAGCCGGCCACCCACGCGCGGGCCACCCTGCGCTTCTCGCTCGGCCACACCACGACCGCGGACGAGGTCGCGGACGTCATCCGGGCGATCGGCCCGGCCGTCAGCCGCGCCAGGACCGCGGGCCAGACCTGACACGTCACACCGACTCACCTGCCGCCCCGGGCAGACGGACGGCGGGCACGGCGCTACGGTCGTGGGATGGATGATCGGCTTCGAGCGGTGTGCGACCTGATGATGCCCACCGTCCGCGAGATGGCCGGGCTGCACGAATACGACGGCCGTGTTCAGGACCTCTCCCCCGACGGGATACGCCGCGCCCTGGCCGCGGTCGACAGTGCGAAGCGCGCTTCCGGGCCGCTCGACGACCCGCACGACGAGGCGCACCTGGCGGTGTTCGAGGAGTCGCTGCGGACGCAGTACGGGGACCTCGAACTGCACAGGCGCGACCCGTACCCGCATCTGTCCAATCTCGAACTCGCCTGTTACGACCGGGAGTACGCGCCCCGCAAGGAGCGTGCCGCGGCCCGCCGCAAGCACCTGGCACGCTGGCCCGACGCGGTGGACGCCGCGCTGGCCTCACTCGACCGGGTGAGCGCCCCCGTGGCCGCGGCGCTGCTCGGCTCCGCGCACGGGCTGGCCGCCGACCTGGATCCTGACCAGGGCGCCCCGGAAGCCGAGGCGCTCGCCGCGCACGCCCGGCTGATCGCCCGTCTGGAGCACGCGGCCGTGAACGGCGACCCCGACCCGCGGCTCGGCGGCCGGGCGCTGGCCGCGCTGATGGGCGGGCAGGAGGGCCTGCGGGTGGACCTCACGGCACTGGCGGAGGCCGCGGACAAGGAACGTGTACGGCTCGGCCTGCTGCTCGCCGACTCCTGCCGGGCACTCGACAGGAACCGCATGCCCGACGAGCTGATCCCCGAACTGCTCGCCGACCACCCCGGCGCCGACGGCGTCATCCCGGCCGCGGCCCGGCTCACCGAGGAGGTCATCGCCTTCACCCGCGAGCGCCGCCTCGCCCCGTATCTGGACGGCGAGTGCCTGGTCGGGCCCGCGCCGCCGTCCCGCCGCTGGGCGATGGCGATGATGACCTGGGCGGGGCCGGGAGAGCCCGAATCGCCCTCCTGGTACCACGTGACCCCGCCGGAGCCCGATTGGCCCGCGCAGGAGCGGGAGGAGTGGCTGACGGTCTTCAGCCGTACGAGCCTGCCGTCGATCACCGTGCACGAGGTCGCCCCCGGCCACTTCGCCCACGGGCGCGCCCTGCGGCACGCGACCAGCCCGGTCCGGCGGACCCTGCACAGCCTGTCCTTCTGCGAGGGGTGGGCGCATTACGTGGAGGAGGTCTGCCTCGACGAGGGCTTCCGCGCCCGCGACCCGCGCTTCGCCATCGGCGTCGCCCTTGAGGCGCTGGTCCGGGTCACCCGGCTGACCTGTGCGATCGGCATGCACACCGGCGCCATGGATGTCGGCGAGGCGACCCGGCTGTTCATGCGGGACGCCCACCTCGCTCCCGCTGGGGCCGCCGCGGAGGCCAGGCGCGGCACCTTCGACGCGGGCTACGGGCGCTACACCTGGGGCAAGCTGGAGATCAGGCGGGTGCGCGCCCGTGCGGAGCGCTCCGCGTCCTTCACCCTTCCGGGCTTCCACGCCGACCTGCTGGCGCTGGGCGCCCCGCCGCTCGGCCTCCTGGACGCGGCCCTCCCCGCCTGACCGGATACGTACGGCGCCCCCGCAGGGGTCAGTACGTACGCGGCGGCGGCCCCCACGCGGGGGGCCCGGAGAAGGCCTCGCGGTCGAAGAAGGGCTGCGCATTGGCGCGGAGCCACAGCGCGACCGGGTCATAGGTGTCGGCCATGGCGACGGTGGAGACGGACAGCCCTTCCGGTACGCCGGCCACCGCCTGCTGCATCATCAGGCGGACCGATTCGACGGCCTGCGGCGAGGAGTCGTAGACCTCGACGCCGATCGCGAGGTAGGGCTCGCCCAGGGACGGCTGGACCCACGCCTGGCGCAGCGCACGTACCGCGTGGGTGCGGTGCGCGGCCTTGGCCAGCAGCGCGTAGAACTGCGGGATCTGCAGTGACGGCTCGCCGATCTGCAGCGGCCCGGCGGGCAGCAGGTCCAGCCCGCCCGCGACCCGGCGCAGGTCGGGCCAGGGGATGCCGACGCCGCCGCCATTGGCGTGCGGATTGAGCCACAGGCCGCAGTGGTCGGGGAAGAGGGTCAGGGCGATGTCCCGGCCCGAGACGATCTCGTGGTCCCGGTTCCAGCCGCTGGCGGCCAGTTCCCTGGGCGAGGTGCAGCACGGCGCATAGCGGTGGCCGCCGACCTCCATGGCCGCGTACTGCGCGTCGGGCGCCCCCGGTGTGCCCTGCCAGAGCAGCATCCAGACCTGGCCGTCGGCCAGCGACGCGAGCAGGTTCTCGTATGCGTCGAAGCGGCCGGGCGCCACCTGGAGCAGCATCTGCTCCACATGGCCGGCCGCCGCGCCGCCTTGCGCGCCCGCGATCACGTCGGACCGCCCCTTTCCCGTCGTTCGGTGTTCCGCCATCAAATCAGGTCGACTGTTCCGGGTGGAACGCTGACCGACTCAAGCTGCGCCGGCTAAATGCCGCGTATACGGCGGGTATACGCAAGCGCCGGGCCGCGTAAGGGAGTTGACCGCGGGTGCGGTCTCAGTCCCGGCTGTAGAACGGTCGCACGGCCTCCAGCATCCAGTCCCCCACCGGGTCCTGGGCGATGTCGAGCAGGATGAGGTGGACCGGCCACGGCAGCGGCGCCGCGCCCAGGGCGCGGCCGAGCGCGTCCATGGCGGCAGCCCTGTCCTGTTCCTGCCAGCTGTCCAGTTCGACGCCGACGAAGAGCGCGGGCGGATCCTCCTCGACGGCGGCCATTGCGCGGCGGGCGCTGAGCACCATCGGGCTGACGGCGTATTCCGCGGCGGCGACGGCCAGGAAGTCCACGGGCTCCTCGTCGGGGGCCGGCTCCCACAGCCGCACCCTGGCGCCGCCCGGGCTCTGCTCGCCGTACGCCCCGATCCGCTCGGCGCGGCACAATTCCGCGACGGCGGCGGGCGGCAGCGGCACTCCGACGGCGCCGCCCGGGTTGACGGCGATACCCATCAGCGGGGGCAGGCCGCGGGCGAAGTCGCGTACCGGCGCGACGGTGCAGGACATGCCTTCCGCGGCCTGCCGGAACTGCTGCTCGGAGCTGAAAACCGGCACATAGGGCGCGCCGCCGAGCTCCAGGGTGGGCAGGTCGAGGGCGACGGAGTCGGGCGCGCCGCCGTTGGGCAGCGGCACCCATACGTGCGAACGGCCGAGGACCTCCAGCAGCCGGGGGGTCGCCGAGGGATTGCCGAGGCTCGCGGCCAGCACTTCCTCGAGCTCGTTCGCCGGCCATATGTAAGGTGCCGGATTCTCCATGTCCACCCTTGTCCGCGCTTGTGCCACTGTCGGTGCCCGTGTCCTGCCCGGAAACAGTAGCGGCTGAGCGCCCCCGACGCCCGGGCATGCAATGATGGCGGCACAATACGCATACCGGCCGTTGGAGGCCGCGCGGGAGAGTTCCGGCCCCACCGCCTGGGGCCGGGCGCCGAAGGAGCAAGTCTTCCCTTGAATCTCTCAGGCACAGATACCGCGCGGGCGAGGCAGATCTGAAAAGCGGGCGGCCGTCACCGGTCCCGCCCCACCCAAGGTGCAAGCCGCGGCCCGCAGGGGTCACGGTGAACCTCTCAGGTTCCGATGACAGATGGGGAGGCCGGGGTGAACACCCCGACCGCAGTCCGTGTCCCCTGTCCGCCGCCTTTGGGAGCCCTCTCGATGACCGAACCCTCGAACGAACCGCTGAGCGCGCCGCCCGCCGCTTCCCCCCGCCGTACCGCCCTCGACGCGGTGCACCGCGCCCTGGGCGCGACCATGACCGACTTCGCCGGCTGGGACATGCCGCTGCGGTACGGCAGCGAGCGCGACGAGCACCAGGCCGTACGCACCAGGGCCGGCCTTTTCGACCTGTCGCACATGGGCGAGATCACCGTGACAGGGCCGCAGGCGGGGCAGGCGCTGGACCACGCCCTGGTCGGCCATCTGTCGGCGCTCGCGGTCGGCAAGGCCCGCTACACGATGGTCTGCGCGCCCGACGGCGGCATCCTGGACGACCTGATCGTCTACCGGCTCGCCGAGCAGCGCTATCTGATCGTCGCCAACGCCTCCAACGCCCAGACGGTGCTGGACACGGTCGCGCTGCGCGCGGCGGACTTCGACGCGCAGGTGACCGACGACCGGGACGCGTACTCCCTGCTGGCGATCCAGGGTCCCGCCGCGCCCGGCATCCTCGCCGCGCTCACCGACGCCGACCTGGACGGGCTGCGCTACTACGCGGGGCTGCCCGGGACCGTGGCGGGCGTGTCCGCGCTGATCGCCAGGACGGGCTACACAGGCGAGGACGGCTTCGAGCTGTTCGTGGCGCCCGCCGACGCCGAGCGGCTGTGGCAGGCGCTCCTTGCGGGCGGAGCGGACGCCGGCCTCGTGCCGTGCGGGCTGTCGTGCCGCGACACCCTGCGCCTGGAGGCCGGGATGCCGCTGTACGGGCACGAGCTGACCGCGAAGGTGACGCCCTTCGACGCGGGTCTCGGGCGGGTGGTGAAGTTCGACAAGCCCGGTGACTTCGTCGGCCGCGAGGCGCTGGCCGCGGCGGCGGCGAGGGCCGCGGACATCCCGCCGCGCAAGCTCGTGGGGCTGATCGCGGAGGGCCGCAGGGTGCCGCGGGCCGGCTACGCCGTCACGGACGCGTCCGGCGCCCTCATCGGCGAGGTCACCTCGGGCGCGCCCTCGCCGACGCTCGGCGTGCCCATCGCCATGGCGTACGTGGACGCGGAGCATGCCGCGCCGGGCACGGAAGGGGTCGCGGTCGACATCCGGGGCAGCCGTGAGCCGTACCGCGTCGTGGCGCTGCCCTTCTACCAGCGCGAGCGCTGAACCCCCCGACTTTTTCCACAGGCGCCCGGTTGTCCACAGGCTGCCGCGTCGGCTCCGTCATCACCTCTTCGCATACGGGAGAATTCCGTCATGAGCATCAATCCTGAGCAGCTGCGTTACAGCAAGGAGCACGAGTGGCTCACCGACCCCGCGGACGGCGCCTCGACCGTCGGCATCACCTCGCACGCCGCCGACGCGCTCGGTGACGTGGTCTTCGTCCAGCTCCCCGAGGTGGGGGCGACGGTGACCGCGGGCGAGACCTGCGGCGAGCTGGAATCGACCAAGTCGGTCAGCGAGCTGTACGCCCCGGTGTCCGGCGAGGTCACCGAGATCAACCAGGATGTCGTCGATGACCCGTCGCTGGTCAATACCGCACCGTTCGAAGGAGGCTGGCTGTTCAAGGTGAAGGTCTCGGACGACGGCGCGGAGCTGCTGACCGCGGCCGAGTACGACGCCTTCATCGCGGCCTGAGCCCCCGCCCCCACCCGTACACCAGGAAGATCCCATGTCGCTGCTGAACCAGTCCCTGCACGACTTCGACCCCGAGGTCGCCGCCGCGATCGACGCCGAGCTGCACCGCCAGCAGTCCACCCTGGAAATGATCGCCTCGGAGAATTTCGCCCCGGTCGCGGTCCTCGAGGCCCAGGGCTCGGTGCTGACCAACAAGTACGCCGAGGGCTACCCCGGTCGCCGCTACTACGGCGGCTGCGAGCATGTCGACGTCATCGAGCAGCTGGCCATCGACCGGGTCAAGGCGCTCTTCGGCGCCGAGGCCGCGAACGTGCAGCCGCACTCGGGCGCGCAGGCCAACGCCGCCGCGATGTTCGCCCTGCTCAAGCCGGGCGACACGATCCTCGGTCTCGATCTGGCGCACGGCGGGCACCTGACGCACGGCATGAAGATCAACTTCTCCGGCAAGCTCTACAAGGTCGCGGCCTACCACGTCGACGGCGACACCGGCCTGGTCGACATGGCCGAGGTCGAGCGGCTGGCCAAGGAGCACCGGCCGCAGCTGATCATCGCCGGCTGGTCGGCGTATCCGCGGCAGCTGGACTTCGCCGACTTCCGGCGGATCGCCGACGAGGTCGGCGCGTATCTGATGGTCGACATGGCGCACTTCGCGGGGCTCGTCGCGGCCGGGCTGCACCCCTCGCCCGTACCGCACGCGCATGTGGTCACCACCACGACGCACAAGACGCTCGGCGGCCCGCGCGGCGGTGTCATCCTGTCCACCGCCGACCTCGCCAAGAAGATCAATTCCGCGGTCTTCCCCGGCCAGCAGGGCGGCCCGCTGGAGCATGTCATCGCCGGCAAGGCCGTCGCCTTCAAGGCCGCGGCCACCGACGAGTTCCTCGACCGGCAGGCCCGCACACTGGAGGGCGCGAAGATCCTCGCCGACCGGCTCGGCGGGGACGACCTGGCGGCCGCGGGCGTCGCCGTCCTGTCCGGCGGCACCGACGTCCACCTCGTGCTGGTCGACCTGCGCGCGTCGGCGCTGGACGGCCAGCAGGCCGAGGACCGCCTGCACGGCATCGGCATCACCGTCAACCGCAACGCGATCCCCAACGACCCGCGCCCGCCGATGGTGACCTCGGGCCTGCGCATCGGTACACCCGCGCTCGCCACCCGGGGCTTCGACGCGGACGCCTTCCGCGAGGTCGCCGACATCATCGCCGCGGCCCTGCAGCCCGCCTTCGACGCGGACGCCCTCCGGGCGAGGGTCACCGCGCTCGCCGAGCGGCACCCGCTGTATCCGACCCTGGCGTCATGAACCGCTCCGCGGGCTGCGGCGGGCCAGCGCCCGCCGCACCCCGCGGCCCGCACGAGCAGCACCCGGGGACAACGGCGTCCGCGGTAATCCAGGAGCACTGAACGCATGGCAATCTCCGTATTCGACCTCTTCTCCATCGGCATAGGCCCCTCCAGTTCCCACACCGTGGGACCGATGCGGGCGGCCCGGATGTTCGCGCAGCGGTTGAAGACCGACGATCTGCTCACCCGGACCGCGGCCCTCAAGGCCGAGCTGTTCGGGTCGCTCGGCGCGACCGGCCACGGGCACGGCACCCCGAAGGCCGTCCTGCTGGGCCTGGCGGGACACTCGCCGCGCACGGTCGACGTCGAGACGGCGGACGCCGAGGTGGCGGTGATCCACGCGGACAAGCGGCTGGCGCTGCTCGGCGCGCACGAGGTGGACTTCGACCCGGCCACGGACCTGGTGCTGCACCGCCGCCGTTCGCTGCCGTACCACGCGAACGGCATGACCCTGTCCGCGTACGGCGGCGACGGCGAAGCGCTGCTGACGAAGACGTACTACAGCGTCGGCGGCGGCTTCGTCGTGGACGAGGAGGCGGTGGGGGCGGACCGGATCAAGCTCGACGACACGGTGCTGCGGTATCCCTTCCGCACCGGCGACGAGCTGCTGCGGCTGTCCCGGGAGACGGGGCTGTCGATCTCCGCGCTGATGCTGGAGAACGAGAAGGCCTGGCGCACCGAGGCCGAGATCCGCGCGGGCCTGCTGGAGATCTGGCAGGTGATGCGGGAGTGCGTGGGGCGCGGCATGTCCCGCGAGGGCATCCTGCCCGGCGGCCTCAAGGTCCGCCGCAGGGCCGCCACGTCGGCCCGCCAGCTGCGGGCCGAGGGCGACGCGGCGGCCCGCGCGATGGAGTGGATCACCCTCTACGCGATGGCCGTGAACGAGGAGAATGCCGCGGGCGGCCGTGTCGTGACCGCCCCGACCAACGGAGCGGCCGGCATCATCCCGGCCGTCCTGCACTACTACCTGGACTTCGTCCCCGGCGCCGACGACGACGGCGTCGTCCGCTTCCTCCTCGCGGCGGGCGCGATCGGCATGCTCTTCAAGGAGAACGCGTCCATCTCCGGCGCCGAGGTCGGCTGCCAGGGCGAGGTCGGCTCGGCCTGCTCGATGGCCGCCGGCGGCCTCGCCGAAATCCTCGGCGGCACCCCGGAGCAGGTGGAGAACGCCGCCGAGATCGGCATGGAGCACAACCTCGGCCTGACCTGCGACCCGGTCGGCGGCCTGGTCCAGATCCCCTGCATCGAGCGCAACGGCATGGCCGCGGTCAAGGCCGTCACCGCCGCCCGGATGGCCATGCGCGGCGACGGCCGCCACCACGTCTCCCTCGACAAGGTCATCAAGACGATGAAGGAGACCGGCGCCGACATGAAGGTCAAATACAAGGAAACCGCCCGCGGCGGCCTGGCGGTCAACGTCATCGAGTGCTGACCGCGTAAGCCCTGACCTGGGGTTTCTCGTCTTTCAGCTCTGTCGGAGCCTTCCTGGTATGCACAGCGAAAAGTCCCCGGGAAGTCCCTCCGACAGAGCTGAAAGTCCCTGAAAAGTCCCTGAGATTCCGGACTGCAGAAGGGCCTCCACCAGGAGCTACTCCGTGCCTCATCAGCCGCTTGGGGGTCACCGGGCAGGCCAGCGGCAGCGTCTCTGCCCACATCTGGCGAAGCTGGGCGGGCTGTATCACGATGGCTCGAACCCACGACCGGCGGATTATGAGTCGCCCAGACACCGTGCCGGAGGATGACGAGTAATCCCCGCTGGTCCCGTCTGGTCAGATCGGTATCCCGTCCGGGCGAGGATGCACGCCACCACCACGTCCACGAGCGTCCCGGCTCACACCGGGCTCACACGGCGGCCGATGAGTGGCAATGCCAACGCGCTGTTCAAGCTCGTCGAGCGCGTACCGATCACAGGTCTTGCGTGTGACGGAGGACCCGCCGATCGATAGAGCACCGCCGCGGCGCCGTCAGCACACGGCGCCGCGGCGGCGCCTCCCAGGGGGGAGAGCCAGCCACGCGCAAAAAGCGGCCAGACGTCGTGAGCTGACGATGTGGGTGGCGAAGTGGCAGAATGCCGCGGCAACGGGAGCTCCGGTACGACGATCTCTGGGCTCGACACCACAGAGATCTACCAAAAGTCCCGCCCTGGCCCTTCATCCACTTGGCAAACCATCAGATCGCATAAAGCAACGATGTTGCATATGGCGGGACGCCATGGCCTCGACGGCGCCCGGGACATCACTGTCCTCGGCTCCGGCCAATCCGGCGCCGAGATCTTCTTCGACCTGGTGTGCACCGGCGACGGCCCGGCTGCGCTGGCTCACCAGGACCCGCGCGATCACCCCGATGGAGTTACTCCAGGCTGGGCCTAGAGCACTTCACGCCCGACTACACCCGCCACTTCCACGACCTGCCCGCCGCCGTACACGACCGGTTGGTGGGCGAGCGGTGGCAGCTGTACAAGGCGGCCAGCACAGAGATCCTCGCCGATGTCCACGACCACCTCTACCAGGCCACCGTCGGGCGGCCGGTCGACGCCAACCCGGTCGAGATCGTCCCTGGCACGGCGGCGGCAACCTCTACCGCCGACCCGGACGGCACCATCGAACTGCGCTGCCGACACGCCGACGCCGGGACCGGGGCTTGATCCGTACGGATGCAGTGGTTCTCGCTACCGGCTACCGCGCAGTCCGCCGGGGGCCCTTCGCCCCCTCTCTCGCCTGATCGACTGGGGCGAGCAGAGCCGCTACCGGGTCGCCACCCGGCCCGCCGTCACCGGCGGCCTGGGCAGCGTTCTCCGCAGCGGTCAGCGCGGTCACTTGGTCCGCCCCTCAGCGAGGGCCTGCACGGTAATCGCCAATCGGAAGGCGTCGGTCTGCCCGGCGGCGTAGATGACCCGCCGCACGCCGTTGACCGTCCCGAACCATGCCTGGACGTCGAACGGCATCGGGTCGTCTACGCGGGCTTCGAAAGCCTCGATGCCCTGAGCGGTGAGCAGCTCTTGGAGGGCGTCGCGGTATGAGATCGACTCGTCGGCCATAAGGGTGCGGGTCACCGGGAACCTCCGACCGGGATGTCCTCGTAGTTAACTTCCTCGTCGTGCGGACCGGTCTCCTGACACCGTGGGTAGGTGCAGGCGGCGTCGGCTCTTTGTCCCGAGTCACCTCCCGTCGCCGCGGTGTTGAACGCTGTCACGCCGTGCTCGGCGCGGCTCTTGTCGACCTCGATGAGCAGCCACTCGCAGAGCGCGAGCAGGGTGCCGTCCGGGTCGGCGGACTTCTCCGCGATCTTCTGGAATGTGTCCCACAGCTTCCGCGCCTCAGGTCGGGGGTCGCTGGTGCGGCCGGCGTCGAGGGCGGCGCGCATGTCAGCGCTGAGCGCGGTCATGCCGTCACCGCCTCGCCGACCCACTTGATATCCATGGTCCTTGCACAGTCGACGCACAGCCCGTACCGGTTCCCGAGCTTGCCCGTGCGAACGACGACCGCCGGGCCGCCCTCGAAGGTGCACTGGGAGGTGGGCCTCGTGGTGACCCGCGCGATATCCGGGCACCGCCTGGTCACCTCCTCGTTGATCTCCCGGTCCCGGGCGACCTCGGCCTCGCTGATCAGCGAGGGCTCGTGGCCAGGGTTGGCCTCGGCCCATTCCCGCGCGGCGCGGGTGTTTTGCTCTGCGTGCCATCGGATCTTGGCTTCGGTGTTCTCGGGGATGTCGCCCTTGGTGGCCTCGGCGAGCTGGGCACGCAGCGCCCGCAGCTGGGGCAGGAAGCCCTCCAGACCCGCGATGAACTGGTCGACCTCCGTGACAGACAGCTCCATCGTGTCGCCCGCGATGTCCACCCACAGGCGGGTCGTGATGCCGAAGACCTCGGGGGTGCCGTTCACAGTGGTCACGCGGGCCGCCAGGAGAGGTTCGCCGGTGTCGCCGTCCCAATCGCAGACCAGACTCGCCGGGGTGTCGCACCGGGCTGCGGGGCCCTGGTGCCAGCCAGGGTTGTTGTCCGGCTCGGTGTGGTTCATGACGCAGATGGGGGTGCAGCCGTACTTGGCTGTCCACTCGGCGCCGCGCTCGGCGGCAGTCAGGGCCGGGAGGATGGTGGCGCTGGCGCGCTGGTCCTGGGCGATGAGCGGCGCCGTTGCCGCCCGGGATCCAACGATGCTCATGGTGATACCTGATTTCTTGGGTCTGCTGCAGATTCTGGTGGCAGGTTGGTCACGCGGCCTGGCGGGCCGGTGTGGACGTGACGGTCTCGTACGCGATGGGTATCAGCCGGGCGACTGCTATGTGTCTGCGGCGCCGGTGGTAGGTGCGCTCGGTTCAGGTCGCGATCGCGAGTCGCAGTTCTTCACGGGTGCCCTGACCCAGGCGCGACGTCGAGGATATTCTTTTTCATCAGGCCGAAAAATGACTAGACGGCCGCATTGTCGCCGATCGCCCGACCTAATATCGAACCGGTCATCACGTGCCGATCGGGCGCCCCGCTGAGTTTCCTGGGCCGGAACTGCGGCCAGCGATCGCTGTGCAGAATGCACCCGGAAACGTCCCATCGTCGACATCCGACCGGTGAATCGACTTCCACAACTTCATCGGATGGACCCCGAAGTCGGTATCCACCCGCTCCACTGCCATGCCCGGGCCACGAGTTCCTCGCGACCCGCACAACGTCCTGACGGAACTCTTCCGGATAAGAATTCGGCACAGCAGCTTCCTTCCCACCCGCCCTACAGGGCAAGCCATTTCAGATGTCACCCGATCGTGCGGCAGACCCTTCTGCCAAGCTCGCCCGGCACTACCAAGCCATAGTCACCATCGCCTGCCTACGACTCTGGCTTACCGACTTTGCGGAGACGCCCTAGCGACCGAGCCGCGCACGCCCACACCGGGGCTGCGGCCGGTCATGGAGATCGCCCGGGTGCCGCCGAAGCTGATCGACTGGTCGGCCACTCGGTAGCGCGACACCGCCGCGCTGCTGGAGCAGGAGCGGCTGGCCCGGCTCGAGGAACTGCGGCGCTGGATCGGCGAACTCGCCCGGGAGACACCAAGGGTGAAGGCGAGAAGGAGCGGCGGTGAAACGGCGACGGCACGGGCCGCGTCGCTGAACGTCGCGCGCCGGGGCCAATGCCCGCAAGGCGGGGACGGGTAAAGCTGGCAGAGCTCCGCGAGCAGCTGCTGCGTACGCAGGGCGACGGCGCGTCTGGGAGATGAAAAGTCTCGATAGACCGGCGCCTGACCGCCCTGCGGTCCATTCTGGGCGCATGACGCCCAGCGACTCCGCCCCGGCACATGCGCAGCCGTCGATCACGACGGTGACGCGGCGCGACATCTTCGATTACTTGCGCGGGATGCCGAGGCCTTGGTGGGGGAGGCTGGACGAAGTTGCGTTCCTGGAGGCCCTCTACGACCTGGACCGGTCTTCGTCCGATCACGGCCGGCTCCCCAGTGTGCGTGCTGACATCCAGCAGCACCGGCTCAACAATCCTGACCTGGACGACGACTGGGTCTTCGAGGACCCGAGGCTGGAGCTGTGCGACGGGCCGGACGAAGTGCTGCTCGATTTCCTGGCACGAACCGTCCATCCTGAGGTCGCCTCCGGTGTCGGGGAGGCGATGAAGCAGGTCGAGGAGCTGAACCGGCTGCTGGCACCGGACGGGTGGAGCCTGCGTCCCCACGGCTCCCTCTCCGGCCGCCCCATCTACACGCCGGTCCGAATACCGCCCACAGGGCCGTTGGTCCCGCTGCCGCTGAACGACGACGATGCGGGCAAGCTCGACCTGGTCCTCGGCCAGACCTACGCTTTCCTGGACTGCGCCGGCGAAGAGACCGCACGTGACCTGCTGCGCACCGCGGTCCTGACGCTGCGCCGCGACGGCGGCTCCTTCCACCCCACACCTGGTGACAGCTGGACAGCGGACACCTACGAGGCGGTCCTGACGGTGGAGCGCGAGCTCCAGCCCGCCTGCACCCAGGAGGTGAAGGAGGTCATCTGGGGGACACTGGAGACCCTGCTCAGCCAGCTCGGACGCACCGACGTCCAGGGTCTCGTGGTCGAAGGCGATGGCCGGCCGCTGCCCAACATCGCGCCGGACTGGCGGACCCAGAGTGTGGCACCCGCTACGCCCATCCTCCGCGGTCTCCGCCTCCCATTTACCACCACCTCCTTCGACGTAACGCGCGGGGACTTCGCCGACCTGGAGATCCGCAGCTCGCAGGACAGCACAGGGTTCCACTACCTCTACGACACCCGCGCACGCCGGATGATCACCGACTTCGTCCTCGACGACCGGCCCCGGGTGGCCACCTTGTGCAGCGTCACCATCATCAAGAAGGGCGACACCTTCACGCCGAGGATCAAGCTGTGGAAGAAGGACAAGAGGAAGCCAGGAGAGGTCTCCGCCGAGCTGATGTTGCCCGACACCGGGATCACGCGGGCCGTCAAGGCGATCGTCGACACGGGCGACGTCCACGTGAACTTCTGGAAGGTCATCAACTTCCTCCAGGGCTGCGCCGGGCTGAACACCCCCGGCGACTCCCTCCAGTTCGTGGCCGCAGACGAGGCACAACTGACCCAACTGCTGACCGGCCAGGACCGAACTGCGGTCCTCGGGGCGGTCCGGACCGCGATCGGCGGTGGCCTCACCGAGGAGGACATCCGGCTGATCAGCAACCGCAAGGAACAGCTCCAGAGGTTCGAGCGACTGCTGACCGATCCGGACCGCTTCAAGCAGGAGGAGGGCCTGGCGACGACACGCGGGGCGGAAGCGGTCTGGCAGGCCTTCTTCGAGGCGAACCAGTGGATCTTCGGCTACGGACTCAACCTCATCGCCTGCGAATCCATCGACGACGGCAAACTGGAACGCATCACCACCGGTACCAACATCTTCGGCGGAGCTGGGAAACGCATCGACGCCATCATGCGGTCCAAGGGCCTGATCAGCAGCATGCTCTTCTGCGAGATCAAGACCCACGACACGGAGCTGCTCGCCAAGACCCCGTACCGCCCGGGCGTTTTCCAGGCATCGAAGGAACTGGGCGGCGGCGTGGCGCAGGTGCAGAAGACCGTCTCCAAGGCCCTGCAGCTCATCTCCCACGAGTTCCTCACCCGCATCTACGAAGACGACGGCACCCCGACCGGCGTCGAAGTGTCCACCACCAGGCCCCGGCAGGCCTTGGTGATCGGTAGTCTGCGCGAGTTCACGGCCAATGGCGCCGTGAACCCCGAAATGATCAGCTCCTTCGAGCTGTACCGGACATCGATCCAGGACGTCGAGATCATCACGTTCGACGAGCTCTACCAGCGGGCGTGCTTCATCGTCGAAGATCGGTAAGGCGCTTTGCGTCGCGGCTATGCAACCCGGGGCGCCCGGCTCCGCTGTCGTGCCACACCAGTTCCGCCGTCGCCGGGTCCAGCAGCGCCCCGGCGACGGTGACGACTTCGGGGAAGGTCACCGCATCACGGCCGAACGCCCGCCATCGTTCCAAGTCCGGCCCGGCATCCCCGCCCGCGACGTGGTGCAGCCGGCGCGGCCAGATCTCCTCGCGCTCCCAGGCAGCGGCATGGTCCCACCAGCGGGCGACCACCTCACTGGGCTCAGCCCCGGTACGAACGGCGCGTCGTGCCACGGCGGCCCACCGCCGCTGGGCGGCTACCACCTCCGGCAGGCCGCGCAGGTCCAGGTGTTCCAGCGGCTGGTCGGCGTCCGCGTCCAGCCCCCACCGCCTCTGCTCGGCGCACACCCGCTCCCAGCGCGCGGCGTACCGGACCGCCCGCACCGGCGCTCCCGTACGCCGCGTCGCACACCCCCGGCAGCCGAACGCCACCGAACCGGCCACCGCGCCCCCCACCCGCCACTGTCCCCCGCCCCCCCAGCCACGCAGCGGGGCCGCACGGCGGCCGAGCGCTCAACCAACGAGACACGCTTCCGTCGCCTGTTCTCGCGCTGCGGTGCCCGGCCCCCGCCTACGGCGACGAGGCCAACTGGCTGCTCACACCCGACGGACGATTCTCGCTCCACCTGCGCGTGTACTGGCCCGACGAGGCCGTGCTCGACGACAGGTGGCGGCGTCGCGCCGCCGTCCTCACCCCGCCCCAGCGCCCCGCCGGCCCGGATGATGCCCCGCGCGGCCGAGCGCAGCGCGCGGGTGTCGGCTTGCTCGGCGCGGATGTGGCTGCGGGTGGCGCGTTCGAAGCAGCGGGCGGTGGCGGCCAGCTCGGCGCGGGTCGCGGCCGGGGACGTCTGGGCGACGGCGTCCAGGACTTCGCCGATCCCCACAAGCTGGGCGGCGCCCTCGCCGCCGTCGCCGTCGCCGTCCAAGAGGACGACCGCGCGCTCGGCGATCCCGGACGCGGTTCGGCGTCCCCGGGCGGGCGCCGACCAGTTGGTCCGCGGGCCGTCGGTGCGCGATACGTCCTGTTCGGGGGTGGCGCCTGCGAGGCGGAGTCGGATGCGGGGCAGGGAGAGGTCGGCGGCCAGGGTGGAGCCCGCGAACCAGATGGGTTCACCCTTGGCGTTGCGGTCGCCGGGCAGGGCGACTGCGTAGCCGAGGAGGTCCCCGGACGAGCCCAGGGTGGGTTTGACCCGCAGTCCCTTGTCCTTCAGCCGGGTGAAGAACTCGGCTTCGCCAGCGGCTCCGGCGCGGGCCTCGCGGACGGCTTCGCGCAGCGTCTCGCGCGGAGTCTCGACGCGTCCGGTGCGTTCGGCCTTGAACCGTTCCTGGCTCGTGGGGTTCTTCGCGGCGGTGCCGTCACCCGGGTTGAGCTGCCGCAGGCCGTAGTCCTTCTCTATCTGCCGGGCCTCGGCCTGGGCTTTGCGCTTGTCGAACTTCAGGTCGGCGTGGCGGACGGCGACCCATCGGCAGGCGGCGGTGTCGCCTTCGGGGGCGATGCCGACGGCGCGCACGATGCGGCGGGCGATGGCCGCCCAGTCGTTGTCGTCGAGGTGCCGGTCGCCTGGGTCTGCGCGGACCGAGCAGTGCCAGAACGTCTTTTCCCGTGCCCGGCCGCCGAGTGCTTTGACGGGCTGGTCGAGCTGGGCGGCGAGCTGGGCGATGGTGTGCTGGGGGTTGCGGCCGGGGTCGGGAGCGAAGTCGTTCCAGGACGCGACGAGGTGCTGGTCGGTGTGCTCGTCGCGTTTGCCGGGACCGAACAGGTAGTGGACCAGCCCGTACGTGCTGCGGGTGCCGAAGCGGATCTTGGGGATCACCGGCGCACCAGCCACGCCACCGCGTCGTCGACACCGGACAGTGCGGTGTCGATGCGGTGCAGGAGCTGCCGCAGATCAGTGGCGGCCCGCCCGCCGGCGTTGAGGAAGTGGGCGACCTGGTTCAGGTTGTTGCCGACGGCGGCGAGCTGGCGGTTGGACTCCATGAGTTCCTGCACGCCGCGCCGGTAGTCCGCGATCGCGGCAGTGGGGTTGAGGCTGGTCGCGGCGGCGAGGGTGGCGGCTGCGGCGTAGCCGCCGGGGGCGAGGTCGGCGATAGCGGCGGCTTGCTGGACGGCGGTCCATTCGGCGTCACTGAAACGCAGGCTGGTGCAGGTGCGGCGCTGGGCGCTGTGGCGCGGACGGCGTCGGCGGGAGGCGGCGCGGGCTGCGGTGTTTTGCGGCTGCTCCTTCTCTACGGACGGCACCCCTGGGCCGTCGTCCCGTTCGGCGGCAGGCACTCCGGGGCCTGCTGGTGAACGGGAAGTTCCCGCCCTCTCCGAGGCGGGGGCGGGGTAAGCAGTGCTTACCCCACAACTTGCTGCCCGACGGGCCGTGTTGACCTCACGCTCCTGTTCCGGGGTGGTGGCGGCCGAGTCGTTCGCTGTCACCGGCCCGACCCCGTGTCCTGCTGGTGGACCTCATGCAGGAAGTTCTCTGCTCGGTCCATGGCCGGGACAGGGTGGTACAGCGTCCAGATGCGGTGGGGTCCGGGTTCGGCGTGGTGGAGGTGGCAACTGTGGTGCAGGACGGCCAGCCAGGTGTCCACTTCGGCTGGGATGGCAGGGGTCGTGCGCATGGCGGCGTTCTCCTGTGGTTGGAAAGAAGTCGGAACGGTGACGCTCGCTGGATGGGTGACCGGCCGTGCTATCCGGCCCGGTCACCCACCGTCGTGGTGTGCGGTCAGTCCCGGCGTGTGGTGACGGGGTGGTCGTGCTGTTCGCGGAGCTGGGCCATCGGGGGGTCAGCGTGTCGCTGGACAGCGGGATCTTCTGACCTCGGATGGCCTGGGCGATGACCTGCCAGGTCAGCTTGTCCTCGGCTCTGACCGCCGACCGGGCGATCGCCAGCAGCTCCTCGGTGTCCGGGTCAGACGGCCGGTCACCGGCCCGACGGGATTCGCGGTCACTGACCGGCGCCGAGGTGACCGACCGGTCAGTGACCGGTGGATGGCTGACCGGACGGGCGGTCACAGGGTCACTGACCGCCGGGCGAGTGACCGGCTGACCGCGCAGGTCAGCGGCCTGGGCGCCCGAACTGGGATCCTTGCGGTGCCGGTGACCGCGCCTGGCGTCGTCCGCCGGGTCACCGTTCCCAGTCGCTGACCGGCTGACCGGGCCCTGCGGGTCCCCGGCCACCCAGGGCGGGCCGGTCGGCGCGGTCACCGGCTGACCGGCGCTGACCTGACCGGCCCGAGGGGCCGCCGACCGGCAGAGTTGGCCGGAGTGACCGCGATCCGCTCGGAGTGGTCGGACTGACCGTGACCTTGGCGGTCAGGTCGGTCGGCGCGGTTGTCGGGGCACCAGCAGGCGGCCTGGTTCTGCCGGTCCTGGTCCTCCAGCGACCGGTGGTGGGCGGGGGTATTTGTCGTGCTGGGCATGCGGGGCGTACTCCGATCGCTCTCCGCGCGCAAGCGGCGTCGGCGGAGGTGCCTGGTCGGGACGTGTGCGGGACGCCGGGTCGGACCCGTGCGGAGCGGCTTGCCCTGGGGTCAGGCAGCGGCGCGGGTGCGTCTGCGGTCGACCGGCGCGAACTCGACCCTCGTGGTCATCTGCGCCAGACGGGAGGCGACGCGGTCACCGACGTGCGCACGGAGATCCTTGATCGCCAAGTTGGAGGTGATCAGGGTCGGGAGGATGTAGTTGTAGCGGCGGTTGACCAGCCGGTAGGTGATCTCCTCGGTCCACTCGCTGGCCTTCGCCGCGCCGAGGTCGTCCAGGATCAGCAACGGCACCCGGGCCACGGCCCCCAGCTCCCGCTCGGTGTCCACCCCGGCTCGGGGGCGCAGTTCGGCGTACAGGTCGGCGGCCGTCGTCGCCCGCCACGGCACCCCGACCCCCGCCCCGACGAGGACCCGGACCGCCCCGTACGCCTGGTGGGTCTTGCCCGCGCCGACTACCCCGGCCATCAGCAGGCTGGGTCCGGTGGCGACCTGCCGCCGCGCGCCGATGCCCGGCGCGACCGCCTGTTCGGCGACCTCCCGGCACCAGGCCAGGACCTGGGGGTGATCGGCCTTCGCCCTCCGATAGCGCGGCGGCATCCCGGCGGCGAGGGCGTCCAGCGGCGAGTACGGCTCCGGCTCGTCCGGGGCTGTGACGGCGGCGGGGTCGATGTTCCGGGCGGCCAGGATCCGGCCGAGGCGATCGAGGGTTCCGGCTCCGGCGAGGGGCTGGGGTTCGCAGGTTCGGGTACGCATCACAGCTCCTCGGCGTAGGCGGTGGCGGCATCGACCGGGTTGGTCCATGCCCTGTGAGCGGGCACGTTAGACCCGAATCCCGGACGGGCCAAACCAGCCCCCGATCCGCCGGGGGCGTTCATGGCGTCGTTGACGAGGCTCGGCAGCCGCGACGGGTACCCCTGGATCTCGCCGTACCGCCGCAGCCCGGCCCGCACGTGCTCCGGGGTGATGCCCTCTTCCAGCAGCTTCCTGGTGATCCGCCCCAGGTGCCCGATCACGTCGTCGGGGGGCCGCCGGCTGCACGAGGCGACGTACTCGCCGATCAGCTGCTTCGCCGAGACGCTGCCCGCGCCGGGCGCATCGCGCTCCGTAGGGAAGAAAGATCCAGGATCCAAGATCCTAGATCCAGGGGCCGAGCCCTCGGAGAGTATTCGGGGAGCCTTCGGAGAGGGTTCGGAGAACGCCTCCTGACCTGCGGTTATACCAACGCCTCCCTGGCGCGTGGTCGCGGCGGCGGCGCGGGTGTCCAAGGCCGGGGCTGAGGTGGCCCGGGTGGGTGCGGGAGGGGTCGACGCGGGCCGCGCGGGCCGATCGAGGGTTCGGGGAGGGTTCGGCGAGTCCTCCTCGAACCCTCCGGGAGCCTTCGGCGAGGGTTCGGGGTGCAGGGTGCAGGGGCCGTTGCAGGGCCCGCACCGGTGGTCGGGGTGGTGGCCGGTACAGACCGGCATACGGGACTGGCTCGGCTTGTCGATCTTCTGGTGCTCGAACCACCCGACGATGTGCAGGTACCGCTTGCCGTCACACCCGGTGTAGCGGCAGATCAGTCCGGCATTCGCCAGCTGGATGAGGTCCTCCTCGATGTGCACGGCGGTGTGCTCGGCGCGCTGCGGCCAGATCACGCCCCCGATGATCGCCGCGTTGTCCCGGTACCGCCCCCAGTCGTCGGCCTGCGGGAGCAGCCCGATGAAGGTCAGCAGCGCGGTCACCGAGACCTCGTTGCACCGGTCGTTGATGAACAGCTCCGGCTTGATCGTGCGGATCCTCGGCACCTCAGCGGCCCCGCCCTGCCGCGACCAGGCCGCTGCGGATGAGGGGGGCGGTGGCCAGGTCGAGGTTGAGCGGGCACGCCGCACTGGGGATCAGGTCGGCGAGGCGGCTTGGAAGGTCGGCATCCGGGCAGGCCGGACTTCCGCTCGGCGTGGCGGGCATGTGCTACTCCGTTGCTCGTAGGAGCGCGGTGCGGCGGTTCTCGTGCAGAGAAGGCGCTGCCGCCCCGCGAGATGTGAATCGGTGCCCTTCGGGTGCCGGCTCGGCGCCCAGGAGTTGGTACCTCCCGGGCGCCGGGCGCACTTCCCGATGGCTATCGCGCGCCCTGCCTCATTGGATCCACGGCGATTCCCCCTTCCCTGCCGTGCATTCGGGCGAGCGCGGACCAGCAACGTAGGCGGGGAAGCTCCTATCCATCCAGCGGATGGAGTCCCTTCGCCCGCCTCGACGCCAAAACGACATCTCCCTCTGGCGGTGAGGCTTTCTCACGACGTGATTTCGTATGGTGACTCGGCTCAGGGGATCCCACGAGCTGCGATGAGTTCCGCAGTGTTCGGCAGTCCTACGGTCGGACCCGTTTTCTGAGGAGGACTTCTGATGCGCAGCGTGACCTGTTCGATGAGCGTTTCGCTCGACGGCTACATCGTCGGGCCGGACGGCGGCTTCGACTGGGCGCCGCCCGACGAGGAGGTCTTCCGCTTCGCCACCGACGAAGTGCGGGAGGCCAGCGTCCATCTGCTGGGGCGGCGGCTGTACGAGTCGATGCTGTACTGGGAGACCGCCGGTCAGGACCCCGCGCTCGGTTTCTCGACGGGCGAGTTCGCCGCGATCTGGAGGGCGCTGCCCAAGGTGGTGTTCTCCACCACGCTCTCGGCGGTGCAGGGCAACGCCCAGCTCGCTTCCGGCGGCTTGGTGGAGGAGATCGAGCGGTTGCGGGCCGTACCGGGCGAAGGCAACATCGCGATCGGCGGCGCGAATCTCGCTGCCGAGGCTGCCGACTCGGGCCTGATCGACGAGTACCGGGTCAGGGTCTACCCGGTACTGGTCGGCGGCGGCGTTCCGCTCTTTCCTCAGCACGAGCGCCGAGTGAATCTCGAACTCGTCGAGACCCGCACCTTCGGCTCGGGAGTCGTCTATCTCCGCCACCGTGTGGCGCGTTAGCCGGCTCGTCCGCCGTGCCCTGGGCATGCCCTGCCCGAAGCGGTGACGCCCACCTCTTATCGAAGGCTGCGGAGGGCAGTTGGTCTTCCTGGTGGTGATGTCCGCCATCGCGTCCGGGCAGGGATGTGGCCACGTCGGCGGCCGGCGGGTCGGGGCGTCAGCGTGAGCGGACTCCTCAACGTCGATGTGACGGTGTCGCGCGCTTGCACTCCAACGCGACGATCGGGCAGTTCAGCGCCTCGGCTATCTTGATCAGGTTGGCTGGGGTGGCGCTGCGCCAGCCGGACTCGATCTCGCCCATCAACTGCTCGCTTATGCCGACCAGGTCAGCCAGTGCCCGCTTCGTCAGCCCGGATTTCTCCCGTGCCCAGGTGACCGCCTCGGGCTCGTGGTGCAGCCTGCTCGGCCGGGTGCGCTGCCGTGCGGACATCCCCAGTTCCCCTCGACGTGATCGTTGTGGACAGACATAATGTTGCGCAGAGGCATGACAGGACGGACCCGGAATCGGTGGCCCGCCGACAGCGCAGAACGTGGCCAGGAGTCAGTCCGGTTGGCGCGTGGCCCAGTCTCGGCGGGCGGCAATGAGCGCGGGCAGGACCTCGTCGTGGAGCCGATCGGCCTGGGCGCGTAACTTCAACGCGATCTGCGCGAGTTCCTGCGGGTCCAGGCCCAGGATTCGGCACTCCAGACCGACCTGGATGTTCACCACCGGCACGCGCAAGCGGGGGTCCACGTCGTACGGGTTGCAGTCGATGCTTCCCTCGAAGACCGCGTCCTCCTCGGCCTCGTCTCTGCTGTCCGTGGTGGTGAGGGGCATCATCGCGCCCTCGAAGTAGTTCCGGTGATTGATGCCGACCAGCCGTGCCGCCAGCAGGTCCAACGGCACGCCGACCTCCGTCGGATCGTCCTCCGCCCACTCGGGCAGATAACCGGACGTGGCAAACCCCGCCGTGGTGGTGATCGTCCACGAACCCGGTGTGCTCCAGGGCTTCGGCTGCTCCAGCGAGCCCGCGGGCTGCGGGGCCTGGGGTATCTGCTGCTCGTTGATCTCGATCTCCGTCTCCATACGAAAACAGGTGTGCTGCGGATGCCACGGCCACCCGCGCCGGGGATGACAACCCGCGGTGTCCCTTCTCCAACCTCATCAACTCGCAGACCCCGCCTGGGGGAGCTTGAGGACGCACCATGTGCACGTTCCGTCGGGGCTGACACCCCACTCGTCCGCCACAGCCGAGACCAGGAGCATGCCGCGTCCGCTCTCCTCGTCCGGCCCCGCCGCACGGACCTGCGGCCGAGCAGGCGAACCGTCATCCACCTCGATCACGAACGCATCGGCGACGAGGATGAGCTTGAAAGCGATCGCGTCGTCTGCTCCGTACCGCAGGGCGTTGGTGACGAGTTCGCTGATCACCAACTCCGCGCTTTCGACGAGCCCGGAATATCCCCAGCGCGCCACCATGGCGGCCCCGATGCGGCGGAGTCGTCCGACCCACAGTGCGTCGTCCTCCGACACCGTGTCGCCGTCGCGGTTGAGTCCACGCTCGATACGGAGGGCCAATTCGTCGAGTACGGGTTCCGCATATGCGGGGCACTGCGCGAGACGTTCAGGGGAATGTGCGGTCATTGAGGGCTCACTCCCCAAGTGCGTCTGTCGGGCCGGTCGGTAAGAGGGAGCCGGCTGACCTGTCCGTTGCGAGGGCGTGCTGCCGGGTCGAGAAGGGCCAGTCGCTTCTTCGCGCACATCTGATCCTCCTTCCGGCTTGCCGGGAGTGACGCTCATGCTCTTCCCTCCCGGGACAGTGGCGTTGGCGGGTACGTTGAGTGTTCCGCCGATCACAGAGCCACGGAATGAGGTCAAGGCCCGTGAGCTGGTGAAGGTGGTGAAAGATCGGTCCGGCACGGGAGGACGCGAAGATGGCGCGTAGCCGCAATGAGAAGTTGGCGCAGGTCATCGCCCAAACAGGGTGGTCGCACGCGCAGGTGGCGGCGGCCGTCGTGCGCGTCGCCACGGAGAACGGCATCAGCGCGTGCACGGCCGTCGGACGGTCCCACGTGACCTACTGGGTGGGAGGAACGGTGCCCTCCGGCGACGCGCCATTAGTGTTGCGCGAAGCGCTGTCACGTCGCCTCGGCCGTCATCTCACGCTGGGCGAGATCGGTCTCACGGACTCGTCCGTGACGGCGGTCGGTGCTCTTGACTGGCGTACTGATGCCTTGGTGATCTTGGCGGAGTTGGGGAGGGTGGAAGTGGACGAGGAGCGGCGTCGCCTGCTCAGCCGGTCGGCCTATTCGCTGGCGGCCCTGGCACTTCCGTCCCCGTCGCAGCCGGAGCCCACCGCGCGAGGGGTTGCACCTGTCGGCGGCAGTCGCGCGCTTACCGTGGGAGCCGCGGATGTGGAGGCCGTACGCGACATGGTGCGGTTCTTCTCGCAAATAGACCAGAAACGGGGCGGTGGGCACGGACGTACTGCCGTGGTGGCATACCTGCGGACCGAGGCGCTGAGCTACCTCAACGGATCGTTCGCCGACGACCACGTTCGCCGGGCGATGTTCTCCGCTACCGGGGAACTGGCCTACCTGGCCGCATGGATGGCCTTCGACAACGATGAGCACGCACTGGCACAGCCGTACTTCACCACGGCCGTGAAGCTCGCCGTCGAGGCCGAGGACGCTCCGCTCGCCGGCCACATCCTGCGGGCGATGGCTCATCAGGCCCTCGAACTCGGGCACGCCCCGGAAGCCGCGCGTATCGCTTCCGCCTCCGTGGAGGGCGACCGCTACCGGCTCGCCTCCCCGCGCGAACGAGCACTTCTCGGGGTCGTTCACGCCCGAGCCCTGGCCCACACCGGCGATCAGCGCGGCTCCGCCGCAGCCCTGCTGCGCGCCGAGGACGACCTTGCCTCGGCCGGCCCTGATCGCGAAGAGCCGGGCCGGACGTTCTTCTTCGGCGAGGCCAGCCTCGCCCACGAGACAGCCCGCACGCTCCAGGCGTCCGGCGATACCAGGGGCGCCCTGCGCGAGTTCCGCCGCAGCGTCCGCACCCGCAACGCCACCAACTTCTCCCGCACCCATGCGGTGACGCTCGGCTATCTGGGCTCCGTCCAGGCCACGACCGGCCGGGTGGAGGAGGCATGCGTGACCTGGAATCGCGCGCTCGACGCCATGGCGGGCGTCACCTCCGGCCGGACCCGCCAGACGGTGGTCGACATGCGGCGAGCGCTGTCGCCCTTCCGACAGCGCGGTATCGACGCGGTGACCGAACTCAACGTGCGGGCGGCCCAGTTCCTGGGGCGCCCGGTAGCCTGACAGCCTTGGCACACTGCCCGGCCACAACGCCGGGAAAGGGGAAACGGTGAGCGAATCGTACGAGGTCACAGCGCTGGCGCACGTCGTAGGTGGGCGCAAGGAACCTACGGACGACTACTGGGGAGGCACCAGGTCCATCATCCGGATCGATCCCTCGTTCCCTGCCGACTCCACCGCCGGACTCGCCGACTTCAGCCACCTCGAGATCGTCTTCCGGTTCCACCTCACCGACCCCACTGACCTCCACCCTGGCGCCCGCCGGCCCCGCGACAATCCCGACTGGCCCCCCGTCGGCATCTTCGGCCATCGCAACATGCGCCGCCGCAACTGGCTCGGCGTCTCCCGCTGCCGCCTCCTGCACGTCGACGGACTCGACCTCCACGTCGAAGACCTTGACGCCGTCGACGGCACCCCGGTCCTGGACATCAAGCCGTGGTTCGCCACAATGGGCCCACGCGGCGAAATCCACGAGCCCGAATGGCCTGGCGTCATGCTCGCCGACTACTTCGCCCCGAACCGGGACTGAAGCAGCAGCATAAGCAAGTGGTGCGAGCCAAGGCTGCTCGTGCCTGCTGCGGCGGGCAAGACGCACGGTGGGCAGTCCTCAGAGATGCGCCGAGAACAACAGGCGCTCGAACCTCTGCCGCGCCTGCATCGACGCCCGATACACCAGACGGTCTGACCGACCCAGTTAGGCTTTTCAGCTATGACACAGCTCAGCCGCATGGCTATCGTCTCGGCTCTGGCACAGGGACGTCCAGAAGATATCAAGGGCACAGCTGAGAACGCCTGGCTGGACTTCAAACGGACGCCCTACCCTGTGCAGACAGACAAGGGAAAGTTCGACTTGGCGAAGGACGTTGCAGCCTTCGCCAATGCACAAGGTGGCCTCCTGGTGTGTGGAATATCCACCGTCGCCCTCGAAACCGAGGCCAAAGACGTCGCCGATGAGATGATGCCGTTTTCGATCGATCAAGCCAAAGTGCAAACCTGCCGGGACGTGATAAATCGGCTAGTGCAGCCGCCTGCAAACGTCAATCTCACCTGGTACGAATCTCACACGCACGAGGGGAATGGCTACCTCGTCATCGAGGTCGAGCCTTTGCGCGAGCAGGCCCGATACAGCCTGGTCCGAAAATTTCTGAGCGATAAGGAAAAACTGACCGAAGGCTGGTGCATCCCCATCCGCCACGGAGATCAGACCATCTACCTAGATCCGAACGAGATCTACTACCTGATCAACACGGCCCTGCAATCCCGTACGAGAATGGGAGAACTGTCCGCAGCAGCAAATCCCGGTGTTGACCTGACCTCCGGTCGACAGGAGCTGGAAACTCTACTCAACTGGGAGGATAACCCCATCCTGTTTTGGCAGACCACACCGCCACGCACCCCGGATAATTTTCTGGACCAGCTCCATCGTCCCGACGGATTGCGGGAAAACTTGGTTAACCAAGACGCGCTTCGGGGCGAATGGGGCTTCAACTTCGTCTTTGCCTATGTGCCTCCGCAGCCCCATGAGGGTGGACTCCTCTTCCGCGACTCGCGGCGAGCACTCTACGTCCGCACTGACGGCAGCATCATTGCTGCAGCTACAGCGACCGAAGACATGTTGTGCTGGGCAATGGATCAGCGAGCTGGCAAAGAGCAGCTGAACGTCGTCGCGCTCTCCGAGATGAACTTGGAGTATTACCGCTGGGTCGATCGTTTCCTGTTCCCTCTGATTAGCGGCACATGGAAGCACCGAGTCACCGCCGTGCGTTTCTCCGGACAACAGCCAAGACGGCTGGCCCCGGGCGTGAACCCGGAGTTTCCAATGATTGGACCGCAACACCAAGCCAGCACCGACCTGTGGGATCAGGAGTGGACGGCCCAAGGCGACCCGGAGATTGATGCCTACCAGGCGCTGTCTCGGATCTACGCCTTGTTCGGCTTGGCCGCTTCCCAGAATCCCTACTCCGAACGAGGTCGGGTCGTCACGGCGAAACTTCGCGCAGCAACCCGCGGCTGAAAGGCGCCCAATCTGGCGGCGGCACAGGCCATCCGCGCGGACGGAACCCAGCAGCAACCTTAGCTAAGGGCTGTCCCGCAAATGATCTACGAGTCGTCTCAGGCATGGTTGGTCGCAGTGTGACCCGCTGAACTATCCGGCGAGGGCCAGGTTGTGCATCCGTGCGATGCCGAGCATGGCGTGGTGGACGCCGTCCCCCTTCAAGCGGCAGTCACGGAGGATCTTCCAGGTCTTCATGCGGGCGAAGACGTGCTCGATGCGGGCCCGGACCTGCTTGTGGGACTTGTTGTGTTCCTTCTTCCAGCCCAGGAGTTCACTCTGGCCGCGCTGTCGGCGGTATGGGATGACCAGTCCGGTGCCCGGGTAGCCGCCGTCGGCGATCGCGACGGTGTTCCCGACAGCGGCCTTGGCGTCGGACTCCTCCCATGCCTTGCAGTCATTGCGGTTCCCGGCGAGCGGTCGACCGACCAGGACGATCAAGCGAGTATCGGCGTCGATGACGACCTGGTGGTTGGTGGAGTACCGATAGTTCTTCGACCGCTCGGCGACGGTGTGGTCACGGGTAGGGGCCAGTGTGCCGTCCACAATGAGCACGGTGTCCTTGGTGAACCGCTTGCGGGGCTGGAGCGCGAGCATCGGTCCCAGGTGATCGATGATCCGGTCCACTGCCGACTTCGAGATCCCGGACAGCGGGGTGAGCTGCCGCATGGTCAGGTTGGTTCGCCAGTACGCGGTGACCAGCAAGGTCCGGTCTTCCAACGGAAGGCTCCACGGCCGACCCTTGCGGACCAAATCCGCATCTGCGCGACGCAGCACCGTCACCAGCTTCCCGAAGGCGCGCGGGCTCAGCCCGGAGAACGGGGCTATCCAGGACGGCACCGACGCCGTGATCACACCAGCCACATCGAGATCATCTCGCCCATACAACCACTTCGACTCAGGCCCGTCGTCGAGAATCCTGCCATGAGCGAAGGCGACCGCCACGAGGCGTCCACACGTACATTCCTTGCACGCGCAGCCGAAGTGGCTCGCCTGCTGGACCTTGAGGTCGCGGCCAACGTGCCTGAAAACCGACGTGCGCGGCACCTGGCCGGAGTTGCACGAAGACCACTGCTGGAACGAGCCACCCTGTCTGAGGAGTTCTTCGATCCGCTGATGGCTGCCGCTGTCTACGACCCGGACCCAAGCTTCTGCCGCTGGTTCGTCGAGCCGGCGCTCTACGCATTCGGGCGCCGCAGGGTCATGACAGCATTGCTCGGCTATCTCCGCACGGGCACGACCGCAGAGATAGCCGGTGCCCAGCGAGCCTGGTATTGCGCCCATCTGCCACTACGCGCCGACCGGTCACCGGCCTACGCGCCCAGCGGAAGTCGCGATCCGGCCCTGGACGAAGTGGACGACTTGGTGGGCCGGTGGCTGGAGTCGTCCAGCACCCAGCACCCAGCACCCATCAACGTGATCGCAGTGTCTCAAGGAGACACGACCAAGCCTGAGACCCTCGTGGCCAGAGGGCCGTGGCGCAACTCCTCGGGGCTACGGGGCAACCCATAAATCGCCGGTGACGGAATTCCCCCGCCCTCAGTGATCAGAAGTTGAGAGAGTGAGCCCGTACGACTCGGAGCCGAGGAACACGGAGCGCCCCGCATTGATCATCCTGGACGCGAACATCATCAAGGGGACCTCTCTGCGGGGTCCCGTCGCGGACGTACTCCGTGCCATCCGGGCCGCAGGCGTGGAGCGCGTGGCCACACCGTGGATCGCGGTGGAGGAGATCGCCGCGCAGCAAGCCCTGTCCTACGCGGAAAAGCACCAGGCAGCCATGGACGCGGTGGACGCCCTCCGGAAGGCCACCTCCTGGGAGCACGTCAACCACCCCAAACGGTGGCCGGCCGAGCACGTGCGTAGGCATTGGCGGGAGCGGTACTCGTCCATCACGGAAGTCCTAGAGACGTCCCACACCGCGTACCAGCAGGCCATGTTCCGGGAGACGAACCAGATCGCCCCGTGCAAGACGGTCAACAGCGGTACCTACAAGACCGGGGCCCGGGACGCCGCGATCTGGCTGACGGCGGTCGAGTACGCGAGGGCCCACGAGGACGAGACCGTGTACTTCGTCAGCAACGACTCGGACATGTCCGAGGACGGGAAGTTCCTGCCGGAGATGCAGAAGGACATCACCGGTATGGAGCACCGGTTCCGCCTGTTCACGTCGCTCGACGGTGTCGTCACCCAGTTCGCCACGGAGGTGGAGGCCAGCACCGAGGATGTTCGGGAGCTGCTGGACACCGAGGAGGGCCACGCTACGGTCCTGGCCGCGACGAGGACCGCGGCACGGCGCTACCGGA
The DNA here is from genome assembly GCF_036227245.1 of Streptomyces sp. NBC_01477. Classification (GTDB taxonomy): domain Bacteria; phylum Actinomycetota; class Actinomycetes; order Streptomycetales; family Streptomycetaceae; genus Actinacidiphila. The sequence continues at coordinate 2,617,085 of NZ_CP109445.1, forward strand.
TCATCAGCGGCACACCGATGCCCTCGGTCGTAAACGGCGAAACGCGGATGCTGCATGGGGGCGCCCTCAACTGGTCGCCAACGGTGGTGGCGCTAGACAAGGTGCTGGAGGTGAGCGGCCGCGAGGTCGGCGGCCACCACTACTTCACGGCCTGGGTGCGGTGGCTGCTTAGGGACGACAGGGTGATCCGCGGCGAGGTGGTGGAGCGGGCCTACGCCTGGGAGACGCGGGTCCTGCTGAGCACGGCGGCGGACCAGGCCATGACGGTCCTCGACTTCCGGCGGCCGGGCCCGATCTCGGCTGAGGACGTCCCCAACGCGCCGGCGCTCCCGGAGACGACAGAGGAGCGCCTGACGCGCATGGGTAGAGCGCACCTTGCCGCGTTGATGAACACTCCGGCGATGCAGGTCACCCTGGCTCGCATCTCGGATCAGCTCGGCCCGGACCTGTCGCCGCTCGAGGACGCGATTCGCAGCGTCCTCGACAACAACCCAGCGTCACGCGAGCTGAACGACCAAATCGCGGAGCCTGTCCGCGACTTGCCGAAGGAGCCCGATGGCAGGGAGTAGTCGGGCGCTACCGGCGCCTTCCCCCGGCGCCCCTACCGCTGCCGAAGCTGCGGGTGGTCCTTACTGTCCGCGAACTCGATGGCGCTCATAAAGGGTTTCATGAACTCGCCCGGCCGTGCGGGATCGGGGAGGAGGTGCACGGTGTGCAGTCCGGTGGTGTTGCGCTCGATGACTTTTGATGTGTCGTGCACCAGCCGGAACTTGCCCAGAGTCTGACCGAACATGGTAGCGAGGCAGTACAGGCTTGGGATCGCCGGATCCAGTTCGTCCCGATGCCTCTTGGATGTGTTCTCCGCTGCGTGCTCGTCAGCGACAGGCCGGCAGTATTCCCACGATCTCCAGGTAATCGGCGAACTGCTTGTTGTGCACGGAGGACTTGAGGGCGGTCACAGCCGCGCACAGCTCGTCGGTGGTGGCCTTCTGTCGGATCCAGTTCACGAACGCGTGGAGCATCCGGTCATAGGATCCGCATCCCCCATGACCGGGCCGGCCAGGTGCAGCATGTTCGCCAGGGCAAGTGTTTCCTTCCCCTCGTACAGGATGACGTCGACCATCTTGGTCATCACCATGAATCGCTTGTGGACCAGGTAGGTCCGCACGCTCCCCTTGGAGAGGTGAGAGAAGGCGTTCATCAGCGAATGCCGTCCGCGGTTGGAGCCAGCCAGCGACGCGTACTTCGGCTCGCGCAGATCGCGCGGGAGCTGCCCACGGACCTCGTCGACGATGGAGGCGGCGAGGTCGTCAGGGAGGTGGACCCCGGCCACTGTGAAGACAGGTTGGTGCAGGTCGAGGAGGTTCTGGCCCGAGTTGGCGGACTCGTCGACGTAAACGACGGGGCGCTCCGAGCATGAAGTGGACATTCATGGAGGATGCCCACAAGCTGCGGGACGGGCCAGCCCTAGTCGGCGATGGAACCCGCAGCGGTCGCCTATCCCCCTCAGCCTCGATCGTGCCGTCCGGCTGGTTAGCTGCGCGGAGTGTGCGGGAACCTCCGGCTCCGGAGGTCGCAATTCCCACGCCTTCTGGCGCTTACGGGACAGCCCTTAGGGCAGCTGCTTATCACGGATACGCGGACCGTCCAAGCCCGGCCCCTTCCCCCACTCTTGCGGCGAGCTGATTCCCACCCGCAGGAGGACCCCGTCATGGATAGCAGCAGCACCACCACGCACCGGCCCGAAGCCGCGTTCCTCACCCTGCCGCGCGCCGCGGCCTACCTCGGCATCTCCCCCAACACCCTCTACGTGTGGCGGCATCGCCGCCAGGGGCCGCCGAGCTTCCGCATGGGCCGACGCGTCATGTACAGGGTCTCCGCACTCGACGAGTGGGTGGATCAGCAGGAGATGGCCGACTCCCGGTCCAATCCCGCCTTGAATCCGCTGAACCGGAAACCGCAGCGACGCACACCGTGACGCCTTCGACTCCCCAGAGCAACGACACCCAAACGACACCGTATTCGCGTCCCACAGCGGGATCCGACCTGCCCCGAAGAAGCGTTCCCCACACCGCCTTGATCGGAACGGAACATTCAAGCTGGCAGGAGAGCGGCGATGGCAGGCTACATAGAAGACCGATGGCTCAAGAAGCGGCCGGACAAAGAAACCGGCAAGCGCGAGCGCACCTCTTTGTGGGGGAAGGGAAAACGCTACCGGGTCAAAGGCATATCCGGGGTCCAGGACCGGTCCTTCGACTCCAGCGAGGACGCGAAGAAGTGGCTCGCCATGGCCCAGGCGGACAGTGCGCGGCAGGAGTTCGTCGACCCGAGGAACGGCGACATCCTCCTCGCCGACTACATCGAGGGCTGCTGGTGGCCCAGCCGGACCGACGAGCCCTCGACCGCGGCGCCCATGCGCAGCCGTATCCGGAACCACATCATTCCGCTCCTCGGGTCGTACCCCCTGCGGGGGATCGACGCCTCAGCTCTCCGCACCTTCAGGGCGGGTCTGCTCGCACGTGTCGAGGAGTCGACCGCCGAGGTCATCTGGATCCACCTGACCACCATCCTCAACGCCGCGGTCGACGACAAGCGCCTCGCCAAGAGCCCGGTGGCAGCCAACCGCAGCGTGAAACGGCCCAAGCCCGTCAAGAAGAAGGCGCAGGCGTGGCCCCGGGCGACCGCTGATGCCGTGCGGGCCGGTCTACAGGAGCGTTATCAGCTCGCCGTGGACCTCGGGCTCGGCCTCGGACTTCGTCAGGGCGAGGCGTTCGGCCTCGGTGAGGAGGACGTCGACTTCCGGGCCATGGTCGTACGCGTGCGGCGGCAGCTCCGGTGGGACGCGAAGGGCCGACCGTACTTCTGCCTGCCCAAGGGCCGTAAGACCCGCGAGGTGCCCCTCTCCCCCAACCTCGCTCGAAGGGCGCGGCTCCACTTCCGGCGCTTCCCTCCGGTCGCGTGCACCCTGCCGTGGCGGAACCCCGAGGAGCCGACGACCGACCTCGAAGAGCGCCAGCGCAAGCCGATCACGGTGCGGCTCGTGCTCAGCTCCTCGCACGGCCTGCGGATCAACTACAGGACCTGGAACGAGCGCAGCTGGAAGCCGGCGCTCGCAAGCGCCGGTGTGCTCCGCGAGGTCGGCTGGAAGGTGGAGCGGCACGGCGCGCGCACCCGCCGTCATCCTGTCTTCGAACGCTCGCGGCGCGACATGTTCCACATTCTGCGGCACACCTACGCCAGCGTGCAGCTGGAGGCGGGCGAGTCCATCGTCAGCGTGTCGGCCTGGCTGGGGCACTCCTCGCCGAACATCACGCTCGCCCACTACGCCCACTTCATGCCCGGCGCGGGCCAGCGGGGTCTGGCCGTGATGGACACCTGGCTGGCGAGCGACCAGCAGCGGAAAGTCCCTGAGCAGTCCCTGGCACCGTCGTGGCTCACCCCGGAGTCACTGAAACCGCAGGTCACAGCCACCGCATGGGGTGCCGCCGACATGAAGGTCAAGTACAAGGAGACCGCCCGCGGCGGCCTCGCGGTGAACGTCATCGAGTGCTGACCGCTCGACCCGCCCACACTCGCGACTCCCCGGGCGCCGACGCCGCTCGGCGTGCGCCCCACCGCCATCGCCCAGGCCGTCCACCGCGCCGCCCCCATCCCGCCGGCCAACCTGCCGGCGACGGGGGTGAGTTCTGGGTCTCAGGTCGACTTGCCGGGGATGCCCCTTGACGGCCGCGTTCGCCCCCCAGTCCTTGGCGTCGCCAAGGCCGTTTCCGGGATACGCCGCCGCGTTGACCGTCGACTCCACGAAGGCCACGTAGTTGGTGCAGTCGCGCCCCGGGTCGGCGCCCCAATAGCTGTTGCCCCTTTGGGAGCTGTAACCGTGATCGGTGTGGTTGGCGTCGTGCAGGTGGTGTAGCCGCTGCCGCCGCACAGCGTCGTATCGGCTACCGCGGGCGCGCCCGTTCGCGCGCCGGGCAGGGGCGGGGGACAATGCCGCGCCGGTCGGCGGCGGTACCCGGATCGCCCGTTCCCGCCCGGCCGCTGACACCGCCCGTTCCCCGCCGGATTCCGCGGCACGCCATCGGCGGCGGTGCCCGGTGGATGCTTTTCCGACCCGCTGCCGCGGAAGCGGCCTCACGAGCCGAACCACCCGTTCAGGCGCATGGCCGCAGGCCGCTCTCCGGTCGGGCGGTTGGCGGAAGGCCCACAGGCACGCGCGGGTGCGCCGACGACGTGCCGCCACCGGGCGGTAACGATGTCGGACGCTGCCTGCCGCCGGTGCCCGGCCAGGGGTGGTGAGTTCCGTGCCGAGAAGGCCGCCCGCCCGCGGTGGGCGACCGGGGCGGCCGTGGTGAGTTCCCGTCCCGGGGTACCCAAGCCCCTGGTGGCTCCGGTGGCGGCTACCAGTCGAGTGCGACCGGGAGGAAGGGAGCGTCCTCCGGTGCCGCCTTTCGGGCCTCCAGGGCGGTCCTGGCCGGGTCGCCCACCGGGACGCGCAGCGGAGGATCGGGGAGTTCGATCGTGTCGGCCACCGCGACGGCCACTTGCTCGGGGGTGACGGCCTCGAAGACGGAGGTGCCGCGCAGTGTCCCGAACTGCTCGAAGAGGGGCGTGTAGGGGTCGTCCTCGGTGAAGAAGGACTTGGCGCGCTCGGGTCCGCCGGAGGAGACGGTGCCCGGCTGGAGAATGCTCACCTTGACGCCGAAGTGGCCCGCCTCGACGGCCAGCGTCTCGGCGAACGCCTCCAGCGCCCACTTGCTGGCGGCGTACGGGCCGATGATCGGCATGACGATCCGGCCCTGGACGCTGGAGACGAAGACCACTCGGCCCGCGCCTCGTTCACGCATGGCGGGCAGCACGCCCTGCACCAGCCGCAGGGGGCCGAAGGTGTTGAGCTGGAAGAGCGCTTCGACCTCGGAGAGGGGCACGTTCTCCAGCGGCGCGCGGACCGTCGCGCCGGCGTTGCTGACGAGCACGTCGATCTCCCCGGCCTCGAGGAGGGCGTCGTCGACGCTCTTCTGATCGGTGACGTCGAGGCGGAGGCGTTGGTCGACGGGGAGATCGTCGAGGTCTTCCGGCCGGCGGGCGGTGGCGACGACCCGGTGTCCGCGCTCGGCAAGTTCGATCGCGATGGCCCGGCCGATACCCCTGGAGGCGCCGGTGATGAGCACGGACGTCATGTCGGTCTCCTGTCGGGAAGGTGCGGCGGGAGCAGCGGGAGCAGCGGCGACCGGGGCCGGCGGCCGACTCGCCGGCGGGACGGGTATCCGGCGGGACGGGTATCCGGGATCGGCCGGGACCTCTTTCCCCTCCTCACAGAGGTGTGTGTACGGGGCGAGCACACTCCCCGGGTCTCCGGTCGCGGTCAGGGCGGTCGTTTGAGATGTTGGAAGTGTCGACAGCAAGGCCGGCAGCGATGCGAGGAGGACGTGAGATGGCGAACGATCCCCTGGGCGAGATGACGGGCCGGATGTCATCGGAAAACCGCAAGTGGGTGGAGCAGCTGCCCAACGAGCAGAAGCGCGAGCTGATCCAGAAGTGGCAGAACGAGGGCGGCAGCACCGGCATCGGCAGTGTGGGCACCGCGCCCAACGAGGCCGACGCGGACGCCATGGTCGAGAAGTTCCGCAAGGGCTGACGCCCGCCGCCCCCGCTCCCACCGTCACCCGGCAGAACAGGCCCGGCGACCCGCTGACGGTGTGCGGACGCGGGCAGCGCTGCCGGTGGCCCGGGCGAGCGGCCCGCCCCTGACGGGGGAACGGACTGCTCGGCCCCGGCCCAGGGCTGTGCGGTCAGACCGTCAGAAGCGCGGGATTGGCGGCCTTGTCCACCGGCAGGAAGGTGTCCGGCACCGGGTACTGGCCGAGCACGAAGTGCAGGATGGCCGCGTGCATCGCCTCGACCGGCGCGATGCTCGCCGCGGTGGCGATCCCGGCCGCCGCATGCACGTTGTACGTGGCGAACAGGTACGTCTGCGCGGCCTGGTCCTCCAGCTGGAGCGCCAGCTTCGCGACGTCGGTGACCGTCTTGGCCTTGCCCAGCGCCGCGAGGGTGGCCGGCTGGTTGGACAGCGGCACATTCGTGATCGCGGGCTTGCCCGCCCCGGTCAGCACCGCGTTCCACGCCTTGGCGTGGTCGGCGTGCTGGGCCATCGCGGTGGTGATGAAGGTGGCGACGGCCGGCGGCACCGTACCGAGCTTGCCCGCCTTGGCCGCCGTCAGCGCGGTCTGGTAAGCGCCGACCGCCTGGTTCTCCAGTGCCACCGCGAGCGCGACGATCTTCAGGTCGCCGGTGTACTGGCTGCTGGAAGAAGAGGACGAGGAGGACGAGGAGCTGGACGGCGCCGCGCCGACGCCCTTCGTCGAGGCGGCCGAGTTGGTCTTGTCGCCGTTGGAGCAGGCGGCCAGCGCCACGGCGGCCGTGAGACCGGCGGCGCCGGCGAGGAAGCGTCGGCGGCCCGGAGCGCCCTCGGCCCCCCTGCCGCGGCCGAGGATGTCCCCGGCCCCGCCACCGCCGCGAACGTACCCGGCGCCGCCGTCGCTGCCGGCGTCCTCCGCCCCGCCGCCATGGCTGCGGATGTCCTCGGCCAGGTCCACCGCGCGGGCCCGCATGTCCGGCAGGGTGTCGCGGTGGGCGGTTTCCATGTCGCGGGTGAGCCGGGCGAGCTGGTCCTCGCTGATCGGCATGTCCCAGTCGCGTGAGGTGGTCACTTCACGGCCCCCTCGGAGATCGGCGAGGCGTTCTTGGTCGGGTAGAAGGTGTCGGGGATGCCGACGCTGCCGACGGCCGCGGGGAGCTTGGCGGCATCGGTCGGGATGGCGATCAGGTTGCCCATGTTGTCGGCGAGCAGCGCCTGCACGGCGAGCAGCGTGGCCCGGTGCTGCGCCTCCACGGGCGCGACCGACGCGAACAGCTTGCGCAACTGGGCGCTGCTGACCTGGCTGACGTTCTTGGTGTACGTCTCCGCGGCCACGTCCTCCAGCGTGATCGCCAGCTTCACCACGTCCGCCGGGGTCTTGATCGACGGCAGGGTCTGCTTGACGATCGCCGCGTACTTCGGGTCGGGCGCGGTCTGCTGCTTGCCGCCGGCCTGGGTGACCGCGGAGTTGAACGCCGCCAGGTGCGCCTGGTGCTGGGTGGTGGTCTTCGCGATGAAGGCCGCGATCGTCTTGTTGCCGTCCTTGATGAAGGACAGGCCGGCGGCGGTCTTGTACACGCTGATCGCCAGGTTCTCGATCGACGCGGCGGTCTGCAGCGCCATGACGTCGTCGCTCGACGTGGCGGCGACGGCACGTGCCGGGCTCAGCAGGGCCGCGGCGCCCGCCGCTCCGGTGGCCGCGCTTCCGCGCCGCCACCAACGGCTCGGCTGCGGACCCGCGGCCTCGGCGAAGTCGCCCAGCGCGGCCTGGGTGATGCGTACGGCGTCGCTGTTCAGGTCCTGTGACTGCTCGGTCAGTTCTTCGAGCAGCCGGGTGTCGATGTGCTTTACGCCCATCACGCCCCATCTCTCCGGGCGCCCGCTCGGTCAGCAGGCGGGAAAGACCAGCTTCGTGACTGCCGGCACCGGCGATCGGCCTCAACACGGGGAGCGCCCCGAAAGGTCACTCGCCAGGCGCAATAAGCGACCGGCCGCCGGCGGGCGGGCCGGGAAGCCCCCGTTCGTCCTCCCGGCCCGCCCCCGGCGGGGTGTGTCAGCCGGCGACGGCCGCCGTCGCCGCGGTGAAACGGGCCTGGACGTCGGCCCAGTTGACGAGGTCCCAGAGCTTGGTGACGTAGTCGGGGCGGACGTTCTTGTACTGGAGGTAGTAGGCGTGCTCCCAGGCGTCGAAGACCAGCAGCGGGGTGGCGCCGTGGCCGACGTTGCCGTGGTGGTCGTAGACCTGCTCCACGATCAGCCGCTTGCCGAGCGGCTCCCAGGCGAGCACGCCCCACCCGGAGCCCTGTACCGACGCGGTCGCGACGGTGAGCTGCTTCTTGAACGCCTCGAATCCGCCGAGGTGTTCGTCGATCGCGGTGGCCAGCGCGCCGTCGGGGCGGTCACCGCCGTCGGGTGCGAGGTTCTGCCAGAAGATCGAGTGCAGCACGTGCCCGGAGAGGTTGAAGGCGAAGGTCTTCTCCAGGCCGACAAGGCCGGTCGGGGTGATCGCGTCCTTGTCGCGGGCCTCGGCGATCTGCTCCAGCGTGTCGTTGGCGCCCTTGACGTACGCCGCGTGGTGCTTGGCGTGGTGCAGCTCCAGGATCTCGCCGGTGATGGCCGGTGCGAGGGCGGAGTAGTCGTACGGCAGGTCAGGAAGAGCGTAAGTGCCCATCAGGCACGGCCCCTTTCCATGGTGGTCGTTAACGTGCCACGGCCACCCTAGACCGCTATTGCGAGGTGGTTGCAACAACGAGCAATGTGCATCACCATGGTGTCGGGTGGGGTCGGCCCGACAGCTTCGGAAGTCCTTTTCCTCGCTGATCGTCTTTCACCCGGCACCCGCCGGCCGGCCGGCCCCGCCCACCCGGTTCCGTCATGCCGTCCGGGCCAGCGCGGGCGGCAGCGGCGCCGAATGGATGACGTGGAGGCGCGAGACGGCCCGGGTCAGCGCCACGTACAGGCGGTTCAGGCCGCGCGGCTCGGCCTGGACGATGGCGGCGGGTTCGACCACGACGGCGTGGTCGTACTCCAGTCCCTTGACGGCCGAGGCCGGCACCACACTGACCCGCGCACCCGCCCCGTCCGGCCCGGACACCGGGATACCGGCCGCGACCAGCGCGTCGCGCAAGCGGGGCGCCTCGGCGTCGGCCGCGATGACGCCGATGGAGCCCTCATGGGCCAGCGCGGCCCGCACCGCCGTGGCGGTCGCCGCCGCGGTGTCGTCCGCCGCCTCGATCCTCAGGTCACCGTCGCGGCGCAGGGAGCGGGCGGGAGGTACGTCCGCGTCGAGGTGTTCCAGCAGCCGGTCGGCGAGGGCGGCGACCGCGCCGGGGAGGCGGAAGCCCGTGGTCAGCGGGGTGACGACGCCGTCCGGCTTGCCCAGATGGCCGAGCAGCTCGGACCAGTCGCGCGCGGCCCAGGGGGTGGTGCCCTGGGCCAGGTCGCCGAGGACGGTCAGCGAGCCGAAGGCCGAGCGGCGGGCGATGGCGCGGCACTGCATCGGCGACAGGTCCTGCGCCTCGTCGATGACGACATGTCCGTAGCCGGCGGGGCGTTCGATCAGGCCCGCGAGCTCGTCGAGCAGTACCAGGTCGGCCGCCGACCAGCGGGCCGAGGTGGACGACCGCGGCGGCCCGGCCCACAGCAGCGCCTTCTGCTCGGCGTCGCCGAGGACGCCCTCGGCCGCGGCGGCCAGTACGTCCGGACGGGTGAAAAGGTCCGCGAGGACCTCCTCGGGCCGTACGGCGGGCCAGACCGCGTTGACCAGGGCGGTGACCGGTCGGCTCCGCGACACCCTGGAGGTCCACGAGCCGGTACGCGGTCCCGTCCGCCGCTCGGCCTCCTCCTGGACCGCGCGGACGACACGGGTACGGGTACGGTCGCGCCCCACGGCGTAGGCGGGTTCCTCGGCCCGTACGTCCCGGACGATCCGCGCCAGCTCCCCTGACGGGATCCGCCAGCGGTAGGAACCGTCGGGCAGGACGAAGGACTCGGCTCCCTCGGGTCGTACCCGCGCGTAGAGCGCCCGGCGCAGGACCCCGGCCATGCGGAGGTCGTGCTTCACCAGGGCCGCGGCCTCGGTGTCACGCGCCTGGACCGGGTGGCCGGCGATCTCGTCCTCGACGGTGGACTGCCGCACACCGGACTCGCCGAGCGCGGGGAGCACTTCGCGGATGTAGGCCAGGAAGGTGCGGTTGGGCCCGAGGATGAGCATTCCGCCGCGCTGGACGCGCTGCGGAAAGGTGTAGAGGAGATAGGCCGCGCGGTGCAGGCCCACCGCGGTCTTCCCGGTGCCCGGGGCGCCTTGGACGCAGATCGAGGTGGTGACGTCCTGGCGTACGAGGTCGTCCTGTTCCGGCTGGATGGTGGCGGCGATGTCGCGCATCGGTCCGACCCGGGGGCGCTCGATCTCACCGGCGACGATGCCGCTCTCCCGCGCTTCGCCCGCGCCCAGGTGCTCGTCCTCCAGGCCGGTCAGATCGGCGGAGTCGCCCCGGCTCCCGGCCGTCCAGCCGAACCGCCGCCGCACGGCGACGCCTCGCGGGTCGTGCGGGCCCGCCTGGTAGAACGCGCGGGACACGGGGGCGCGCCAGTCGACCACGAGCGGCGGGGCGGCGGGGTGCCGGGAGATGCGGACCCGGCCGATGTGGTAGCTCTGCCCGGCGTGGCCACCCGCGGTGGCGGCGTCCTGGGCGAAGCCGAGGCGGCCGAAGAACAGGGGTCCCGCGGGGAGTTCGCGAAGCTCTTCGGCCTGGCTGCGCAGCCGGTACCCGAGCACTTCGGCGTCGGCGCCGGACGCGGAGGCGTTCTCGCCGACGATCACCTGGTCCTGGGCTCCGTCGATCATCGCGCCCAGCGCGGTGCGGCATGCGTCGTGGTAGCTGCGTTCCTCGGTGAGGGCATCACTGAGAGCGGCGTCGGGGAGTGTCATTCCACCGAGAATAATGCAACCCGGTAACGTTTTTTACCCTACTCGGGTCACCGGTCACGCGTAGCGGGACAGACCGGCTCCCAGCTGGGTGAAGGCGTCCTCGGCCGCCGCCGCTGCTTCGGGCCGGAGCGCGTCCGCGCTCCGGCCCGCGGCGATACACCGCCAGTTCTCCTGGGCGAGGATGCGCTGCACGGCGACGATCTGCCCGGCGGCAAGCCGTACCCGGATACCGGCGCTCCCGCCGCCGAGGGCGTCCGCGAGCGCGGCCTCGTCCCGCTCCAGGTGCGTGTGCAGCCGCGCCACCAGCGACGGGGTCCCGTACAGCAGCCGGTGGAAAGCGAGCACCTCGGCGTCGTCGTTCAGCCCGGTCACCGGGTCGCGCCGGTCGAGCCCGTCAAGGAAGTGCCGCCGCAAGGCGTAGAGCGGGGAGCACCCGGCCGGGCGCTGTACGACGACCCGGCCGGCCTCCCCCTCGTGGTCGGCCAGCCGGTGCAGCACGAGGTCCTCCTTGGCCGGGAAGTACCGGAAGAGGGTCGGCTTGGAGATGTCGACCGCGGCGGCCACGTCGGCGACGGTCACGCGCTCGAAGCCCTTGTCCAGGAACAGGGCGATGGCGGTGTCCGAGAGCCGCTGGTACATCTGCTGCTTCTTGTGCTCGCGCAAGCCAGGGGGGTTGCTCATGGTCATGCAGCGTATGGCTCCGCCGGTCAGAGGGTGACGGCGGCCGGTCCCCGCCACGGGCCTCCCCGGTGAGGCGGCCCGGGTGGCGGCCGCGGCCCGCCGCCTGTGTTGCCCTCAGCGGCAGAGGACGAGCCCCGCAGGGGCGCGGGGAACTGCGCGCTCAGCCCCCACCGGGGGAAGGCAGCGACGCCACCGCACCGTGGCAGGACCTCACCCCTGCCCCGCCAGCGCAGCGCACAGCACGGCCACCCCCGACGCGAGCCACGCGAGATAGTCGCCGAGGTGCCCGGAGTGCAGGCGGCGCAGGCCGTTCACGCAGGTGCGTACCGTCCGGGACAGCCGGTGCGGCAGGGCCCGGGGGCGAAAAGCGGCGAGGCAGGCGAAGAGGACCGCCGCGAGCGCCGACACCGTGCCGAGCAGGACCCCGCTGCCGGTCCACGCCGACGGCACGAGCGGGCCGCCCGCGTGCGGGACCGCGCCGGCCGGGCCGAGTACGGCGGCGCGATAGGCCGCGGGGTCGGTGAAGGTGCGGGCACCGCCGGCCAGGGCGTGGGCGACGGCGGGAAGGCAGCCGAGAGTCAGGCACGCGGCGAGGAGCACCGCCGGCACGGCGATCATCATGGGCGGCGGCCTGCGCCGCGGGTCATGCGTCTCGGGCTGCTCGCCCTCACCCGTGGTCTGCGCCTCGTCGGGATGGCTGTGCGGCTCCTTTCCCGCGCCCCAGAAGACCCGCAGCGCCGCGCGCAGCACAGCGCCTCCGGTCAGCGCGGACGTGGCCACGTAGACGGCCGGGAGCCAGGGGTACGCATGGCCCGCGGCGTCCTCGGCCAGCGCCTTGCCGAGCCCCGTGCCGAACGGCGGCAGGCCGGCCAGGGCGAGCGCGCCGGCGACGAACAGCGCGCCGATCCACGGCACATCGCGCGCCCGCCCGAACAGCCCGTGCTCGTCCACGGATCCGAAGCGGTCCAGCAGGACGCCGGTCAGGCCGAAAAGCGCCGCCTTGGCGCAGCCGTGCGCCGCCACGTAGAGCGCGATGCCCGCGGTGCTCGCGGGCGTCAGCATCGCCACGCCCGCCACGAACAGCCCGACATGGCCGATGGTGGAGAACGCGAGCATGCGCTTGAGGTGCCGCTGCTTCCAGCACATCACCGCGCCGAGCAGGGCGGTGAGGACGCCCAGGGCGACGAAGGTGTGCCGGAAGGCGTCGTGCGCGACACCTCCCGCGCCGGAGAAGACCGTCCAGTAGACCCGGCCGATCCCGTAGACGCCGAGTTCGACCATCACGCCGGACAGCAGCATGCACACCGGTGTCGGCGCGACGGCGTGCGCGTCGGGCAGCCAGAAGTGGAAGGGCATGACGGCGGCCTTGACCAGCATGGCCGTGACGACCAGGACGAAGGCGAGCACGACGAGCAGGTCGGTGCGGTGGGCGGCGAGCCCCCGGCCCATGGCGGCCAGGCCGAGCTGGCCCGTGCGGGCGTAGAGCAGTCCGATGCCGAGCAGCGAGCAGTACGCGGCGAAGGAGGTGACGATGCCGAAGGTCAGCGCGCCCTGGAGCGGTCTGGGGTCCTCGATGCGGTAGCCGGTCAGGGCGTAGGCGGCGGCGCCCATCAGCTCGAAGAAGACGAAGGCGTTGAAGAGGTCGCCGGTCAGCGCGAAGCCGACCATGCCGGCCTCGAACACCAGCACCATGGCGGGGAAGACCCCCGACCGTTCGCCCGCCGGCTCGTCGAAGTAGCGCCAGGAGTAGCCCAGGACGGCCAGGACCAGGCACGCGGCCAGCAGCGCCAGGCCAGCGCCGAGCCGGTCGGCCGCCAGGACGACGCCGACGTCGGCGGGCCAGCCCCCGAGCCGCACGACGGCGACGCCCCGGGTGTGCGGCCACAGCAGTGCCAGGCAGACGATGTCGGCCGCGGCGACGGCGGTCGCCAGGACGTCGCAGCCGACGCGGGGCAGCACGCGCCCGGTGACCGCGAGCAGGGCCGCGCCGAGCAGCGGGATGGCCACCGCGACCGGCAGCAGGGTCGCGACGCTCACGCGGTCAGCCCTTCAGCCCCGTGAGTGCCTGCGGGTCGACCGTGCCGTGCCGCTTGCGCAGTTGGATGGTCAGGGCGAGCAGCAGGGCGGTGACCGTGGCGCCGACGACGATGTCGGTCAGCACGAGGGCCTGCACGATGGGGTCGACCAGGGGGCGCGACCCGGGTTCGAGGTCGGAGAAGACCGGGGCGGTGCCGTGGTCCCGGTAGCCGACGGCGAGCAGCAGGACGTACGTCGAGGACTGCGCGACGGCCAGGCACCCGATCGCGTGGATGAGGTTCCTGCTGGTCACCATCCCGTACAGGGCGACGAGCAGGATCCAGCCCGCGGCGAGGTAGGGCCACACTCCCATCCGTCCGCCTCCTATTCCCGGGGTCCGGTGGTCTCGACGGCCTGGTCGAGGAAGTGGGCCAGCAGCACGATCACCCCGGAGGCCACCTCGATCCCGACGGCGGCGTTGAAGAGCGGCACCATGCCGCCGGACGTGATCGTGTTGAAGGTGCCCAGCGGGAGTACGTTCCGCAGGAAGGCGCCGCCTGCTGCCAGTCCCGCCAGGCCCATCGCGGTGAACGAGGCCGCCGCGAGGGAGTCCGCGACGTCCAGGGCGGCGAGCGGGCGTACCCGCTGGAGCACGCGGTAGTCGGCGGCGAGATAGCCGAGGTGGAGGCCGGTGGCGAGGATGACTCCGCCCTGGAAGCCGCCGCCGGGGCTGAGTTGGCCGTGCGCGATGATGTACACACCGACCACCAGGCTGATGGGCAGCAGCACCGCGCCGAAGAGCCGGGTGGTGGGCAGCACGTCCTCCGAGGCCGCCGCCACCTGGCGCTCGTCGCGGGCCAGCCGCAGCAGCAGCGTCGCGCCGAGCACCGTGGTGAACAGGATCGACTCCTCGCCGAGGGTGTCGAAGGCGCGCACGTCGAAGTTCACCGACGACACGACGTTCGCGGTGCGGTGGTCGAGCGCCGCGGCCACCACCCGGTAGCCGTACGGGTGGGCGCTGCCGCCGAAGCGGGGCAGTTCGGTGCAGGCGACGGCGAAGAACACGCCGATGGCCAGGGCGGCGACGGCGAACATCAGCAGGCGGGCGCGGGAGCTCACTCCCCGTCCCCCGCTTCCTCGTCGGTGCGCCGCGGGTCGGCGGCCGGACGGCGGGAGACCTTGCGGATGGTCAGCAGGATCAGCAGCGGTGTCAGCGCGGTGCCGACGGCCAGCTGCGAGAGCGCGACGTCCGGCGACTGGAGGACGGCGAAGAGCACCGACAGGGACAGCCCGAGGGCGGCGAGCACCACGGCCTGCCGGGCGGGCTCGCGGCACAGCACCGCGATCGTGGCGCACACCACCACCAGGCCGAGGGCGACGCCCACCAGGGCCGTGTTCACCGGTCGGCTCCTTCGCCCGACTTGTCCGCGGCCTTGCCGACCGCGATGGCGCTCGCCGTACCGCCGACCGCGAACAGCAGCCCGATCAGCAGGGTCTTGACCGCCGCGCGCCCCGCGCCCTGGTCGACCGCCACCGCCAGCGCGATCAGCGGAAGGCCCAGGCAGGAGGCGGGCGCCAGCGCGTGCAGCCGCATGAAGGCGCCGTCCAGCCGCACCAGGGCCACCGCCGACAGCAGGACGCACGCCACCCCGGCCCACAGCAGGACGAGTACGACCACATGCCCCGCGCTCATCCGCGCTCCCTCCCCCGTACCCGCCGCGTCATGGGCCTTCCCCCGCCATCTCCTCGGCGGCGCCGCTGGAAGCGCCGTTGTCAGGGGCGTCCGGATCGGCCCCGGCCACGAAGCGGGTGAAGACGAGCGTGCCGGTGGGCGACACCACGGCGAGCGTCAGCGCCAGGTCCTGGTAGGACGAGCGCCCGTAGGCCCGCGGGAGTACGAGGAAGACCGCGCCCACCACGGTGGACAGCAGCGACATGGCGACCAGCCGCCGTACCGGCCGGCCGGACGCGACACCCCACAGGCACAGCGGTCCCGCGCCGGCCAGCAGCGCCAGCGCCGCGGCGGTCCAGGCGGTCACCGCCCACCGCCCCGCGCCACCGCTCGCTCCACCGGGGTCGTCCCGTGCCGCAGGCCGTGGACGCACACGCGGGCGCCGTCGCGGGTGATCCCGACGACGCATGTGTCGGGGGAGGCGGCGAGCAGGAATCCGGCCCAGTCGGCCCCGGCGTCCTCGCGCAGCTCGATCCGGCGCAGCCCCGCCGCCCGGCCCGCCCGGTCCGCCCGGCCCGAGGTCGCCCGGATCAGGACGGCGCAGCCCCGTACGACGGACCACGGCAGGAGTGCCGCGGCGCGCAGGGCGCCGCCGGGCGGGGACAGGCGGAGCCCGACCGCGAGGCGGATCCGGCGTGCGGCGAAGGCGCCGGCGGCTGCCGCGAGGGCCGCCACGAGGAGTTCGACGGGTACGACCGAGCTGATCAGCATGACGGACGTGGCAGCCAGGACGGCCCACCACGCCACCAGCTCGACCACCGCCGTACGCACCCGATCCCGCCTCGCTTCCCGGTCACCGACGCCGCGCGCTCACCGTGTGCATTCTGGGCGGCTGCCAGGACGCGGATTCCGCACGCACCCGCGCCGCGCCGCGCGTCACCCGTACGGCCGCACGCGGGGTGCGCACGGCCGTCGTGCGTCCGTGTGCGTCCGTGTGTGGGGTGCGTACGCCCGCGCCGGGGTCACCGCACCGGGACCGGCGCCGCCTCGGCCGCCTCCAGCGAGGGGAACACCTTCAGGACCCGGTCGAAGCCGACCAGTTCGATGAGCCGCCGCACCGCGGGCTGCGGGCCGGCGATCCGTACTTCGGTGAGCCGCTGCACTTCGAGCAGCACCCGCAGCAGGCTGGAGTCGCCGAAGGTGATGCGGGTGGCGTCGATGATCACCACAGGGGAGTCCGCCGCGGCGGACCGCAGCCGGCTCGCCAGCGGTTCGAGATTCTCCACGTCGAGATCGCCTTCGGGGGCGATCACCGGGAACTCGGCCTGGTCGGCGCCGGCGGCCGGCTTGTGGCGCTCCATAGTCATGCCGCGCGTCTGCCCGCTGCGGCGGATCCCACACCTGGCGCATCCGATCCCGCAGCCGGCGGGTCAGAACACCGCGTGCCGCACGACGGCGAACGCGCCCTGACCCGCAGGCGATGCGGCCGGATGATCCCCGGACCCGCCACGGGCCCGGACCCGCGGCCGGTCAGAGGACGTCTTGCTCAACCGGCGCCCCGACCCGCCGTCAACCCGGCCGAGCGGTCGCCGGATTCGGCACGGCCACCGGCGCGCGGGCCACCCGAGGACGCCCACTTCAGCCCGCGCCCTGACCCGCCGCCAGCGCGGCCAGGTGGTCGCCGAACCCGCCACGGGCCCGGGCCCGCAGGCGCGCGGAGGTGAGTACCGGGGAGTCCGCGGTGCGCAGGACGCGGTGGCCGCGCCCTTCGAGCGCGGCCACCAGGGCGCGGTCCTCGCCCGCGCCCAGCGGCGGGAAACCGCCCGCGTCGCGGTAGGCGTAGGCGGCCACGCCGAGGTTGGCGCCGTGTACGTGCGGGTGCCGCCAGGGCGTCCCCGCCGGTGGGCGCCCGGCCTCGTAGCCGCGTGCGTGGCGCTCGGCGGCGGCGGAGGGCGGCAGGACGACGGTGCCGACGACCGCCGCCCAGCCCTCGTGGGCGCGGGCGCGCTGGTGGGCGAGCCAGTCGGGAGGGACGACGCTGTCCGCGTCGGTCGCCGCGATCCAGATCCCGCCCGCGGGCGCGCCGAGTTCGGCCAGTGCCCGGTCGGTGCCGGCGGCGCGGGCGCGGCCGGGGTTGCGGTAGTCGCCCTCCACGACGAGCGCGCCCGCGCGGCGGGCGACCGCGGCGGTCCTGTCGTGGCAGGAGTCCGCGACGACCACGGTGAGCACGCGCAGCCCGGCGAGCAGCGGGTGCCGGGACGCGGCGGCCAGTGCGTCGAGCGCCGCGGGCAGCAGCGCCTCCTCGTTGCGGGCCGGCACGACGACGGCCATCGAAGCGACGTTCACACCAGTCCCTCACGCGCCGCGGGACTGGCCGGCGGCTGTCCGTCGTGGCCGGCGCGCTGGTGGACCTGGAGGACGAAGTCGTCCTCGCGGTGGTCGGCCACCAGGTGCAGCCCCGCGGTCGCGCCGACGACCGCGGCGACGCCGGTCCCGGTGCTGCGGTGCTCGGGCACGGGGTGGTCCCAGTGCACGGTGACGAGGGTGCCGCCCGGCTCCAGGCTCGCGACCGTGCGGGCCAGCAGCGCGTCCAGCTGCGTTGGTTCGAAGTAGTAGAGGACTTCCGACAGCACCACCAGGTCGAAGGTCCCCTCGGGCCATTCGTCCGGCACGGTCATCCGCTCCACGGTCACCTGCGGGAATTCCGCGGTACGCGAGCGGGCGGTGCGGACGGCCGAGGCCACGCGGTCGCAGGCGAGCACGGCGTCGCAGCGCGGGGCGAGGCGCCGGGTGAGTTCGCCGACCGAGCAGGCGGGCTCGAAGGCTCGGCGGTATCGCGGCAGCGGGAGCGCCGCGACCGTCAGGTCGTACTTGCGCTGCTCGTACCAGCGCTCCGTCAGGTGCCACGGGTCGTCGGCGTCGCGGTACATCGTGTCGAAGTAGCCGGTCGGCGTGCCGGAGCCGGTCATCCGAAGACCACCTCGACGTGCCGGAGGTGGTGGGCGATCTCGTCCGGGGGCAGGACCGGCGCGTCGCCGGGTCCCGGGCCGAGCGGCCGGATCTGGCTGGCGAAGCGCTCGACGGCGGCCCGCTTGCGCGCGACCGCGTCCGGGGTGAGCGTCACGCGCTGCGCGGAGGTCCAGGGCAGGGCGGGGTCGTCGGGCCGCGCCCAGTGCCACATCCACACCGGGTACATCAGCACCGGCACGTCCGCGGTGCGGGCGGCGGCCAGCGTGGCGCGGCCCACGGCCTCGTGGTCGCCGTGCACGTCGCCGATCCACGGGGTCAGGCACAGCGCGGCGCCGGACAGCGGGCCGGCGAGCTTCTTGGCGATCTCGTCCTCGTGGAAGGGGGTCTCGGTGTCGGGCACGTGCAGGCGGACCACCTCGGCGGCGGACGCGCCCAGTTCCGCGAGGGCGTCCTTGACCTCGGCGGCCCTGATCCCGGCCATCTCCCGCGGGGTGTGGACGGTGCTGTGCGGGTGGGACCGCTCGCCGTCGGTGACCGACACGAGGGTCAGGCCGACGCCCGCGCCGGCGAGCAGCGCGATCGTGCCGCCGGCGGCCAGCACCTCGTCGTCGGGGTGGGCGGCCACGACCACCACGCGTCCGGTGCGCGGCAGCCGGCATTCGGGCAGCCCCTCCCAGCCGTCCCACGCCTGCCAGAGGCGCTCGTCGGTGCCGGGCGCCTGGATGGGGTTGGCGTGGGCGGGTCCCGAGCGCCCCTGCTGCTCCGTCACGAGTGCTCCTTACGGGCGACGAGGCCGCCCAGTTCCGCGAGATTGCGTTCCGCGTGGTGCTGGCGGATGTAGACGGTCAGGTCGGCGGCGGTACGCGCGTGCCGCTCGTCGCGGCACAGCGGCCCGGCTCCGGTGGCGCGTCCCACGTGCGTCAGGACGTCCGCGCACACCGACTCGACGAACGCCCGGGTGCGCAGGCTCCTGAGCCGGGCGGTGCCGCCGGTGTCGTCCGGGTCGAGGTCGATCTCGACCGCTGCCTGCGCGAGCACGGCCCCGGCCGCGTGCAGCCGCATGTCGACGGCGCCCATGTGGGCGTCGGTCAGGACGTCCTCGCGCCGCCCGGCCGCTGTGCGCAGGGCTTCCGCGACGGCGAGCGCGCCGCCGTACCAGCAGGCGGCGACACCGATGCCGCCGTGCTGGAAGCCGGGCCGGGTCAGATACTCCCGGACGCCGCCGACGGCGACGGCGTGCACGCCGTCGAAGCGCACGTCGGGGGTGTCGCTGCCCGCCATGCCCAGCGCCCGCCAGGTGCCGGGGACGGGGCGGCAGCCGGGGTCCGCCGTCGCCACCGCGAAGAGCCGGCGGTCCTCGCCCGCGGTGGCGGTCACCAGGGCGTGGGTGCAGCTGTGCGCGCCGGAGCAGTACGGCTTGAGGCCGTTCAGCGTCCAGCCCTGGTCCGTCCGGGTGGCGGTCAGCCCCTCCCCCGGCGGTTCCGCCGCCCAGACGCCCCAGCGCTCGCCGGCGCCGGCCCGCGGGCCGTCCAGCTCCGCGAGGATCGCCGTCGCGTCGACGTGGCCCTCGACCAGCCGGGCCACGCAGAGGTCGTCCGCCGCGACCGCGGTCAGAGCGCGGAAGCGGGCTGCCGTGCGTCCGCCGCCCGGCAGCGGGAAGTCGAGCCGCCCGGCGTCGATGTCGTCCACCCGGTCGGCGAAGGCGGCGGCGGTACTCGCCCGCGCGGCGTCCGCGGAGAAGCCGGTCGGGGCGCGCGAACCGGCCGGCCCCGTCGCAAGGGCAGCGGTGATCGCGTCATGGGTGGTGCTGGGCATCGGCGCCTCTCCTCGGGGTCTGCGTCGGGGACGCGCTGGTGCGGGCCGTGACGGCGCGGGGCGCGCCTACGGCAACCTTTGTGCCGGGCGCCGCCGCGCGCATCCCGGTGCCGGGGTGCGCGGGCGGGTGGTCAGTGGTGCCCGTGGGCGCTGTCGGAGGCGCCGCCGAAGAGCCGGGCGACCGCGCGGAAGGGCAGGCTGACGACGGTGGCTATCGCGCCGCCGATCGAGCGGAGAACGTCTGCGACTGCCTTGAACATGGGATGTCCTCTCTCCGGATCATCGGTCGGGCCGCACCGCGGATGAGGCGCGGCTCAGGGCTGGAACAGCACCTTGATGGCGCCGTCCTCCTTCTTCTGGAACATCGCGTACGCGTCGGGCGCCCGGTCCAGCGGCAGGTGGTGGGTGGCGAAGGTGTCCACGCCCAGCGGGTCGTCGTCGGTGAGCAGCGGGAGGATGTCGTCACTCCAGCGGCGTACGTTGGCCTGGCCCATCCTCAGCTGGATCTGCTTGTCGAACATCGTCATCATCGGCAGCGGGTCGGCTGCGCCGCCGTACACCCCGCTGACCGAGACGGTGCCGCCCCTGCGGACCAGGGAGACGGCCGTCTCGAAGGCGCTCAGCCGGTCGATGCCGGCGGTCTCGTTGAGCCGTTCCGCCCACGAGCGGGGCAGGAGGTCGGTGGCCGCCTGCGCGAATTTGGCGACGGGGCTGCCGTGGGCCTCGGTGCCGACCGCGTCGATGACGCTGTCCGCGCCCCGGCCGCCGGTGAGGTCCCTGACCGCGGCGACCAGGTCGTCGGGCGAGTCGAAGGCGCTCAGGTCCAGTGCCACGGTGCCGTCGTGAGTGGCCCGCTCCAGCCGCTCGGGCACGAGGTCGACGCCGATGACGACCTCGACGCCCAGATGGCGGGCGACCCGGCAGGCCATCGCGCCGATCGGCCCCAGGCCGAGCACCACCAGGGTGCCGCCCTTGGGCACCTCGGCGTACTGCACGGCCTGCCAGGCGGTGGGCAGGACGTCGGAGAGCAGGACGAAGCGGTCGTCGGGCGGGCCCTGGGGGACCTTGATGGGTCCGTACTGGGCCTGCGGCACCCGCAGGTACTCCGCCTGCGCGCCGGGCACCGCGCCGTACAGCTTGGTGTAGCCGAAGAGCTGGGCGCCCATGCCGTGCTCCGTGACCTGGGTGGTCTCGCACTGGGTGGGCAGGCCCTTGCGGCACATCCAGCAGGTGCCGCAGGCGATCTGGAACGGCACGACGACCCGGTCACCGGGTTTGATGCCCGTCACCGCGGGGCCGACCTCCTCCACGACGCCCATGGGCTCGTGGCCGAGGATGTCGCCGGGGGTCATGAACGGGGTCAGGACCTCGTAGAGGTGCAGGTCGGACCCGCACAGGCCGGACGAGGTGACCCGGATGACGGCGTCGGTGTCCTCCTGGATGACCGGATCGGGGACGTTCTCGACCCGGACGTCCCGCTTGCCGTGCCAGACGGTCGCACGCATGGGTCCTCACCTCGCTCATCGGTCGCACCGGGTGGCCGCGGTCGGCGGCGGGCGTGCCGTGCACGCCTCGCGGCCACGGCCGCATCACGGTCACTGTTCGGCTGCCCCGGTCCCGGCCCGTCAAACGGCCTGGTCCGGGGCACCGGCACCCGGGGGCCGGCGGCTCAGCCCGCCAGCCGGCGCTTGTCCTCGTCGCTCCACGCGCGGGTGTCCCGCGGTTCGACGTACGGCTCCTTGCCGGCCGGGAAGCCGCCGGCGACCGCACGCTGGCGGGCCAGCTCCGCGTCGAACTCCAGGCCGAGCACGATGGCCAGATTGGTGATCCACAGCCACACCAGGAACACGATCACCCCGGCCAGCGTCCCGTACGTCTTGTTGTACGAGCTGAAGTACGCCACGTAGAACGCGAATCCCGCCGAGGCGGCCATCCAGATCAGCAGGGCGAGGAAACTGCCGGGGGTGATCCAGCGGAAGCCGCCGCCCTTGGCATTGGGCGCGGCCCAGTACAGCAGCGCGATCATGACGGTGACCAGCACGACGAGCACCGGCCATTTCAGGATCGACCACGCGGTCAGGGCGCTGTCCCCGACGCCCAGCCAGGTGCCCGCCTGGTGTGCGAGGGGGCCGGTGAAGACGGCGATGACGGTGCTGGCGACGGCCAGCGCCATGAGGACCACGGTCATGGCCAGCCGCACGGGCAGGATTTTCCACACCGGGCGCCCCTCCGGCACGTCGTAGACGACGTTCGCGGTACGGATGAACGCCCCGACGTAGCCGGACGCCGACCACACCGCCGCCAGCAGGCCGAACACGGCGATGAGCGAGCCGGTGCCCGCGTTGCCCTGGAGCTGGCGCACCGCCTCGCTGATGGTGTCCCTGGCGGGCCCCGGGGTGAGGTTCTGGACGTTGGAGAGCACCTTGTCGGTGGCGGACGGCCCCGCGGCGCCCAGCGCCGAGACCATCACCAGCAGCGCGGGGAAGAGCGACAGGACGCTGTAGTACGTCAGCGCGGCGGCGCGGTCGTTCAGCTCGTCGCGCTGGAATTCCGCCAGGGTGCCGCGCAGCACCTTGCGCCACGAGCGGGCCGGCAGCTCGGCCGGCCCGTCCGGTTGATCCCGCTCCACCTGTGCGTCGGGGCCGGGAGTGTCGGCGCCCGGCGGCTGCGGGTCGTCGACGTCGCTGTTCGTGTCGTGGGGCGCCATGACCTTCGGCTGTCCCCATCCGGGCCGCCCATGCACCCGGCCGGGGCACGGACGCCCCGGCCGCCCGCGTGCTCAGCCGAAGGCGGTCAGCTTCGGCGCGCGGGACTTGCGCCAGGCCGCGGGGAGGTCGCGCAGCGCGGTGGCGGCGGCGGTGTCCTGGAGGGCGTACAGGCGGCCGTAGTCGAAGGTGTCGACGCCGTCGGCCGCCGCCACGGCGGCGAGCTTCGGCAGCGCGGCCCGTGCCATGACCGCGTCCTGGTGGTCGCCGAGCGCCTGCTGCACGGCCTTGGTGCGCTTGCGCAGCCGCTCCGCCGTCCGGCCGCCGTACGGCAGCGCGGTCTCGGCCGTGTGGCGGGCGCGCCTGACCGCCTTGCGCGCGCTGTGCAGCGCCTCGTCCCGCTCCCGGCCGGGCGCGGCCTTCATGGCGCGCTTCATCCGGGCGGCGGTCCGCTTCTGGTCGCGCGCCGCCGCCCTGCCCAGCTGCCGGACAGCGGGCAGATCGGCCGTGGCCGCGCGGAGCGGCGGGTCGGTACGCAGCGCGTCCAGCGCGTCGAGCAGTGCACGGTGGCGGGGCCGGTCGAGCGCGGTCACGGCCCGCCGGTGCGCCTGGAGGTGCAGCGCCTTCTCCTGTCCCCGCACCCGGGCGGCGAGGCCGGCCCGCGCGGGCGGATCGAGCGTGCGGGCCTGGGCCGCGAGCCGGCCGGCCAGCACTTCGTGGTCCCGCGAGCCGCCGAGCACCCGTGTGAGCCGCCGCAGCTCGGCGGCCACCGGGTCGGTGCGCTCGCGGTCCAGGACCCGGCCGTTGCCGCGCAGCAGATTGCGCAGCCGGCGGCTGGTGGAGCGCATGCGGTGGACGGCGTCCGGCTCGTCGGCCCGTACCGCCCCGTCGAGGGAGAGCAGCAGGTCGACCTGCTCGCCCAGCCGCCGCATGACGGCCTCGCCCGCCGTGCCCGCGCGCGGCAGAGCGGCCGGGCGTCCCGGCATGGCGGCGGAGCCGAGTCCCGCGGTCAGCGCGTGGTCGAGCTTGCTCGCCGGGCGCGCGAGGTGGTGCCCCGCGTCCGTCATCCAGCGGGTCGCGGCCCGCAGCAGCCCGGGGTCGCCGCGCTCCAGCTCGATCTCGATCTCCGACCAGCGCAGCAGCCGGGTGGACGTGCCCTTGGCCGCGGCATCGGTCCCGGGGGCCGCCCCGAGCCGTTCGACGCCGAGGAGCTGCGCGTCCACCTGGTCCTGGGCGATCTCGGCCAGCGGCCGGTCCCGCTTGTCCAGCAGCAGGTGGCGGCGCCTGCGGGTGCGCAGACGGGCGACGGGCAGCAGGTCGCGGCCCCTGGCGTACGCCTTGATCCTTCTGTTCAGCTCGCCCGGCACCTTCCCGCGCTTTCCGGCCCGCAGCGGGGCGTGGAATTCGCGGCGCCCGCTGCCCTCGGCGGGCAGCTTGAGGTGCCAGCCCGCGTCGTGGCCGCCGGAGCGCCGCCGCAGCGTGCAGCCGTGGGCCAGCAGGCTCAGGTCCGCGGTGTCGTAGTACAGCGCGTCCAGATCCTCGGGCGCCACCTCCCGTACCCGCGCGACCTTGGGCAGCCGGGCCAGGCCCGCCGGGTCGAACACACCGCTGCCTTCGAAAGTGACTTCCTGTTCCAGGACGTTGGTGGACATAACCTCCGCCTTCCCCGGTACGGGCGGGCGAAGCGGACCGCGGCACCGCGGGCGCCACGGGCGCGGACCGCGCACCGGCCGGCCGGATCCGTTAGGTGCCGGGCGGGACGGGTACGCGCCTGCTCAACGGCCTCCGATCCAGGTGGACGCACCCCTAGCGCATGCACGGCCTTTTTAGGAGGCGGACGATGGACACAGCACTCTCGCACCCCGCATACCTCGCGGGCGGGGCCACCGCCGGCTGGGCCGCCGGATTCGGCGTCCTCGTCGTGGCCCTGATCCTCGTGGCCTTCTGGTGGGGCTCGCGCCGCGCCTCGCGCAGGCCGGTGCCGCCGCAGGAGCCACAGGCGGGCGCCGGGTCGTGGCACGCGCCGGACGAGAGCGAGACCCACCACACGGCCAGGTCGTCCGACGACGGGCGGTAGCCGGCATTCGCCGCAGGTTCAAGGAAAGGAGCAGGTCATGGGCAAGGACGATCTCCAGGGGCGCAGGATCCTCGCGCTGGTGACGAACTACGGGGTCGAGCAGGACGAACTGGTCGTACCGGTGGAGCACCTGCGCGCGAACGGCGCCCAGGTCGATGTGGCGGCGGTCTCCGCCGAGCCCGTCCAGACGCTGGTGGGCGACAAGGAGCCCGGCAGGAAGGTCTCCCCCACGTTCACGCTGGACGAGGCGGACCCGGACGGCTACGACCTGCTCCTGGTGCCGGGCGGCGCGCTGAACGCCGACCATCTGCGGCAGGAGGGCAAGGCCGTCGAGACCATCCGCGCCTTCGCCGCTTCGCGGCGCCCGGTGGCGGCGATCTGCCATGCCCCCTGGGCGCTGATCGAGGCCGACGTCGTGCAGGGCAAGACGCTGACCTCCTACGCCTCGCTGCGCACCGACATCAGCAACGCCGGCGGCACCTGGGTGGACCGGTCCGTGGTCAGCGACGACACCAACGGCTGGACGCTGGTCACCTCCCGTACGCCCAAGGATCTGGACGACTTCCTCCGTGAGGTCGAGGAAGCGCTCATCACCTCGCCCTGAGGTGCGTGACCGCGGTCGGGCGGCCCGCGTCAGCTCTGCGGCGCCGCCTGCCCGCGGAGCGTCTGCTCGACGGCCTCCCTCACGCGGGCGTCCTCGCGCAGCTTGCGCCTGGCGCGGTTGCGGCGGGCGAGGACGACACCCGCGGCGACGGCCGCGATCAGGACGACGACCAGCAGCAGCAGCGTCCAGGCGACGGCCAGGCCGTGGGCCGTGGCGCGGACCGGCGTGAGCGGGGTGGTGGAGCCCGACGCGTCGGTGAGCAGCGGCGTGAGGGTCGCGGTCGCGGTCAGGCTGACGCCGGGCGTCACACCGTGCACGGGTACCTTCACCTTCCAGCGCTCGCCCGGGAGCAGCTGCGGCGGCGCGGCGATGTCGCCGGCTCCGGCGCGCAGCCATCCGAACGGGCCGGAGACCGACACGGCCTGCTTGGCCGACAGCATGACGTTGCCGGTGTTGTGGATCGTGTAGCTGACGGTGGCGTCGCCGGTGCCGAACGGGTTGAGCGAGCCGCGGTAGTCCGCGTGCAGGCCCTCGATCGCCAGGCCCGGCTTGAGCGCGCCGCCGACCCGCAGCTTGACGCGGATGCCGAGGCGGCGGTCCACGCTGATGCCCTCGGCGTCCTCGGCCTGCGTGAGCGAGGTGAGGAGGCCGCCCACGTAGTCGCCGGGCGTGGCGTTGCCGGGAACCGTGACCTCGAAGGGGATCTGGACGGTCTGGCCCGGCTTGATCACGACGCTGCTCCGGTCGGCGTGCACCCAGACGCCGACCGCGGTGGACTTCTTGTCCTTGGTGAGCAGGTCGAGCTGGCCCTTGTCGGTCGTGAAGCCGTCGGCGGCGTAGACGGCGAGTTCGAGCGGCGTCGTGCCGCGGTTGGCGACGGCCATGGCGTCCTCGACTCGTCCGCCGGGGTTGACGGAGTAGCTGAAGCTGGAGCGGGCGTCGCCGTAGCTGTTGGAGGCGGTCCTGACCGTCCAGGCCGCGTCGCCGTCCGCGGCCCGGGCGTGCCCGGCGGCGGGGACGGCGACCGCGAAGGCGGCGAGCAGCGCCAGGACGGCGGTACGGACGAGGGTGGCGACGGCGGTCGTCCGGCGGGTCACGGGCGGATGCATGGCGGGTTTCCTCGGGCGGTCGGGGTGAGTGCGGTGTCAAGAAGGGGTGTCAGCGGGCGGGGACCGGCGGGGCGGGCACGGAAGGCGCCCGCCCCGCCGGGGTGGAACAGCGGTCAGCTGCTCAGCGCGGTGATCGTGAGAGTCGCGGTGTAGCTGCCCTTCGCCACGTTGCCGGGGATCTTCAGATCCAGGTCGGCACCGAGCTTGGCCGTGCCCTTGGGGTGGCCCTGGTCGGCCCAGCCGAGCCCGCGCGAGACGGACAGGCCCTGGCCGCGGTCGTCGTAGCCGGAGGCGACGGCCCCCGCGGCCTTGGCGCCGGCGCCGGCCGTGACCACCTTCGGCGTCCAGCCGAGGGCGGCGCCGGAGAACTTCTTGCCGGCGTCGTCGAAGTCGCTCACGCTGGCCGAGATCGACCAGGGTGCGAGCGAGCGGCGGCTGTCGGAGACGACGATCGGGTTGATCGTGCCGGTCGCACCGAAGTAGTCGCCGTCGTGGTCCTGGGCGGTGCCGAGGTCCACCAGGCCGTTGTAGCCGTCGATCGTCCAGCCGAACTCACCCGGTGCGGCGTTCGGCACGTTGACCCGCAGGTCCTGGCCCGTGCCGTGGTAGGGGTGCACGGTGACCTTGTCGACGAGCGAGCCGACCGGCTGGTTCGCCGGGGTGTTGTTGCACCAGCTGCCGCGCTCCACGGCCGCGTTCGGGGCCGCGCAGGTGCCGCTGCGGACGTTCTCCACCACGAGCTTGTCGTCGCGCACCTGGACCTTGACGTAGGTGCGGACGTGCTCCTGGTTCTCGACCGAGTTGTACCAGTAGTTCTCCGGCTTCAGCGGGTCCGCGCCGTTGCCGGCGCCGCTCGTGGCGCTGTTGTCGGGAGCCGTGATGTCGTAGTACTTCGAGCCCGAGGCGGAGTTGGCGGTCACGTAGAGCACGCCGCCGGGACCCGGGTAGACGTCGGCGTCGCCGGGCTTCTCGGCCGGGTTCGCCTTCTCGCCGTTCTTGATCTCGTAGCTGCGGGTGTAGCTGTGGTCGTGGCCCTGGAGCACCACGTCGACGCCGAGCTTGGAGAAGGTCGTCGGGAAGTCGACCCGGCGGACCTTGTTGTCGCTGTCCTTGGCGTGGTCGGCCGCCGAGTAGATCGAGTGGTGGTAGACCAGCACCTTCCACTTGGCCTCGGAGCCGTGCTGGTTGATGACGTCGGTGACGTAGCCGATGTGCGCCGCGTCGCCGCCGCCGCCCTGGGAGGCGGCGTAGCTGTTGCTGTTCAGGTCGATGAACAGCACATCCTTGTAGATGTACCAGTAGTCACCGCCGGACGTGTCGGACGTCGGCTTGCCGTTGGAGTACAGCGAGGCCGAGCGGTCGGTGTTCGGGGTGGAGAAGTGCTGCTCGTACGCCTTGCCGCCGACGTCGTGGTTGCCGATGGTCGCGGCCCACGGGTACTGGCGCAGCTTGTCGGGCGCGAGGAAGGCGTTCCACTGGGTCTCGGTGTTGGCGCTCTCGACCTGGTCGCCGCCCGACACCAGCAGTTCGGCGTTCGGGTTGGCCGCGAGGGAGACGTCCAGGGTGTCCTGCCAGCCGGCCTGGTCCTTCGCCAGGTCGCCGGACGAGCCGATCTGGGGGTCGCCGTAGAAGAGGAAGTCGAAGTCGCCCTCGAAGTCCTGCGTCTTGAAGGCGTACGTCGGCGACCAGTTGCCCTCGGAGCCGGCGCGGTAGGAGTACGCCGTGCGCTCCTTCAGGCCGGTGATGGTCGCGTGGCGGTTGAAGCCGCCGGCGGTGGTGGTGTTCGCCGCGCCGGTGGCGGCGAAGGAGGCCGCGCCCGCCGGGAATTCGCCGTTGACCAGCGCTGAGGTCGGGACGACCTGCAGCTCCTGCGCGGTGTCGTCCGAGGAGTACCACGTCACCGTGCGCTGGGTCTCGTTGGCGCCGACACCGAGGACGATGCCGGTCAGGCTGGCGGGCGCCGCGGCCTGCGCGGGGGACGCCAGCCCGGCGCCGAAGGCCATGACCAGGCCCATGGTTGCCGCCGTGGCCCCGATGGCCACGTGCCGCCGCACAGACCCGGGGGCCTGCGTCGATCTGATCGATCTCATCTGATCTTGTTCCTTTTATGGATGGAACGACAGGGTGCTGCGGTCATCAAGTTCCCATCGCTTGGTAAACGCATTGCAAATACAGCCTTCGCCGGGGTTGAACTTCGAGGCGGAACGGGTCTCAGATCCCGAACACCCGTTGCAGGAACCACACCAGCCCCATGGCGGCCACACCTGCGGAGATCGTGCCGGTCACCCACAGGCCGGCCGTCGGCGACCGGCGGCGCAGCAGGGTGAGCAGCGGGAAGACAGCGGCGATGATCGACAGCTGGACGACCTCGATGCCGACGTTGAACACCAGCAGGGACCCCAGCAGCGTCCAGGACCACGCCTGGTCGATCCCCAGCGCGCCCGCGAAGCCCAGGCCGTGCACGAGGCCGAAGCAGAAGACCACCCCGAGCCGGATCCAGCCGGCCGAGTCCAGGCTGAAATGGCCGCGTCCCGCCGTGTCGAGGTCGGCGGCGTGCCCGCCGCGCCGCCTGATCCGCCACAGGTACCAGCCGGCGACCACCGCGATGGACAGCGCGATGACGGGCTCCACCAGCCGCGAGGGCACATCGACCGCCCCGAGTGCGGCGAGCATGAACGTCACCGAGTGCGCCAGGGTGAAACTCGTGGCGGCGAGCACGATCTCGCGCAGCCGGCGGGACCCGGCGATCAGCGCCAGCAGGAACAGGATGTGGTCGGTCCCGGTCAGCAGGTGCTCGGCGCCGAGCCGGAAGAACTCCCAGAACCAGGCGTACCAGGGCTGGTCGACCGAGAAGGACGGATGGGCCGCGTCCAGCGCGGCGCTGCCCGAGCGGCCGTCGAGGTCGTAGGTGACGATCGTCTTGGTGCCGCTGACGTAGGTCTCGGCGTCGGGGAACAGCCCGCTGCGTATCGCGTGGCCGCCGCCGATCTCCGGGCAGGTCCAGTCCAGCGGCAGGACGGCGTACGGTACGCCCTCCTGCCGGTCCATGGTGAAGTCGCCGGCCCGCCGGGGCGTGCACGCCTCGCCGTCCGCGGTGACCGCGAAGCGCCCGGTGACGTACGACGTGGCCGACGCGGCGTGGGCGTTGAGCGCCGCGCCCTGCGCCTTGGTGTCGCCGGCGTCGAAGGCGGCGGTGCCTGCCGTGAAGAGGCCGTCGTCGTGCTCGGCGTCGGCGGCGGAGACGACCAGCAGGTCGTATTCGAGCTTCAGCGCGGTCCGTACCAGGCCGTCATCGCCCTCGGTGACATGGACGTACGCGGTGGACGAGAATCCGTGGGCGGCGGCCTGCGGCGCGGCGCTCAGAAATCCGATCAGCGCCGCGGTGATGCCGATGACGGCGCGGCGGACCCGGTGTGACATGGGGCTCCTTGAGTTGGGAGTCGCACGCTGCACGGCAGGGGTGAACGGAATACGGCACGTTGGCGAACCGTGGAAAAACAAGCTTCCGAACGGCGTCCGCGGGCGTATACGACTGGGCTCGGGCCCACAGGATGGGATCCGCACCATCCACCACCACCCGGAGGACGATCGCCTTGCGCCCCCCGCTTCGTGCCGTCGCCGCGCTGGCCGCGGCCGCCGCGCTGACCGCCGGATGCAGTTCCGCCGACGACTGGTCGCGTCCGCACTCCGTGCCCACCTCCCTCGGCACCCTCGGCCCGGGGTTCATCGACGCCGCCGCGCCGCCCGCCCCCGAGGCGACCATCACCCCGCGACCCGGCTCGTGGGACGGGGTCCGCCCCTCGAAGGGCTACCGCGTGGTCCTGCTCACCGCGGGCAGCGGCGGTCCCGTCACGGCACTGGTGGCGGCGGTCAGGAGCTGGGCCGAGGACGAGCACATCACCCTGCGGACGGTCGTGGCGGACGGCCCGGCGGATCTCGTCCCCAGCGTCACCAGGGCCCTGGACATGAACCCCGACCTGATCGTCAGCGCGGGCAACGACCTCATCGACCCGCTGGCGACGGTCACCCCGAACCACCTGTCGCAGCAGTTCCTCGTCGTGGGCGCCGAGTTGGCCGAGCCCACCGAGAACGTCACGGCCGTCGACTGGACCGGCGCGTCCTTCCGCGGCGAGGGGCTCGGCGCGTCCTCGACGTACAACCCTGCCTCCTTCACCGCCGAGCGCTGCGCGGCCTCGGTCAGGGCGGGCGTCGCGGCGGTGCTCAACAAGGTGACCGGGGTCGTGATCTGGCTCGACGCCGTCTGAGCGCCGGGCCGTCCCGGAGGCGCGCATCGTCAGCATATGTTGACGCAATCCCCGGCGTCAGCATATGCTGACGGCCATGGAGAGCACACTCGAAATCACCGAGGGTGCCGCCAGCAACGACCCCGATGTCGGGCTCCGCGCTGTCGCCGCCCTGCGAGAACTCACCGAACGGCTGGAGATCATCCAGGTCGAGAACGCCCGCGGGCTCGGATGGTCCTGGCAGGACATCGCCGAGCGGCTCGGCGTGACCAAGCAGACCGTCCACCGCAAATACGGCCGACTGATCGGGAGGCGATGATGCTCGAACGTTTCACACCCGACGCCCGCGCCGCCGTGGTCCACGCGCAGGCGCACGCGCGCCGGCTCGGACACACCTACGTGGGCTGCGAGCATCTGCTGCTCGCCGTCGTCTCGGTCGACCAGCCGGCCGCCGCCGTGCTGCGCGAGCACGGCCTCACACCGGAGCGCGTCGAGCGGGAGATCGTCCGCCAGGTCGGGCTCGGCGCCGGGTCCCGGCTGTTCGGCGCCCTCAACCGCGACGCGCTGGCCTCCGTCGGGATCGACCTCGACACCGTACGGGCCAGGGTCGAGGAGTCCTTCGGGCCGGAAGCCCTCACCCGCGCCGACAAAGCCGTCCACCGCGAGTCCCGTACGTCCCGGCTCGCCCGCACCCGCCACTGGCGCCGCCGCCGCGCCGCCCGCGCGCTGCCGGCCGCGCCGGTCCCCGCTGCCGCCGGACCCCGTCAGGCGACCGCAGCCCGGCCGGCCGGGCACATCCGGTTCAACCCGCGGGCGAAGGAAGGCCTGGCCAACACCGTCCGCGAGGCGCAGGCGCTGCACGACAACCGGATCGGCGTCGAGCATCTCGCGCTCGGCCTGATCGCCATGAACAGCCAGATGATGCGTTCCGTCCTGGCGGCGCTGGGCGCCTCGGCCCAGCCGCTGCGGGCCGCGATCATGGACCGCCGCAGGGCGGCCGGCTGACCCGGCCGGCAGATCCGCCGGGGTCAGGCGGCGTCGTCAGCCGCGTCGTCGGCGCCGGCCGTCGGCTTGCGGGGCGGGCGCACGGTGACCGTGCCGGAGGCGAGGTCTATCGGACCGCGCGCCGGGTCGTTGCTGCCCTCGTCCTCACGGGTCAGCGCCAGGCGGTTGCGCTCGTCCTCGGTGTGCTTGCGCGAGGGCACGAACAACTCGTCGATGAGGTTGAACATACCGATCCTCCCGTGGGCGACTCGCGCTACCCGGACCAGGCTACGCCCGCGACCGCCGGAACCGGCTGGGACGGGGTCGGCGGTCCAGCCACCGCGGTGGCCGGACCGCCGGGGCGCCGGGTCAGGAGGCGGACACCACGACGTTGTCGAAGTCGGCCGAGGCGTCCGACGTACCGAGGCCGATCCGTCCGCTGCCGAAGGTGCTGTCGGTGGCGCCGACGACGGACCGGCCGTTGACGTAGCCGGTCAGGGCGCTGCCCTGGGCGGACAGCCGCAGGGTGTACGGGACACCGGTGGCGACGGTGAAGGAGACGCTGCCGAGCACCTTGCTCGTACCGCCGGACACCCGCCGGATCTCGGCCTTGTTCGCGTCGCGCAGCACGAGGGCGTAGTAGTTCGACGCGTCCTGGACCCTCGCCAGCACGGCGACGTATTCGCCGGAGCCGTTGAAGAGGGTGGGCGTGACCGCGGCCTGGACCGCCTGGCCCGACCAGGACGAGCCGGCCAGGGCGACCGCGGCGCCGGGCACGGCGGACTGGGTCAGGACGTGCGAGCCGGCCGACCTGACCGCCCAGGAGCCGCCGGTGGTGGTCCAGCCGTTGGCGTTGCCGTCCTCGAAGTCGTCGCTGAACAGCTGGCCGCCGGTGGGCGGGGTGGTCGGCGGGGTCGTGGGAGGCGTCGTCGGCGGGGTGGTGGGGGGTGTGGTCGGCGGGGTGGTGGGGGGCGTCGTCGGCGGCTTGCCGCCGAAGGTCACGGCGAGGCTGCCGTCCGCGGCGAAGGACCAGTTCAGCGCGCCGCTGTACGCCGAGCACCGGGAACCGTTCGTCCCCGTCCAGAACTGGTTCGAGCTGTCCGCGTCGCCGACGGTCTTGTCGTTCGAGCCGCTGCCGCTGCGGCACGAGGTGTTGTTCCGGTAGACCGAGGTGCCCTCGTCGAAGGAGAAGTTGCGCTCGCTGTTGTCGATGCTGACGTTGCCGGAGATCGTCATGTGGCCCGGGTTGCTGTTGTAGGTGAACCCGTGGTGCCCGTTGTCGTAGGCGATGTTGTTCCGGACGATGTGGTCGACGCCGATGTCCTCGCCGCCGAGCTTGAAGCCGTTGCGGTCGCCGGCCGAGTTGACGGTGCCGTCGGAGAGGGTGCCGTTGCCGTAGGACAGCGAGTTCTCGATGGTCACCACGCCGATGGGGCCGGTGTCGGTCTTGGTGTAGAGGTCCCAGCCGTCGTCGATGTTGTTGTGGGAGACGTCGTAGCGGAAGACGTTGCCGGGACCGGCGGTGAGCTTGGCGGCGAAGCCGTCGGCGTCCTCGCCGTCGGAGTCGCTGTTGTCGTGCGACTCCGAGCTGAGGACCAGGTTGTCGGCCGGCCACTGGTCGTGCGGGGTGGTGGAGGCGATCCGGGAGATCTGGAGTCCCGAGTCGTGGTTGAAGGCGGTCACCGTGCGCTCGATGACGTTGTTGCTGCCGCCGACGAAGATCCCGTTGTCGCCGGCGCGCTGGACGGTGAGGCCGTAGAGGTGCCAGTACGACCCGTTGAGGGCGAGGCCGCGGTTCGCGTCGCCCTCGCTCATGGCGGAGAAGTTCAGCACCGGGCTCTCGCCCGGGTAGGCGGACACCTCCTTGAGCGCGCCGGCCGTGCCGTTGTTGCCGGGCGCGATGGTGACCGTCTGCGCGTAGTTGTAGGTGCCGCCGCGCAGGTAGATCGTGCCGCCCGCGGTGATGCGGGTGATCGCCGAGGTGAGCGTCGTGGGAGCGGCCTGCGTACCGGCGGCGCTGTCGGTGCCGCTCGGCGAGACGAACAACGCGTTGCTGTTGAGCTGGGGTTGCGCGGCGTGCGAGACGGCGGGGTGGAGCGCGAGCAGTCCCGCCGAGGCGACGACCGCGGCGGCCGCGGCTGCGGCGGTCTTCTGCCGCAGGGCAGGGGGCATCGGAGTGAATTTCACGGTGCTGAGACCTCTCGTCCGGAGGTGCGGTGGGGGGCCGCCGTGGGGGCGGCGGATCAGCTTCATGAAAGACTGGATGGCAGCCTGGGTGAAAGCGGTTACTCACCTGCTCCACCCTCAACAGGGCGGAACAGGCCGACTCTTGTCACGTACACACCATGACGCGAGCATCAAAGTAGCAAGCGCTTGCTGCCTCGTCAACGCCTCCCCGCGACCGTGCGCGCGGCAGCCGCGGCCTGCCCGCCCGCCGATCCGCCGGCGGGCCCGCCGGTCTCACGCACCCGCGGTCACGCGTCGCGGGCCGCGTCCGGTGTCCAGGTGGTGCCGCCGGTCTCGAAGGCGCTCAGGCTGGGGTCGTGGTCGGCGCCGCCGGTGTCGTACATCGGGGTCATCCAGTGGAAGAAGTTGTCGCCGCGCTCCCTGAGCAGGTCGTACAGGCGCCGGGTCAGGCGGCGGCGCACCTCGGCGTACTCCGGGTGCTGGTGGCGGTTGCTGAGTTCGTGCGGGTCGAGCAGCAGGTCGTACAGCTCGTTGACGGACTCGGGGTTCACGACGAGCTTGTAGCGGTCGTCGCGGATCATCCGCTGCGGGTACGGGAAGTGGTGGCCGTGGAATTCGGCCACCAGCTCGGGCGCCCAGTCCGGGTGCTCGCCCCTGACCAGCGGCAGCAGGCTGCGGCTGTCGACGGCGGGGGCCGGGTCGCAGCCGGCCAGCTCCAGGATGGTGGCGGTGCAGTCCGTGAGGGTGACCAGCTCGTCCCTGGTCTGCGGCGGGGCGCCGGGGACGCGGACGATGCCGGGGATGCGGTAGATGTCCTCGTACATCGCGGGACCCTTGTCGTGCAGCCGGTGGGCACCGGTGAATTCGCCGTGGTCGGCGGTGAAGAAGACCGAGGTGCCGTCGTCCAGGCCGAGTTCGTCCAGCCGGGTCAGGATCCGGCCGATCTGCTCGTCGATGAGGGTGACGTAACCCCAGTAGACGGCGATGAGTTTGCGGGTGACCTCGATCGGCATGGTGTCGAAGGCCCAGTGCGCGCTGTAGTTGCGCTGGACCGGCGGCTTGCCCTCGAAGGTCTCGGCGATCGAGGCGGGCAGTTCGACCAGGGCCGGGTCGTAGAGGTCGTAGTAGTCGTCGGGCAGCAGATAGGGCAGGTGCGGGCCGAAGAAGTGGGTCGCCAGGAAGAACGGCCGCCCGTCGGCCGCGTAGCGCTCCAGGTGCTCGATCGAGCGGGTGGCCAGATAGTGCTCGAAGGTCGCCTCCACCGGCTGGTGCAGCCGCGCCGCCAGCAGATTGCCGGGCCCGCCGTTGGGCGACGTGCCGCGCACCGGGTCCGAGATCCGGTACGGCGGCAGGCCGCGCTCGGCGAGGTAGGCCAGGTAGTCGGGGTGGTCGACGGGATTGTGCCAGCCCGCCAGGTCGGGGCCGTCGAAACCGTACGAGGCCGCGTTGCGGTGCGTGCCGCCGTGCCACTTGCCGATCAGGCCGAGCTGGTAGCCGGCCTGGCTCAGCGCCTCGGGGAAGGTGAAGGCGTCCTCGCGCAGGTCCTCCAGATAGCCGACGTTGCGCTCGTAGTTGGCCAGCAGCCGGTGCCGGAAGGGGGCCTGGCCGGTGAGCAGGCTGGCGCGGGCGGGGGTGCAGATCGCGGTGGGCGTGTAGAAGCGGTCGAACCGCGTGCCCGTCGCGGCCAGCCGGTCGAGGTTCGGGGTCGCCACATGCGGATTGCCGTACGCCCCCAGCGTGTCGACCCGGTGCTGGTCGGTCATGAGGAACAGCAGGTTCACTTGGCGGCGGCCTTGGTGTAGAGGTCGCCCGTGTAGTAGGTCGACGGGTCGGGCGAGGTCTTGAGCTGGCCGGTGGAGACGAAGAAGTCGGTGAGCCCCTTGAGCCAGCCCGCGACCGTACCGTCCTTGGTCTTCGCGACCAGGTCGGCGGTGCTCATGGTCTGGACGTTCTTGGCGTCGGCCGCGACCTTCGCCTTGTCCACCTTCAGCAGGGACGCCGCCTCGGCTATCGCCTCGTCGGGGTGCGCGGACCGCCAGTCGTTGGCCTGCGCGAGGACGGTGAGCACCTTGTCGGTCAGCGCGGTGCCGGTCTTCTCGCCGGAGACGAAGGCCGTCGGGAAGGCCTTGCCGGTGAAGTCCCTGGTGCTGGCGACCTCGACCAGGCCCGGCTTCCTGGCCTTGATGGTGTCCAGCAGCGGGTACCAGATGCCGGCGCCGTCGATCTGCCCGGAGACGAAGGCCGGGACGATCGTGGCGGGGTCCATCGGGACCGCGTTGATGTCCTTCATGGTCAGACCGGCGTGCTGGAGCGCCAGGTTGAGCACCATCTCGCCCGACGTGCCCGCCGGATAGCCCACTTTCTTGCCCTTGAGGCCGTCCATCGAGGTGATGCCGGGCTGGGCGATGACCCGGTCGGCGTACGTGAGGGTGTCGATCGCGATGACCTTGGCCTTGCCGGACGCGGGCAGCCACACCGCGCCGGGGCCGATGTACCCGAAGTCGAGGTCGCCCGCGCCGAGCGCCGTGATCTGGAGCGGCCCGTTGGTGAAGACCTTCAGGTCGGGCGCGAGCCCCTGCTTCTTCCACAGCCCCTGCTGCTCGGCGATGGCCAGCAGGCTGGCGCCGTTGTAGTCGGAGATGTAGCCGAAGTGGATCTTCGTGGTGCCGTCGGCGGAGTCGCTGCCGGAGCACGCGGTGACGGACAGTGCGAGGACGGCCGCGGCCGAGGCCGTCGCGAGGGCGCGCTGAGGTAGACGCATGGCGTGGGTTCCTTCTCGGTGGTTCTGAGCGAACGTGAGGTGGTGGGGCGCTGGCTTGTCGTGACGTGACGTGGCGTGGCGTGGCGTGACGTGGTGCCACGCGTCTCGGCGGGAGGTGGCGGGGCGGGAACGCGGTCGCGGTGCGGGTCAGCCCGCCGCGGCTCCGGCCGGGGTCTGGTGGTGGACGCTCGTCCAGACCTCGTTGCGGATCCGGGCGAACTCCGGGGACAGCCGCATCCGCTCGGTCCTGGGGTAGGGCAGGTCCACGTCGACCACCCGGTGGACGCGGCCGGGACCTGCGGCCATCACGACCACCCGGCCGGCGAGGAAGACGGCCTCGTCGACGTCGTGCGTGATGAACAGCACGGTGCGCCGCTCGCGGGTCCACATCTCCAGCAGCTGCGTCTGCAACTGGACCCGGGTGAGGGCGTCGAGCGCGCCGAACGGCTCGTCCATCAGCAGCACCCGCGGCTCGACGGCGTAGGCCCGGGCGATGGCACATCGCTGCTTCATGCCGCCGGACAGCGTCTTGGGCAGGGCGTCGGCGAAGTCGGTCAGCCCGACCAGTTCGATGGCCGCCGCCGCCCGGCGCCGCCTCTCCGCGGCCGGCACCGAGGCCAGTTTCAGCCCGAATTCGACGTTGCCGCGCACGGTGAGCCACGGGAAGAGGGCGTACTGCTGGAAGATCACCCCCCGGTCGGGGCCGGGTCCCGTGACCCGGACGCCGTCCACCAGCACCTCCCCCGCGGTGGGCTCCGCCAGGCCGGCGGCCAGATTCAGCAGGGTGCTCTTGCCGCAGCCGGAGGGGCCGACGACGGCGACGAATTCCCGGTCGGCGATGTCCAGGTTCACGCGGCCGAGCGCGG
The DNA here is from genome assembly GCF_036227245.1 of Streptomyces sp. NBC_01477. Classification (GTDB taxonomy): domain Bacteria; phylum Actinomycetota; class Actinomycetes; order Streptomycetales; family Streptomycetaceae; genus Actinacidiphila. The sequence goes on from NZ_CP109445.1 coordinate 2,654,341, forward strand.
TGAAGGTGCCGCCCTTCACCGCGAAGGACTTGGCCACGGCGCGGAAGGAGATCTTGGTGGTCATCGGCGCTCCTGCCAACCGGTGAGGTGCCGCTCGGCGAGCAGCAGCAGCCGGTCCATGACCAGGCCGAGCACCCCGATGGCGATCAGGCCCACGAAGATCGTGGGCAGGTCGTAGTACAGCTCGGCCTGCTGCATGCGGAAGCCGAGTCCCTGCTGGGCGGCGATCAGCTCGGCCGCCACCAGGGTGCCCCAGGCGGACCCCAGCCCGATCCGCATGCCGACCAGGATGAAGGGGGCGGCCGCGGGGACCACCACCCGCAGGAAGATCGAGCCGTCCTTCGCGCCGAGCACCCGGGCGGCGTTGAGCAGCGTGCGGTCCACCGACACCACGCCCTGGAAGGCGGCGACCACACTGGACAGGAACGCCGCGAGCGCGATGACCACGATCTTCGGCGTCTCCCCGATGCCCAGCACCACGATCATCAGCGGGATCAGCGCGAGCGGCGGGATCGTACGGAAGAACTGGACGTACGGCTCCAGCAGGCCGCGGGCGACCGGATACCAGCCCATCAGGAAGCCGGCCGGCACCGCCAGGGCCGTACCGATCGAGAAGCCGGTCACCACCCGGCGCAGGCTGGCCAGGCTGTCGTCGAGGAGCGTGCCGTCGGCCGCCATGTCCCCGGCCCGCCGCGCGACCGACACCGGCCCCGGCAGCCCGCCCGTACCGGCGTGCGCCAGCAGCGCCCAGCCGGCGACACCGATGACGACGGCGGCGAGGTTGAGCCCGAGCGTCCGCAGCGCGGCTCGCCGCGACGTCCGCGCGGACGTCGGCATGTGCGGCTCGGCGGTCGTGTCCGGCAGGGCGGTCGTGTCCGGCAGGGCTGCCGTGTCCGGCTCGGCGGTCGTGTCCGGCAGGGCGGTCGTGTCCGGCAGGGCTGCCGTGTCGTCCGGCGCGGCGCTCTTCGTGAGGGCGTACGGGGCCGTGTCCGGCCCGGCGGTGCGCGTCCCGGCGGGTGCGGTGTCCTGCTCGGCGGCTCGCGAGGCGTCCCCCGGGGCGTACTGCGGGGCGTCCCGCGGAACGTCGTCCTTGTGCGGTCCGGTGGCGGCCGCGTCGGCCCGGCTCACGCGTCCTCCTGGGGGTCGGGGTCGGCGGGGCCGGAATCCGTCCGGTCGGGGCGGGCGGGGTAGCCGGCCAGCAGGGGCGACTCGTGCAGCACGAGCGCGATGCCGCCCAACGCGCCGCCGACGTCGCCGAGTTCCGCGCGGCGCAGCGTGACGCGGTCGCGGGCGATGGGCAGGACACGGGCGTCAAGGGCCTGTTCGACCGCGGTGAGGAGCGCCGTGCCGCGATCGGCGACCTCGCCCCCGATCACGATCACGCCGGGCCCGACGGCGTTGCAGACCGCGGCGAGCACGGCGCCGACGTGGCCGCCGACGGTGTGCAGCACGTCGTGGGCGGTCCGGTCGCCGGCGTCGGCGGCGCTGTGCAGCTCGGCGATGTCGGCGGCCCGGCCGCCCGCGGCGCGGTAGGCCCGCAGGACGGCGCCGATCGAGGCGACCGTCTCCAGGCAGCCGGTGCCGCCGCATTCACAGCGCGCGCCGGCCGGGTCGACGGTGATGTGGCCCAGCTCTCCCGACAAGCCGTCCGTGCCGCGGTGCAGGGCGCCGCCGACCACGAGGCCGCCGCCGACGCCGTGCGAGAGCCGCAGATACAGGACGTTCCGGCGGCCGGCCGCGGCTCCCCAGGTCGATTCGGCCAGCGCCGCGAGCCGGGTGTTGTTGTCCAGCAGCACCGGGCCGCCGAACCGTTTGGCCAGCAACTCCTCCCGGCCTTGGGCGTCGCCGGGCGGTGCCGACGTCAGGTGACCTACCGGCCCCACCACCCCGACGCCGATCGCGCCGACGGTGCCGAGCGCGCTCAGCCGCAGGGCGCCGCCCGCGAGGGTGCCGACCAGCGAGTCGGCGAGGTCGATCCGGTCGGGCCACGGGAGGTCGGCCGCGTGCGCGGCGCTGGCCGAGCCGATGACCTCGTGCGCGACATTGGCGGCGGCCACGTGCACGGCCCGCCGCGCGAAGTCGATGCCGATGGCCTGCCCGGCCTGCGGGTTGAGGGTCAGCAGCTCCACCGGCCGGCCGCGCCTGCGCGGTCCCGGGTCCTTCGCCGACGCCACGACGGCACCGCTGGCGACCAGTTCGGCCACGATGTCGGAGAGGGTGGTACGCGACAGCCCGGCGCGCTGGCCGAGTTGGCCCCGGCTGAGCGGGCCGTGCCTGCGCAGCAGACCGAGGACCAGCTCCTCGTGTCCGCGCCGCAGCCGCGCCAGCGGGCCGTCGTGATCGTGCATGCCGCCCAGCATGTCGACGCGGGTATTTTTTCGTCAACGCTCCGGATTAATGTTCATGCGGCTGCAATAACCGGCAGCGGGGCCGCCGTGTCCCCTGTGCGGCCAGGCTCCGTCAGGCGTCGCGGGCGCAGCGGAATCCGACGTTCCCCGACGTGCTGTCAGGCGTGTTGCGGTTGCGGGCGGCGACCCGGTAGCGGTTGCAGTAGGAGCGGTGGCAGAGGTACGAGCCGCCGCGCATGGCCTTCGCCTCGCCCGATGCCGGGCCGCGCGGATTGTCGCGGCCCGGGTGGTCGGTGCCCCACCAGTCGTGGCACCACTCCCACACGTTGCCGGCCACGTTGTACAGGCCGAAGCCGTTGGGCTCGAAGGCGTCCACGGGTGCCGTGGCGGTGTAGCCGTCGTCGGCGGTGTTCTTGGTGGGGAACCGCCCCCGCCAGATGTTGCAGCGGTAGGCGCCGTCCGGGTCCAGCTCGTCGCCCCACGGATAGCGGCGCTGCTCCAGGCCGCCGCGGGCCGCGTACTCCCATTCGGCCTCGGTCGGCAGCCGGCCCCCGGCCCAACGGCAGTACGCCACGGCGTCGTTCCAGGACACATGGGTGACCGGGTGCCGGCCGCGGTCGCCGACCGCGCTGCCGGGACCCTCGGGCGCCCGCCAGGAGGCGCCCCGCACACCGCACCACCACGGCGCCTCCGGGGGCCGGGGCGCGTCGCGGCGCAGCGCGCCCGGCAGGAAGGCGGCGAACACGTAGGACCAGCCGAAGCGTTCGGCCTCCGTCACATGGCCGGTCGCCTCGGCGAACGCGGCGAAGCGCTCGTTGCTCACCGCGTGGGTGTCGATCCAGAAGGGCGCGAGCCGGGTCTCCCGCACCGGGCCCTCGCCGTCCGCGGCGAACCCCTCCTCGTCCGCGGTACCCATCAGGAACGACCCGCCGGCCAGCCGCACCATGCCCTCGGTCCCGCCCGCCGACGCCGGCCCGCCGGCGCTGGCGGGCACCGGCCCCGACCCCGGGAAGCCGATGCTCACCGGCACCGGCCCGCGTCCCGCCGCCGGGTCGCCCACCGCGTGTGCGGCGCCGCCGCGCGCCGGGGTGCAGCAGGATCCGGTGTGCGGCTCGGCTTCACTCACGGAGTTCTCCCTGGTCATCTCGGTGCGGGTGCCCGCGATCCTACGAGTCCCGCGCCCGGCACGCCACGGCCGCCCGGCCCGGGCCCCCCGGGGGGCGCGGGCCGGGCGGCCGTGGCGTGCCGCGCTACAGGGGTACGCCCGCGGTGGGCACCGCCTCCGTACTGTCCGCCGATCCGCCGGCGACGACGGTGGTCCCGCCGCCGCGGCCGTCGTGGCGGGTGAGGACGTACGTGGCGACCGCGCCGGCCAGCGCGACGGCCGCCGCGACAGCGAGGATCAGGTGCAGGCCGCTGTAGAAGCTGTTCCGCGACGCGTGGACGAACGCCTCGCGGGACGCGGGCGGCAGCCGGTCGGCGGCGCTGCCGATGTTGCCGGCGACGACCTGCTTGCCGAGGTCGTGCAGGTGGCCCGCGACCCCCGGCTCACCGGAGCTGAGGTCGCCGAGCCGGGCGATGACGCGGGCGGCCAGTACGCTGCCCAGGCCCGCGAAGCCCAGGGCGACGCCGATCTGCCGCATGGTGGCGTTGATGCCCGAGGCCATGCCCGCGCGGTTGTCGGGGGCCGCGCTCATCGCGACGTTGGTCATCTCACCGTTGATCAGCCCGGTGCCCGCCCCCGAGACCAGCGCGCCGCCGACGATGGCCGGCCAGCCCGAGCCCGCGGAGACCGACAGGAACAGCCACAGCGTGCCGGCCGCGACGAGGGCCTGGCCGAGCGCGAGCAGGGCGCCGCCGCGCATCCGGTGGGCCAGGTACTCGCCCAGCCTGGGCACGAACAGGCCGGGCAGCGCGAAGGGCAGCGCGGCCAGGCCCGCCTCCAGCGGGCTGTAGCCGTGCGAGATCTGGAGATAGAGGGGTGTGTAGAGGAAGATCCCCCAGTACGACACCGACAGCACGAGCGCCGCGATCGACGCGCCCACGAAGGCCGGCCGCCGGAAGAGCTCCAGGTCGAACATCGGGTAGCTGTGGCGCCGTTCGACCACCGCGAAGGCGACGCAGGAGACGGCGGTCACGGCCAGCGCCAGCAGCACCGGGAGGCTCGACCAGCCGCTGTCGGGCGCGGCGATCAGGGCGTAGACGAGCGCCCCCGACCCGGCGGTGAAGACGGCCATACCGGTCCAGTCGACCCGCCCGGCCCGCGGGTCGCGGGACTCGCGGACCCTGGCGCGGGTCAGCAGCAGCATGGCCGCGCCCACCGGCACGTTGAGCAGGAAGGCCCAGCGCCAGCCGAGGCCCGAGACGATCAGCCCGCCCAGCAGCGGGCCGAGCCCCGCCCCGGTGCCGACGGCGACCCCGAAGACGGCGAAGGCGCGGGCCCGGGCGCGGCCCTGGAATTCCTGGGTGAGCAGCGGTACGGCCGCGGCGAACATCAGCGCGGCGCCGACGCCCTGGACGCCCCGGGCGAGGTTGAGGACCAGCGCGCTGCCCGCCAGCCCGGCCAGCAGCGAGGCGAGGGTGAAGACGCCGGTGCCGCTCATGAACAGGCGTTTGCGGCCGTAGCGGTCGCCCAGGGTGCCGCCGGCCATCAGCAGCGCGGCGAAGGTGAGGGTGTAGCCGTTGACCACCCATTGCAGCCCGGCGTAGCCGGTGTGCAGCGACTCCTGGATGTCGTGCAGCGCGACGGAGACGATCGTGTAGTCGAGCGGAAGCATGAAGGTGGTGACGCTGACGGCGATCAGTGTCGCCGTCGGGACGCTCAGCCGTCCCGGGCGGTGCGGCGCACCGGCGCCGGTATCCGTATCCATCTCAACGCCAATCATTGTGGATGAGATTGTTCTTCCAGATCTACACCTCGGCTCGCACTCACGTCAAATAATCTCATCGCTGATTATCTCGCCGTCCCGGAAGCCGGGCCGAGTGGGTACGATGGACACATGACCGCGTTGCACGACTCACCGCCGCAGACCGGGCAGGGGCACGAGCAGGGGCAGCCGCACCGGGGGGAGTTCTTCGCCGAACTGGTCGCCGCCCGCCCCGATGTCGCCCTGTGCAAGGCGTCGCTGTTCGCGGTGCGCACGGCCGAGGACGCGGCGGCCACCCACGGCATCACGCTGGCGCAGCACACGATCCTGCAGATGCTCGACACGGCGGGGCCGGCCTCGCAGCAGGCGCTGTCCGACGAACTGCGGATCGACCGCAGCACGATGGTGCGCTGCATCGACGCCCTGGAGAAGGCCGGCCATGTCCAGCGGCACCGCGATCCGGCGGACCGGCGCGCCTACGCGGTGCACATCACCGACGGCGGGCGCGCACTGCTGGGCGAGGCCGAGCGGGAGGTGCCCGGCACTCTCGACCGGACGCTCGCCCCGCTCACCGGCCAGGAGCGCGCGGAGCTGACCCGGCTGCTGGCCAAGCTCGTCACCGGCACGGCTCCGTAGGACCCCGCCGGCGTCGGCGCGGGCTCGATCGACGTCGGCACCCTTGACAGGGCTCCGCCCGCGCTGGCCTTATGGGAGCGCTCCCACTCCTTGGCCCCCCACGGCCTCCCCCCACTCGGAGTCCCCATGTCCAGACGTACGTTCCGCAGAGCGGGTGTCGCCGTCGGCGCCGTCCTCGCGATGCTCTCCCTCACGAACGCGGCGGTGAACGCCACCGCCGCCACGACCGCCGCACCGCGGGCGGCAGGACTGCCGTACCAGGACCCGTCGCTGCCGGTGTCGCAGCGGGTGGACGACCTGCTGGCGCGGATGTCGCTCGACGAGAAGGTCGGGCAGATGACGCAGGTCGACAGGACCGCGCTGACCGCCGCGCCCGGGGACCTGGCGGCGTACCGTATCGGCTCGGTGCTCTCGGGCGGCGGCTCGGCGCCGAGCACGAACAACGCCGGGGCCTGGGCCGACATGTACGACGGCTTCCAGCGGACCGCGCTGGGCACACCGCTGGGCATCCCGATGATCTACGGCATCGACGCGGTGCACGGCGACAACAACGTCTACGGCGCCACCGTCTTCCCGCACGACATCGGGCTCGGCGCGACCCGGGACCCGGCGCTGGTGCAGCAGGTCGGGCGGGTCACCGCCGAGGAGGTGTCGGGGACCGGGATCGACTGGGACTTCGCGCCGTGCCTGTGCGTGGCGCGCAACGACCGGTGGGGGCGCACCTACGAGTCGTTCGGCGAGACGCCGGACCTGCCGTCGCAGATGACCACCGAGATCACCGGGCTCCAGGGCGAGACCCTGGGCGGCCCGGCGTCCGTCCTGGCCACCGCCAAGCACTACATCGGCGACGGCGGCACGGACGGCGGGGTCAACGAGGGCAACACGACCCTGTCGGAGGCCGACCTGCGGGCGATCCACCTGCCGCCCTTCAAGGCCGCGGTGGACCGCGGGGTCGGCTCGGTCATGGTGTCGTACAGCAGCTGGAACGGCGTGAAGGACCACTCCAACCACTACCTGATCACCGACCTGCTCAAGGGCGAACTCGGCTTCTCCGGCTTCGTGGTGTCGGACTGGGCGGGCATCGACCAGATCGACGGGAAGACCGGCTTCACGGCCGCCGAGGTGGCCACCGCCGTCAACGCCGGTATCGACATGGTGATGGTGCCGACCGACTACAAGTCCTTCGTCGCGGACCTCAGGAGCGATGTGAGCAGCGGCGCGGTGACCACGGCGCGGATCGACGACGCCAACCGGCGGATCCTCACCAAGAAGTTCGAACTCGGCCTGTTCGAGCACCCGTTGACCGACCGCTCGTACACCTCCACGGTCGGCTCCGCCGCGCACCGGGCCGTCGCGCGGCAGGCGGTGCGCGAGTCGCAGGTGCTGCTCAAGAACGACGGCGGTGTGCTGCCGCTGGCCAAGTCGGCGAAGGTCTTCGTGGCCGGGAAGTCCGCCGACGACATCGGCAACCAGAGCGGCGGCTGGACGATCAGCTGGCAGGGGTCGAGCGGCGCGATCACCCCGGGCACGACGATCCTCCAGGGCATCAGGTCCGCGGTGAACAACCCCTCGCAGGTCACCTACAGCAAGACCGGCGACGGCATCGACGGGTCGTACGCCGCCGCGGTCGCGGTGATCGGCGAGACCCCGTACGCCGAGGGCCAGGGCGACCGCACCGGCTCGATGGGCCTGGACCAGACCGACCTGAGCACCCTGGCCAAGCTCAAGGCCACCGGTGTGCCGGTGGTCACCGTCCTGGTGTCGGGGCGCCCGCTGGACATCGCGGCCCAACTCCCCGACTGGAAGGCCCTGGTGGCGGCCTGGCTGCCGGGCACCGAGGGCAACGGCGTCTCCGACGTGCTCTTCGGCGACTACGCGCCCACCGGCAAGCTGCCGATGTCGTGGATGCAGAGCGCCTCGCAGGAGCCGGTCAACGTCGGCGACGGCAAGACACCGCTCTTCGCGTACGGCTACGGGCTGACGTACACCACGACCCCGCCGACCACCCCGCCCCCGACCACTCCCCCGCCGACGACCCCGCCGCCCACGACCCCGCCCCCGACCACGCCGCCGCCGACGACCCCGCCGCCGACCACCCCGCCCGCCTCGGGCGGCTGCACCGCGCGGCTCACGGTCACCAACTCCTGGTCCGGCGGCTTCCAGGCGGACGTGACCGTCGCCAACACCGGTACGTCGGCGCTCGGCGGCTGGCGGGTCGGCTGGTCGGCGCCGACCGCGACGATCACCAGCCTGTGGAACGGCACCCTGGCGCAGAGCGGCGCCGCCGTCACGGTCACCAACGCCCCCTACAACGGTGCCGTCTCCCCCGGCGCCTCGGTCTCCTTCGGCTTCACCGCGAACGGCACGCCCGGTTCACCCGTCCCGGTGTGCACGGCGTCGTAGCCCCGCGTCAGGGGAGGTGCCCGGCACGGCCCCGGATGCGGGGCCGGGCCGGGCACCGGCACGAAGGGCGCACACCCGGCGAGCCGTTACGCCGCTGCCGCCGCGCCCGCGATCTGGTCGGGGCTGGGGGCCAGCCGGGGTGAGAGCAGGGTGACCAGGAAGGTGCCGGCGGCGAAGGCCGCGGCCACCAGCAGCCCGCGGTGGAAGCCGGCCACCAGCGCGTCGGACTGCGACGATCCGGTGGCGATCGCGTGGGCGGTGCGGGAGGTGGCCAGGGTCGTGACGACGGCGAGCCCGACCGCGCCGCCGACCTGCTGGAAGGCGGTGAAGACTCCGGACGCGGCGCCCGCGTCGGTGTGGGTGACGTCCACGACCGCCGCGATCTGGGCCGGTACGGACACCGCGATGATGCCGACCCCGAAGAGGATGATCCCGGGCATGATCTGCCCCGCGTACGAGCCGGTGGCGTCCGCGCGGGAGAGCAGCAGCAGGCCCGCCACGCTGAACAGCGTGCCCGCGGTCTGCACGGGCCGGGTGCCGAAGCGGGTGATCAGCGGGGTGGCCAGCACGGCGGCGGCGATGGCCGCGCCGCCCATCGGCAGGAACTCCACCCCGGCGCGCAGCGCGCTGTCGCCGCGCACCTGCTGGAGGAAGATCGCGGTCAGGAAGAACATCGACAGGAAGGCCGCGCCGGTCAGCGCGATGGCGCCGCCCGCGCTGCTCAGGGCGCGCGACCTGAGCAGCCGCATCGGCACCAGCGGTGCCTTGATGCGCGTCTCGACCACCAGGAAGGCGGCCAGCAGCAGCAGTCCGCCGGCCAGGCAGCCGATGACCTCGGCCGAGGACCAGCCCAGCGGCTCGGCCCGCACCACGGCGTAGACGACGCCGAGCAGCCCGCCGGTGGCGAGCACGGCGCCCAGCGCGTCGAAGGAGCGGCGGCCGGCGTGCGGCGGGACGTGCCGGACGATCAGCGGGGTGGCGACCACCAGGGCGGCCACGATCGGCACATTGACGATGAAGACCCAGCGCCAGCTGAGCGAGTCGACCAGGAAGCCGCCGGCGACCACCCCGAGGGTGCCGCCGAGGCCGGCCAGGCCGCCCCAGACGCCCATGGCGATGTTGCGCTCCCTGCCGTGCGGGAAGGTCACGGTGAGGATGCCGAGCGCGGCGGGCGACAGCAGCGCCCCGCCGAGCCCCTGGAGGCTGCGGGCCGCGATGAGCAGGCCGGGCGAGCCGGCGAGGCCGCCGGCCAGCGAGGTGACGCCGAACAGGACGAGGCCGGCGACGAACACCCGGCGCGAGCCGAGCAGGTCGGCCGCCCGGCCGCCGAGCAGCAGGAAGCCGCCGAAGACCAGGGTGTAGGCGCTGATCACCCATTGCAGGCCGTCGGCGGTGAAGCCGAGGTCGGTCTGGATGTGCGGCAGGGCGACGTTCACGATCGTCACGTCGAGCACCACGATGAACTGGGCGAGGGCCAACACCGTCAGGGTGGCCCAGGGACTGCGTCGCATAGCAACCTCGGAAGGGATGTTTACAGCGTATGCTTACGGCGACACCATACAGGCATTGCTTACGCTGTAAACAAGAGGGGGATGCGTACGCTGTACACCACATCGGGGGCTGTCGAGCGAAGGGTTGAGCGGACACCATGGCGGCTCAGAAGCGTTTGAACCGTGACGAGCTGATCACCACCGCCCTGGCCGTCGCCGACGCCGAAGGGCTCGACGCGGTGACCATCCGCCGGGTCGCCCAGCTGCACGACGTCACCCCGATGGCCCTCTACCGGCACTTCCCCGACAAGGAGGGCCTGCTGGTCGCCCTCGCGGGACGGCTGCTGTCCGGCGCGGCGCTGCCCGAGCCCGACGACCGGCCCTGGCACGAGCAGTTGCGGGACATGCTGAGCGGCTTCCTGGACGCCCTGCGCCCGCACCCCAACGCGGCCGTGCTGGTCTTCGACGGCATCGTGGCCACGGAAGCGGGCCTGGACCTCACCGAGCGGTCGCTGGAGCTGATGACCCGGGGCGGCATGTCGGTGGACCGCAGCGCGGAGACCGCCAGCCAGATCCTCGGCTCGCTGGTCGCCCTGGCCATCGCGGGACCCGGGCGGGACCTCGGCCCCGATCCGGAGGCCAACGAGGACGCGGTACGCGCCAAGCGCGCCGCCCTGCTGGCCCTCTCCCCGCGCCGCTACCCGCACATCGTAGCCGCCGCCGACGTGCTGGCGGCCTGCGCCGACCAGGAGCTGTACTTCGGGCGGGGCCTGGACCTGATCGTCACCGGCATCAGGGACGCGGCGCGCGCCGAGGCCGCCGGCGCGCACTGACGCGGCGGCCGGCCCCCGCGCGGAACAGGCCCCGCCGGCCGGCGGCACACCGGGCCGCACGGGCGGGACAGCAGTGGCGTACGTGACACGGGGTCACCCCTGCGCAACCGGACGTATCGGCCGGTAAGGCGCGGGCACGACACACAACACCCAGATTTAACCTCAACACACCTTCTGCGACCGGATCTACGCGCGTATCTTGAGGCGGATCGCGCGCGACCCCGACCGGGGTGACGCGCCGTCACCAACAGCCGCTCCCATGAAGGAGAACCCCTCCGGTGTCGCACCCCTCTGAGGCCGCCGAGGCAACATCCCGCCCCACGAGACCCCGCCCTGCCGGGCTTCGCAAGCGATTCCTGCCGATCGGCATAGCCGGCGCCATGGTGGTGGCCGGGATGGGCGTGCACGCGGCCTTCGCCGCGCCGTCCGCCGACGCCCTGATCGCCGAGGTCTACGGGGGCGGCGGCAACTCCGGCGCCACCTTCACCAACGACTTCGTGGAGCTGGCCAACGCCGGTGCCGCGCCGGTCGACCTGAGCACCTACAGCGTGCAGTACCTGCCGGCGGCGCCGACCCCGTCGTCCAAGTGGCAGGCCACCGCGCTCACCGGCTCGCTGGCCGGCGGCGGCCGGTTCCTGGTCCAGGAGGCCGCGGGCACGGGCGGCACCAGCCCGCTGCCCACGCCCGACGTGACCGGCGCCGTCAACATGTCCGGCACCGCGGGCACGATCGCCCTGGTCACCGGCGCCGACCCGCTGACCTGCCTGACCGCCGCGGACTGCGCCGCCGACCCCCGGGTCAAGGACCTGGTCGGCTACGGCACCGCGCTGGTGCGCGAGGGCGGCGGCCCGGCGGCCGGCGCGAGCAACAGCGACTCGGTCGCCCGCGGCGCGACCCTTGCCGACACCGACGACAACGCGGCGGACTTCACCGCGGGCGCGCCCACCCCGCAGAACTCCGGCGGCGGCAGCGGCCCGACCCAGCCGCCCACCACCCCGCCGACCACCCCGCCCACCTCGCCGCCGCCCACCGGCACCGAGGCGAAGATCCACGACATCCAGGGCGACACCCGCAATTCGCCCTTCGCGGGCAAGGCGATCACCGGCGCGACCGGCATCGTCACCGGCGTACGGGACTACGGCTCGTCCAGGGGCTTCTGGGTGCAGGACCCGAACCCGGACGCCAACCCCCGTACCAGCGAGGGCATCTTCGTCTTCACCAGCTCCAGCCCGACCGTCGTGGTCGGCGACAGCGTGTCGGTCGCGGGTACCGTCTCGCAGTACTACCCGGGCGGCGCCACCACCGGCGCGCAGGCGGTCACCGAGATCACCAAGCCCACCGTGACCAAGGTGTCCTCGGGCAACCCGGTGCCGGCGCCCGTCGTGCTCAACGACAAGAGCGTCCCCGACGCCTTCGTGCCGAGCGCGGGCGGCGGCAGCATCGAGGACCTGCCGCTGCGGCCCGCCGACTACGCGCTCGACCTGTACGCCTCGCTCGAAGGCATGAACGTGCAGATCAACGACACGCGGGTGGTCGGCGCCAGCGACGCGTACTCGGAGCTGTGGGTGACGGTCAAGCCCAAGCAGAACCCGACCAAGCGCGGCGGCACCCTCTACACCGGCTACGACCAGCCCAACTCGGGCCGCCTGATGGTGCAGTCGCTGATCCCGACCGCCACCTCGCCCTTCCCGACCGCGAACGTCGGCGACACCCTCAAGGGCACGACGTCCGGCCCGCTGGACTACAACCAGTTCGCCGGTACGTACGCGCTCCAGGCGAGCACCCTGGGCACCGTCAAGAGCGGCGGCCTGCAGCCCGAGGTCACCGGCAAGGCGTCGGCGGACCAGGCGACCGTGGCCACGTACAACGTGGAGAACCTGGCGCCGGGCAATCCGCAGTCGAAGTTCGACGCGCTCGCCCAGGGCCTGGTGCACAACCTGCGCTCGCCCGACATCGTGGCCCTGGAGGAGATCCAGGACAACAACGGCGCCACCGACGACGGCACCGTCGCCGCCGACCAGACGCTGCAAAAGCTCACCGACGCGATCGTGGCGGCGGGCGGCCCGCGCTACCAGTGGCGGGAAATCGACCCGGTCAACGACAAGGACGGCGGTGAGCCGGGCGGCAACATCCGGCAGGTCTTCCTGTTCAACCCGCTGCGGGTCGGCTTCACCGACATCCCCGGCGGCGACTCGACCACCCCGGTCGGCGTCACCGGCACCGGCGCCAAGACCGCGCTGACCGCCTCCCCCGGCCGGATCGCGCCCGCCGACCCGGCGTGGAACAGCAGCCGCAAGCCGCTGGTCGGCCAGTTCACCTTCCGCGGCAAGACGCTGTTCGTGATCGCCAACCACTTCAACAGCAAGGGCGGCGACCAGGGCATCGACAGCCACCTCCAGCCGCCGGTGCGCAGCTCGGAGGTGCAGCGGGTGCGGCAGGCGATCCTGGAGCACGACTTCATCCAGCAGCTGGAGACCGCGGACAAGAACGCCGGCGTGGTGGTGCTCGGCGACCTGAACGACTACCAGTTCTCGCCCGCCGTGCTGAGCCTGACCGGTAACGGCAGCGTCCTGACCGACCTGGTCAACACGCTGCCGGTCAAGGAGCGCTACTCCTACGTCTACGAGGGCAATTCGCAGGTGCTCGACCACATCCTGGTCAGCCCGAAGCTCGGCAGGAACGTCGACTACGACGTGGTGCACATCAACTCCGAGTTCGCGAACCAGACCAGCGACCACGACCCGCAGGTGATCCGCGTCAAGCCGTAGCACTGAGGCGCACGCAGCAGGGGCGGGGCGGGTCCACGGCGGACCCGCCCCGCCCGGCTGTTTCGCGGGTAAGGGCTTTCCCCCGACCGCCGCGGCCGGCCACCCTGTTCACCTGCGTATCCTGCGCAACACCTTGACGCCGGATGAGGGAGGTACTAGAAAACTCCCTGCTCGAAGAGAGCGCTCTCAAGCACGTCCCAGCGGAACGCTCGGCACCCCCCACAGGGCTCATCGGGACAGGAGACCACGCATGTCCAGCGGACACGCACCAACACCCCCATCGGCGCGGGAGCACTCGGCAGGCCGCCCCACCGGCCTGCGCCGGCTGCGCGGCAGGGCGCGGCTGACGCTCGCCGCCCTCACCGTCGGCGCGCTCAGCCTGACCGGGCTCGCGGTCGCCGCGGCGCCCGGCGGCGCGGCCACCCCGACGGCCGTGGCGCCGGCGCTCGCACCGGCCGTGGCACCCGCCGCGATCCCGGCGCCGCCGGCCGGCTTCACCACCACCTGGAGCGACGACTTCAGCGGCGGCGCCAACACCGGCGTGAACGGCGCCGACTGGAAGTACGACACCGGTCCCGGCAGCAGCTTCGGCACCGGCGAGATCGAGACGATGACCAACAGCACGTCCAACGTCTTCCAGGACGGCAACGGCCATCTGGTCCTCAAGGCCCTGCACAGCGGCACCGACCCGCGCTCCGGCTGGACGTCGGGCCGGATCGAGACGCAGTCGTCGTCCTTCGGCGCGCCCGCGGGCGGCGTGGTGATGATGCAGTCCTCGATCCAGCAGCCGAACCTGACGACCGCCAACGGGGCCGGCTACTGGCCGGCGTTCTGGATGCTCGGCTCGACGCTGCGCAGCGGCGTCGGCTGGCCGACGTCCGGCGAGGTCGACATCCTGGAGGACATCAACTCCCGCAGCTCCGTCTTCGGCACCCTGCACTGCGGGGTCAGCCCGGGCGGCCCGTGCAACGAGTCCACCGGCATCGGCAGCGGTGAGCGGGCCTGCTCCGGCTGCCAGACCGGCTACCACACCTACGCGGTGCAGATCGACCGCTCGACCTCGCCCGAGCAGATCCGCTGGTACCTGGACGGCGCCAACTACTTCACCGTGAACTCCACCCAGGTGGACGCCACGACCTGGGCGAACGCGGTGGACCACCCGTTCTTCATCATCTACGACCTGGCGATGGGCGGCGGCTTCCCCGACGCCTTCGGCGGCGGCCCGAACGCCGCCACCGTCTCCGGCGGCCAGATGAACATCGACTACGTGGCCGTCTACAACAAGGGCCCGGGCAGCACCACCCCGCCGCCCGCCGGCGGCAACCTCTCGCAGGGGAAGACGGCCACCGCGTCCTCGACCGAGAACGCCGGCTTCCCGGCCTCGGCCGCCGTGGACGGCAACACCGGCACCCGCTGGTCCAGCGCCTTCGGCGACCCGCAGTGGCTCCAGGTGGACCTGGGCGCGAGCCACACCATCAGCCAGGTCAAGCTCAACTGGGAGGCGGCCTACGGCAAGGCCTTCCAGATCCAGACCTCGGCCAACGGGACCACCTGGAACACCGTCTACACCACGACCACGGGCACCGGCGGCAACCAGACGCTCAATGTCACCGGAACAGGCCGCTACGTACGGGTCTACGGCACACAGCGGGCCACCGCGTACGGGTATTCGCTGTACGAGTTCCAGGTGTTCGGCAGCTGAGCACCGCCGGCCGCTGAGCACCGCGGCACCCGCCTGACGGGCGGGCCGGACTCCGGTCCGGCCCGCCCGTCATCGGTGCGGGTGGACGGGGCGGCCCCGGGGACGGGGGGCAGGGCTCCAGGACGATCTGCAGTCGGGAACCCGAGGGGTACAGGACGGCACGCCGTCCGGCACTCCCCATCGTCGCCGCCCGCCGCCGTACCCGCTCGGGAACCCGGGGAAGACCCGGGGTCGCGAAGACCACATGCCGCAGCAGCAGGAAGCGCGCCACCCCGGCGAGGCCGGAGGCGGCGAGGTAGACGCCCTGCCGCAGCAGCACACCGCCGGCCGGGTGGAATCCGTCGAAGGCGAGCATGGCCCCGGTGGTGAAGGCGTACGACAGCGCGACGGTGAGCCCGCCGGCCGCGTGGTCGCTCCAGCCCGCCCGGCCGCGCCCGAAGGTGAAGCGCCCGTGCAGCTCGGTGGCCAGGACGGTGGAGGCGACGGTGACCACGGCGTTGGCGACCGCGAAGGGCACCCGGTGGCCGATCAGCAGCAGCGCACCGCTCGCCAGCAGGGTGACACCGCCGCCGCAGATCACAAAGCGCACGAAGGCGGCCACCGGTCCGCTGCGTGCCGTCGGCGCCGCCATGGTCAACTCCTCGGTCGGGGGCGGTCGCTGGGCGGCGACCGGCTCATGGACGACTCTGTCGCAGCGGACGGCCCCGGCCCATCCGGTCCATCCCCCATTACGGACTGGGGCTACCCCCACTCCCGTCTCGGGGTCATACCCGAGTCACCATGCCAATGAGAATATTAGAAGCTTGTAAGGAGAATTTCCCGTGATTTATAAGGCGAGTGGCGCACATCACCCGCATATCACCAGGTGGATTGTCACTTATGCCCGATGTAAGGCGATAAGCGGGGTTGACCCGCCCCGATCCGCGTGCGACAGTCGGGTCAACGGCCGCACGACCCGTGCATGGCCGTTCCACAGGCGCCGCGGACCACACCCCCCCTGCTTCGCGGCGGTCACGAAGAGGCCCTTCCCGCTGTCGTTACCCCGACGCGAAGGGCCTCTTCGCATTCCGCCCGCGGTCCGTTCCCGCCGTCCGGCGCGACTACCGCTCGGGCACCCGCAGTTCGAACCAGGTGGTCTTGCCGCGCGGCTGGAGGTCGACGCCCCAGCGGTCGGACAGCCGGTCCACCAGGAACAGGCCGCGCCCGCTGGTGTCGAGATCGCGCACCGGCAGCAGGCAGGGCAGCGCCCGCGAGGGGTCGCGCACCTCGACCCGCACCCAGCCGCGCCGCCGCCGCATCCGCAGCCCGAAACTGCGCGCACCGGTGTGCCGCACGGCGTTCCCGACCAGCTCGGAGACCAGCAGCTCCACGGTGTCGGCGTACTGCGGCAGCCCCCACATCCGGATCACCGACAGCGCCAGCCGGCGGGCGGTGGAGGCGGATTCGGGGCGCGAGGTCAGATGGACCTCGGCGGCCGACGGGTCGAGGCCCAGCACACCGCCGGCGGCGTCACCGGCCGTATCGGCGCCCTCGGCCAATACCGGTGCGGCGCCCGCGGCGGTCTGTGTGGTCACCCGCTGCGGCTGCTCGGATCCTCCGCTGGCCGCCATGACTTCATCATGGCCGCACCAGCCGCACCATGGGTGCCAACCCAGTGAATTGACGAAGGGGAATGAGGCGTTCCGTCCGGCCGTGTCGGTATATTCCGGTGGCAGGAATCATCGTATGGCGGCCATTCCCACCTGCGGCGTCGGTGACGCCGGCCATCCCGGTGACCGGTGGCGGCCCGTACGCCCTCAAGACTTTCACAAGGTTGCCTCAAGGAAGGCCGCCACCTGCGGGCTACCCCTGTTCGACCGTCCGTACGGGAATCGTACGGATCCCGCCCCGCTGCCGGGTCAGCGGAATTCGGCCTTGCCGGGACCCTGCTCGACGAAGCTGCGCATCCCCGTCTCGCGGTCCGCGGTCGCGAACACCCCGGCGAAGAGGGTGCGTTCGAGGGCCAGACCGGTCTCCAGGTCGGTCGCGAGGCCGACGTCCACCGCCTGCTTGGCGGCCCGCAGCGCGTAGGCGGGACCGCGGGCCAGCCGGGCGGCCCAGGCCAGCGCCCGGGAGTGCACCTCGGCCGCCGGCGCCACCTGGTCGACCAGGCCGATGGCCAGCGCCTCGGCGGCGCCCACCATCCGCCCGGTGAAGATCAGGTCCTTGGCGCGGGACGGGCCGACCAGCCGGGCCAGCCGCTGGGTGCCGCCGGCCCCCGGGATCAGCCCGAGCAGGATCTCCGGCTGGCCCAGCCTGGCGTCCTCCGCGGCGATCCTGATGTCCGCGCACAGCGCCAGCTCGCAGCCGCCGCCGAGCGCGTACCCGGTCACCGCGGCCACCACCGGCTTGGGGATCAGGGCCACCTCGGTGAAGGCCTCCTGGAGCGGCCGGGAGCGGTCGACCATGTCCTCGTACGACATGGCCTGCATCTCCGGGATGTCCGCGCCCGCCGCGAACACCTTCTCGCCGCCCCACAGCACCACCGCCCGTACGTCGGGCCGCGCCCCGGCCTCCCGGGCGACCTCCCTGAGGCGGTCCTGCGTGGCGCTGTCCAGGGCGTTCATCGGCGGCCGGTCCAACCGGATCGTACCGACGCCGTCGTCGACTTCGAGGGTCACAGTCATGCACGCGAGACTACGACGAACCCCGCGCGGGCAGGCACCGCGGGCGGCCGGACGCGCTCAGTCCTTCCACTGGCTCCAGGGCATGTTCCAGCCGTTCAGGCCGTTGTACCACTGCACCGTCTTGTCCTTGGAGTTGACGACCTGGACCACGTCGCCGACCAGCGAGCTGTCGTAGAACCAGGCGGCGGGCGTGCTCGCGTCACCGGCGCCGCGGGTGTCGCGCATGCCGATGCAGCCGTGGCTGGTGTTGCTCTTGCCGAAGACCGAGGGCGCGGCCCAGTAGTTGCCGTGGATGAAGGTGCCCGAGTTGGTCAGCCGCATCGCGTGCGGCACGTCCTTGATGTCGTACTCGCCGCCGAAGCCGACCGTGTCGCCGTTCATCCGGGTGGTGATGTACTTCTCGGAGATCACCATCTTGCCGTTGTAGGTGGTGTGCTCCGGTGCGCCCGAGGAGATCGAGATGGTCTTGACCGCCTTGTTGTCGCGGTAGACGGTCATCGAGTGCTTCGCCGCGTCCACGACGCTGACCTGGCGGCGGCCGATGGTGAAGTGCACCTGCTTCTGCTGCTTGCCGTAGACGCCGGGGGCGCCCTCGACGCCCTTGAGGTCCAGATCGAGGGTGACCCTGGTGCCGGCCGCCCAGTATTCGGCGGGGCGGATGTACAGCTCCTGGCTGCCGTTCCAGCGGGCGGCGACCGGGACGGACGGGGAGGCGGTCACCTTGACGCCGTCCTCGACGGCCTTCTTGTCGGTGATCGGCCGGTTGAACCTGAGGTAGACCTCCATGCCGACGCCCACCGTGGAACCGTCCTCCGGCGTGAAGTAGCCGACGAAGGTGTCCTTCGGGGTGACCGTGGTGAAGGTCGAGTGCTTGTCGGACTCGTGGCCCGCCGGGTCCGTGGCGGTGGCGTCCACCGTGTACTGCGTCGAGGTGTTCAGGTGGCCGGTCGGGGTCCAGCCGAGCCCGTCGGCGCTGATCTCGCCGGGCACCGCGCCGCCCTTGTCGTCCTTGACCACGACGGTGGACAGCTTGCCGCCGGTCGCGGCGACCTTGAGGGTGCCGGTGGTGGCCACGTCGTCGGCGCCGTCGTTGGGCGCGATGGAGACCACCGCGGTCGAGGCGACGGTGTCCGCGGTGGCCGTCGCACCGCCGGCCGGCGCCTTGGGGTCACCGGCCGAGTCGCCGCCGCTCCCGCCGCCGCTGCAGGCGGTCACGAGCAGCAGCAGCGCGCCGAGCGCGAGCGCCGTCACGTTTCTCCTGACGCCAGGCGCCACACCTATCGGCTTCAATTCCGCTTCTCCCATGCCCGCTACCCGCGCTCACTGCCCTGGACTCCCCCGGGATGGCGCTAGACAACCACACCTTGGGCATGCTCGGGCACACGGGTATGTCACCATTGCGTCCCAGATATCTGTGTACCCGGGTGCGGCGCGCGCCAGCCGCCCCGGCACCGGTCGTACGGACGTGCTGACCGCCGTACGCACCCGGACGTATCAGCCCTTGCGCGGCCCGCCCGGCTGGGACGGGCGGGGCCTCGGCTCGGTACTGCACGCCATCTTCCGGCAGTCGGGGTTCGAGCAGGACATGTGCGTCACTCCTTGCTGTCGTGCAGTCGTACAACCGTGTCCGCCGGCACCGCAGGAGGTCGCGGCGCCGGACACGTGGTTGTCAAGATCGACGCACGACGGAGTGATTCGGTTCCATCTGTCGGAAGTTCACAGGTGAGGAACGGCGATTCCGGGGGTTACAGCGCCGAACCGGCGGTCCACTGCGGCCAGGTCAGGTTCCAGCCGCTCATGCCGTTGTCGGCGGCGACCGTCGTGTCGTGGGAGTTGACGACCCGGATCGGGTCGCCGACCATCGAGTGGTCGAAGAACCAGCCGGCCGGGGTGTCGGCACCGCCGCCCTTGGCGTCCAGCAGGCCGATGCAGCCGTGGCTGGTGTTGCTGTTGCCGAAGACCGAGGGCGCGGCCCAGTAGTTGCCGTGGATGAAAGTGCCCGAGCGGGTCAGCCGCATCGCGTGCGGCACGTCGGGGATGTCGTACTCGCCGCCGAAGCCGACGGTCCTGCTGTCCATCCGGGTCACCGCGAACTTCTCGGCGATCACCATGACGCCGTTGTACGTGGTGTGGCCCGGGGCGCCGGCGGAGACGTCGAGGCTGCGGACGACCCGGCCGCCGCGGCGCACGGTCATGGTGTGCGTCGCGGCGTCGACCGTGGAGCGCTGGTCGCGGCCGATGGTGAAGTGCACGTCCTTGGACTGGGTGCCGTAGACGCCGGGCGCGGCCTCCACGTCCCGCAGCCGCAGCCGCAGGGTGACCCGGCTGCCGGGCTGCCAGTAGTCGGCCGGGCGCAGGTCGAGCCGCTGGTCGCCGAACCAGTGGCCGACGACGGCCGCGGCGGGCTCCGCGCCGACGGTGACGGCCCTTTCGACCGCGGCCCGGTCGGCGATCGGGCGGCTGAAGCGCAGGGACACGATCATGCCGTCGCCGACGGTGGCGCCGTCCTCGGGTGTGAAGAAGCCGATCACGGTGTGCTGCGGCACCACGGTGGTGAAGACGGCGTGCCGGGCCGCCGCGCGGCCCTGCGGGTCGACCGCGAGGGCGTCCACCGTGTACTGCGTGGCCAGCGAGAGCCGCCCGGCGGGCCGCCAGCTGCGCCCGTCCGCGGCCAGCGCCCCCGCCACCGGTGTGCCGTCCGCGGCCTTCGCGGTGACCTCGGTGAGGGTGCCGTCCTCGACGGTCACGCCGAGCGCGCCCTCGGCGGCGACGTCCTTGGCGCCGTCGCCGGGCGCGACCGTGATCACCGCCCGGGAGAGCCGGGACCCGGCCCGGTCCGCCGGTTTGCCGTCGGGACCGCCGCCGGTGGCTCCCGTACCGCAGCCGGCGATCACCAACGCGCACAGCACCGCACCCGTACCCGCGCGCACCGCGCGCCTCACTGCATTCCTCACGTCCCGTCAACGACGCCACCGCCGCCGGGGAAACGCGCCACGCGGCGCGTATCCGCCGGGTATCCGCGCAGGGCAGCCGCCCGCCGGTGGTGAAACCGGGCCCCCAGGTGGGAAGGAAAGGGGCAGGGACACGGCGGGCCGCCGGGCACGGGACGCCCAGGCGACGCCACAGCCGTGTCCGAGCCGTGGGAGGAAACACGTGTCGGAGACACGCCAGTTCGGCATATCCGGGCGGGCGCAGGGCCGCCCCCCGCTGCCTGCCGCGGCACCGGAGCCGGCCGGCGACGTCGCCGTCGAGGACGGCCGCGGCCCGGACGGCGACGGCCGCCGCGCGCCCGGCAGCGCCTCCGGCAGCGCGGCCGGCACCCTCGCCGCTCCCCCGCCGCCGCGTACCGCCCAGGTCACCACCGGCCGCCGCCCGCGCTCCGCGCCGCGGCAGGCCAAGGTGTGGCCCGGGTCGCCGCAGCCGCTCGGCGCCCGCTTCCACACCGGACCCGGCGGGCGTACCGGCACCAACTTCGCGCTGTGGGCGGGCGGCGCGGAAGCCGTCGAGGTGTGCCTGTTCGCCCCCGACGGCACCGAGACCCGCGCGCCGCTGACCGAGCTGACGCACGAGGTGTGGCACGGCTTCGTACCGGGTGTGCAGCCGGGCCAGCGGTACGGCTACCGGGTCGACGGGCGCTGGGACCCGTGGACGGGCGCCCGGTGGAATCCGGCGAAGCTGCTGCTCGACCCGTACGCACGGGCGGTGGACGGCGACTTCGAGCTGGTCCCCGAGGTCTACGGGCACGCCCGGGACTGGCCGGAGCGGTCGGTCGCCGACACCGTGCGCGACGACCGGGACTCGGCGCCCTTCGTACCCAAGGGCGTGGTGGTGGACGACGATGACGACTGGGTGGACGACCACCGCCCGAAGACCCCCTGGGCCGACACGGTGATCTACGAGCTGCACGTGCGCGGCTTCACCCAGCGCCATCCCGGCATCCCCCCTGAGCTGCGCGGCACGTACGCCGGGCTCGCGCACCCGGCGGCGATCGCGCATCTGACCGGCCTCGGGGTGACGGCCGTCGAACTGCTGCCGGTGCACCAGTTCGCGCACGAGGACCACCTGGAGCGGCGGGGCCTGCGCAACTACTGGGGCTACAACTCGATCGGCTACTTCGCCCCGCACGCCGCCTACAGTGCCAGCGGCTCGGGCGGCCAGCAGGTGGGCGAGTTCAAGCGGATGGTGCGGGCACTGCACGCGGCCGGCATCGAGGTGATCCTCGACGTGGTCTACAACCACACCGCGGAGGGCGGCCAGGGCGGTCCCACGCTGTCGCTGCGCGGCATCGACAACCGCACCTACTACCGGCTCGGCGACGACCCGCGCGGCTACGCCGACTACACCGGCTGCGGCAACACCCTGGCCGTCACCCAGCCGCACGTGCTGCGGCTGATCACCGACTCGCTGCGCTACTGGGTGACCGAGATGGGCGTCGACGGCTTCCGCTTCGACCTCGCGGCGGCGCTGGCCCGCTCGATGCACGACGTCGACATGCTCTCGCCCTTCCTCGCGGTGATCGCCCAGGACCCGGTCCTGCGCCGGGTCAAGCTGATCGCCGAGCCGTGGGACGTCGGCGCGGGCGGCTACCAGGTGGGCGCCTTCCCGCCGCTGTGGACCGAGTGGAACGACCGCTACCGCGACACCGTCAGGGACTTCTGGCGCGGCGCCACCTCCGACGTGCGCGACCTCGGCTACCGGCTGTCCGGGTCGAGCGACCTCTACGACTGGGGCGGCCGGCGCCCGTACGCGTCCGTGAACTTCGTGACCGCGCACGACGGTTTCACCCTGCGCGACCTGGTGAGCCACCAGCGCAAGCACAACGCGGCCAACGGCGAGGACGGCAGGGACGGCACCGACGACAACAGGTCCTGGAACTGCGGGGCCGAGGGACCCACCGCGGACCCGGCCGTCGAGGCGCTGCGCCGCCGCCAGTCGCGCAACCTGCTGTCCACGCTGCTGCTGTCGACCGGGGTGCCGATGCTGGTCGCGGGCGACGAGATGGGCCGCACGCAGGGCGGCAACAACAACGCGTACTGCCAGGACAACGAGACCAGCTGGGTGGACTGGTCGCTGCTGGCGGAGCCGGGCTGGGCCGCGCTGCGCGATCTGGCCGCCCGGCTGATCGCGCTGCGCCGGGCGCATCCGGTGCTGCGCAGCGGCGGCTTCTTCTCCGGGCTGGCGTCCGCGCCCGAGGGGCTGCGCGATGTGGCGTGGTTCGGCGCGGACGGGCAGGAGCTGACCGACGAGCAGTGGTTCGCGCTGTCCGCGACGCTGGGGATGTACCTGTCGGGCGCCGACATCGCGCACCGGGACGCCCGGGGCGAGCCGGTGGTGGACGACAGCTTCCTGCTGATCGTGCACGCCGACCACCGCCCGGTCGCCTTCACCCTGCCGGGCATGCCGTGGGGCACGTCGTACGAGCTGCTGCTCGACACCACCGCCGAGTCCCAGTCGGCCCCGCCCCCGGCCCCGCCCGCCCCGGCGGGCGCGGCGATCCGGGTCGGCGCGCGCTCGGTCCGGCTCTACCGGGCGGTGCGGGACGGGGCGGAGTCGGGAAACTGAGGCACGCGGGGCCGCTCCGCCGCCCGCGCTCGGCGAGGGCGCGGGGCGCTCTGCCATACTGCCGCTCCAGCCGACAGCGCACTGCCATAGGGTCGCGTGACAGGCCGGGAGACGGGGGGCTGCTCCGAAGTGAGCGTGTTACGGGCACTTCTGATCGCCGTGCGGAGCGACCTGGAGCTGGTCGGCGAGGACACCGCGCTGATCAGGGACGCGCTGCTCAGCTCCGGATACGCGGAGTGCGACGTGACGGTCGTGGACTCCGCGAAGCAGACGACCGGGCCCGGTATCTACTCGGCGCTCAACACCTTCCTGGCCCGCTGCCAGGACGGTGACTTCGGCCTCGTCTACTTCTCCGGCCACGGCGTGCGCTTCGACGGCGTCGAATACCTGGTGCCCAGCGACGCCGACCCCGCCGCCGGTGTGCTCAGCCTCGTCCCGGTGGCGCCGGACGTGCTCTTCGGCAAGCTGACCACCGAGGCGACCGTGATGATGTGCCTCGACTCGTGCCGTGACGAGGTGGCCGCCGCAGAGTTCGGGACGCCGCCGAGGCTGCCGACGTCCTCCCGTTCGCGGGAGAACGTCGTCCTGGTCTACGCGTGCGCCCCCGGGCAGCGGGCCATGGGGACGAGTACGGGAAGCTTCCTGGGCCGCGCGCTCGCCGAGGCGCTGGGCGACGACTCGCCGCCGCGCACCGTCGAACAGGTGATCGGCAGCGTGCGGCGGCGCACCCGGCAGATCGCCGGCTATCACGGGCACCTCAGCCACGTCCACGACTGGTGGCTCGGCAATGCCACCGGCGGACCCCCGGTCCAGCACGCAACGCGGGAGATCTGCGGGTCGGGACCCGGCGCGGAGCCGTGGACCGAGGCCGTGCACGACGCGGTGCTGTGGGACAGGATCGCCGACGGCACGGTGGACACCGGACGGCTGAAGGACCTGCTCAGCCAGCTGATCGAGAAGGTCCTCGCCATCCGTCGGGATGCCAACCGGGAGAACAAAGCGGGCCAGGACCCCTGGGACGACCCCTCCTACCCAGGACGCGTCATCCGGCAGCTCAACCGCCTCGTGCCGGCCGCCCCTGTGGGGCGGCTCAGCGCGCTGGAAGTGGTCACGCTGCTGGCGACGCCCTTCGTCCGGGAGGCGGCCGTCGCGTGCGGCCGCCGGGCGCTCGCGGAGCTGTACCCGCCGCAGGGGCCGGGCGCGGACGACGGGGATTCGGCCGGCCGGGGCGGCGGTGACGCGCGGCGGCATCTCGCGGACGACATGGTGGACGTCCGCAGGGCCTTCGGCCAGATCGAGGCCAAACGCGTCAGGCTGCTGAACGCCGGCGCCCACGCTCCCGCGGTGGCCGCCGAGCAGTGGCTGCGCCACCGGCTGCTGGCCGGCTGGGACCAGCTCTGGGACCAGCTGCGGGAGCCGCCCGCCGGCACCGGGCATTCCCTCGGCGCCCTGGACAGCCTGCCGGGCGTCATCGACCGGCTGACCGACGCCGCCGCGTATGCCGCGGGGTTGGGCTCGCGGCCCGCCCCGCGCAGCCGCGACCGGCTGCGCTCGGCGGTCTTCCAGGTGGTCTCGCAGATGCGCACCCGCCCGGCGGACACCGCGCCGAGCGGTGAGAGCTGGCAGACCAGGCTCGCACGGCTGCTGGGCATGAGCGACCACAGCAGGTTCTGGCGGCCGAAACCGCTGGCGGAGCTGCTGTACATGGCCGAACTCCTCGCGATCGACGCCCGGTTGCTCGACGGCATCGTCGTGGACCACCTGGGAGTGGCACACCACAAGGTGGAGCCGGGGGACGTGGTGGCCCAGGTCGGCGACAGCGAGTTCCGCCCCGTCGACCACGGCCGCCCGGCCGCGTCCCGCGAGGTGGCGCCGACCGGTCCCGCCGACTGGACGCTGGACGCCGAGTGCAGAAGCGCCGCCCTGCACGTGGCGCTGGAGCGCCAGGCCGACGCCGCAGGCGCCGCCGCGCGGAACGTGTACAAGGCCCAGCCCGACGAGGACCTGCTCTCCGCGCTGCCCAAGCACATCAACACCGACGCCCTGGAGCCGGCGGACGACAGCTACTACGAGGCACCGCCGCCGCGTTTCCAGCTTGCCGAGGACGGCGTCAAGCCCCTCATCATGGGCACCCAGCTCTACGGTGACCACAAGCTCGCCATCCGCGAGCTGTACCAGAACGCGCTCGACGCGTGCCGGCGCCGCCAGGCGCGGCAGCAGTACGCCGCGCTCGACGGCGGAGGCGGGAGCGACCGTCCCGGCGTCAGCGAACTGGCCGACTACACGGTCACTTTCACCGTCGGCCGGGACCCGGAGGACAACCGGCTCTACGTCGAGTGCAAGGACGACGGCATCGGCATGACCGCCGAGGAGCTGAGCGACCTCTTCGCCCGCGCCGGCCGCCGCAATGAGCAGTCCCCCGCCCGGGTACGGGAACTCCGCCGCTGGCGCCGCAAGGGTGTCGTGCCCGAGCTGAACAGCCGTTTCGGCATCGGGGTCTTCAGCTACTTCATGCTCGCCGAGGAGATCCGGGTCGTCACCCGGCCGGCCGGTGTCACCGGCCAGGGGGCCGGTGGCCCGGGACACCGCGTGGACGTCGTGGCCGATTCCGGGCTCATGCACATCACCACGCATGACGACGGGGAGGTCGGCACCCGCGTCCGGCTCTATCTGCGCCCCGAGTTCAGCGCGGAGCCCCCGTCGGTCATCGACTTCCTCAGCCGCCAGGTCTGGCACAGCCCTGTGGCCATCGTCGTCGACGAGCAGATCGACAGCCGGACCGAGCCCCTCAGGTGGGCCCCCGACGTGCTGCGGGCCGACGACACCCTGCCCGCGATGGCCCGGCAGGACCCCTCGCGGGGCATCTGGTGGGTACAGAACCTGGGCGCACGGCTCGTGGACGGCATCGTCGTGGGAGGGTCCGCGCGGCCCCGTGGTTACGTCATCAATCTGCGTCACCGGCACAAGCCCGTCCTCAGCGCCAGCCGCAACCAGCTGATCGATTTCGCCGAGGACACGGTCTACCAGGACCTCTGCGCCGTCATCGACGAGTTGACGCGGTGGGACCCGATTCCGCTCACGTGGTTGTGGGAACTCGCCGGGGACGATCCGCGGCTGGCCGAAACAGTGGTCGAGCGCCTGCTGTCCGCCCAGGCCACCGTCGCGGTGGAGAGCTGGTACGGCACAGGCGATCGTTCGGTGCGAAGCCTCCACGCCCTTGCCACGCTCGGCTGTCTTCCCCTCGACAGCAGTGACTACCTGAGCGGCCGCGACGAGCCGGAGGGGACGGGCCTGGAGTTCTTCCGTGACTGGCGGTCACAGCTGGTGCGACAGGGTCGGGTACCCGAAGCCGCCATCGGCTTCCCGAAGGGTTTTCCCCGTCCCACGGCACTGGACACACTTCTGTTCCATTGGGCGCGCAGACGCTGGACCCCGGCGGCAGCGGCGCTCCGGGCCGCCGCCGAGAGCGGACACACCCTGCGCACGGCAGTACGGGTGCTGCGCCGGTACGCCGTCGCGGGTATCTGCGTTCCGGCGACCGACGACCTCCGCGGACTCGACGGCGTGACGGGCGACCCGATCCTGGTGGATCTGTACACGGAATACACCGATCAGTACATCTTCCCGGCGAGGGAAGGCATCGCACCGCCGGTTCACGCTCCCCTGCTCCTCACCGCCGCACGGGAGCACCGGACGATCGGAGAGATGGCGGAACTCGTGGGAACGCTCAGGATCTTCGACCCCGGTCTTCCGGAGCCGCCGGATCCAGGGGACCTCGCTCAGCGCATTCCGACGCAGTCCGACTACGAGATCCTGAACGGCGAACTGACCGCTCTGGACGGGCTCCCCCGTGTGGTGACGCCGTCCATCGCGGCCTACGTCGCGAATGTCATGGGTGCGGAGGTGTCGGACGTCGTGGAGGTCGCGCGGCGTTACGCGCGGTTCGGCTACCAGGTGACCGGCAGCTTCGAGGAAGCGCATCTCTCGGACGACGACGTGGAAGCCCTGGGCTTCGGGACGTCGGACGGGCCGTCCCGTCGCCTCAACAGGCCGCTCGACATCCTCGGACTGGTCGTCATGTCGGCGGAGCGCGGTGACGCCGATGTGGCCACCACCGCCGGAGCGGTCCGAGGGACCGCCGAGCGCGTCGGTCTGGGGCTGGCCCTGGACGACGTCCGTCACGCATCGCTCCTGTCCGTGAAAGCCGCCCCGTGGTGGGCCCGTTTCGGCGCGGAGGACGAGCCGACCGGTCGGCCGCTCAGCACCTGGACGGTCCTGCGTGCGCTGTCCGGCGTGCAGCGGCACGCCGGGGTGGACGACGAAGTGCGGGGGGTCAGTGCCCTCGCCGAGGCGGGCGTGGTGGACGCGAGCGCCCCCGACGCGGTCCGCAGATGGCTGGAGAGCGTGCCGGAGGACCGCCCGACACTCCTCGTGAAAACCTCCTGGCACCTGACCTCGTACGGGACGAGCTGGAGCTTCGGCGCCACCTTCGACGTCTCCTCGAACCGGGTGGACACCGCCTTCCTCCTGACGTTGGCCGCGCACCACCGCATCAGCGTCGGCGCGGCGGCCGACTCCGCGCGCGCCGAGGCCGAGCCCTACGGCATCGAGGTGGCGAGCGTTCCCGACGAGTGCCGCGGTCTGCAACCGGATCTCTCCGTGTTCAAGGCGCTGTGCGTGGACGCGAGGAACAGCTGGCTGCCGCAGGTCACGCTGCTGGAGATCCTCCGGTACGCCGACGACTGCGAGATCGACGCCACCACCGCCGCGTCCCGGCTGCGCGCCTACGAACCGCTCGGCGGCCCGCGGCTCCCCGACATCCCCGATGGCGGGACAGGCAGGGAGCAGACCAAGCCCGATCCGGTCGTCCAGAACCTGCTGAGGTACGAACCCCTGCGCGGGGGCACGGTCACCCCGCTCGCCCTCACCGTGACCGCCGTACGGCTGGGCCGCGGGCTGCGGTCGACCTTCCGGGCACTCACCCCGTACACGGCCCTCGGGCTCGTCCTCGTGTGCCAGGAGCCGGCCGACGACGACTGCGAACCCGACTGGCGGGACGTGATCATCCTCAGCCGGCGGCTCACCGGCAGCGAGCCGGCCCTCTCCGGCGAGGTGACCGACGACCATGTCCGGCTGGCGGCGGAGGAGACCGGGTTGGAGGTCGTCGAGGTCCGCGACCGGCTCGCCTGCTACGCGCCGCTCTTCGGCTTCCGGCTGCCACCGGCGGAACCAGCGGAACCAGCGGAACCAGCCGAACCGGCCGAACCGGCCCCCGAGGACGGGAGGAGCGCTCATGCCCGACCATGACGACACCGTGGCGTACCGGGAGCAGCAGGTCGCACCGCCTGGCGATCTGCGCCGTCATACGGACGGCGCCGGCTTCCTGGTGTTCACCGGCACCTGCCCGGTCTGCCACGCCCGGAACAGCTTCTCGCTGGTCGACGTCGTCCCCGGCACTGTCTCCAAGGGCCTGCCGTGGCGGCGGTCGCAGGACGACGGCCCCGGTGAGTGGACAATGGACTGCCGCTGCCCGATCACGCATCCAAGCAATGTCGATGAGTTCTCCGGCTGCGGTGCCTGGTGGACGGTACGGCTTCCGCCGCAGGGGACACCCTGATGGCCACGCCCCCGGGTCCGATGGACCGCACACTGCGGCTGCGGGCGCAGCAGCGGGTGTACGACATGCTCCAGTCGCAGCTGGAGATCGCCCGCCACCAGGCCGAGGGATGGCGCAACTTCCTGGCCACGGCGACCGCGCTGCTCGCGGCGGTCCTCGTGCTCAAGGGCCGGGAGAACGTCGCCGAACTGACGCCGGGCTACCGGCTGGGCGTCGTGGCCACGATGTCGTTCGGGCTGCTGGCCCTGCTGACGTCCGCGTTCACCGCCGCCTCCGCCGTGCACGGCCGGCCGGGCCGGAACCTCAGGCACACCGACGGTACGCAACTGCTGCGGTGGGAGGCGGCGGAGTGCCGGCGTATCGGGCGCCTGGTCAACCGGGCCCGGTGGCTGGCCGTCACGGGGGTGCTGGCCACGGCCGCGGGGGTCATGCTGACGTGGGTGGCGCCCGCGGGTGACAGCGCGGCCGGGTCCGTCACCGTGCACACACGCGACGGAAGCGTGTGCGGCGAGCTGGTCGAACTCGACAGCACCGGCATCACCGTCCGGGTCGCGTCCGCCGCAGGTGCCGCCGGCGCCGCGGCCGGACAGGCCGCGCCCGACACGCTGCGCCGGCTGAGCTGGGGCACGCAGGCCGTGAGCGCGGTCCCCGCGGACAGCTGCTGAGCCGGCCTGCGCGTCCGGGCCCGCCCCGAGTAGCGCCGCGTACGGGTGAGTTCGATCACCGGACCGAATGGCGGGCAATCCACTGGACTCCGCAAGTGGTCCAGTCCACTATGAGCCCGGTGACCTCCTCCGCACCCCGCCCCGGGAAGGCCGCCGCAGTCGCGCGCACCCCGTCGGCGTACCGCCCGCCGGCGGGACCCCTCTGGTCGGTCGACTTCCGGCTCTACTTCACCGCCCGCTCGGTCGCCATGCTCGGCGACACGATGCTGCCCGTCGCCCTGTCCGCGGGCCTGCTCTCCTACGGCTACTCCGCCGGCGACATCGGCCTGGTGATGGCCGCCGCCAGCGCCTGCTTCGCCGGCTTCGTCATCTTCGGCGGGGTGCTGGCCGACCGCTTCAACGCCCGCGCCATGATGATCGGTTCCGACCTGGTCAGGGTCTGCACCCAGTCGACGGCCGCCTTCCTCTTCCTCACCCACAGCGTGCGGCTGTGGGAAGTGCTGGTGATCGCGGTCGTCAACGGCACCTGTGCGGCGACCTTCCAGCCGGGGGTCGCCAGTACGGTGGTGCGGGTCGCGCACGATGTGCAGGGCGCCAACGCGGTGACCAGGACGGCCGAGTCCGCGGCCGGCCTCGCGGGTCCCGCGCTCGCCGGTGTGCTGGTCGGCTTCACCTCGCCCGGCGTCGTCTTCGCGGTGCACGCGGCCACGTATCTGACCAGCGGGCTGTGCCTGCTCTTCCTACGGCTGGCCCCGCCCCCGCCGCGGGCGGCGGCCGACGGGACGGGCACGAGGACGACCTTCCGGGCCGATCTCGGCGAGGGCTGGCGGGAGTTCAGGGCGCGCACCTGGATGTGGGCGGTGATCCTGGTGTGGACGATCTACACCATGTGCGTCATGGGTCCCTTCATCCCGCTGGCCGCGGGCCAGATCATCCCCGCGCACGGCGCCGGGGCGTACGGCCTGGTCAATTCCGCGCTCGGCGCCGGTACCGCGGTGGGCGCGCTGCTGGCGATGCGGCTGCGCGCCGACCGGCCGCTGCGGGCGGGCAGCTTCGGGGTCTTCGCCGTGGCGCTGATGCCCGCGTCGGTCGGCCTCGACCTGCCGGTGGCCGGGATCTGCGGCTGCCTTTTCGTCGCCGGGATCGGCTGGGCGTTCTGGGGCGTCAACTGGGCCACCACCGTGCAGACCCAGGTCCCCGGCGACATCCTCAACCGCATCCACGCCTACGAAGTGGCCGGGTCCGTCGCGATGTTCCCGGTCGGCCAGGCGCTCGCGGGGCCGGCCGCCGCGGTCTTCGGGACCCGCCATGTGCTCCAGGCCGGCGGCGCCATCGCCCTCGCGGTGGGCGGCACCCTGCTGGCGATCCCTGCGGTGCGCGGGCTGCGCAGGGCGGCGCCCTTCACGACCGGACAGGCCGGCCCCTGAACGGCCGGGCAGTCCGCCCCTCCACGGCCGGGCGGGCCGGCCTCTCCACGGCCACGTGAGCAGGCCCCTCCACTGCCGGCAGGACGGCAGGTCGAGGGCCGATTCCCGCCAGATTCGGGCGCTCGGCCCGACCATGATCGAGGGCATGGACACCACCGAATTCGAAGGAAGGACCGCCCTGGTCACCGGGGCCTCGCGCGGTATCGGAGCGGCGGTCGCACTGCGGCTGGCGGAGGGCGGCGCCGATGTGGCGTTCACCTACCGGCACGATGCCACGGCGGCGGAGACCGTGGCCGGCAAGATCCGCGCCCTGGGCCGCAGCGCGCTCGCCCTGCGCGCCGACAGCGGCGACCCGGCCGCGATAGAGAACGCGGTGGACCGCACGGCGGCCGAGTGGGGCCGGCTCGACGTCCTGGTCAACAACGCGGGCGTCTACGTGGTCGGCCCGGTGTCGGACCTGGGCGCGGCGGACTTCGACCGCTCGGTCGCGGTGAACGTGCGCGGCCCCTACCTGGCTGCCAGGGCCGCGGCCCGGCACATGCGCGGCGGCGGCCGGATCATCAGCATCGGCAGCAATGTGGCCGACCGCACCACCTTCCCCGGCCACACCCTCTACGCCCTGACGAAGACCGCGCTGACCGGTATGACCAAGGGCCTCGCCCGGGACCTGGGGCCGCTGGGCATCACCGTGAACCTGCTGCACCCGGGACCGACTGACACCGACGCCAACCCGGCCGGCGGACCGTACGCGGAGACCGTCCGCGGCTTCACCGCCCTGGGCCGCTACGCCACGGCCGACGAGATCGCCGCGGTCGTGGCGCACCTGGCCTCGGACGCGGCCTCGTACGTGACCGGCGCGGTCGTGCACGCGGACGGCGGCTTCACCGTCTGACCGCGGACCCCCTCGACGCCCGGGGCGGGAGACGCCAACCCCTTGCCGTCGCCCGCTCCGGGCCGCCGGTCCTGGTACCTCAGGGCCGGCTTCCCGGTGGCGAAAACCAGGTGAAGCGTGTCAGTGGGCAACCGTAGTGTCAGGAGTGATGCCTGCCACGACCCCTGACCCCGCGCCCGCCGCCCGCCCGCGGTCCTCGATCCGCTCACTGCTGCGGCTGTGGCCGTACGTCCGGCCGATCCGTGGACGGCTGGCGTCGTCGGCGGTGGTCGGCATGGTCGCCTCCAGCGTGGGACTGCTGATCCCGCTGGTGCTCAAGTGGCTGGTGGACGGCCCGGTCACCGACCACGACCCGTCCGGGGTGTGGCTCGGCGGCGGCCTGGTGCTGCTGCTCGGGCTGCTGGAGGCGCTGCTGTTCGGGCTGCGGCGCTGGCTGGTGGCCCGGCCGCTGGCCGGGGTCGAGGCGTCGATGCGCGCCGACCTCTACCAGCGGCTGCAACGGCTGCCGGTGGCCTTCCACGACCGGTGGGCGTCCGGGCAGCTGCTCTCCCGGGCCGTCACCGACCTCCAGATCCTGCGGATGTTCCTGGCCTTCCCGCTGGTCTTCCTGTTCGTCAACACCACCACGCTGCTGATCGGCTTCGGCATCCTGCTCGGCCAGAGCCCGCTGCTGACCGTGGTGCTGCTCGGCCCGGCCGTCCCGCTCATGGTGCTGTCCTCG
The DNA here is from genome assembly GCF_036227245.1 of Streptomyces sp. NBC_01477. Classification (GTDB taxonomy): domain Bacteria; phylum Actinomycetota; class Actinomycetes; order Streptomycetales; family Streptomycetaceae; genus Actinacidiphila. The sequence goes on from NZ_CP109445.1 coordinate 2,686,938, forward strand.
CGCTTCGAGAAGCGGTACGCGCTGGCCGCCAGGCGCGCCCAGGACCAGGCGGGCGACCTGGCCACCCTGGTCGAGGAGTCGGTGCTCGGCGTCCGGATCATCAAGGCCTTCGGGCGGCACCGCAGCCAGTCGCAGGCCTTCCACCGCCAGGCCCACGAGCTGCGCGGCACCGAACTGCACAAGGCGCGGCTGCTGTCGAACCTGTGGGCCATCATCATGACCCTGCCCGAGCTGGCCATCGGCGTCGCCCTGGTGATCGGCGTCCTCCAGGTCTCCGACGGCAAGCTCTCGGCCGGGACCCTGGTGGCCTTCCTGTCCACGGCGCTGGCCCTGCGCTGGCCGGTGGAGTCGATCGGCTTCCTGCTGGCCATGACCAATGAGGCCGCCACCGCCGCGGACCGCTACTTCGAGCCGATGACCACCCCCGGCGCGGAGGGCGCCGAGCCGGCGGTGCAAGCCACCCCCGCGGCCGCGGCGGACGCGGGGCGGGGGGACGGGCTGCGGATGGAAGGGGTCGCGTTCCGGTATCCCGACGCGGTGGCGGGGAGCGCCGCGGTGCTCGACGGGGTGGACCTGCACATCAGGTCGGGCGAGACGATGGCGCTGGTCGGCGCCACGGGGTGCGGGAAGACCACGCTGACCGCGCTGGTGCCGCGGCTGCACGAGCCGACCGCCGGGCGGATCACCCTGGACGGCACGGACACCGCGGGGCTGCCGGTCGAGCGGCTGCGCGCACTCGTCGCGGTGGCCTTCGAGGAGCCCACCCTCTTCTCCGCGACCGTACGGGAGAACGTGGCGATGGGCGCCGGACCGGACGGCGCGGGCGAGGCGGAGGTGCTGCGGGCGCTGGACATCGCCCAGTGCGGCTTCGTGCACGCGCTGCCCGACGGCCTGGACACCCAGGTCGGCGAGCAGGGCCTGAGCCTGTCCGGCGGTCAGCGGCAGCGGCTCGCGCTGGCCCGCGCGGTCGTCGGGCGCCCGCAGTTCCTCATCCTGGACGACCCGCTGTCCGCGCTCGACGTGCACACCGAGGCCCTGGTCGAGGCGGCGCTGCGCGATGTGCTGCGGGAGACGACCGCGCTGGTCGTGGCGCACCGGCCGTCGACCGTACAGCTCGCCGACCGGGTGGCGCTGCTGTCCGGCGGGCGGATCACCGCGGTCGGCACCCACCCGGAGCTGCTGCGGGACAACGCCGAGTACCGCCACCTGATGTCGGGGCTCACCGAGCCGGAGACCGGCACCGCGCAGTCCGCGCCCGTGGAGCCCCTGGAGAGGAGCGACGCCCGATGACGTCCGCCACCGAGCAGCAGCTCAGCGGCCCCGAGGAAGCCGGCCCGCAGCGGGCGGCCCCCGCGGCGGCGCCGGGCGGGCCCGACGCCTTCGACCTGGACCGGCTGCCCGCGCCCAAGAACGCCCAGGTGCTGCTGCTGCGTTCGCTGCTGCGCCCGCACACCCGGCGGGTCTGGCTGGCCTCGGTCCTGCTGCTGGTCCAGCAGGCGGCGGTGCAGGCCGGCCCGCTGCTGGTGGCGTACGCCATCGACAACGCGATCCCCCAGGTGCGCGACGGCCGGCACGGCGCGCTCATCGCGGTGGCCTGCGCGTATCTGGGCTGCGGGATCGCCGCCGGCGCGCTCCAGCGCGTCTTCATCCGGGTCGCCGCGCTGATCAGCCAGGACGTGCTGATCGAGCTGCGCGCCCGGATGTTCCGGCACGCCCAGTCGCTCAGCCTGGACTTCCACGAGCGCTACACCTCGGGCCGGCTGATCGCCCGGGCCACCTCGGACGTCGAGTCGATCAGGGAGCTGCTCACCGACGGCCTGGAGGAACTGATCGAGGTGGCGCTCTCGATGGTCTACATCTCGGTGCTGCTGGTCTTCCTCGACTGGCGGCTCGGGCTGGTCGCGCTGGTGTCGTACCTGCCGCTGTACGTGGCGGTCCGCGGCTTCCAGCGCCGCTCGATGGTCGCCTACCGCCGGCGCTCCACCGCCATCGCGGCGGTCATCGTGAAGTTCACCGAGACGATGAACGGCATCCGCCCGGTCAAGGCCTTCCGCCGCGAGGTGCCCAACGACACCGCCTTCGGCGAGCTGAACGACCGGCAGTGCCGGGCGAACGGCGACGCGATCCTGGAGATGGCCCGCTACGTCACCATCTCCCGGCTGCTGGCCAACGTCACCGTCGCCGGGATCGTGGTGTGGGGCGCGTACCGGGTGGCGGGCGGCGGCATGGCGCTCGGTGTGCTCGCCGCGTTCGTGCTGTACCTGCGGCGGCTCTACGACCCGATCGACCGGCTGGGGATGTTCCTGAACTCCTACCAGTCGGCGGCGGCCTCGCTGGAGAAGATCGCCGGGCTGCTCGCCCAGACGCCGACCGTGCCCGCGCCCGAGCACCCGGTCGCGCTGCCGCCGACCGCCGACGGGCGGCCGGGGCGCGAAGTGGTCTTCGACCGGACCCGGTTCGGCTACCGCACCGGCGGCGAGGTGCTGCCCGCCTTCGACCTGCGGCTGCCGGCCGGGCAGACCCTCGCGGTGGTCGGCGCGACCGGCGCGGGCAAGTCCACCCTGGCCAAGCTGCTGGCCAGGTTCTACGACCCGACCGGCGGGCGGGTGCTGCTGGACGGGGTCCGGCTGAGCGACCTGTCGCAGGCCGACCTGCGGCGCGGGGTGGTCATGGTGACGCAGGAGGCGTTCCTCTTCTCCGGCACCGTCGCGGACAACATCACCATCGGCCGCCCCGACGCGACCCGCGAGGAGGTCGAGGCCGCGGCCCGGGCGATCGGCGCGCACGACTTCATCGTGTCGCTGCCCGACGGCTACGACACCGACGTGCGCAAGCGCGGCGGCCGTATCTCGGCCGGGCAGCGCCAGCTGGTCGCGTTCGCCCGCGCCCTGCTGGCGGACCCGGGCGTGCTGATCCTGGACGAGGCGACGTCCTCGCTGGACGTCCCCGGTGAGCGCGCCGTCCAGCACGCCATGCGGACGGTGCTCAACGGGCGTACGGCCGTGGTCATCGCGCACCGCCTGTCCACGGTCGCGATCGCCGACCGCGTCCTGGTGATGCGCGACGGCCGTGTCATCGAGGACGGCACACCCGCGGAACTCATCGCCAGGAAGGGCCATTACGCGGAGCTGGACGCGGCCTGGCGGGACGGTCTGGCGTGACCCCGCCGCCGCCGGCCGCCGCGAGGCGGCGCTCGTAGTCCAGGCGGGCGCCGATCTCACGGGGTGTCTCGCGGACCAGGACGGCCGCCAGCGACCGGCCCAGGATGTAGGCGACCAGGGCGGGGAGGACCGGGGACAGCAGGACGGCCAGGCCCCGGTTGCCGAAGCCGCGCGCGGCCGACCTGCCGGCCGAGCGCCGCCCGGCGGCCACCTCCTCCGGGCTGACCGGCACGGCCCCGGCCCGGCGCTGCCCGACCCACCCGGCGGCCAGGGCCACCGCGGCGGCGGCGCCCTCCAGCACATGGACGACGACCCGCGCCCCGGCCGGGAGGACCGAGACGAAGCCCAGGTAGAGCGCGGTCCCGATCGCGCCGACCAGGGCGACGAAGAGCAGCGTGCACAGCGCGAGCACTCCCCGCCGCACCCCGTAGCCGAAGCCGCGGTCCAGCCAGCTCGTGCCGAGGACGGGCAGCGCGAAGGGCTCGACGGCGGCCCCGCCGGGACCGCCCGGGCCGCCGGTTCCGTGCCCGGGCTCAGAGCCAGCCGGTGGCATGGTGCCAGACCGACTTCCCTGCATTGCTGACGCCCTTCGCCGTGCCGACCGCCAGATCCTTCATGTCCCCGCCGGTGTTCTTGGTGACGTTCCAGGTGCCGTCCGCGACGCCCGCGATCACTCCGTGGTCGTGGATGTCCTCGCTCCAGTGCTCGTGGAAGGCCTCGTCCGCGAAATACCCTACGCCGACGAAGACCGCGCCCGCGGTGGCCGCCGTCGCCGTCACGCCGAGGCCGATGCCGATCTCCGGGGCCGCCGCGACCACGGCCGCGCCGGCCGCGAGGCCGACCAGGCCCGCGCCGACGTCGACAGTCACCGAGTGCGCCCAGGACCAGCCTTTGTCGTGGTCCTCCTTGGCCTCCACCAGGCCGATGGCGGTGACCGCGGCGATGTCCACCACCGGGATCTCCTTGAGGAACTCCGGTGCGCCCTCGACCAGCTTCACGCCCTGGAGCGCGTCGGCGAGCTTGTAGTTGAGCACCCGGTCGAACGGCAGGAAGTCGCTGCCGTTCCTGCTGGCGGCGACCTCGGCGTCCAGCGCGTCGATCTGGGTGCCGAGCCGCTGGTACTCGCCCTTGAGCCGGAAGGCCTTGGGGAGGTCGGCCTCCGCGGTGCGGAACTTGGCCTCCTCGTCCTTCATCGCCTTCAGGGCCGCTTCGTGCTTCTTCTCGGCCTCGTCGAGCTTCTTGCCCGCGTCGAGGCCGAGCTTGCGCTCGTCGTCGGCCTTGGAGGTCCACAGCGCCCGCAGGTAGTCGGCGACGACGATCTTGTCGCCCTTGCCCATCGACGTGTCCGGGTCGAGGGAGTCGTAGAGCGCGTTGAGCGTCTTGGCGCAGGCGATACGGGCCGCCTGCGCCTTGTGCATGATCTCGTTGTGGACACCGGCGTATTCGTTGAGGTCGCCGATGGCCTTCTGGTCCGCGGCACTCGGCGGATCGGCGGTCATCATCGTGCCGGGGGCGCCGTTCGGGCCGAGCGGTACGCCCTTGCCCGCCGCGACGTCCGCGGCGTTCTGGAGGGCGCTGTTGGCTCCGGTCAGCGCGTGGGCGAGGGTGGTGAGGGCCTCGCCCGTCGCCTTGACGAGTTCGGCGAAGCCGCCGGCCGCTATCGAGTCCTCGGACCAGCGGGCGCGGAATTCCTCGGCCGCGTCGCCCTTCCAGCCCGCGTCGGAGACCAGCGTCTCGACGCCTTCGCCGAGCGGTTTGACGACGCCTTCGAGGAGTTCCTTGGCCCCGGTCAGGGTGGTGCCCATGGTGTGCAGGCCGCCGAGGTCGGCGCCGATCCAGCTGTCACTCATCGGGCATCAGGTCCTCGAACAGTCCGTGCACGTCGATGTCGTGCCGTTGGTACGAGCCGTGGGCGTAGTCCAGGCCGTTGGCGTGCTCCTCGATGCGCCCGGCGAGCTTGGCGTGCAGGCCCGCGATGGCGTCCATGATCGAGGCGATGGCGTCGTCCAGGCCCGCGTCGCCGGACTCGGCGATCGGCGGGGCGACGTTCACCTTGAGCGCGGCGTAGTTCGCCGCCTGGGTGTGGAAGGTCGAGGCCATGCCCGCCAGGTCGGCCAGGACGACGTTGTACCCGGCGCTCACGTCCGTACCGCCTCGGTGTAGTCGCGGAGGTTCTCCGCGGTCCAGTACGGCTGCGTGCCGGGCCGCAGGACCGGGTCGACCTTGAGGTGGCCGAAGCCGTTGCGCCGCATCAGCTCGGCGAACGGGCCCGCGGGCAGCGCGATCCACGGCTGGTTCTCGCCCAGCGCGCCGACCAGGGCGTCCAGGGTGGTGAAGGCCACCGGGACCGCCGAGCCGGTCCGCGGCTCGGTGAGGAATTCGAAGCCGACACCCGGCGCCAGCTCGGGGTCCGCGGGATACCGGGGATGGGCCGGTACGAAGAGCCGGGTGTCCGGGGCGAGTTCGGTCTGTCCGGTGCCCTCCGCAGCACCGGACAGACCGAACTCGCCGGACAGTTCTGATATTCGTGACATCTCCACCTCGATTTTCGGCCACGCTGGCGCGGACCCGTACCCGCCGCCGCCGCGGCAACTGTAGACAGCGGAGGAGACACGTCCGCACGAATGGCCGGGAACGTCCGTATTCCACGCCGTCAAAGAACCGGCAAACTTCTTGCGGGTGCAACACGGTTCTCACATCTGACCGTTATGCGGACGCCACTCTCCGGACACCGAACGAATTTCAGCCAAGTTGGGACCACGGCACTGACATGAACAAGTAAAGAGTGCCACTCTGTGGCCGGTTCCACAGCAACACCACAGCTCTACCCGGGCGGATCACCAACCCCACCCGCCCGGACTGTCACCGGCCGCGCACCCCCGCGGCCGCCGCAGAAGGAGTGACGAGTGGCACGATCCCCCCGTACGGCCCGTACGGCAGTAGCCGCCGGCGCGCTGATCGCCGGCGCGGCGATGCTCGCCGTGACGCTGCCGGCCGGCACCGCGGCGGCTGAACCCGCCGCGCAGACCGGCGCGTCGGCCCAGGCCGCGACTACCCACGCGCAGCCCAGGCCGGGCGCGCTCCCCGCCTCGCTGACCCCCGCTCAGCAGGCCGGGCTGACCTCCCAGGCACAGTCGGAGGCGGCGACGACCGCGTCGTCGCTGCACCTCGGCGCCCAGGAGAAGCTGGTCGTCAAGTCGGTGTCCCAGGACGCCGACGGCAGCACCCACACCCGCTACGAGCGTACGTTCCAGGGACTGCCGGTGCTCGGCGGCGACCTGATCGTGCACCAGAGCCCGCTCGGCGCGACCACCGGCGTGGACAAGGCGACCAACGCCTCGATCGCGGTGGCCTCGACGACCGCGGTCAAGAGCGCCGACTCGGCGAAGTCCTTCGCCCTGACCCGCGCCAAGGCCGACGGCGCCAAGGCCCCGGTGGCGGCCAACTCGCCGCGCAAGGTGGTCTGGGCGGCGTCCGGCACCCCCGTGCTCGCCTGGGAGTCGGTGATCGGCGGCCTCCAGGAGGACGGCACCCCCAACCAGCTGCACGTGATCACGGACGCCACGACCGGCGCGAAGCTCTTCGAGTACCAGGGCATCGAGACCGGCGTCGGCAACAGTGAGTACAGCGGCCAGGTGAACATCACCACCACACTGTCGGGCAGCACCTACCAGCTGCTGGACAACACCCGCGGCGGCCACAAGACGTACAACCTGAGCCACGCCACGTCCGGGACCGGCACGCTGTTCACCGACCCCGACGACACCTGGGGCGACGGCAACGGCGCCACCGCGCAGACCGCGGGCGTGGACGCCGCCTACGGCGCCCAGGAGACCTGGGACTTCTACAAGAACACCTTCGGGCGCAACGGCATCGCCAACGACGGGCGGGCGGCGTACTCCCGGACGCACTACGGCAACTCGTACGTCAACGCCTTCTGGGACGACTCCTGCTTCTGCATGACCTACGGCGACGGCAGCGGCAACACCCACCCGCTCACCGCGCTGGACGTCGCGGGCCACGAGATGAGCCACGGCGTCACCGCCAACAGCGCGGGCCTGAACTACTCGGGTGAGTCCGGCGGCCTGAACGAGGCGACGTCCGACATCTTCGGCACCGGCGTGGAGTTCTACTCCAACACCGCCACCGACCCGGGCGACTACTTCATCGGCGAGAAGATCGACATCAACGGTGACGGCTCCCCGCTGCGGTACATGGACAAGCCCAGCAAGGACGGCAGCTCGAAGGACAACTGGTCCTCCAGCCTCGGCGGCCTGGACGTCCACTACTCCTCGGGTCCGGCCAACCACCTGTTCTACCTGCTCTCCGAGGGCAGCGGCGCCAAGGTCGTCAACGGGGTCAGCTACAACAGCCCGACCTACGACAACCTGTCGGTGCCCGGCATCGGCCGGGACAACGCGCTCAAGCTCTGGTACAAGTCGCTGACCGAGCGCTTCACCTCGACCACCAACTACGCGGCGGCCCGTACCCAGTCGCTCCAGGCGGCGGCCGACCTGTGGGGCGCGAACAGCGCCACGTACAACACGGTGGCCAACACGTGGGCCGCGATCGGCGTCGGCAGCCGGGTGACCACCCCGTCCGGCGTGACGGTGACCAACCCGGGCAACCAGTCCACCAAGGTGAGCACCGCGGTCAGCCTGCAGATCCAGGCCAGCAGCACCAACGGCGGCGCCCTGACCTACACCGCCACCGGCCTGCCCCCGGGCCTGACGATCAACGCCTCGACCGGCGTGATCTCCGGCACCACCTCGGCCACCACCGGTAGCTACAGCGTGACGGTGACGGCCAAGGACTCCACCAACGCGACCGGGACGGCGTCCTTCACCTGGACGATCACCAGCACCACCGGCGGCTGCACCGCCGGCCAGCTGCTGGCCAACCCCGGCTTCGAGAGCGGCGCCGTCAGCTGGACCGCGTCCACGGGCGCGATCGACAACAGCACCGACGCCCCGGCCCACTCCGGCTCCTACAAGGCCTGGCTGAACGGCTACGGGACCACCCACACCGACACCCTGTCCCAGTCGGTGACCATCCCCGCCACCTGCACCAGCGCCACCTTCACCTACTACCTCTACATCTCCAGCAGCGAGACCAGCACCACCACCGCCTACGACAAGCTCACCGTCGCAGCCGGCAGCACCACCCTGGCCTCGTACTCCAACATCAACAAGGGCACCGGCTACGTCCAGCGGTCCGTCAGCCTGGCCCCCTACATCGGCCAGACCGTCACCCTGAAGTTCACCGGAACCGAGGACTCCTCCCTGGCGACCTCCTTCCTGATCGACGACACCGCCGTCAACGTCAGCTGACGTGACGCAGCACCGCTGATCCGCCCGAACGGCGGAACACGCCCGGGCCGGCCGTCCACGGCCGGCCCGGGTGGCGTCGGGTGGCGATCTGCTAGAGTGAGCGTTGCTGCAGTTGTGGTACCCAGAACTTTGCGTGCGCCTGGATGATTGCGATCCCCGGGCGCACTTTTGTTTTTGCCGGAGTTCTCCGGTGTGGGGTGATCATCTACGGCGACCCGGATCCGTACAGTGCGGATCTGGAAACTGCCCCACCAGTAGGAGATGGATATGGCTACCGGAACCGTGAAGTGGTTCAACTCGGAAAAGGGCTTCGGCTTCATCGAGCAGGACGGCGGCGGCTCCGACGTCTTCGCCCACTACTCGAACATCGAGTCGCAGGGTTACCGCGAGCTGCTCGAGGGCCAGAAGGTCGAGTTCGAGGTCACCCAGGGCCAGAAGGGTCCGCAGGCGGAGAAGATCCGGGCGCTCTGACCGGCGTCACCGGGCCGCCGCGCCCGGTCTTGGGAGGCCCGCACCGCACGGTGCGGGCCTCTCGCATGCAGCCGCCGCACCGGCGGCCCGAGGAAGGAAACGCCCGTGTCACCTGTGTCGCCCGTCACGCTCTTCTCCCAGCTGCCGCTGGACCCGGCGCTGGTCGCCGCCCTCGAAGCCCACGGGGTGACCGAGCCGTTCCCGATCCAGGCCGCCACGCTGCCCGACTCGCTGGCCGGGCGGGACGTCCTCGGCCGCGGCAGGACGGGCTCGGGCAAGACCCTGGCGTTCGGGCTGCCGCTGCTGAGCAGGACCAGGGCCGCCGGGCGGAAGGCCGAGCCCAGGCGCCCGCTGGCGCTGGTGCTGGTGCCGACGCGTGAGCTGGCCGGGCAGGTGACCGAGGCGCTCGACCCGTACGCGAAGGTGCTGGGGCTGCGGATCACCGCGGTCGTCGGCGGCGCGTCGATCAACCGGCAGACCGCCGCGCTCAAGGCCGGCGCCGAGGTGCTGGTCGCGACGCCCGGGCGGCTCGCGGACCTCATCGAGCGGCGGGCCTGCGCGCTCGACCGGGTCGCGGTGACCGTACTGGACGAGGCCGACCAGATGGCCGACATGGGCTTCCTGCCGCAGGTCACCCGGCTGCTGGAGCAGGTGCAGCCCGGCGGTCAGCGGATGCTGTTCTCGGCCACCCTGGACCGCAATGTGGACAAGCTGGTCAAGCGGTTCCTCGACGCGCCGGTCACCCACTCGGTGGACCCCTCGGCGGCCACCGTCACCACCATGGAGCACCACGTGCTGCATGTGGACGAGGCCACCAAGCGCGCGGTCACCGCGGAGATCGCCGCCCGCAAGGGCGGGGTGATCATGTTCGTCGGCACCAAGCGCGGCGCCGACCGGCTCACCAAGCACCTGCTCGGCCAGGGCGTGCGGGCGGTGGCGCTGCACGGCGGCAAGTCGCAGCCGCAGCGCAACCGGGCGCTCGACCAGTTCCGCACCGGCACCGCCGACGCGCTGATCGCCACGAACGTCGCCGCCCGCGGCATCCACATCGAGGGCCTCGACATGGTCGTCAACGTCGACCCGCCGACCGAGGCCAAGGACTACCTGCACCGCGGCGGCAGGACCGCCCGCGCGGGCGAGTCCGGGACCGTGATCACCCTCGTGCTGCCCGAGCAGCGGCGGGAGAACGCCCGGCTGATGGCCCAGGCCGGGATCAGGCCGGCCACCGCCAGGGTCCGCCCCGGCGACCCGGACCTGGTCCGGATCACCGGCGCCCGCAAGCCGTCGGGCACGCCGGTCGCCATGCCGGTGGCGGAGCAGCCGGCCCCGGCGGCGAGGACCACCGCCGCGGCCACGCCGCCGCGCCGCCGTACCGGCAACCCGGCCGGGCGCAGGACAGGACCGGGCGCCGCCGCGGGCCGGGGCGGCGCGGCGGGCCGCCGCGCCCGCGGCTCCCGCGCCGCCTGACCCCGGCGGGGCCTACCGCAGGATGCCCGCGGTCATGCCCGCGGCCTCCGGCGGGACGGCCACCAGCCCGAGTTCCGCCGAGGTCGCCAGCAGGGAGTGGGCGGGCAGCACCCGGACCGTGTAGCCGAAGGAGCCGATGCGGTCCAGCGTGAGCGGCCCCTCGTAGGAGTGCCGGCCGGAGATGTCGGGCCGACCGGTGCACTTGAGGGACACCACGGTCGGGTTGGCGAGCCGGTCGGCGGCGTCGACCTGCCCGGACAGCAGCTGGACGTCGACGTCGGCCGGGTCGAGGCCGCCCAGGCTGATCTGGGTGCGCAGGGTGAGGGTGGAGCCCAGCTCGGGGGTGCCCTCGACGGAGTCGGTCTCCACATGGTCCACCGACACCTGCTGCCACTGCCTGCGTACCCGGCGCTTCCACTCGGCCAGCTCGACCGCGGCGGGGCCCTGTATCGCCCGGTGCGAGCGCCCGGCGGGGGCGTAGAGCCGGTCGACGTAGTCCCGCACCATCCGGCCGGCCAGCACCTTGGGGCCGAGCGTGGCCAGGGTGTGCCGGACCATCTCGACCCAGCGCTGCGGCAGGCCCTGCGAACCGTGGTCGTAGAAGCGCGGGGCGACCTGGTTCTCCAGCAGGTCGTAGAGGGCGGCGGCCTCCAGCTCGTCGCGCCGGTCCTCGTCGGCGATGCCGTCGGCGGTGGGGATCGCCCAGCCGTTGTCGCCGTCGAACCACTCGTCCCACCAGCCGTCCAGCACCGACAGGTTGAGGCAGCCGTTGAGCGCGGCCTTCATACCGGAGGTGCCGCAGGCCTCAAGGGGGCGCAGCGGGTTGTTGAGCCAGACGTCGCAGCCGGGGTAGAGCATCCGGGCCATCCGGATGTCGTAGTCGGGCAGGAAGACGATGCGGTGCCGCACCCGGGGGTCGTCGGTGAAGCGCACCAGCTCCTGCACCAGCCGCTTGCCGCCGTCGTCGGCCGGGTGCGCCTTGCCCGCGACCACGATCTGGATCGGCCGCTCCGGGTGCAGCAGCAGCTCGGTGAGCCGGTCCTGGTCGCGCAGCATCAAGGTGAGCCGCTTGTAGGAGGGGACCCGGCGGGCGAAGCCGATGGTGAGGATGTCGGGGTCCAGGACGCTGTCGGTCCAGCCGAGTTCGGCGTCGCCCGCGCCGCGCTGCCGCCAGGAGGCGCGCACCCGGCGGCGTACGTCGTCGACGAGCTGCTCGCGCAGTTCGCGGCGCAGCTCCCAGACCGCGGTGTCGGGGATGCCGCCGATCGCCTCCCAGCGGTCGGTGCCGCCGATCATCAGCGCGTCCTCGGCGCGCTGCGCACCGATCTGCTTGGCGCTGAGCCGCAGCACCTCCGGGGCGACCCAGGTGGGGGCGTGCACCCCGTTGGTGATGGACGTGATGGGTACGTCCTCGGGGTCGAAGCCCGGCCACAGCCCGGCGAACATCTCCCGGCTGACGGCGCCGTGCAGGGTGGACACGCCGTTGGCGCGCTGGGCCAGGCGCAGGCCCATGAGGGCCATGTTGAACAGGTTCGGGTCGCCGCCCCGGTGGGTCTCCATGCCCAGTTCGAGGATCCGCCCGGTGTCGACGCCTGGCAGTTCGCCGTCGTCGCCGAGGTGGCGGGCGACCAGTTCGCGGTCGAAGCGGTCGATGCCGGCCGGCACGGGGGTGTGGGTGGTGAAGACGGTGCCGGCCCTGACCGCTTCGAGCGCCGCGTCGAAGCTGAGGCCTTCCAGCGACAGTTCGCGGATGCGCTCCAGGCCGAGGAAGCCGGCGTGGCCCTCGTTGGTGTGGAAGACCTCGGGCTCGGGGTGGCCGGTGATCCGGCAGTACGCGCGGACCGCGCGGACCCCGCCGATGCCCAGCAGCATCTCCTGGAGCAGCCGGTGCTCGCTGCCGCCGCCGTAGAGCCGGTCGGTGACGTCGCGCTCCGCGGCCTGGTTGCCCTCGACGTCGGAGTCGAGCAGCAGCAGCGGCACCCGGCCGACCTGGGCCTTCCAGATCCTGGCGCTCAGGGTCCGGCCGCCGGGCAGGGCCAGGCTCGTCTTCGCGGGCGAGCCGTCGGCCTCGCGCAGCGGGGTGAGGGGCAGCGAGTTGGGGTCGAGCACCGGGTACTGCTCCTGCTGCCAGCCCTCGCGGGAGAGGGTCTGGCGGAAGTAGCCGTGCCGGTAGAGCAGGCCGACGCCGATCAGCGGGACGCCGAGGTCGCTGGCGGCCTTGAGGTGGTCCCCGGCGAGGATGCCGAGGCCGCCGGAATACTGGGGCAGGGCGGAGGTGATCCCGAACTCGGGTGAGAAGTAGGCGATGGCGGCGGGCAGGTCGGACTGTTCCTGATACCAGCGGGGGCCGCCGGTGTAGTCGGCGAGATCCTCCGCTGCCGCGCTGAGGCGGCGCAGGAAGCGCCGGTCGCCGGCCAGCGCGGCGAGCCGGTCCTTGGCGACCGTGCCGAGCAGCCGTACGGGGTCGCCCTGGGCTGCCCGCCAGCCCTCGGGGTCGACACTCTGGAAAAGCTCCCTGGTCTCCTGATGCCACGACCAGCGGAGATTTTGGGCCAGACCCCCCAGCGGGCGCAGAGGTTCCGGCAGGACGGTGCGCACGGTGAATCGACGGATAGCCTTCACCCTTCGACCGTAGCCCGGCTGGCCCTTGGCCCGCCGGTAGAGTCCACGATCCGGTGGCTCAAACGCTCGAACGGCGGCTCACAGGAGTGAGCGTGATCAGTGTGCGAGCGCGGGCGCGTTCAGCCGTGTGTACACGAGGCGGCCGGCACATGTCGTGCAGGTACCGGGCGTGCCGGGCCGCCGGTCAGGACCTCCAAGGCCTGCCGGGAAACGGTGCGCAAGTCGTCGGCGGATGCGATCCTGATGGCTTGAATCACACGGCCCGCGGGGAGCACAACTGCGGCTCCTTGTCCGCCTTGGGCGTACGCGGGGGCGCAGTCGGGGGCGCGCGCGGGGGTACGAACCCGGACCGGACGGGACGCCCCGGGCGCGCCCGCGCCGCCGGGTCCGCTGGCGCGGCGGGGGCGCGGATCAGAGCACTCGGGGCGCGCTCCCGAAACGAGGTCAGGCCGTGCGTGTCGCGCGTAGACCCGGGGCAGGCTCCCCGGTGCACGACACCCGAACGGACTGTTTCGCCCCAGCGGGGGTACCCGTACGGCCCTGTCACCGCCACCCGGGTGGATACGGGTGGCCGCGGCCACCCAGACAGGCCGACAACGCCAAGAACAGGTAAAAAGAGCGGAAGTCGTCGTCCCGTACCCAGCGCTGTCAGGTGAGGAAATGATCGGTCGTATTCCCGTTCTCGATGTCAGGCCACTGGTGGACTGCGGTCGCCGGCCGGCCAAGGCAGTGGTGGGCGAGAGTTTTGAAGTGACGGCGACAGTGTTCCGCGAGGGCCATGACGCGGTCGCCGCCAATGTGGTGCTGCGCGACCCGGCGGGCCGCTCCGGCCCATGGACCCCGATGCGCGAGCTGGAGCCCGGCACCGACCGCTGGGGGGCCAGGATCACCCCCACCGCGGAGGGCCGCTGGTCGTACACGGTGGAGGCCTGGTCGGACCCGGTGGCGACCTGGCGGCACACGGCGGGCATAAAGATCCCGGCGGGCATCGACACCGGGCTGGTGCTGGCCGAGGGCGCGCAGCTGTACGAGCGGGCCGCGGCCGGGGTGCCCAAGAGCGACGGGCGGGCCGCGGTGCTGGCCGCGGTCGACGCGCTGCGGGACACCGCACGGCCGGTCGCGGCCCGGCACGCGGCGGCGCTGACGCCCGAGGTGGTCGCGGTGCTCGACCGCTTCCCCTTGCGCGAGCTGGTCAGCGCCTCACGGCCGCTGCCGCTGCATGTGGAGCGGGAGCGGGCGCTGTTCGGGTCCTGGTACGAGTTCTTCCCGCGCTCGGAGGGCGCGGTGGTCCGCGAGGGCGCCCCGCCGCGGCACGGCACCTTCCGTACCGCCGCCGAGCGGCTGCCCGCGGTGGCCGCGATGGGCTTCGACGTGGTCTACCTGCCGCCGATCCACCCGATCGGCTCAGCCTTCCGCAAGGGCCGCGACAACAGCCTGACGGCGGGTCCTGACGACGTGGGCTCGCCGTGGGCGATCGGCTCGCCCGAGGGCGGGCACGACGCGATCCACCCGGACCTGGGCACGATGGACGACTTCGACCACTTCGTCGCCAAGGCCAAGGACCTGCGGCTGGAGATCGCGCTGGACTTCGCGCTGCAGTGCTCCCCGGACCATCCGTGGGTGGCCAAGCACCCGGAGTGGTTCGCGCACCGGGCCGACGGCACGATCGCGTACGCGGAGAACCCGCCCAAGAAGTACCAGGACATCTACCCGGTGGCCTTCGACGAGGACTTCCCCGGCATCGTCCGCGAGACGCTGCGGGTACTGCGGCACTGGATGGCGCACGGGGTGCGGATCTTCCGGGTCGACAATCCGCACACCAAGCCGGTGGTCTTCTGGGAGAAGGTGATCGCCGACATCAACCGTACGAATCCCGAGGTGATCTTCCTGGCCGAGGCCTTCACCCGCCCGGCCATGATGAGCACGCTGGGGCAGATCGGCTTCCAGCAGTCGTACACCTATTTCACCTGGCGTACGGGCAAGGACGAGCTGACCGCCTACATGCGGCAGCTGAGCGGGGAGACCGCCGCCTGGATGCGGCCGAACTTCTTCGTGAACACCCCCGACATCCTGCACGGCTATCTGCAGAACGGCGGCCGGCCGGCGTTCGAGGCCCGGGCCGTGCTCGCGGCGACCCTGTCCCCCAGCTGGGGGGTCTACGCGGGCTTCGAACTGTGCGAGGCGGACCCCGCCACACCCGGCAGTGAGGAGTATCTGCACTCGGAGAAGTACGAACTGCGGCCGCGCGACTGGGCGGCGGCCGAGGCCGAGGGGCGCTCGCTGGCCCCGCTGATCACCACGCTCAACCGGTTGCGCCGCCGTCATCCGGCGCTCCAGCAGCTGCGGGACATCACATTCCACCCGGTGGACAACGACGCGATGCTCGCCTACTCCAAGCGCCGCGGCGACGACGTCGTACTGGTGGTCGTCAACCTGGACCCGTTCCACACCCAGGAGGCGACCGTCTCGTTGAACATGCCGGAACTCGGCCTCTCCTGGCACGAGTCCTTCCCGGTGCGCGACGCGCTCACCGGTGAGACCTACCACTGGGGCAGAGACAACTATGTGCGCCTTGAACCGGGCCGCGCGCCCGCGCACGTCCTGTCGCTGCGACCGTCTCCATCGATCGGAGGGTCACTCAGTTGATCGTCAACGAACCCGTCCCTGACACCTTCGAGGACACCCCTGCCAAGGACCGTGATCCCGACTGGTTCAAACGGGCGGTGTTCTACGAAGTCCTCGTTCGCTCCTTCCAGGACAGCAACGGCGACGGTGTCGGCGACCTGAAAGGCATCACCGCCAAACTCGACTATCTGCAATGGCTGGGCGTCGACTGCCTCTGGCTGCCGCCGTTCTTCGCCTCACCCCTGCGCGACGGCGGCTACGACGTCGCCGACTACACCGCGGTCCTCCCCGAATTCGGCGACCTGGCCGACTTCGTGGAGTTCGTGGACGCCGCGCACCAGCGCGGCATGCGCGTGATCATCGACTTCGTCATGAACCACACGAGCGACCAGCACGAGTGGTTCCAGCAGTCCCGCAGCGACCCCGAAGGTCCCTACGGCGACTACTACACCTGGGCCGACGACGACAAGCAGTTCCCCGACGCCCGGGTCATCTTCGTCGACACCGAGACGTCGAACTGGACCTTCGACCCGGTGCGCAAGCAGTACTACTGGCACCGCTTCTTCTCCCACCAGCCGGATCTCAACTACGAGAACCCGCGGGTGCAGGAGGAGATCCTGGCCGCGCTGCGCTTCTGGCTGGACCTCGGCATCGACGGCTTCCGGCTCGACGCGGTGCCCTACCTGTACCAGCAGGAGGGCACCAACTGCGAGAACCTGCCGCGTACGCACGACTTCCTGAAGAAGGTGCGCGCCGAGATCGACGCGCAGTACCCGGACACGGTGCTGCTGGCCGAGGCCAACCAGTGGCCCGAGGACGTCGTCGACTACTTCGGCGACTTCCGCAAGGGCGGCGACGAATGCCACATGGCCTTCCACTTCCCGGTCATGCCGCGCATCTTCATGGCGGTACGGCGCGAGTCCCGCTACCCGGTGTCGGAGATCCTGGCCAAGACCCCGGCCATCCCCGACACCTGCCAGTGGGGCATCTTCCTGCGGAACCATGACGAGCTGACCCTCGAAATGGTCACCGACGAGGAACGCGACTACATGTACGCGGAGTACGCCAAGGACCCGCGGATGCGGGCCAACATCGGCATCCGCCGCCGGCTCGCGCCACTGCTCGACAACGACCGCAACCAGATCGAGCTGTTCACCGCTCTGCTGCTGTCCCTGCCCGGCTCGCCCATTCTCTACTACGGCGACGAGATCGGCATGGGCGACAACATCTGGCTGGGCGACCGGGACGCCGTGCGCACCCCGATGCAGTGGACGCCCGACCGCAATGCCGGGTTCTCCTCCAGCGACCCCGGACGGCTCTACCTGCCGACCATCATGGACCCGGTCTACGGCTACCAGGTCACCAATGTCGAGGCGCAGATGAGCTCACCCAGCTCGCTGCTGCACTGGACCCGGCGGATGATCGAGATCCGCAAGCAGAACCGCGCGTTCGGCCTGGGCTCGTACACCGAGCTGCCGTCCAGCAACCCGGCCGTGCTGGCCTTCCTCCGGGAGGACGGCGACGACCTGGTGCTCTGTGTGAACAACTTCTCCAGGTTCGCCCAGCCCACCGAGCTGGACCTGCGCCGCTACGCGGGCCGGCACCCGGTGGAGCTGATCGGCGGGGTGCGCTTCCCGGCGATCGGCCAACTGCCGTATCTGCTGACGCTGGCGGGGCACGGCTTCTACTGGTTCCGGCTGCGCCGCAACCCGTCATGACGGCGGGGGGCCGGTCGGTCCCGGCCCCCCGTGCCCGAAGCACCCCGAGGAGCGCGCCCGAGTAGCGGGCCTGACGCACCTTTGGCAGTATCCGAAAGGTATCCAGCCGCTTCCTGGCGTAACCGGACTTTCCCGGACGTACCCCGATCGCAACAGGACAGGCTTCGCCAAGCCGGCCACCCGACCGGTGCGCGAAGTGGCAACCGGAACGTTACGCGGGCGGGCCGTACGGCGGTTTCCTGTCACCCGCCCGGGGCAGGCTCCCCGTGTCGCCGGACAGCCCGAACCCGTCATCCGGGAGGCTGGCGCCCCTGCCGCTCGACGATGCGGCCGGGTGCGCGACTCCCCGGGGAAAGGACGCCATGTCGGACAGCTCCTGGACCCGTGTTCCCCGCGTGCCCTCAGCCCCTTCCGCCACCCCGACCACCTCCACCAGCGCACCGGCCGGCGCCGCCTCTTCCGCGGCTCCGGCACCGTCAGCGCCGCCGCCGCTCGCCGAGCGCGACGCGGCGCCCGGACTGCTGCGCTCGCTCGAACCGCTGCTGCGCGGCTGGCTGCCCCGGCAGCGCTGGTTCGCCGGCAAAGGCCTGCCGATCAGCGGCTTCCGACTGGCCTCGGCCACCGAGCTGATGCCGCCCGGCGGCCGGCTCGGACCGCTGGGGCTGGTGCACGTGCTGGTCGACGTCGAACAGCCGGGGCGGCCCGCCGACTGCTACCAACTGCTGCTCGGCGCGCATCCGCTGCTGCCGTCCGCGCTGGTGCGCACCGCGCTCGGCCCGGCCGTCGGCGGCCCCTACGACGGCCTGACGCTCTACGACGCCCCGCACGACCCCCGGCTGGCCGCGCTGCTGCTGGAACGCCTCCAGCTGCCGGGCCGCACCGGGCGGCTGCGCTTCACCACCGAGCCGCACGCGGACTTCCCGCCGGGGCTGACCCCGCGGGTGTCCACCGCCGAGCAGTCCAACACCTCCGTGGTCTACGGCGACGCCTACATCCTCAAGCTCTTCCGCCGCGTCTCCCCCGGCACCAACCCCGACCTGGAGCTGTCGCTCGCCCTGGCCAGGGCGGGGTCGCGGCGGGTCGCGGAGCCGGTGGCGTGGTTCGAGTCGCTGGAGCCGGGCCCCGGGCCCGCCGCGGAGGAGCCCACCACGCTCGGCGTGCTCCAGCGCTTCCTGCCCGGCTCGTCCGACGGCTGGGCGCTGGCCCTGGCCTCGGTCGCCGAGGACGGCGACTTCCGCGCGGAGGCCGCGGCACTGGGCCGCGCCACCGCCGAGGTGCACGCGTCGCTCGCCGCCGCGCTGCCGGCACGGGCGCTGGGCGGGGAGGCGCTGGAACGTATCGCCTCAGGCATGGCACGGCGTCTCGACGAGACCGCCGCCGAGGTGCCCGCGATACGCCCCTACGCCGACGCGCTGCGGGCCGCGTTCGACGACCTGGCCAAACTCGGCGCCGTCACGCTCCCGGGCCACGCGGTCACCGCCCAGCGCATCCACGGCGACCTCCACCTCGGCCAGGCGCTGCGCGGACCCGGCGGGGAGTGGGTGCTGATCGACTTCGAGGGCGAGCCGGCCCGCCCGCTGGCCGAACGCCGCATGCCGGCGCCGCCGGTGCAGGATGTGGCCGGCATGCTGCGGTCCTTCGACTACGCCGCCCACCACAGCGGGAACGGCCCGTGGGCGGCCAGGCACCGGGACGCCTACTGCACGGGCTACGCTGCCGTCTCGGGCACCGATCCGCGCGAACAGCCCGTGCTGATACGGGCCTTCGAAACGGACAAGGCCGTCTACGAGGCCCGTTACGAGGCGCGCCACCGGCCCGCCTGGCTCCCGATCCCGCTGTCCGCGCTGGCCCGGCTGGCCACCGCCCTGCCGCAATGACGCGCAAGCGGTCGGCGCGGCCGACCCCGAATCCGACCCTGCCGCCGCCGTCGCCGGCACCGAACCCGCCCGTACCGCCCGAGGAGAAGCCGCCCGTGAACCCCGAACCGAACCCCGCGAGCGGCGCCCTCCCCGAGGCCGCGGCCCGCGGCTACGACGCCAGCACCCCCCACCCGGCCGCTTCGGGCTCCGCCCCGAAGTCCCCGGGCCGGGAGGCGCAGGATCGGCCCGCGCCGGAGGACGCCCCAAAGGGGCGCGGGGAACTGCGCGACCAGCCCACCACCGGCCGGCGGCCCGCGAACGACAGCACCACCCCCACCCGGCCGCCGACAACCCGCGCCGCCGCGCCGGCCGAGCCGCCCGCCCGCCCGGAGGACGCCCCAAAGGGGCGCGGGGAACTGCGCGACCAGCCCACCACCGGCCGGCGGCCCGCGAACGACAGCACCACCCCCACCCGGCCGCCGACGCCCCGCGCCGCCGCGCCGGCCGAGCGCGCGGTTCCCCGCGCCCCTGCGGGGCTCGGCCCGGACCGCGAGGGCACCCGTCCGGCGGCGGGGCGTGCCCCGGAGCACGACGGCACCCGCCCCGCGGCGGGGCTCGGCTC
This sequence comes from Streptomyces sp. NBC_01477, assembly GCF_036227245.1. GTDB lineage: Bacteria > Actinomycetota > Actinomycetes > Streptomycetales > Streptomycetaceae > Actinacidiphila. Next base: position 2,706,813 of record NZ_CP109445.1, read on the forward strand.
GGAAGAGGCCGCCGCCCCGGAGGGGAACGGCAGCCTCGGCGGGGAGGACCGCCGGCGGCTGCTGAGCGGGGAGCACCACGACCCGCACGCCGTGCTCGGCGCGCACCCCGAGAAGAACGGGGTCAGGGTGCGAGCCCTGCGCCCCTACGCCCGCGCCGTCGCGGTCGTCCTCGGCGACCACCGCGTGGACCTCGCCCCGGAGGGCGACGGCCTGTTCTCCGCCCTGCTCCCGCAGAGCGCCCTCACGGACTACCGCCTGGCGGTGACGTACGAGGACGGCGAGCACCTGCTCGACGACCCCTACCGCTTCCTGCCCTCGCTCGGCGAGCTGGACCTCCACCTCATCGGCGAGGGCCGCCACGAACAGCTCTGGAAGGCGCTCGGCTCGGAGCCGATGACCCACGGCGGCGTCACCGGCACCCGTTTCGCCGTGTGGGCGCCCAACGCCCGCGGCGTCCGCCTCGCCGCCGACTTCACCTTCTGGGACGGCACCTCGCTGCCGATGCGCTCGCTCGGCGGCACCGGCGTGTGGGAGCTGTTCGTGCCGGGCATCGGCCCCGGCACCGCGTACAAGTACGAGATCACCCGCCCCGACGGCTCGCACGGCATGAAGGCCGACCCGATGGCCCGGAAGACCGAGGTGCCGCCGGCGACCGCCTCGATCGTGACGGACTCGGCCTACGAGTGGCAGGACGCGGACTGGATGGCGCACCGCGCGGACACCCCGGTGCACCGCGCGCCCTTCTCGGTCTACGAGGTGCACCTGCCGTCCTGGCGCCCCGGTCTGAGCTACCGCGAGCTGGCCGAGCAGCTGCCCGCCTACGTGGCCGATCTCGGCTTCACACACGTGGAGTTGATGCCGGTCGCCGGGCACCCCTTCAGCGGCTCGTGGGGCTACCAGGTCACCTCGTACTACGCCCCGATGCCGGGTCTGGGCTCGCCCGACGACTTCCGGCACCTGGTGGACGCGCTGCACCGGGCCGGTATCGGCGTGATCATGGACTGGGTGCCCGCGCACTTCCCGAAGGACGAATGGGCGCTGGCGCGTTTCGACGGTGAGCCGCTGTACGAGCCGGCCGACCCGCGGCGGGCCGAGCACCCGGACTGGGGCACCCTGGAGTTCGACTTCGGCCGTACCGAGGTGCGCAACTTCCTGGTCGCCAACGCCGTGTACTGGTGCGAGGTCTTCCACATCGACGGGCTGCGGGTGGACGCGGTCGCCTCGATGCTCTACCTCGACTACTCGCGCGAGGGCGGCGACTGGCTGCCCAACATCCACGGCGGCCGGGAGAATCTGGACGCAGTGGCCTTCCTCCAGGAGATGAACGCCACCGTCTACCGCCGCTGCCCCGGCGTCATCACCATCGCCGAGGAGTCCACCGCCTGGGACGGCGTCACCCGCGCCACCCACCACGTGGGCCACACCGGCTTCGGCGGCCTCGGCTTCGGCCTGAAGTGGAACATGGGCTGGATGCACGACTCGCTCGGCTACATCAGCCATGAGCCGGTCTACCGCAAGTACCACCACAACGAGATGACGTTCTCGATGGTGTACGCGTACAGCGAGAACTACGTGCTGCCGATCTCGCACGACGAAGTCGTCCACGGCAAGGGCTCGCTGGTCGGCAAGATCCCCGGCGACTGGTGGCAGCAGCGCGCCACCGACCGCGCGTACCTCGCGTTCATGTGGTCCCACCCGGGCAAGCAACTGCTGTTCATGGGCCAGGAGTTCGCCCAGGGCGCGGAGTGGTCGCACGAACGGGGCCTGGACTGGGGGCTGGTGGACCCGGCCTATCCGGCGGGCGCCGACCACCGCGGGGTGCGCGACCTGGTGCGCGAGCTGAACACGGTCTACACCACCACTCCCGCGCTGTGGCAGTGCGACACCGAGCCCGGCGGGTTCGAGTGGATCGAGGGCGGCGCGGCCGAGGACAACGTCCTGGCCTTCCTCCGCTTCGACGCGGCGGGCGAACCGCTGCTGTGCGTCAGCAACTTCTCCCCCGTCGTACGCGACGGCTACCGCCTCGGCTCCCCCTCCGCGGTGTGGACGCCGGCGCTCAACACCGACGAGGCGCGGTTCGGCGGCAGCGGGGTGCAGCTCCCGGACCAGATCAAGACCGAGGCGACCCCCTGGCAGGGCCGCCCGCACAGCCTGACCCTGACCCTCCCCCCGCTGTCCACCGTCTGGCTCCGCCCGGACCACGGCTGACACCGGCCGTCCGGCGCCGGGTGCCCGCCACCCGGCGCCGGACATCGGCGCACCGGCCGCCGGGGGGACCTCTTCCTCGCAGGAAGAGGTCCCCCCGGCGGCCGGACGCATGCAACGCCGAAGCGGCGGGGACAATCCCCGCCGCTTCGGCGTTGCTTCAGGTGCTTCGTACGCGCGGGCCGGTCAGCGGCGCGAGCGGGACCGCGACCGGGACCTTGACCGGGACCTTGACGGGGCGCGCGAGTCGCCGAAGAAGATGCGGTAGGCGATCAGCAGGACCAGCGAGCCGGCGATGGCCGCCAGCCAGGTCTTGCCGTCGTAGAAGTCGTGCGGAATCGGCTTGTCGAGCAGCTTCGACGACAGCCATCCGCCGAGCAGGGCGCCGACGAAGCCGATGACCGCCGTGCCGAACACACCGCCGGGGTCGCGTCCCGGCAGGATGAGTTTGGCTATGGCGCCGGCGAGAAGTCCCAGAACGATCCATCCGATAATGCCCATGCCCATCGCCTTCCCCTGACTCGTCGTGACATACCTGTTCGAACGGCGCCCAGCCGGGCCTCAGTCGCGCCGGTCGGTGTGCCGGTAGCCGAAGGGACCCGGCAGGTCCGCCGAGGTGGTGCGCCGGCCGCTGGTCGACCAGGTGCGGTGGGCGCCCTTGCGCCCGACGGTTATCGAGAGCGACTTGCGGTTCACGTTGACCCGCACGCCGGGCAGTATGTGGAACGACTTGCGGAATGTCACTGGCATGGAGGCCTCCCGAGGTTGTGAGGTGACCTGTGCCCGCATCCCGGCGTTTCACCGCCGTCCGGCGTGAATTGACGGGAACTCACGCCGGACGGGCCGGCTAGAAGACCGACTCGGCCTCGTGCATGCGGTCCTCGGGGACCGTCTTGAGGTAGGTGATCGCGTCGGCCAGCGGGACCATGTCGATACGGGTGCCGTGCAGCGCGGTCATGTGCCCGAAGGCGCCCTTGTGGGCGGCCTCCACCGCGTGCCAGCCGAAGCGGGTGGCCAGGACCCGGTCGTATGCGGTGGGGACGCCGCCGCGCTGGACGTGGCCGAGGATGACGGGCCTGGCCTCCTTGCCGAGCCGGCGTTCGAGCTCGAACGCGAGGGTGGTGCCGATGCCGTTGAAGCGCTCGTGGCCGTACTTGTCGATCTCGCCGACGCCGTAGTCCATCGTGTCCCTGGCCGGGTGGGCGCCCTCGGCCACGCAGATGACGGCGAATTTCTTGCCGCGGGCGAACCGCTCGGTGACCAGGGCGACCAGGTCGGCGGGGTCGAAGGGGCGCTCGGGCACGCAGATGCCGTGGGCGCCGCCGGCCATGCCGGCCTCCAGGGCGATCCAGCCGGCGTGCCGGCCCATCACCTCGACGACCATGACCCGCTGGTGGGACTCGGCGGTGGTCTTGAGGCGGTCGATCGCCTCGGTCGCGACGGTGACCGCGGTGTCGAAGCCGAAGGTCCGGTCGGTGCCGTTGATGTCGTTGTCGATGGTCTTGGGGACGCCGACGACGGGCATCCCGGCGTCGGACAGCATCCGGGCGGCGGTCAGGGTGCCCTCACCGCCGATCGGGATGAGGACGTCGATGCCGTAGCGCGAGCACAGCTCGTCGGCGTTGTCCGCGGCCTCGCGCAGCCGGCCGCGTTCCAGCCGGGCGGAGCCGAGTATGGTGCCGCCGCGGGCCAGGATGCCACTGACGGAGTTCAGGTCGAGCGGGCGGAAGCGGCCTTCGAGCAGACCGACGAAACCGTCCTCGAAACCGATGACCTCGTCCGTGTGACCGGTCAGCGCGCGGTGGACGACCGACCGGATGACGGCGTTGAGACCGGGGCAGTCGCCGCCGGCGGTGAGGACTCCGATACGCATGAGCGGGCGTCTCCAGGGAAGGGGGTCAGGGGCTGCGCGGGATCAGTGTGCTCTCGGTGATCCGGCCTGCCACATAGTCGTTCACATTGCGCAGCGTCGCCGCCACGATCTCCTCGACGGCGTCCACCGTGTAGTACGCCTGGTGCGAGCTGATCAGCACGTTGGTGAAGGTCAGCAACCGGGCCAGGACGTCGTCGGTCATCACTTCCAGCGATTTGTCGTAGAAGAAGACGCCGGCCTCCTCCTCGTAGACGTCGAGGCCGACCGCGCCGAGCCGGCCGTCGCGGAGGGTCTCGACCAGGGCGGTGGAGTCGATGAGGGCGCCGCGGCTGGTGTTGATCAGGATCGCGTCCTCCTTCATCTCGGCCAGCCGCCGGGCGCCCACCAGGTGATGCGTGGACGGCATGAGCGGGACATGCAGGGTGAGAAGGTCGGCTTCCCGGAAGAGCCTGTCCAACTCGACGTATTGCATGCCGAGTTCTTCGCACGCGGGGTTCGGGGTGATGTCCCAGCCGAGCAGCCGCATGCCGAAGCCGCGGGCGATCGCGGTGAAGGCGGTGCCGATCCTGCCGGTGCCGATGACGCCGGCGGTGCGGCCGTGGAAGTCCCGGCCGAGCAGCCCGTCGAGCCGGAAGTCGAAGTCCCGGGTGCGGCCCGCGGCCCGCACGATCCGGCGGTTGAGGGCCAGCGCGAGGGTCCAGGCGAATTCGGCGACGGAGTACGGGGAGTAGGCGGCGACCCGGGCGACGGTCATGCCCAGGCGCTCGGCGTGGGCGAGGTCGATGTTGTTGTAGCCGGTGGAGCGCTGGGCGATCAGCCGGGTGCCGCCGCGTACCAGGGCCTCCAGGACCGGCGCGTCCAGGACCGCGTTGACGCTGGTGGAGACCGCCTCGTAGCCGGCGGCCAGCGGCAGCGTGTCGGCGGTGAGGAAGGTTTCGAGGCAGCGGATCTCGTGCCGCCCGGCAAACGCGGCCTCCAGCAGGGGCCGCTCGTCGCGCTGCACTCCGGTGGCCAGGACGTCCATCCCGCGGCCCTCCTCGCTTCGCTCGCCTATCACTCTACGTGCACTGTGCGGCGATCCCCCGCAGGCCGCATCCGGGCGGCGCCGTACGGCGGCGCGGGGCGGAATGCGTAGGGTACGGACCTCGGCGGGCGTCGCCCCGGCGGGCACGTTAGCGTCAGGACGTACGGCCACACAGGGGCTGAGGAACGGAGTACCGGGGTGACGCGCAGCGTCTACGTCACGGGGATCGGCCGCGGCGACGGCCGCCAGGTGGTCGAGCTGGGGGTGATGGAGCTGCTGACCCGGCAGGTGGACCGGGTCGGGATCTACCGGCCGATGGTGCACGACACCCCCGACCGGATCTTCGAGCTGCTGCGCAGCCGCTACCGGCTCGTCCAGGACCCGTCGACGGTGTACGGCATGGGGTACGAGGAGGCCGCCGCGCTCCAGGCCGAGCAGGGCCAGGACGCGCTGACGGCCCGGCTGGTCGAGGGCTATCTGCGGGTCGCCGAGGAGTACGAGACGGTACTGATCCTCGGCTCGGACTTCGCCGGCACCAATCTGCCGGCCGAGCTGGGGGTCAACGCCCGGCTGGCCAACGAGTGCGGCGCCTCGGTGCTGCCGGTGATCGGCGGCCGGGCGCAGAGCGCCGAGTCGGTCGTCGCCGAGGTGCGCAACGCGCATCACGCCTACACCAACCTGGGCTGCGACGTGATCGCGATGATCGCCAACCGGGTGGAGCCGGCCGAGGCCGCCGAGGCCGCCGAGCGGCTGCGGCGCACACCGGGCGTACCGGTGTACGTATTGCCCGACGAGCCCGCGCTGTCCGCTCCGACGGTCGCGCAGATCGCCGAGACGCTGGGCGCCGAGGTGCTGCTCGGCGATGACGCGGGGCTGTCCAGGGACGCGCTGGACTTCGTGTTCGGCGGGGCGATGCTGCCGACGTTCCTGCCGAAGCTGACGCCCGGCTGCGTGGTGGTCACGCCGGGCGACCGGGCCGATCTGATCATCGGGTCGCTGGCCGCGCACTCGGCGGGCTCGCCGCCGATCGCCGGGGTGCTGCTGACCCTGGACGAGAAGCCCGGCGCCGACATCCTGGCGCTGGCCAACCGGCTCGCCCCCGGCACCCCGGTGCTCGCGGTCGCGACCGGCTCCTTCACCACCGCGACGGGCCTGTTCACGCTGGACGGCAAGCTCGGCGCGGGCACCCCGCGCAAGGCGGAGACCGCGCTCGGGCTCTTCGAGACCCACGTCGACACCGCCGAGCTGACCGAGCGTCTCTCGGTGGCCAGGTCCGCCCGGGTCACCCCGATGATGTTCGAGCACGCGCTGCTGGAGCGGGCGCGGGCCGACAAGCGGCGGATCGTGCTGCCCGAGGGCGCCGAGGAGCGCATCCTGCGGGCCGCGGAGGTGCTGCTGCGCCGGGGCGTGTGCGAGCTGACGCTGCTGGGCGACGAGGACGCGGTACGGAAGAAGGCCGGCGACCTCGGCATCGCGCTGGACGACCCGGGCCTGCGGATCGTCGACCCGCAGACCTCACCACTGCGGGACCGTTTCGCCGCGCTCTACGCGGAGCTGCGGGCGCACCGCGGGGTGAACTACGAGCTGGCCTACGACGTGGTCGCCGACGTGTCCTACTTCGGCACCCTGATGGTGCAGGAGGGCCTGGCCGACGGCATGGTGTCGGGCGCGGTGCACTCCACCGCGGCGACCATCCGGCCGGCCTTCGAGATCATCAAGACCAAGCCGGGCGCGGCCATCGTCTCGTCGGTCTTCTTCATGTGCCTGGCCGACAAGGTCCTGGTCTACGGCGACTGCGCCGTCAACCCCGACCCGGACGCGGAGCAGCTGGCCGACATCGCGATCCAGGCCGCCGCGACCGCGGCCCGCTTCGACGTGGAGCCGCGGATAGCAATGTTGTCGTACTCCACCGGCACCTCGGGCAGCGGCGCCGACGTCGACAAGGTACGGGCGGCCACCGAGCTGGTACGGCAGCGGCGCCCCGAGCTGCTGGTGGAGGGCCCGATCCAGTACGACGCCGCCGTGGCGCCGTCGGTGGCGGCCACCAAGATGCCGGGCTCGGCGGTGGCCGGGCAGGCCACCGTGCTGGTCTTCCCCGACCTGAACACCGGCAACAACACCTACAAGGCCGTCCAGCGCTCGGCCGGCGCGGTCGCGGTCGGGCCGGTGCTGCAGGGCCTGCGCAAGCCCGTGAACGACCTGTCGCGGGGCGCGCTGGTGCAGGACATCGTCAACACGGTCGCGATCACCGCGATCCAGGCGCAGCAGGGAGACTCCTCATGAGCGGGGCCACGCGGGTGCTGGTGCTCAACTCCGGCTCCTCGTCGGTGAAGTACCAGCTCATCGACATGGCGGGCGAGCAGCGGCTGGCCTCGGGGGTGGTGGAGCGGATCGGCGAGCCCGGCGGGGCCGCCGACCACGCGCAGGCGCTGCGCGAGGCGGCCGGCGACCTCAGGGGGCGCGGGCTCGGCCTGGACTCCCCCGAGCTGGCCGCGGTCGGCCACCGGGTGGTGCACGGCGGCACCCGCTTCACCGCGCCGACCCTGATCACCGACGAGGTGCTGGCCGGCATCGAGGAGCTGGTGCCGCTCGCGCCGCTGCACAACCCGGCGAACATCACCGGCATCGAGGTCGCCCGCGAGCTGCGCCCCGACCTGCCGCAGGTCGCGGTCTTCGACACCGCCTTCCACGCCACCCTCCCCGAGGCCGCGGCCCGCTACGCGATCGACACCGCGACAGCCGAGCGCTACGGCATCCGCCGCTACGGCTTCCACGGCACCTCGCACGCGTACGTCTCGCGGGCGACGGCCGCGCTGCTCGGCAAGGAGCCCGCCGAGGTCAACGTGATCGTGCTGCACCTGGGCAACGGCGCCTCGGCCTCGGCGGTGCGCGGCGGGGTGTGCGTGGACACCTCGATGGGCCTGACCCCGCTGGAGGGCCTGGTGATGGGCACCCGCTCGGGGGACCTGGACCCGGCGGTGGTCTTCCACCTGGAGCGGGTCGGCGGGATGAGCACCGACGAGATCGACTCGCTGCTGAACAAGAAGTCCGGGCTGCTGGGCCTGTGCGGCGACAACGACATGCGGGAGATCGGCCGCCGGATGGGCGAGGGCGACAAGGCGGCCCGGCTGGCCTTCGACGTCTACGTGCACCGGCTGCGCCGCTACATCGGGGCCTTCACGGCGGTGCTCGGCCGGGTCGACGCGATCACTTTCACCGCCGGCGTCGGCGAGAATTCGGCTGCCGTTCGTGAGGCGGCTTTGTCGGGTCTCGACAATCTGGGTGTCACGATGGATTCGGTGCGCAATGCCGTGCGCGGCAAGGCGCCCCGCCTGGTGTCGGCCCTGACGTCACGGGTGGCCGTGGCCGTGGTCCCCACCGACGAGGAGCTGGAGATCGCCCGTGAGACGTACGCACTGGCACACACCGAGAAGAGCCAGCACGATGGTTGACCGTCCCGGAGCAGCGCGACGCCCCAGGAATATTCCGCACCGGAACAAACCGATAGGATAGCGCCCATGCGCCGAGCCAAGATCGTCTGTACCCTGGGTCCCGCCGTTGACTCCTACGACCAGTTGAAGACACTGGTGGAGGCCGGCATGAACGTGGCCCGTCTGAATTTCAGCCACGGCAGCCACGCCGAGCACGAGGACCGCTATCAGCGGGTGCGCAAGGTGGCCGAGGAGACCGGCAGGGCCGTGGGCGTACTCGCCGACCTGCAGGGTCCCAAGATCCGTCTGGGCAAGTTCGCCGACGGCCCCGTGGAGCTGATCGCGGGGGACGAGTTCACCATCACCACCGAGGACGTCGCCGGTGACAGGACCGTCTGCGGGACGACGTACAAGGGCCTGCCCGGCGACGTCTCCCAGGGCGACCCGATCCTGATCAACGACGGCAATGTGGCGCTGCGCGTCATCGAGGTGGACGGCCCGCGGGTGCGGGCGCTGGTGGTCGAGGGCGGGGTCATCTCCGACCACAAGGGCATCAACCTGCCGGGCGCCGCAGTGAACGTCCCCGCGCTGTCCGACAAGGACATCGACGACCTGCGGTTCGCGCTGCGGATGGGCGTCGACATGGTGGCGCTGTCCTTCGTGCGCGACGCCAAGGACGTCCGCGACGTCCACCGGGTGATGGACGAGGAGGGCGTCAGGGTCCCCGTCATCGCCAAGGTGGAGAAGCCGCAGGCGGTGCGGAACATGGAGGACATCGTCGCGGCCTTCGACGCGGTGATGGTGGCCCGCGGCGACCTGGCGGTGGAATACCCGCTGGAGCAGGTGCCGGTGGTGCAGAAGCGGCTGGTCGAGCTGTGCCGCCGCAATGCCAAGCCGGTGATCGTTGCGACCCAGATGATGGAGTCGATGATCACCAACTCCCGGCCCACCCGCGCCGAGGCCTCCGACGTGGCCAACGCGATCCTGGACGGCGCCGACGCGGTGATGCTGTCCGCGGAGTCCTCGGTCGGCAAGTATCCGGTCGAGACGGTCAAGACGATGGGCCGGATCGTCGAGGCCGCCGAGGAGGAGCTGCTGTGCCGCGGCCTCCAGCCGCTGGCCCCCGGCAAGAAGCCCCGCACCCAGGGCGGCGCCGTCGCCCGCGCCGCCGCCGAGCTGGCCGACTTCCTGGACGCCAAGACGCTGGTGGCCTTCACCAAGTCCGGCGACACCGCCCGCCGGCTGGCCCGCTACCGCGTCCCCGAGCCCGTGGTGGCCTTCACCACCGACCCGGCGACCCGCAACCAGCTGGCGCTGACCTGGGGCGTCGAGGCCTTCGTGGTCGAGCACGTCGACACCACCGACGACATGGTCGGCATCGTGGACCGCGAGATGCTCAAGCTCTCCGACTACACCAACGGCGACACGGTCATCATCACCGCCGGCTCCCCTCCCGGCCTCCCCGGCACGACCAACCTCGTCCGCGTCCACCACCTGGGCGGCTGACGCCCGGTCCGGCCAGTGAGCGGTGCGCCGTGGCCCGTACTCCGAACGGAGGCACGGGCCACGGCGCACCGTCGCTCATCAGCGGGTGAGCTGGCAGATCTCGTGGACTTCGTCCCACTCGGGAAACCACTCGGCAGCGACCTCTTCGGTCAGGACGCCGCGCAGCCACGGCACGAAGGCCAGGTCGGAGTCGTACCAGTCCCCCCACCCGCGGCGGAAAGCAGAGACCGTCCAGCGGCCTTCACCGCGGTCGACCAGGAAGAGCTGATCGCCCTCCACCGTGTTGCCCCACAGCAGCATGCCGCCCTTGGTCGGCAGCACGGGGGCGGGCAGGCCCGACTGTGCCTCCATCTGGCGCCCCATGGAGTCAGCGTAGGACTCCAGGTAGTGGGCTCCCCAGATGTACAGGTAATCGTCGACGGCCACATCACCGTACGCCTTCGCGAACGCGAGGAATGCGGCGGGGAACTGCACACCCCACAGGCGCTGCAGGGCCTCCACCGGCTCGGCGTCGGCGCCGGGGGGCGCGCCGAGCAGCGGGATCAGGTCATCAATGGGGGACATGGTGCTTTCCGTTCCTCGGTTCTCATGCGCTGCTGAACGAATAACGATGCCGACCGGGCGCCCCGGTCGGCATCGTGGTCAGTCAGCCGGGTCAGCAGACCGTGCCGCCTGTCGGCACGTTGTAAACGACGCAGTGCTCGTTGACAGTACCCACCGCGGTGAACCACACCGTGGTGGGTCTGGGATCGCCGGGAATCCCGTAGTAGGGCCTGACTTCAACGAACTCGTGCCCCCCGTTCTTGATTGCGTTGAGTACCGGCTCCTCCGCGTAGGTGAACATGCTCTGGTTCGCCTGCTGAAACAGGGCAACGAAGTTGCGAGTGTCCGTGTTGGAGCCGCCGAAGGCGTATCCGATCAGGTGCCCACGGGACTTGTTGTCCCCCGGGAGGTCATCGAACCCGGGGAGGACGAAACCCAGCTTTGGTCGTTTGGCTTTCACGTGGTCGGACTGGTCGAGGTCGGCAAAGGCCCCGGAGGCGACACAGAAGTCTCCCTCCCGCTGCAGCGGGAGGTAGGTGATGTTTCCCTTGCCGTTCTGCTCGATACCGTTGTTGCAATTGGGCTTCCCAGCCTCCGCCTCGTCATCTGCCGTGGCCGTGGCGGTGTCGGTCGCGGCGACCGCGCTGGCCCCGGCGTGGCTGATCGCCGAAGTCGTGTCCTCGTTGGGGGTGGTACCGAGGATGGGGGCTGGGTTGGATCCACCGAGGTTCTGCTGGCCCGGCCGGGTCGGGACCCCGTTGGCACCGCAGTCTTGGGTGGCATAGCTGAGGAACTCCAATACTTCGTCTTCGCCCAGGCCGAGCAGCCCTCTACCGATCCCCTTCGCGGTGTCGCTGGCCAACCAGTCGGCGGTCGTCTTGGCGGCCATCACACCCGTCCCCGCCACTGCGGACCAGGCACCGGCCAGGCCCCAGTTGATCCCTCCGCCGGAAGATCCGGAGGATGCGGATGAGGGGGTGTGGCCGCCAGAAAAGGCGGAGTAGCCGCCGTATGAGAGCGAGTTGTGAGTCTGCGGGAGGCCACCGGGGGAATACGAACTGTGCACGGGGAACGGCGTATTCATGGCTGCGTTGTACTCGGATTCGAACTGGGACGTCTGCTGCGCGATCCGCTCGTTGAATGCTCGGTTTGAGGCGTCCCTCCGACTCTGAGCCGCCGCCACGTCACGGTTCATCTGGGCGATGTTCGCGGAGAAGTTCTTGGTGAAGGCGGCCAGCGACGCCTTCGCATTCGCTGCGGCTTGCGCCGCCTGGGCCTCCCACGCCCTCTCCTGCGCCTGGAGGTCATCGCTGGTGCAGGCATCGTGCCCGCTGGGGTCGCTGGCATCCAGCGGGTCGTCGTCGGCGTAGGCGTAGGGGTCGGCGGCAACGGCTGGCGACGGAGTATTGGAGACGGAGTCCGCACTCGTGAAGTCGCCGTTGGCCGGGTTGTACCAGCGTGCCGCGGCGTTGACGTTGCCGGTACTGGGGTCGGTCCACCCGCCCTGGAAACCGACGCTGGTCCGGTCTCCCGACCCCGCTGTCACCTGGCCGAAGGCGTCGTAGGCCACGGAACTGGTGAGCGTCGGTCCGGTACCGGTGAAAGTGCCGGTGACGTCCCCGTGGCTGTTCCGCAGCACGAACCGGGCATCGCCGCCGGTGGCGTCGGCGACGGATATCAGGTGGCCGTCGGCGTCCCGCTCGAACTCCTCGGTGCCGTCGCCGACCGCGTTGTTGGACGCGTCGCCGTAGGTGAAGGTGGCGTTCTGTCCAGAAGAGTGCGCGGTGGCGAGCCGACCCATGCCGTCATAGGTGTAACTGGTACCGGCACTGGTGCCCGTCTCCTCGTCATAGGCGTCGGAGGAGATGGTGGTGGTGGAACCCCCGGTCGTGATGCTGGCCGCGGTGCCGCGCGGGGTGTAGGTGTAGTTGCTGGTGGCGGACCCGCTCGTCACCGAGGTGAGCTGGTCGCGCGCGTTGTAGGTGGCGATGGCCGACCCGGCGCTGGTGCGGTTGCCGTCGGCGTCATAGCCATAGCCTGTGGTCGCGCCGCCGCTGGTCGACGAGGTCAGGCGCCCGGCGAAGTCGTAGTCGTAGACGCTGGAGCCCGTACCCACCCCGCCGACGACGTCCCTGGAGGTGGTCTGCCCATTGGCGTTGTATTCGTACGTTGTGGACGACTCGGTGGCACCCTGCGGGTTGGTCAGCAGGTCGGTCTTGACCCGGTGCGCGGCGTCGTAACCGTAAGTGCGGGTCGGGCCGCCAGCGCCATACGTGATGTTCTTTACCTGATGGACAGTGTTGTAGCCGATGCCGATCGTGGCCCCGGTCAGCGGGTCGGTCTCACTGTTGAGCTGCTGGTCGTCGTCGTAGCCGAACGCCGCGGTCCCGGTCGCGTCGGTGCGCGACTGGATCTGGCCGTTCTCGTCGTAGGAGTAGGAGGCGCTGCCGGACGGACCGGTCATACCCACGACCAGCCCGCGGTCGTCGTAGCTGAAGCCGTCGCTGCCAGCGGGGGTCGAGACGGAGGCGGGCCGACCTGCGGCGTCGTAACCGTAGCTGCGGGTGGCGGACACGCTTTCCGCGCCGGTTCCCGACTGCGTCTTCAGCAGACCATTGGCATCGTAGGTGTTGACCATGGCTACTCCACCAGGGCGGGTGACGGTCGTCGGCCGCCCGTTGGCGTCGTACACGTAGGTGGTGGTGCGGTCGGCCGCTGCGGTCTGCCCGGTGACGCTGGGGTCGGCCGTGCTCTCCAGCAGGCCGAGCGCGTTGTACGTGAAGATGGTGCTATTGCTGTTCGGGTCCTTGTAGCGAGTCTCGTGTCCGGCCGCGTCATAGCCGAATCCGGTGGTGATCGAGGTGGTCGCGGTGGCCGGCTGCGTCTGGCTGACCGTGCGGTTGAGCGCGTCGAAGGTGGCGGTGCCGGTGTGCTGCCGAGCGTCGGTCGACGAAACCATGTTGCCGTCGGCGTCGTAACCGCTGGAGATGGAGCTGATCACGGAGCCGTTGACATCGAGCTCCGAACTGCCGACCATCCGCTCGGCACGATCGTAGGTGTAGACGGCCGCGCTGCCGTCGGCAGCGGTGGACTTCACCACCTTGCCGGCCACGTCGTAGGCGTACTTGGTCGTGTTGCCGAGCGGGTCCTTTACCGTGGTCGGCTCGCCGAGGGCGTCGTAGCCCGTGGTGGTGGTGTTCTGGCGCGCATCGGTGACCGTGGTCGGGTCGCCCAAGGCGTCATACCCGTAGGTCGTGGTGAAGGCGGCAGGCTGCGGGACGCGTTCCAACTGGGTGGCGGTGATCTGCTGGCCGAGCGGGTTGTACGTCGCCTGGGTCTGCGCGCCGGCCGGGTCGGTAGTACTCAGAACCTCGCCGTCGGTGTCGTAGCCGACATGGGTGACGTAGCCGCCCGGCAAGGTCTCCTGGACCTGGTTGCCGAGTTGGTCGTAGACGTAGCTCGCCGTGTGGGTCAACGGGTCCTGCACGGTGAGCGGGCGGCCCATCCCGTTGTAGGAGTAGTACGTGGTCGGGGTGATCGGCGTGGAACTTCCGGGCGGGGTGTAGGCCGGCTGCGAGGACGCGAGGAGCTGGCTGTCAGGGTCGAAGGTGTCAGTGGAGATCCTGCCGTCCGCGTCGTCGGACTCGATCTGATCGCCGAAGGTGTTGTAGCCGACCATGGTGAACGGGACAACCTGTTGAGGGTCGGAGCCGTTCGACTCCGCAGCAACTCTCGGATAGGTGGTGGTGGTGAGCTGGCCAGCCTCGTCGTAGGTGTAGTTCGTCGTGTGATCGGCAGCGGTCGCACCGGCCGCATTGCCGCGTGGATCGGTCGTCGCGGTGGGCAGACCCCGCTCGTCGTAGGTTGTCGTGGTGACGAGTGGGGCTGAGCCGGCGGTGCCGCCGCCTGAGTGCAGTGCGGCGACCTCGGCGGCGGACAGCACCCGGTTGTAGACCTGCACCTTGCTGACGGAGCCGTTGAAACGATTGGCAGCGGCTGCGTTGCTCCAGCCGCGGCCGATGACCAACGGGCCGGTGGCGGCGAACGGAGTGGCGTCGGTCGCGGTGCCCTGCGCCGCTCCATTTACATAGAGGGTCATCTTGCCGGTCGGCGCGTCGTAGGTGCCGACCAGATGCGTCCAGGTGTTCAGCGCAGGCGCGGCCGTGGAATTGGCGCCGGCCGTGGCTGGCGCCGCCACGTCGGTGGTGGCCCGGTCGAAGGCCCAGCGGCCTGCGGTGGCGTTGTAGTCGAGGGAGAAGCCGGCCGCCTTGCTGCCCTGCTGGGAGACGACGGTCTGCCACGTGCCTGCCGGAGTTGCGGTGATCTTCGCCCAAGCGGAGACCGAGAAACTCTTGCCCGTGTCGGCCACCGGTCCCGCGGTGGTGATCTCACCGGCACCGGCGAAGACGGCCGAGCCGCCGTTGTCGGGCGACCAGCTCGTGGCGGAGTTGAGCTTGCCCGGGTTGCCCGCGCCGGAGAGGTCCGCGGCACCCGGGCTCTCGCCGTCGTTGAGCTTCCACCATCCGGCCGCGCCCAGAGCAATCGGCGACTGGTCGGCGGAGGTGCCCGATGTGTAGAGCTGGCCCACTTCGCCGTCGGACAGCAGCCGGGAGTAGAGCTGCACGTCCTTGATCTTGCCGGGGAAGAAGTTGACCGCCGCGCCCGCCAGCTTGCCGCGGCCGATAGCGACGCCAGAGGTGCTCGCAATCGGGGTATGGTCCACGACCAAGGCCGCGCACGTCTGGCAGACGCCGCTGACCTGGACGCCGTTGACCCAAAAGGTCATCCAGCCGAGCTCGGGCTCGTACTCTGCGACCAGATGGGTCCACACACCGGCGGTGGCCGGCGCAGTGGCGGTGGCGTTGTAGGTGGCAGACGGGCTCGCGGTGTCGCTGCTGGGCCGAACGAAGCCCCAGGTCTTCGTGGTGTGGTTGTACTCGATCTGGAAGGCGCTGTTCTGGCTGCCCTGCTGGCTGACCACCGTGAAGTCCTTGGTGGTGCTGGTGCTGTCCAGATAGGCCCACGCTGAAACGCTGAAGTCCTTCGTCGTGTCTACGACCGGTGTCCCACTAGTCAGGACCGAGCCCGAAGTGCCGTCGAAGTGGCTGCTATTGCCCCCGGGAGCCGACCAGCTCACGCCGCCGCTCGGGGTACCGGTGAAGCCGTTGCCGGACGAGTCGGCGGCGTTGACCGCCCCCTCGTTCAGCGGCCAGTAGCCGGTGGGCCCGCTGGCGTCGGTGCGGACCGATTGGGAGGTGGCGTTGCCGAACGTGTCGTAGCCGAAGCCGATCTGCCGGGTGTCGCCGCCGCTGCCGGTGAGCAATTGGGAGAGCACGTTGTTGTCCGGGTCGAAGGTGTTGACCGTTACCCGGTCGGCGCCGGACGGGTCGACGACGGTACGGGTTGTCCGCCCCGCCTCGTCGACGGTGTACCGGGTCTCCCGGGCGCAGACGCCTGCCTGCCAGACGTCGCACTCCCAGGTCATGTTGCCGGCCGCGTCGTAGTCGTACGCCTTGTCAGTCTGAGCGCTGGCCGTCCCGGCTGCGACCGTCTCGGACTGGAGCAGGTCGTCGTCGAAATAGCTGTACGTCGTCGTACGGCCCATGGCGTCGGTGACCGACGCGAGCCGGCCCGCCGGGTCGTAGGCCCGGGACTCTGTCACCAGGTCGGTAGCGTCGGACGGCGCGGTCGGGTCGCCGACCCAGTCTTTCAGCGTGGTGGTCGTCAGCTGCCCGATCGGCGAATAGCCATATGCGTACGTAACGCCGTCCGGGTCGCTCTCGGTGCTCTTGCGGCCAAAGACGTCGTAGGAGTAGGAGGTGACGAGCCCTGCCGGGTCGGTGACCGACTTGATCCGGTCGCTGTCGTCGTAGGCCATGATGGTGGTGCGGCCTGTGTCACCACCAGTGCTGTCCGAAACGCGCTGACTCGACGGCTTGCCGTCGACGTCGTAGCTGTGTTCTGTCGTCGGAGTGTGCACCTTGCCGGTGATGGCGTCGGTGGTGGCAGGCCCGGTCTGGTCAACGATGCGGTCGAGGGCATCGTAGGTGTACGTGGTGGAGACTCCGCCGTGGATCAGGCCGTAGTCGTCGAACGAAACGGGAAAAGAGTCTGAAGCGACAGTCTGGGATTCCAACCGGCCCTGGGCGTCGTAGCCGTAGTACGTCGTCTCGCCGGACGGCTCGATCCGCTCGGAGACCTCGCCGACGCCGTGCCCGTCCGAGTAGTGGTACCGGGTCGTCTGTCCGCGTGGGTCGGTGACCGTGGCGAGCAGGCCGAAGGTCTCCTGGTGCTGGTTTCCGCTGCCGTCTGCATATTTCTCATTGCCTGTGTAGTAGGTGTAACGCGTCGTGCGGCCCGCCGGGTAGTCGGCCGTGGGCGGGGTGGTCACCGAGGACAGCGCACCGAAGGGGGTGTATGTGTACGCGGTGCGGTAGGCACTATTCGCGGTGCCGGCAGAGCCGGCGCGGGCGTCGGCTGCGAAGGTCACCTTCCCGTTGAGAGGGTCCATCGGGTCTGCCGCGTTGATGTGATAAGAGAAGTAAGATGTCTGGCACGAATTTGCCTGACGGCAGGTCGTGGTCTCCAGCACATTGCCGTACTTGTCGTGCTGCCTAGTGGTGGTGTGCCCGTCGGGGTCGGTACTGGCGTCCTGGAAGCCCATCGAGTCGTAAGTGAACGTAGTCCGGTGGCCCATCACATCCGTGACGGCGGTGGTGCGATTTCCGTTGGTGGGGTCGTAACTGTAACTCTCGGTGGCCTGATTCGGGTCGGTGACCGTCTCGACCGTGGTGGGCGTGAGCGCGGTGGCGGAGCCCTTGGCCTGGTACAGGCCGAGGGCTGCCTCGACTCCGGTCTGGTCGATGTCGGTTTGGTAAATGCCGACCTGGCCGATCTCACCGTTGAAATAGCCCTGCGCGTTGGTCGGCGGCTTGGGCCAGGAGCCGGCGATATACCCGGCACCGACGGTGACGGTGCTCTGGCCAAGGACTTCTGCCTGACCCGCGATCGAAACGCCGGTGCGGGTGGCCTGGCTCTGTCCGTCCAGCCACAGTTTCTGGGTGGTGCCGGAAGCGGTCAGGACCACCAGGTGCCAATGACCGTCGTTCACCGTAGCCTTGGAGGCCATCGGGGAAATCTGCCCGTCCCAGAGCTCGCCGCGCAGCAGGCCGTCAGTCCCGACGTAGAGGGCGGGCGTGTACTTACCGGTGAGCGCGGTGCCTATCTGGCCGTTCTGGTAGGACAGAAGCACACCGCCGGCCTGCTTGGTGTTGAACCACAGGGCCACCGAGGCGCTTCCGGTGGTGTCGTCCAGCGCTCTCGGCGCCAGTGAGACGTAGGAGGAGGCGCCGTTGAAACCGGCGGCGCTGTCGCCGCCCGGCCCGAAGATGCCGGGCTCACCCAACGTGACGTCGTTATAGATGCCGTCGGTCGATCCGTCGTCGGGCTGGTCGATGCCGTACTGGTCGACGGACGTCAGACCAGACGCCTCGGTCATCGGATAGTCGTATGACGGACGAGTGCCTCGGACAGCACCGAGATAGTCGGCGTCGCTCCCGGTAGTGACCGGGTTGGAGAGGTGGTAGGTGCCGCCGTCCTGGTCGGTTACCGAGGTGGCCCGGTCAGTGACCGGGTCGTAGCCGACTGAGAAGGCGACCTTCCCGGATGGCAAGGTGGAACCGGCGAGTTCGCTGGCGGCGAGGGCCCCGGAGGTGTACTCCTGCTGCACTGCGGGCAACCCGAGCGGGTGCTGGAGGAAGAAGACGTCCTCGATCTGCCCGCTGAAGTAGCCCAGCGGGTTCGCGGCAGGCAGCGACGGCCAGGTACCGCCGAGTTGTCCGGCGCCGATCGTCGTGTAGGGCTCGCTGCTCGGAACCGCAATGGCGCTGCCAGTGCGGCTGGCCACCTGTCGACCGTCGAGGAAGAGGGTCTGGGCGGTGCGCGCCCCGGACAGGACAAGGAAGTGCCACTTACCGTCGTTGACGGCGGTGGGCGAAGCCATCGGTGTGGACTGACCGTCCCAGAACTCGGCGTGTACCTTGCCGTCGGCGCCGATATAGATCGATGGTGTGTAGTTGGCGGTGACCGTAGTGCCCGGTTTGCCGCTCTGCTGGGAGAACAGGGTGCCACCTGCCTGGGTGGTGTTGAACCACAGGCCCACCGCGAGGTTACTGCTGTTCGCCAGCAGCTTGTCCGGCAGTGCCAGATACGAACTGGTGCCGTTGAAGCGCGCTGAGGTGGTGGGTGTGCCGGGCAGTGCTCCGGACTGTCCAAAGGTGACGTTCGTCGGTACTGCGCTGGTCATCCCCTGATTCACGACCACGCTGTCGGCCGCGGCCGCGGCACCGGCGGCGTCGGTCAGACGCCAATAGTCGGTGGGGTTGGAGTCCTGGACCACGGAGGCGAAGTGCGAGCCGGATTGGGCGCCCGAGGTGTAGGTGTAGGCGGTGCACGCGGTGGACGAGCTGGACTCGTCGTCCGGCGGGCACACGGCCTTCAGACGGCCGGTGTCGTCGTAGCTGTAGGTCCAGGGATCGATCTTCGAAGGCGACGAGGGCGTGTAGGTCTGCACAGTGGTGATGTGCGGCACGTTCTTCGTGAGGCCACCGACGGTCATCTGCTGGACACCCCAGGAGAGTTCCAGAATGCCCGCCTCGGGGATTGCGTTGGTCGCACCGTTGTTGAAGCCGTTGTACTGGTCGACGGAGTAGCCCGCGGCGATCGGCTCCCACGCCTGGATAGTGCTGTTGTCCTGCAGGACGAGGTCTACGTTGTCCCACAAGAGATCGATTCCGTGGCCACCGCGATTGCCGAACTGGGTGATCCCGAAGTAGGCCTGTCCGGTCACCGGGTCGGTCGCCTGCTCGCTGAAGACGTAGAGCATGCCGGATTTGTCGGTGAGGCTGTAGCCCTGCGTGCCGTAACCCTTCGGGGGCCCCGAAAGCACGGTGGAGTCGCCCTGCGAGGGGCTGAAGGTGCCGTCGCCCTTGGCGCCGAACCGCTCCTGCCGCCCGTCGGCCAGAGTGACCACGACATTTCCGGTGCCGTCGGAGTCCGGGGTCGCACGCATGTCGAGCAGTGAGGACCAGCCGACGCCGAACGCCTTGAAGTTTCCTGGGTCGAGGCTGTTGTAGGTGCGCACGATCTGGGACTGCGGGCCGTCTGCGGGACCGGGCAGCGAGGCATCGGTGGCCTGCGTCGAGTAGTCGCCCACCTGCGGGTCGACACCCTTGACCGTGCTGTCGTACGGCGCCACTCCGAGGTGCGCGGTTACCAGCGGCTGCGGCGCGGCGGGTACGTAGAAGTAGTCGGGCGCCGACCAGAGCGAAGCGGCCTGACTGTCCGTGACCTGCACCGTCCAGTAGAAGGTGCCGCCATACGCGAGCTTGCCGGCCGGGACCGTCCAGTTCGGGGTCGTCAGGGAGCCGGAGCTCGCGAGCACGGTGGTCGAGCCGTTGACATACAGGTTGAAAGAGTAGCTGAGAGCGGTCCCCGGATAGTTGTCTGCGTCGTGCGCCGTGATACCAAGGATCGGAGTGAGGCTGTAGACCGCGCCATTGTTGCCAGGGTTGAAAGTGTCGACAGTGGGGGGATTGTTCACCACCGGCAAGCTGTAGCAGGTCTGTGCGACGCCGTATGCGGAGAAGAGTGTGCCGTTGTACGACATGTCCCAGCAGATCTGATACGTCTGGCCGACCGCGAGGGCGGGTATCGCCGCGGTAACGGTGACGGGATGGTTGGGAGCCACTGTCGAGGGCATGACGGCGGGGGTAGCGGCGGGCGTACTGAGCAGGGTGCGGGTGGTCCCGGAGATCGTGTAGAGCTGGTAGGAGAGCTTGTAGCCGTTCGTCGGCGTCCACGTGGCAGTACCCTCGTTCTGCACGGTCACCTGGCCCCAGCCGGGCTTATTGTTCCACGGCGACGCGTAGCTGACTTCGGAGTACGTGGCGCCCGCGCCGTTGGGCGTGAACTCTACGGCGATGTAAGGGTCGTTGGCATAGAACTCCTTAGCGCCCTGTGCAGTGTTCGGCGCGGTCAGCGCCAGGCCGTAGTTGGGCGCCCAGCCGTGCGCCCAGTTCATGGCCGTCTTGTTGCCGAGGTTGATGCCCTCCCACTGGCGGCCGTTCTGGCAGTCAGTGCCAGCTGCGAAGCTGGCGGTGCCGATCTGGGTCGCAGCGCCCGGACCGGGAAAACTGTTGATCTTGGTGGCGTCCCAGGCTGACTTGACCGGTGCGACGTTGACCGGCTGGACAGAGCAGTCGGTCAGCCCGACCTCCTGTCCTGAGTACTCGGTGTCAAGCCACAACGTGGCGTTGACGACGTAGTCGTTGGCGAACTGGGAGCCAAAGCCGCCGAACTGCAAGAATGTGTTGTAGTTGTGGCCTTGATACTGGCCGACGTACATTTGCCCGTTGCCGTTGAAGTTCTGGGTGACCCCGGATTCCACGTAGGTTGCCGCCGAACTGTTGCCCTGCCCGCTGGGGTTGGACGCGGGCAGCACCCGGTACGAGGTATCGACAGCGTACGTGTCAGTGCGTCCGGTCGCCTTCGCTCCGGATCCGTTGGGGGACACCTGGGTGGTCCGCCGCCACACACCGCCTACCTGCTGGTTGACCTGGTGGGTGTACATCCTGGCGGTGTAGGTGCCGTCGGCGTTCTTGAACACGACGGAGTCCGAGGAGTCGAGTGACGGCACTTCCACGCTTGTCTTGGAGTTATAGCCGCGGATCGGGCTCGGCACGGTCGTGGGGGCAGGCGCCCTGTGCACACGACTGCCGGAGTTGGTTGGGTGGTTCTGCCGCGCATACCAGCGGTACGGGCCGACACTGTCCTTGGCCCGGCCCTCGGAAGCGGCGCCGAGCCGCGATGCGGCCCTACTGCCGTCTGCGGCGGCCGAGACCTGGTGACCGAGTCCGGAGGCCGAACCCACCTGTTGGTGAGGGGCGTCCGGCATCTTCGGACTCGGGTGCGACAATGCCTCCGCTGCCTGCGTGCCCTGAACCGCGATGAGCGCTAAGACGACGACGTACATCGCGACTGAACGGACTTTCCCCCACGACCGACGCGCTGATGACACGGCTGACCCCGCCCCCAAGAATGACGAATCCCCTCAGGATCCGCAGCAGTGCGGTTATAACAGCGGCAGGGAGACTTCGTACATGCGTCTGAATGAGATCAGTAATGCTTAAGTTCGGACACTTCGTACACTCCTGTACACAACATTGGCAGAGTCATGGGGATTTGATGACCATGTGCCCAAGCGTGATGGGACAACATCAAGTCGTTCCGCGCACGACAACGGCCACGGGGGAGAAGGCATCGACGTGAGATCCCGATTCAGGACGCTCGGGGCGAGTGTGGTGCTGCTCAGCGTGGGCCTCGCTGTGCCGACATTGGCCTCTCCCCAGGCTCCCGACGAACGCGAATGGCCCCTCGACTCAGGGCACTTCGACGCCGTCAAGGCATGGACGCTCAGCCGGGGCGAAGGTGTCACCGTCGCGGTGATCGACACTGGTGTCAATGCCCACCACCCCGATCTGACGGGCCGGGTGCTGCCCGGAGTCGATATCACCCAGGGGGCGGCGAACGGACAGGTCGACGTTTCGTCCGACTCACACGGGACGTCGGTTGCCGGGGTGATCGCGGGCAACGGCGGTGTCACGGGGCACGGCATGTCCGGGCTGGCCCCGGCTGCCAGGATACTTCCGGTCAGAGTGAGCAACGGCGAGACCATCACCGCTCTCCCGCTGGCTCAGGGCATCGTGTGGGCGGTGCGCCACGGAGCGGGCGTCATCAACGTGTCGATGGGAATGACGGCGGCCGACCCCCAGGTGCGCGAAGCAGTCGTCTTCGCCGAGGCCCACAACGTCGTCATGGTCGCCGCAGCGGGCAATGACGGAGACACCGGCAACCAAGCCGAGTACCCGGCCGCCTTTCCCGGAGTGCTGGCTGTCGCAGGCAGCGACCGGATGGGCGGCGAATGGATACACAGCGAGTCAGGCCCTTTCGTCTCGCTCAGCGCCCCTGCGACCGCCATCTGGTCGGTAAAGAGCGGTGGTGGCTATCTGACCGCGGACGGAACCAGCTACGCAGCCCCGTACGTCGCGGCAGCAGCTGCCTTGTTGCGTGCCAAGTACCCGGAGGAGACGGCGGGCCAGATCATCGCGCGGTTGATCGGCTCCGCGGACCGCCCCGGAGGCAGCACAGGCCGCGACGACCGCTTCGGCTTCGGCATCATCGACCCGGTCAAGGCGCTGGAGGCGACCGTGCCCTCAGCCAGCTCCAATCCGCTCATGACCGCCTCGGCGAAGGTGCCGGAACACCGCTCAGCGACGGGCGGCGGTTCGTTCGCCTTCCGTGCCACCGTGGTCGCCAGTGTGGCGGGGGCCCTCGCGGTGGCGATCGCTTCGTTCGTGATCGCACGTCGTCGCCGGGCGGCCGCCGCGTGAACGGGCCTCACGCGCCGACGGGCAGACTGGCCGCCGCTGGAAGGTCGGCGGTCACCTTCCTCGGCCGCCACGGCAAGGCCGCGACCGCCACGGGGATCGTCGTGGCCGCTGCCGCAGCTGGCCTTTGCCTCGTCTCTGGCGGCTCATCGGCCAGAATCACAGCCGCCAACGTCTCACAGAACCTTCGCGCCTGCCTGGTCACCGGCCCGACCGGCGCACAGGAGGCGCCGCTCGTCCGAGGCAGCTGGGACGGCCTGCGCGAGACTGCGAAGAACGGTAAAGTCAACGCTCAACGCTTCACCGTCCCCGACACCAAGCCGGACGTGGCGCTCCCTTTCCTCAATGGAGTTGTCCAGCAGCAGTGTGAGGTGATCATCACCGCGGGCGGGCCGATGCAGGCCGCGACGGAGGCGGCTGCCCGGGCGAATCCCCGCCAGCGGTTCGCCATCGTGGGATCACCCGCCACACGGCCCAATATCACCGCCGTCGCGGCGGCAGACGGCCCGGCCGCGAAAGCCGCCGTGGTCAAGCTGGTCACCAGGCTCGCCGCGGCCGAATGATGCCCGCTGCCACGCCGACCACCGCGGCACGGCCCCTCGTGAGTGGGACGCTGTTGGTCAATCCCGCCCCGCTGGATGTCATCCAGCGGGGCGGAGCGCTGCGAAGGGGCTGATCCTGGTCAGGCCTCGGTAGCGGGATCTGCGCAGGCCGCAGCGCAGGATGCCCTGGGAGATGGTGCCCTCGACGCCGACGCGGATCTGTTAGCGGTTCGTCCACTGCTCGGTTCTGGCGGCTCGCGGACGTGGTGTTCGTCGTGGTGGCGCAGGCGTAGTTCGCGGCGTTCGCGAGTGGGTGAGCCGATGCATCGGGCTCGCTCGGGGCGGGGGCGGCAGTTTTTCGCCGAGAACATCACTCCGATGACGGGGAGCCCTTGGTGCTGTCCGGAACGGTGGCCATGGTGGTGGTGACGTTCGTGATCAGATGCGGGCTGTCGGGCTCGCGGGTTTCGGTCAGGTGGACCTTGTAGCCGTCCCAGATGATGTCGCGTTTCCCGCTGGCCCTGGCCTCGATGTCATAGGGGGTGACCAGGCGTAACACACCTGGCGGGCGGCCTTTGGGGACACGCCGCCGGACCTCGCCTTCGACAGGTGGAAGTGCAGGACCCAGACCTGGCGCAGGATCTCGACCTCCGGCAGAACCACCAGCCCACGAGGAGTGTCGGCGGAGAAAACCGCTTCCAGCAGGCGCGTCCCGTCGATGCCGACGCGACGGCCCACGGCATCGCCCGCCGCCTGGGCCTTGGGGAAGCGGGAATCCTCCGCCCGGGTGGCGTAGCGCTTGAACCACTCCGGATCACCCAGGTCCAGACCGAGGGCGTACTTGTAGTCGATCCTGGCCCGCACCGCTTCCGCGGCCTGCCGGTCGGTCAGACCCTCAACGAACTGCAGCACCAGCACCAGCGCGAGCCGGCCCGGTGACCACGCAGGCCTGCCCCGCGCCGGGAACAGGTCCGCGAACGCCTCGTCCATGAACAGCGGCCCCAGCTCATCCCCCACCCGGATCGCCAGACTGCCCTTCGGGACGCAGCCCGCGCTACCCACACCATCTCCGCCGGGATCTCCCTGGACCACTTCGACTGCAACGACACCCGAACCCACCCCACACGACAACGTCGGCCTTCCAGACCACAACCAGGTCTGGAAGGCCGACGTCACGCACGGACCCGAACTAACCAACAGCGGCCCGGTCAAGGGTGCGGGCCGCGACGCGTGGTGCGGGGTGGGCCGCCCTACGAGGACTGGCCGGGGAGGACCCTGAGGCCGGGGACGTGGAGGTCTCCGCCGAACTGGCCGGCCTGGATGACCGTGACGTCGGTGAAGAAGAGCACCGGGACGGTGATCGGCGGCGGGAATTTCGGGGTGAAGGTGATCGGCACCACGCCGAGCAGATTGCCGCTGAGGGACTCGGTGTACATCGTCACCTTGCCGTTGCGGATGGTCGAGGTGGAGCCGGAACGGGCCGTCACATGGGTCTTGGTGTTCTTCGGGCCGTCCACGATCTGGTTCAGGTCGCCGATGTCCACGCCGGTGGCGGTGAACTTCAGGACGTCCTTGACCGTACCGTTGTAAGTCTTCACCTGCACGATGCCGTCGTAGGTGAGGCCGTAGAGGGTGAGCAGCGAGCTCTTGAGGACCCACGGGGTGTCGGGCAGCAGCGGTATGCCCTGCTCGTTCTTGGCGTCGGCGAGGGCCTGCGCGTCGGTCGTCGGGCAGGGGTAGGCCTGCTTGCCGTCGGGGGCCGCCGGGGGCGTGGTGGCGGCGTCCTTGAGCTTCTTGGTGTCCTTCTTGACGCCCTTGGTGGCGCCCTCCGCCGGGTCCTTGGCGTCCTTGGCAGCGTCCTTGCCGGCGCCGTCACCCGTGGAGCCCGTCGGGCCCGTGGACTTCACCGGGTCGGCCGGCGGCTTTGTGGTGGCCGTCGGGCCGGGCGCGGGGGCCTGGGTGGTCGGCGTCGCGGTGGGCGTCGGGGACGACGGCTTGCCGTCGAGGCCGAGCAGCCCGCCCAGCAGGTCGCCGAGGCCCAGCGGGTCCAGCGGGTTGGTGGACTTCGTCGGGCTCGGGTCGGCCTTCGGCGCGCTGGTCGGCGCAGACTTGGGCTGCGACGTGGCCGCCGACTTGTCCGGCGCGGCCGGGGACGGCGACGTGTTCGGCGCGGGCGCGGTCGGGCTGACGCTCGGGCTCGGGCTCGTCGTCGGCTTGGGCGCCGGCTTGTCCGTGGCCTTGCCCGCGCCGCCGGACGTGGCGCCCGACGTGGCGCCCGACGCGGACGGCGTCGGGGTGTCGGACTGCGTCACGCAGGGGCCCGGCTTGAACGGGCTCTTCGGCAGCTCGTCGGCCTGCGCCAGGTGCGGGGTGAAGCCCATGCCCATCAGTACCGCGGTCGGCATGGCGGCGAGCGCCACCGCCTTGCCCACGGGCATGTGCAGCTTGGTCAGCAGGGACGTGCGCGGTGCCGCGTGCCGCGGCCCGGACGTCGCCCCACTCCGCTTGCCGCTCTCGGCCGGCTGAGCCTCGTCACCCAGCACGATGCCTCCCGTTCTCCTCGGTGGTCTCTTCGTCGGCCCGCGCACCGGCGTGCACCGGTTCGGGCTGCGTGAACGGGTCCGCGGCGAACGCGGGCGCGGGCACGGTCGGAGCGGGCGCGCCGGGATCCGCCGCGTCGCCCTCCGGGCGCGGGCCGCCGTCCGGCAGTTCGGCCTTCTCGCCCGGCTCGTCCGGCACCTCGCTGCCGGGTGCCCAGGACACGGACAGCGCACCGCCGAACAGGGCCAGCAGGAAGCCGATCACGATGCCGCCGAAGTTGGCCACCGGGATCGACACCAGTCCGAGCAGGATGGCGGCGACACCGGCAAAGATGCGCACCGCGCTCTGGAACCACATGGTCAGGCCGAGCACGACCAGCAGCACGCCGATGATCAGGGCGCCGGCGCCGGCAGTGGTGGCCATTCGCACGGTCAGCTGACCGAGAGTCACGTTGTTGTACGGCAGGTACCCGATCGGGAATCCGGACAGCAGGGTCAGCAGTCCCGCCCAGAACGGACGCTGCCAACGCCAGTGCCGGAATGCGACACGGCCGCGGCGGAGGTGGGCACTCAGTCCTGACGACTCGGCGCTCATGGAAAACAGCTCCCTGGAACTGGCATGACAGAAAAGAAGGTGGTCGGTGCCATGGGCGAGCCGCGCCCCGCGCGGCTCGCCCAGAGCGACTCAGACCGTGCTCAGTAGCACTCGACGCCCTTGCCCGAGCCCAGACCCACGTGCAGGCTGAGGCCGCTGAGCGTGAATGTGCCCGCGCTGGTGGCCCACGCCGTCTGGCGCACCCCTGTCAGGTCGGCCGACTCGGCCGTCTGCGCGAACGACCCCGGGTCGGTTTTGTCCCCGTCCTTGATGCCGGGGCCGGGCTGGCCCTTGGCACCGGCTGCCACACCGATGTTGATGTTGGTGAACACCGCGTCGGCGTCGAGCTGGTCCAGGTCGATGTACAGGTTGTGCGCGGTGACCTCGTGGCCACGACCGCCGTTGCCGGCCTTCAGCTTGAGTGTCACGTCGCCGATCGGCGTCGGGATCACTACCGACTGGCACAGCCCGGTGATGGTGGCGTCGGTGAACGCCGACACGGCCACCGGCACGTACTTGCCGTCCTGCTTGACGTCGAGCGCGCCGTACTGCTCGAAGCCTTCACCGTGCAGGGTCTCCGCACTGACCTTGAACTGCTGGCCCGACACGCTGAACGACGCGGCGAGCGCGCCTTGAGCCAGCGCCACGCCTATCGCGGCGGTGGCCGCGACACTGGGCACCATGACGACGGCGAACCGGCGCCATCTGGTACCGCCACGAACGTGCGATTCCATGTTTCCTCCTTCTCGGACGTACATCTCCGGCCGGGAGTTCGGGTCCTGGCCTGGGATGGGAGAAGTGCTACGTCCTCGGGAAGGAGAGCGCCGGGTTGGGCGATGCCGTCCGTCCGGAAGGGGGCCCCGCGGGACTCCCTGCGCAGTCCGGACGGCGATGTCCGAAACGTCGGCGATCACCCCCGAGCGACAACCACTGGCCACGCTCTCGCGCAACCTGCTGGACAGGCTCCATCCGGTTCCATCCGCTGGACGGAGACCCCCCTGTCCCGGAGACGCGGCGGTTGCCGCGCACTCCCGCTCGGCGGGGACCCGTTGGCCGTTGGCGCCGACTGGCTGCCGGGGCATTGGCTACGGACCGAGCTTGGCCGATCGTGGTCCATTCCCGGCCGACACACAAGGGGATCGTTACTAGCGAGTAACGGATGAATGCCGCAGGCGGGATCGCCCCATGGGGCGATCTCACGCCGAGTAGCGGAATCGGGGGTGGTGAAGTCCGGCATATACGGCCATCGGCCGCCAAATCGGGGCCGTGATCTCACCGGTGGTGACGGGGACCGTCGATTGTCACGGTTTGATAAAGAGCGGTCGCCGTATCGCTAAATCTCTGTGCGTCCGGCCGTTTCAGGACCGGCACGCGAGGGCCGCGCCGGGCGCCGGAGAAGGCGCCCGGCCGGGCCGCGCGGTCAGAACAGCACCCTGGCCAGCGCGGTGCGCGCGCCGGCCACCCGGGGGTCGTCGGAGCCGATGACCTCGAACAGTTCGAGCAGCCGCAGCCGTACGGTGTCGCGCTCCTCGCCGAACGTACGGCGGACGGTGTCCACCAGGCGGCTGAACGCGTCCTCCACATGGCCGCCGACCAGGTCGAGGTCGGCCGCGGTGAGCTGCGCCCGCACATCGCCCGGCGCTTCGGCCGCCGCCGCGCGCGCCGCCTGCGGGTCGACACCCTGGACCCGGTCGAGCAGTTCGGCCTGGGCCAGGCCGAGCTTGGCCTCGGCGTTCGCCGGCTCGTCCGCGAGCACCTCGCGGTACGCGCGGATGGCGCCGTCCAGGTCGCCCGCGTCCAGCGCGTCATGGGCCGCGCTCAGCGCCAGCTCCTGCGGGGTGGCCGGGCGCGGCGGGGCGGGCGGGGCGGCCTCCTGCGCGGTGGCCGCGGCCCCCGGGTCGACGTCAGGGCCGACGATGCCGAACCGCTGCTCGGCGACCGCGATCAACTGGTCGAGGACCTCGGTGACCTGGTCCTCGGGCGCCAGGCCCTGGAAGAGCGGCATCGCCTGCCCGGCCAGCACCGCGAAGACCGCGGGCACCCCCTGCACGCCGAACTGCTGGAAGAGCATCTGGTTGGCGTACACCTCGGCGGTGGCCAGCACGAACCGGCCGCGGTATTCGCCGACCAGGCGTTCGAGGACGGTGTTGAGCTGCTTGCTCTGCTCGGCCTGGTCGGCCCAGAAGCTGATGACGACCGGGACCTCGGCGGAGCGTTCGAGCACATCGCTCTCGAAGGTCGCCTCGGTCACCTCGATGACGAGCGGGGAAGCGGCGGTGGTGTCGGCGCCGGCGTCCTGCCGCTGCGCCCTGGCCTGCTCGGCCTTCACCTTGGCCTCACTGGCCGCCTTCACCGCGGCGAGGTCGACCACGCCGCTCATGGACATGTTCCGTGGCTGCATGAGGCAATCCTCCCCCCTCCTGGACCCGAACGTGCACAGACCCCGGATCAGGCCCGGCTTCCCCGCGGGTTTGCGGGTTCCCCGACCACCCGGTCGTGTACTGCCGTACTGCTGCGGTGGTACGGATCCCCATCCGCACCGGCGTGGTTGTCGCTGGCTGCCGCATCATGTTTCGCTACGTGCCGTAGCGTAACTGGGCCTGGATCTTCGGCGCTGCGGCACACGCTGTGATACCGCTCACTCGTCACGCTACCTACCGGCCGGTATGGTCCGGCTTATGTGCCCCTTCTCCCCCGGCAGACGCACCGGCCGCCCGCGAAGTGCCGACCTGGACCGCGCGATCCTGGCGGCCACCAGGACCGCGCTGGCGGAACAGGGCTGGGGAAGGCTCACGCTCGGCGACGTCGCCGCCCGCGCCGGGGTGGCCAAGACGACCCTCTACCGGCGCTGGGCGGGCAAGAACGAGCTGGTGGTCGACGCGGTCGCCGCGCTCTTCGAGGAGCAGCTGGAACTGCCCGACCTCGGCAGCCTGGAGGCCGACATCCAGGGCGTGGTGCTGCGCTTCGCCGACCTCCTCAACCGGCCCGAGACCAGGACCGCGCTGATGGCGGTGATCGCCGAGGCCGCCCACGACGACGCACTGCGGCTGCGGATCCGCGAGGCAATCGTGGACCGGCAGAAGCACCTGGTGGTGCTGGGCAGGAAGCGCGCCCAGGAGCGCGGCGAGATCCCGCCGGAGGACAGCGCCGCGGGGCCCGCGCGGGACAACCTGGTCTTCGACGTGGTCGCCGGCGCGGTGGTGCACCGGGTGATGGTCAGCTCCGAGCCGGTCGACGAGGAGTGGGCGGGCCGGCTCGCCGTACTCCTCGTCGTCGGTCTCGCCGGCCTGCACACCGCTCAGGACCTGATCTGACGCACCCCGTCCAGGACCCGATCCGACGCACACCGCTCAGGACCCGATCCGACGCACCCCGTCCAGGACCTGGCCCGAAGCGTGCTCCGTGCTCAGGACCTGCGGTGCGTGGGCGCTTCGCGTACGGCCGAGCCGACCGCCTCGGCCACGCCGGCGGCGAAGTGGTCGAACTCCCCCGCCATGACGCCCTTGACGAATGCCTCCCATTTCGCCGTGGTGGTCACGGCCACCACGTCCGGCTGCTCTGTCTCCCTGATGTAGACCATCCCGTCGTCGCCGACGGTCGCTTCGAGGGCCACACACGTCCTTTCCTGGAGAGCGGGTCGGTCGGCCCCGAATCTACCGATCGCCGCCAGCTCCAGGTCAGCGCCGACGGGGCGGACGGAGGGACGCGGAGGGCGCTCAGAAGCGGGCGGGCTCCACGTATGTGCCCCACTCCTCACGCAGCACGCCGCAGATCTCGCCGAGGGTGGCCTCGGCCCGTACCGCGTCGAGCATCGGCGCGATCATGTTGCCGCCGGACCTGGCCGCGGCCAGTATCGCGTCGAGCCCGCGGCGGGCCGCCGCGTCGTCCCTGGCCGCACGGCGGTCGGCCAGCACCCGCACCTGGTCGCGCTCCACCTCGTGGCCGACCCGCAGGATCTCCAGGTCGCCGGTGACCGAGCCGTGGTGGCAGTTGACGCCGACGACCCGCTTGTCGCCCTTCTCCAGGGCGCGCTGGTACTGGAACGCGGACTCTGCGGTCTCCCCGGTGAAGTAGCCGTCCTCGATGCCGCGCAGGATGCCGGAGGTGATCGGGCCGACCGGGTGCCTGCCGGTGGGTACGGCGCGGGCGCCCAGCTCCTTGATCCGGTCGAAGATCTTCTCGGCGTCCCGCTCGATCCGGTCGGTCAGCGCCTCCACGTACCACGAGCCGCCGAGCGGATCGGCGACGTTGGCCACGCCGGTCTCCTCCATCAGCACCTGCTGGGTGCGCAGCGCGATCTCGGCGGCCTGCTCGCTGGGCAGCGCCAGCGTCTCGTCCAGCGCGTTGGTGTGCAGCGAGTTCGTCCCGCCGAACACCGCGGACAGCGCCTCCACGGCGGTGCGCACCACGTTGTTGTACGGCTGCTGGGCGGTCAGCGAGACCCCGGCGGTCTGGGTGTGGAAGCGCAGCCACTGCGCCTTGTCCGAGGTCGCTCCGTAGACGTCCCGCATCCAGCGCGCCCAGATCCGGCGGGCGGCGCGGAATTTGGCGATCTCCTCGAAGAAGTCCAGGTGCGCGTCGAAGAAGAACGACAGGCCGGGCGCGAACGCGTTCACGTCCAGGCCGCGGCTCAGGCCCAGTTCCACGTAGCCGAAGCCGTCGGCGAGCGTGTACGCCAGCTCCTGCGCGGCCGTCGCGCCCGCCTCGCGGATGTGGTAACCGGAGACCGACAGCGGTTTGTACGCCGGGATGGACGCGGCGCAGTGCTCCATCAGGTCGCCGATCAGCCGCAGGTGCGGGCCGGGTTCGAAGAGCCACTCCTTCTGGGCGATGTACTCCTTGAAGATGTCGGTCTGCAGGGTGCCGTTCAGCACCGAGGGATCGACGCCCTGCCGCTCGGCGGCGACCAGGTACATGCAGAAGACCGGGACGGCGGGTCCCGAGATGGTCATGGAGGTGGTGACGTCGCCCAGCGGGATGTCCCGGAAGAGCACTTCCATGTCGGCGGCCGAGTCGATCGCCACCCCGCAGTGCCCGACCTCGCCGAGCGAGCGCGGGTCGTCGGAGTCGCGGCCCATCAGGGTGGGCATGTCGAAGGCCACGGACAGGCCGCCGCCGCCGTTGGCCAGGATCGTGCGGTAGCGCTCGTTGGTCTGCTCGGCATTGCCGAACCCGGCGAACTGCCGGATCGTCCAGGTCCTGCCGCGGTAGCCGGTCGCGTGCAGCCCCCGGGTGAAGGGATACTCCCCCGGCCAGCCGATCCGCTCGAATCCGGGCACCTCGGCGCCGGGCGGCGGGCCGTACACCGGGTCGACCGGGTCGCCGGACAGCGTGCTGAAATCGGCCTCCCGCTTGCGGGCCGAGTCGTACCGGGCCTGCCAGCGCAGGCGCCCTGCCTCAATGCCTTCAGCGTCCATACCGCTAATTTACTAGGACGTCCAAGTAAATGTCGATGCGGCGCGGCCCACCAGCAGGGCGGGCCGGGCGTCGCGGCGCGTCAGACCTTGACCGGCTCGGCGGACTCCGGCTCCACGATCCGCGGGGTCAGCTCCCGGGTGACCCGGCGCTCCACGAAGAAGGCCGCGGTGGGGATGGTGCCCGCGAGCAGCACCCACGCGATACGGCCGAGCGGCCACTTCGCCTTGTAGCACACCTCGAAGGCGCAGATCAGGTACACCGGGTACAGCCAGCCATGGGCGGTGCCGACGTAGAGGACGAGGTCGTCGGCCCCGCCGATGTCCAGCAGGTACTTGCCGATGACCCCGAGGGTGAGCACGACCAGCAGGACGGCCGTCACATAGGCCATCACGCGGTAGCGGGTCAGCACGCTTCGTTTCATGCCAAGCAGCCTAACCGGTACGTTTCCGGCGCCGATTCCACCCCCTGGCGCCCGGCGGGCGTCAGCCCCGTCCCCCGGCCGGCCACTGCGGGAACTCGGGCGTCAGCCCTCCTCGAAGTCCCCCGCCGCTATCCGCAGCGGCCGCAGCAGCGCGAAGATCTCGCCGCACTCCTCCGCGTCGTAGACGCCCAGGCCGAAGTCCATCGACATCAGGTCGCGGGTGGCGGACTCGACGATCTCGCGGCCCCTGTCGTTGATCGAGGCGAGGGTGCCGCGGCCGTCGTTGGGGTTGGGGCGCTTGTCGACCAGGCCGGCCGCGACCAGCCGGTCGACGGTGTTGGTGACCGAGGTGGGGTGCACCATCAGCCGCTCGCCGATCTTGGACATCGGCAGCTCGCCGGCCTTGGAGAAGGTGAGCAGCACCAGCGCCTCGTAGCGCGCGAAGGTGAGTCCGTACGGTTTGACGACCGCGTCGACCTGGCCGAGCAGGATCTGCTGGGCGCGCATGATCGAGGTGATCGCGCCCATGGACGGTACCCCGCCCCAGCGCCGGGCCCACAGTTCGTCTGCGCGGGCGATCGGATCGAAGGGCAGGCTCAGGGGCTTTGACACAGGTCTGAGCCTACCCGCCGGTCACATACTGGGCACAGGTATCTCGTCAGGCGAGAGCGCTGAGCGCGTGCCACTGGTCCGCGCTGAGATTCCACTCGCCGTATCCGTTGCCCTTGTCGACCACCGCCCGGCTGGAGCCGGTGGCGATGACCAGGTCGCCGCGGGTGGCCCGGTCGAAGAACCACTTGGCGTCCGCGTTGCTCATCCCGATGCACCCGTGGCTGCCGTTCCGCCGGCCCATCAGCGCGTCGTTCCAGGGGGCGGCGTGCACGAAAGTGCCCGAGGAGGTGATGCGGACCGCGTTCTTGACGTCCTCGTCGTAGAAGTCGGCCGCGTCCTTGTCGGTGGCGATGCCCACCGACGCCGAGGTCATCCGGACGGCGGACTGCTTGGCCATCACGACCATCTTGCCGTTCCAGGTCGGGTAGGCGGTGCTGCCGGCCGAGATCTTGAAGTTCTTGACCGTGCGGCCGTTCTCGGTGACCCGCAGGGTGTGCGCGGCGAGGTCCGCGTACGAGATGCGGGCGGTGCCGATACGGAAGGTGTCGTGGACGTCCCGGCGCAGGAAGCGCCCGCCGCCGGTGTCGATGCCGCTGAGCTTGGCCGTCAGCGTGACCTTCGTACCGGTGGGCCAGTACGTGTCCGGTCGCCAGTCCACCCGCTGGACACCGGTGAGCGGGTCGGTCAGCCAGCCCCAACTGCCGTGCACCGCCGGGGTGGTGGTGAGGGTCAGCGCCTTCTCGACGGCCGCCTTGTCGGTGACGGGCTTGTCGAAGGCCAGCGAGACCGGCAGGCCGACGCCGACGACCGCGTTGTTGAGCGGGGTCGGGGTGACGCCGTTGACCTCGGCGGCGGCGGCCGTACGGAAGGTGCTGGTGGTCGTCGTCCGCTTGCCCGCGGGGTCGGCCGCGGCGGCGGTGACGGTGTAGGCGGCGCCCGGCGTCATCGTGCGGTCCGAGGTCCAGGTGTGCCCCGCCGGGTCGAGGGCGCCGCTGACGGCGACCGGATCGACGTCGCCCGCCGCCTTGCCCTGCGGGATGACGGTGACGCTGCCGAGGGTGCCGCCGGTGACGGTGACCTTCACCGGGGAGCCGGGGGCGACGCCGTCCCTGCCCGTGGCCGGGGTCACGCTGACGTGGGGGCCGGCCGCGGTCTTCCCCCCTCCGGCGCTGCGGGGCGGATCGCCGCCGGACGCGCTGTCGTGGCCGCCGCACGCGGCGGCGCCGAGTACGAGGCCCAGCAAAACGGCGGGCACGGTGAGCGCCCGGGAACGGGGACGGCGGGGAATGCGTACGGGATACACAGCGGTCGGATTCCTTGTCAGCAGGTGGCGGTCGGGGGGATGTCACCGGCGGCGGTGGCTCTGCTCCTGGCGTCAGCCTTTGCGGTGCCCGCGGCGGCGCCCTTGCCCGTACCGCCGCTCACGGGCGGCGAGGTGACGGCCAGCCTGGCGAGCGACGCGGCGATGCACGCGGCGACGCCGCTGTCCTGCAACTGGCTCTCCGGGTAACCGGGCGTGGTGACGAACAGCACGGCGACATAGGGGCCTTGGCTTTCCACCCACGCGGCTACCCCGGGCTGCTCCTTCGATGTCCCCCAATACAGGTCGGCCTGCCCCGGGAGTGTCAGTCTGCCGGTGGGCTGCGGCAGCCCGATCCCGCACAACGCCTGCATCTGCTTGCGCAGCGCGCGAGACTGCCCGGTCGCGGTGGCGGCGTCGGGAAAGGCGTACAGCCGGTAGCTCGCGGCCGCCGAGGACTGCTGGACCAGATACGCCCGGGTCGCCTGCGCGCTCACCGCCGCCAGCGGAGCCGCGTCGCAGGGCGGCTGGGCTTTCACCGTCTTCTCGGGCACCACCGACCACCGCCACTTGACGGAGTACGGCAGCGCGTCGGCCGGCAGCAGTTCCGCGACGAGCCGGTCCCGCAGCGGGGACGGTTCGCGCGTGGCTGCCGCGCCGCTCGCGGGGGCCGTGGCGCCGGAGTCGCGGCGGGCCTCCAGCTGCCAGCCGCAGACGGTGAGGGCCAGCGCGGCGGCCATGCCCGCGCAGGCGGCCCTGCGCCGGGTCCTGCGGCGCTCACCGCGCCGGCGAGCGGCCTGCGGACCGGCGAGGACGACCAGAAGTTCGGCGTTGCGGGCCAGCTCCCGCAGCCGGTCGTCCAACTCGTCAGCCATGGAGGGGCACCTCTTCCGAGTGTCGTCGCCCGGGGGCGTCCGGTTCTGGGTCTGCGGGCTCGGGTTCGTCCCTGAGCAGGGCGCCGAGCGCCTTGCGGCCCCGGCTCAGCCGGGCTCTGACGGCGGCGGGCGACACGCCGGTCTCCCGGGCGATCTCCTCGACCGGCAGGTCGAGGAGGTGGTGCATCACCACGGCCGTGCGCTGGTCGTCGCCGAGCGCGCGCAGCGCCGCGACCAGGGCCACCCGGTCCGGGGCGAGGTCCGGGGCGTCCGGGGGCGGGCCGTGCCGGAACTGGGCGCGCATCCGGTTGCGCGCCTTGCGCCAGGTGCTCACCGCGAGGCGCAGCGCGACGGTTCTCACCCAGGGGGCCGGGTCGCCGTCGGCGGTCAGCGCGGGCCAGCGCAGCCAGGCTCGCGCGTACGCCTCCTGGACCGCGTCCTCCGCCTCCGCGAGGTCGCCGGTCACGGCGAACACGACGGCGATCATTCGTTTCGCCGTCGCGGCGTAAAAGGCGTCGAAGTCGGTGGTCCGCTCCGCGGGTCCGAGATGTGCCGTCATGTACGTTGCCCTCCCGCTACTTACACGCGGGAGCCCGACCTCTTGTGACACCGCCTACGCCACGAATTGTTGCCCGCGTCACCGAGGGCCTGCCCTCTGCCGCAGAGGCGGCCCGCCAGGGGCGGCCCGGCCCGGACGGCGCGGCAGACGCCGGGAAGGTCCAGGGGGCACCCCCTGAGGCGGGCGAACCGTCAGCGGGAGCGAGCTTCGCGCAGGTGCGCGGCCACCGGCGTCAGCGCCTCGCGGTACGCGGTGAGCCCCTGCGTCGGGATGAGGTCGATGAAATGCGCCCGCACCGACGCCACATGCCGCGGAGCGACCTGCCGCATCGTGTCCCAGCCCTGCTCGGTGAGTACCGCGTACAGCCCGCGGCGGTCGGACTCGCAGTTCTCCCGCCGGACGAACCCGGCGGCCTCCATGCGGGTGATCTGGTGCGAGAGCCTGCTCTTGGACTGCAGGGTCGACTTCGCGAGGTCGCTCATCCGCATCCGCCGGTCCTCGGCCTCCGACAGGTTCACGAGGATCTCGTAGTCGTTGTTGGTCAGGCCGAAGGGCTGCAGGTCGCGCTCCAGCTGATACATGAGCAGCCGGCTGACGTCGAGGTGGATGCGCCAGGCGCGCTGCTCTTCCTCGGTGAGCCAGGGGGGGGCGCTTTCCGCGGTCTCGGTGGTCATACGGGCAATTCTACCGTCCGTTGAAAGCAGAATGACCGCCAGGGTAGCGGTGTGATCACCGTACGCAGCGAAACCGCCCGCTAGACGCCCGCCCCCGGCACCCCCGGGCCGGCGGTGCCGGGCACCCCGCCGGTGGCGGCGGCGGACATCAGCTCCTCCGTGGACTGGAGCAGTACCTGCCCCGCCCCGGTGAACTCGAACTGGTGCTCCTCGCCCGAGGTGCCGCCGATTCCGGTCAGCGCCCTGATGCCGCCGAGGACGCCGCGCATGTAGGCGTGGTCGTAGTGGTGGCAGGGGCTGGGGCAGTCGGCCCAGCCGACGAGGGCCTGCGGGTCGACCCGGATCGGCGGTTCCACGAAGTGCACGGCCCCGTTGGAGGCGGCGACGAATTTGCCGGTGCCGATGAGGGTGAGGAAGCCCGGGATGATCGACTGCTTGAGCGCGAGGCCGGGTTGGAAGGCCAGCAGATTGCCCGAGCGGATGGTGAGGTTGCCGTTGTCGAGGTCGTAGGAGTTGATGTCGTACGCCCGGTCGGCGAGCAGCATCTTGCCGCGGCCCTGGGCGACGACCCAGGCGGCGGCGTGCAGCGGCGAGTGGAAGTTCGCGGCGACGAGGTGGTCGAGCGGGCCGTGGCCGATGCCGTGGAAGTCGATCTGCCCGTAGTAGGCGATCATCTTCCCCTTCTGCAGGAACCACTGGCCGTCGAGGTCGACGCAGAAGGCGTACGCGTTGACGTTGTCGTTGGCCGGCAGGGTGTAGGGGTCGTGGACGACCGGGCCTTCACCGTAGGTCACAGCTTCTCCTCCGACGCCTGCACGTAGACCATGCCCTGGCCGCTGAGTTCGAGTTGGAAGGCCTCGCCCGAGCCGCGGCCGACCATCTCGCGCCAGCCGACGGCGGTGGCCAGCTTGTTGCGTACGTCGCCGCGGTGGGCGACGTAGGCCTGCGGGTCGACGTGGACGGGGCGGCCGGGGGTGATGGGCAGTTCGAAGACGCCGCCGTGGGCCATGACGGCGACCGAGCCCTTGCCCTGGAGGGTGGTGGTGAACAGGCCCTGCCCGGTGACCTGGCCGCGTATCACGCCCATCACACCGCCCTGCGAGCCCATGAACATCGTGCCCTGGGCGAGGGAGCCGTCGAAGGCGAGCAGCCGGTCGGCCTCGACGTAGAGGGTCTCGCCGGCCAGGTCGACGGTGTGGATGTGGTGGCCGCCGTGGCCGAACATCACCAGGCCGTCGCCCTCCACGGTCATCAGCGGGGTCGCCTCGTTGGCGACCCGGCGGCCGATCATCGACATGACACCGCCCTGCCCGCCGACGATGCTGGGGGTGAAGGAGACGGCGCCGCGGTAGGCGAGCATCGCGCCGCGCTGGCTGAACATCCGCTGGCCGGGCACGATCCGTGCCTCCACCAGCTTGGAGTTGATCCGGGTGAAGGTCATCTAGATCTGCCCTCCGACCGTGTTGCGCTCGCTGGGCTGGACGTAGACCAGGCCCTCGCCCTCGAAGTGGATCTGGAAGCTCTCGCCCGAGCCCTCGCCGATCAGGGTGCGCAGGCCGACCGAGGAGCGCAGCTGCTGGCGCAGGCTGCCGGTGTGGGCGACGTAGGCGCCGGGGTCGACGACCAGCGGGGTGCCTGCCGTCACGCGCAGCACGATGGCCGGGCCGTCGGACATGATCGCGGCCTGCCCGCTGCCCTCCACGGTGGTGGTGAACAGGCCGTTGCCCTGCGAGGCGCCGCGCAGCCCGGTGAAGGTGGTGCCGGTGCGCAGGCCGGGCTCGGTGACCAGCAGGTTGCTCGCCTCGACGTGCAGCTTGTCGCCGGTGAGGCGGACCAGGTTGATCTCGGTGGCGCGGTCGGCGAACCAGCAGGTGCCGCGGCCCTTGACCTCCATCACCTCCATCGCCTCGCCGGTGATCCGCCGGGTGACCAGGCCGCGCAGGCCCTCGCCGCCGCCCGTCATCTTCTTGAACGTCATGTCACCGTCGTAGGCGACCATGGCGCCCTTCTTCGCCTTGACGGCGTCACCCGCCAGGTCGACGGCGAGCACCCGGGAGCTCTGGAGCCGGAAGGTCGCCATGGGTCAGCTGCTGCTGCCGGCCGACGTACGCGGGCGTACCGGCAGCGGCTCGGGCGGCTCGCCGCTGTCGCCGGCCGCCTCCTTGACCTCCAGCAGCGAGGCGCTGCGGCGCTCGGCCTCGAAGGCCGCATGGCCGCCGCGCAGCCCGAACAGCCGCTTGCCGAGCAGGATGTAGAGGACGGCGAGCACGTTCAGCGCGAGGGTGCCGATCTTGAAGTAGCTGACCTTCTCGGTGAGCTCGTAGACCTCAAGGGGGAGGAAGGCGGCGGTGGCGACGACCGTCAGGTACTCGGCCCAGCGCTTGGCCCACCACAGGCCGAAGCCCTCGATGATCTCGATCAGCGCGTAGCCCAGCAGGGCGGCGGCGACGATCTGCAGGGTGGACTTCTTGTAGTCGAAGGTCTTGCGGATGGTGTCGACGACCGGCGAGTGGTCCAGGTCGTAGTGGAAGTGGTCGGCGACCGGCTTGAAGGCGGTGAGGTCGTCCTCGAAGAGCTTGTGGACCGCGTCCTGGGAATTGCTGAACTTCCACACCGCCCAGGCGGCCAGCACGATCAGCAGCCCGCGCAGGATCCGCTCGATCGCGAGGAAGCGCAGGATGAACAGGTCGCGCAGCGCCCGGCCGCGCGGCACCAGCGGCGCCTGGTCGGCGGGTCCCGAGCCGTGCGGCTCGCCCAGCACGAAGTCACCGCAGCGCAGGCAGCGCCACACCTCGCCGACCGCGGTGCTGGCGTGCAGCCGGCCGCGCAGCCGCAGGTCGTCGGGCGCGTAGGTGATGTGGCCCTTGCGGGCGCAGTGCCGGCGGTCCCAGTCGTAGTTCATCGTGTGTCGGTCCCCGTTGGGTGATCGGTGCCGCCTCGTACGGACCGGAGCGGCGTCGTGCGGGCGTCGGGCTGTCGTGGCTGTCGGAGTACGTACAGGTGTCGTGCACAGGGACGCTATCGCCCGC
The DNA here is from genome assembly GCF_036227245.1 of Streptomyces sp. NBC_01477. GTDB lineage: Bacteria > Actinomycetota > Actinomycetes > Streptomycetales > Streptomycetaceae > Actinacidiphila. The sequence goes on from NZ_CP109445.1 coordinate 2,746,407, forward strand.
CGGAAGGTTTCCTACCCCGGGGGCGGCGCGTCGATTCGGAGCGGTGATAATGGGACAGACCTTGTGATCGCGTTCACAAGATCTGCCGTCCGTGCGGCAGTCCCGCTGACAGCGGCGTCGCCCGTTCCGTCCGACAGTGAGGTTCCCGTGGACCTGAAGACCGCCGGCGCTCTGCGCCGGCTGCGCCTGATCTCCGCCCCCGAGGCCGTCTCCTTCCTGCTGCTGCTGGTCTGCTCGGTGCTCAAGCGCACCACGGACTTCGACGCGGTGCCGGTGATGGGCATGGTGCACGGCGTGCTGTTCGTCGGCTACGTCGTGCTGTGGGCGCTGGCCTGGAACCGCGTCCGGTGGGGCCTGGGGCGGGCGGCGCTGCTCTTCGTGCTGTCGGTGCTGCCCACCGGCGGCTTCTTCGCCGAGCGCACGCTGGCCCGCGAGTGCGAGGACGTGGTCGTCGCCGCCCGTGCCGGTGCGCAGGAGGCGGTCGGCGCATGATCGTCGCCTTCTCGATCACCCCGCTCGGCGTCGGCGAGGACGTCGGTGAATACGTCGCCGACGCGGTGCGGGTGGTGCGCGAGTCCGGGCTGCCGAACCGTACGGACGCGATGTTCACCTCCGTCGAGGGCGACTGGGACGAGGTGATGGACGTGGTGAAGCGGGCGGTCGCCGCGGTCGAGGAGCGGGCGCCGCGGGTCTCGCTGGTCCTCAAGGCGGATCTGCGGCCCGGGGTGACGGACGGGCTGGACTCCAAGGTGGCCACCGTGGAGCGTTATCTGGCCGGTTGAGGTCCGTTTCCGGACATCTTCCCGTAGCACAACGGTCAAACTTTCGTCACGTAAGAACGGCTCGGGGACTACAGCCGGACAACGCCGGTCAGCGGCGGGCGCCGGCCTAGAGCGGTCCCCCGGTGGCGAGCGCGATGCCCAGCGCGGTGCGCTCGTAGAGCACCTGGTGCCCGTAGCGGCGGGACGTCAGCAGGCCCGCGTCGCGCAGCACCGCGAGGTGCGAGGACACCGACGACATCGCCATGACGTGCCGGTGGGCCAGCGCCGTGGTGGTGCTGGGGGCGTCGAGGCCGCTCAGTATCGCCGCCCGGTTGGCGCCCAGCAGCCGGACCAGGGTGGTGGAAGCGGTCGGCCCGCCGGGCGCCCACAGGCCGCCGATGCCGCGCGCCGGGTAGACCACCAGCGGCTGCCAGGGCGGGTCGAAGGCGCTGCCCGCCTCGGGCCAGAAGAAGACGCTGGGCACCAGCACCAGGCCGCGCCCGCCGGGCTCGGGCAGCGGCCCCATCGCGCCCGCGGTGGTCAGCGCGCCCTCCGACCAGTGCAGTTTCGGGTGCAGCCCGGTGAAGAGCCGCTGCATGCCGCCGTCGGCGAGCCGTCTGGCGTGGTAGGCGACATCGGCCTCCAGCACCGCCCGCAGCCGCGGCCAGTGCGGGGCGAGCAGCGCCGCCCACACGTGCTCGTACAGCCCCGCCAGCTGCCGTACGGTGCCCGCCGGGTCGGCGAGCATGGCGCGGCCCCTGCGGGTGTCGGCGGCGCCCGGGGTCTGGGCGAGCGCGGCGGCGATCTGCCGCCTGGCCACGTCGGGCGGGGTGGCCCTGACGATGTCCAGCTCCTCGTCGAGCCCGGCGAGCGGCGCCTCGGGCACGGGCTGGAGGAAGTCGGGGCCGTAGCCGTGCTCGGGGGCCAGCAGCCACAGCGGGGCGAGGTCCAGACCGGCCGCGGCGGCTCTCACCTGGCGCAACCACGGCAGGTGGTGGCCGTGCCGGTCGGGGCGGGACAGCGTACGCACCGCGCCCTGTGCCTCGCGCAGCGGAGAAATGGCGAAACGGCACCTCAGCAGGTCCTCAGCCGCAAATCGCATGCGAAGCGACATCATGACCCCCAAGATTCGGCTGCACGCGAAAGACTACACGTGGGACCCCTGTGGCTCCAGGGTGATGGCATGACAACGGACAGCGAGCACCCTCCACGTGGTGTCAAACCCGCTTCGCCGGCCGGAGAAGAACACGTGAACACCCACGTGAAGACCGCGGAGAGCACCGCCCACACCCCGGGCGGCGACAGCGACACCCCGATCGGATACGGTGCCGTCTTCTCCGTTCGCGAATTCCGGCCCATTTTCGCCGCTCATGTGTTGTCACTGCTCGGCGGCGTCCTCGCCGAGGTCGCGCTCGCCGTCCTGGTCTTCGCCGAGACCGGCTCCGCGGTGCTGTCCGCGCTGGTTTTCGCCCTGACCTACCTGCCCTACGCGCTCAGCGGCCTGCTGCTGTCCGGCATCGCCGACCGCTATCCGGCCCGCCGGGTCCTGGTGACCTGCGACCTGCTGTCCTGCGCCTGCGTCGCCGCGATGGCGGTACCCGGGGCGCCGGTGCTGCTGCTGTTCGCGCTGCGGATCGCCGTCTCGCTGATCGCCCCGCTGTTCACCGGCACCCGGGCGGCCAGCCTGGCCGACATCCTGGAGGGCGAGCGCTACGTGCTCGGCCGGTCGCTGGTGCGGATCGTGGCCCAGGGCTCGCAGATCGCCGGCTTCGGGCTCGGCGGCCTGGTCCTGGTGTGGCTGTCCCCGCGCTCCGCGCTGCTGCTGACCGCGTGTACGTTCGCCGGCTCCGCGCTGCTGCTGCGGATCGGCACCGCGGACCGCCCGGCCCGGGCCACCGGCAGCGGGCGGCTGATGCGCGAGTCCATCGCCTCCGCCGGGCGGCTGATGGCCGACCCGCGGATCAGGGCGCTGCTGCTGATGTGGTGGGTGCCGCCGATGTTCTTCATCGTCGCGGAGGGCCTGGCGGCGCCCTTCGCCAAGGCCGCCGGAATCGGCACGGTCGGCTTCGGCCTCTTCCTCGCGGCGATGCCCGCGGGCACCGCGGTGAGCGAGGTGCTGGCCGGCACCATGCTGTCGCCGGCGACCCGCGACCGTATCGTGCTGCCGCTCGCGGCGATCTCGCTGCTGCCGCTGATCTTCTTCGCCGTCGACCCGTCGCTGCCGCTGGCCCTGGTGCTGCTGGTGCTCACCGGGCTGAGCGCGGCCTACGCGCTGGGCATGGACAAGTGGTTCGTCACCGATGTGCCCGACCAGATGCGCGGACAGGCCATGTCGCTGCTGGGCGCGGGGCTGATGACACTCCAGGGCCTGGGCATCACGGTCGGCGGCGCCCTGGCCGAATGGGCGCCGCCCTACGCGGTCATCGCGGGCGCGGGGGCCTGCGGCACGCTGAGCGTGCTGCTGGTGCTGCGGTCGGTGCGGCGCACCCGGGGGATGCCCGCGGTGCGACCCGCCTGACGGCGTACCGGGCTGCGAGCGGGGCGAAAGGATTCAGCGGCGGGTGAGATACGCGTGCATCGCCCGGTGCAGTGCCTTGTTCACCGCGCCCTGGAGCGGCAGCTCCCACTCCCCCACCGTCTCCACCGCCTCACCGCCGGTGCCCAGCTTCCAGCGCAGCAGCCCGTGCGCGCGGGCCGCCGGGTCGAGGTCGTCGGGCACCCCGCGCATGTCGTAGACCGCCGCGCCCGCCAGCAGCGCGTCGCACAGCATCCGCCATTGCAGCGCGTTGCTCGGCCGCACCTCGCGACGGTGGTCGGCGGACGCGCCGGTCTGGTACCAGACGCGGTTGCCGTCCGGGGCGGTCAACAGGGTGTGGGCGGCGAGCAGTTCGCCCTGGTGGCGGGCGGTGTAGAGGTGCATGCGGCCGGGCTGCTCGGCGTTCAGCTCGGCATATTGCCGCTGGTAGTAGTCCAGTCCGCGGCCGAGGTCGAAGCCGTCGCGGCGTTCGGTGATCCGCAGCAGCGCGTGGAAGGCGGGCAGGGCGTGCGGTCCCTCCACGCCGGTCCACACGCCGGACTTGGCGGCCTTCTTCACATTGCGCCGCCACTCCTGGTTCAGGCCGGTCCACAGGTCGTCGAGGCCGCGCCCGGCCAGCGGCACCTCGAACACCAGCCGGGGCTGCGCGTCGCCGCCCTGCCCGTCCTCGCCGCACCGGCGCCAGCCGGACTCGCGCAGCCGGTCGGCGACGGCGGCGCCCAGCGGCTCGACCAGGTCGGGCAGGACGTCGCCGACCCTGCGGCCCGGCCCGGCCGCGTCCTTGAGGGTCCGCGCCGACCAGCGTCGGTAGGCCAGCGGCGGCCCCATCCGTACGACGAAGGCGCCGGTGCCGCGCAGGTGGTCGAGCAGCGGGTCGAGCCAGCGCTCCAGCTGCGGGTCCGCCCAGTCCACCCCGGGGCCCTCGGGCAGGTACGCGAAGAAGCGGCGTACTCCCGGCGGCCGGCGGTAGAGCACCAGCGCGGAGCCGACCAGCCGCTGGTCGCCGTCGAACCAGCCCAGGCTCTCGGCCCGCCAGCCGGTCTTGACCCGGGCCCAGGCCGGAGTCTGCAGGAAGCTCGCGGTGTGGGCGCCGGGGCGCCGCAGGAAGGCCTCGTGGACGTCGGCGGGTATCGGGCGCAGCCGCAGCGCGGTGCGCTCGCCCACCGCGGACCGCGGGCGGTGGTCGGTGGTCATCGTCAAGGCGTCGTCCTCCGCGTAGGCGGCGGCCCCGGGCGGCCCGCTCACCACTGACACGCCTGTGCGGGACGGGAGGTGACAGAGACTTTCCCGACACCCCGGGGCCCTGGGGCGGCCCGCCGCGCATGGGCCAGACTGACGCCGTACACGGGGTGGGGCGTGTCCGGGGGCGCGGGGAACTGCGCGAGCGGCCGCGACGTCACCGCTGGCGGAGCACGGCCGCGGGCGGCGCCCACCCGGGTGTACGGGAAACGCGCGCCACGACGGCGCCACGGACACGAACCGGCCCGGACACCAACGGCGCCCGCGAGAACTGAGGTACGGGTTGACGACGACCGCGACCCCCCGTGGCCGCCGCGCCCATGCGAAGCCGTCGCTGCGCCGCAGCGGCACCGTCATGATGGCCGGCTCGCTCGCCTCGCGGGCCACCGGCTTCCTGCGGCTCGCGGTGATCACCGCCGCGGTCGGCACGGCGGCGTCAGGCGACGCCTTCGGAGTCGCCAACACCGTGCCGAACATCATCTACGCGCTGATGATCGGCGGCGCCCTCCAGTCCGTCTTCGTACCGGAGCTGGTCCGCGCCGCCAAGGAGCACCCCGACGGCGGGCAGGCGTACACGGACCGGCTGCTGACACTGTGCGCGGTCGGCCTCGTGCTGATCACCGCGCTCGCGGTGCTGGCGGCGCCGCTGCTGGTGTCCGCGTACGCACCGGACTTCAGCGGCGGGCAGCGCGATCTGACGGTGACGCTGGCCCGTTACTGCCTGCCGCAGATCCTCTGCTACGGCGTCTTCACGCTGCTCGGCCAAGTGCTCGGCGCCCGGGACCGGTTCGGCGCGATGATGTGGACGCCGGTGCTCAACAACGTGGTCGTCATCGCCGTGTTCTCCCTCTACCTCGGCCTGGCGCACGGCGGTATCGGCCACCGTGACGCGATGGTGCTGGGCCTGGGCAGCACCGCGGGCATCGCCGTGCAGGCGCTGGGCCTGCTGCCGTCGCTGCGGGCGGCCGGCTTCCGCTGGCACCCGCGGTTCGACTGGCGCGGCGCCGGGCTGGCCCAGCCGCTGCGGGCCGCGGTCTGGACGCTGCTGCTGGTGCTGGTCAACCAGGCCGCCTACTGGGTCGTCACCCGGCTGTCCACCTCCGCGGGCCAGCACGCGCTGGCCGCCGGGCACCACGCGGGCGTCGGCTATGCCGCGTACAGCAACGCGTACAGCCTGTGGGTCGTCCCGCAGGGCATCGTCACCGTGTCGCTGGTGACCGCGCTGCTGCCGCGGATGAGCCGGGCCGCGGCCGACGGCGACCACGCGGCGATCGGCGCCGACCTGACCCGCGGGCTCAACACCTCCGGCACCGCCGTCGTGCCCGCGGTGCTGGCCTTCCTCACCCTGGCCCCGCAGATCACCGGCGTGGTCTTCCAGCACGGCGCCACGACCGACGCGGACGCCGCCGCCATCGGCTGGATGCTCAGCGCCTTCGCCCTCGGCCTGCCCGCCTTCGCGGGCCAGTATCTGCTGGCCCGCGGCTTCTACGCGCTCGGCGACACCCGTACGCCGTTCTTCCTCAACGTCCTGATCGCCGCCGTCAACGCCTCGCTGGCCGCGGCCTCGTACGCGCTGCTGCCGGCCCGCTGGGCGGTCACCGGCATGGCGGCCGGCTACGCGGTGGCCTGCACGGCCGGACTGCTCGCGACCTCCGCGCTGCTGCGCCGCCGGCTGGCCTGGCGCCCCCGGGTGCTGTCCCACCACCTGCGACTGCTCGCCGCCTTCCTCCCGGGCGCCGCCCTGTCCCTGTACGCCGCGCACTACTGCGCCACCCGCTTCGGCACGGCCCTCCCCGGCGACCTGGCCGGCCTCCTCCTGGGCACCACCGCCCTCCTCCTCCCGGCCCTGGCCCTGTCCCGCCCCCTGGGCCTGCGCTTCGGGCGCGGGTGAACCGGCGGGCCCGCGGCTAGGCCCAGCGCAGCTCCTGGCGCCCGGGGCCGACGCTGAGCCGCATCCGCCCGGCGGGAGGTGCCCCGTCGCGCCGCCAACGGCCCACTGACGCGGCGACGTTGTCCCACAGCCGTCCGGCACCGCCCTGTCGGGCATACCAGCGTCCCGCGTCCTCGTACACCGCCGCCCACGACCCGCTGTCCACGTCCACCATCACGTGTTCGGTACGGCCGCCGCGCGGCAAGGTGAGGCGCTGGGCGCGGGGAGCAGCGAACTGAGCGACCAGAAGGGCGTCCGGGTCATCCAACTCATCACCCCCCAGTGCCGTGGGCTCGGCCTCCGCCGCGTCCAGGTCGGGCAGCATGCCGAGCGGCGGCGGGGTGTGCGACCGGGCGAGCATGAACGACACATGACCGTCCAGGACGGGACCGCTCGCCGTTCCGTCCTCGGCGACGGTGAGCCGCACCAGCTCGCCCGCCCCCAGCCACCCGCCGAGCACGACCAGGACCCGGCCGCCGGGCCGCGTCTGGTCGATCCACGCCTGCGGCACGGTGTGCACAGCGCAGGTCGCGATCACCCGGTCGTACGGTTCCCCGCCGGCGTGCCCCGACAGCCCGTCGCCGACGACCAGATGCGGCCGCTGGCCGAGCCCGTCGAGCGCGACAGCCGCCCGGGCGGACACCTCCCGGTCGACCTCGACCGAGGTGACGTACCCAGCACCGACCAGGTGGCACAGCAACGCGGTGGAGTAGCCCGTACCCGTACCGATCTCCAGGGTGCGTGCCCCCGGGGGCGCGTCGAGCGCCTCGATCATCCGGACCACCAGGCTCGGCAGCGTCGAGGAGGACGTGGGCCGCTGCCGGATCCGCCCTTCCACGTCCCGCGGCCCGACGCAGCCGCCCAGTTGGGTCACGAGCGTGTCGTCCTCGTACACACGCCGCAGCACCTCCGGGCTGTCGACGCGGTGCACCGGCCGGTACCAGCCGTCGTGCCCGTACTCGAACCACCCGTCAGCGAGGAACGCCTCCCGCGGCACGGCCCTCACCGCGGCCGCGGTCCGCGAGTCCTCAACGGCCCCGCCCCGCTCAAGTTCCATGACGAGGGCTCCCCGCAGCGCCCCCGACGTCCCCGCATCCCTCACGCCGCTTCTCCGTTCTCCAGCAGATCGGCCACCGCTGCCCCGATGGGCAGCCCGGCCGCCGCTTCCAGCCAGCCCCACTGTCCGTTCGGGTTGCACTCCAGGAACCACCACACGCCGTCAGCGGTGATGGCGAAATCGAACGCGCCGTAGCTCAAGCTGAAATGACCGAGGAAGCGGTGCAGCGCCGCCCGTATTGCAGCCGGGCAGTCCACAGCCTCATACGACAGGCTGGTGTACGCGGCCCGCCAGTCCACGACTCCCCGTGGTGCGGTGATCCGCGCGCAGAACACCTCCGTGCCGACGACCACCGCGCGGACGTCCGCGACTTTGGGGACCTGAGCCTGGAAGAGGTGTGCGCTGTGGCGAACCCCGTCTCCGATGTCCTCGGCCAGGACCGGGGCCGCCCAGATACCGGCCGGTTCACCGTTCACCGCGTACGGCCCGGCATGCAACGGCTTGTAGATCGTAGGTTGTTCAGCGGCAAATTCCCGCGCGGAATACAGGTCAGCGGTGATCAGCGTGGCCGGTACGGACATCCGGAGTGCCGCTGCTACGGCGAGTTGGGCGGGCTTGTACTCGGCCCGCGCGATCGCCTGCGGGTGGCTCAGGTAGAGGCACCCCGCGAGTGCGCCGAGCACACCGCCGAGGCCACGCCGGTTCTCCTGTTCGGCGAACCGTGCGGTCTGCCCGGCGGCGCCTTGGACATAGGGCGTCGGGCGCCGGTGGTAGAGCGCGCGAATGTCATGCAGCTCGGCCGTACGGTCTCCGACCGTGAGCGTCCCGCTCCATCCCTCCGGGCCGAGGCGCGCGTCGATCCCGGCAGAGTCCGGGAAATCCCTCCCCGGGTCGAATCGTAAGACGGGCACGCGGCGCCGGTTCAGTTCGGCGATGACCACATCGGCGGTCGGGTCCTCGTACTCCGTCGACACCAGCACCGGGCGCCGGTCCATGGCCTGCCTCCTAGTCCTGGCTTGCGTCGTGGCCGCTGTCGGCGTCGATTTTCCCGTCCTTGCCCACCTGCGTCGGCGGGTACGTGTTGACGGAAGTCCCGTGCTTGCCGAGCTCAACCGGCACCAGGCACCCGTCGGCCCCGATCCATCGGCCGGTCTGCGTCCGCGCGTCGAGCCCCGCATAGCGCCAGACGGACAGTTCCCCATTCCGCAGCGGGACCAGACGCGAGGCACCCCAAGGGCCATGACAGGCCGTCCCCGTCGTACTCCGCGGATTCTTCGTTGCCTCGGGCATTCTCTCCCTTTCCATCTCGTTGCCATCGTCATCCGGTACCGCTTCCTGGCGGTTGCTCCTCGTATGACGGATAACCCCACCATCGGCCTCTTGAGGTGTCGTGCAGTAGGGGCACGGCTAGGGGCAACCTGCATCCGGCAGGGCCGGATCCCGGTTGGGCGGGGCGGGTGAAGAGGCAAGATGGCCGTATGGCAGTAGGCACGCTCATCAAGGAGTTGCGGAGGGCGCGGGGGTGGTCGCAGGGACGGCTGGCCTCGGAGGTGAACGACGCCTTCGGTACGGGGCTGGGGCGGGAGTACGTGTCGCGCTGGGAGCGTTGCTCGGTCGTACCGGGTCCCTACTACCTCCGCTGCCTGTCGGCAGTCCTCGATGTCCCGCTGTCCGTCCTTGAGGGTGAAGTGAAGCGTCGAACGTTCATCAGTGATGTCGCGGCCACGGCGATAGCCCCAGTGGTGGCCTCCGATCTACTGTCAGCGGGATTCGCGGCCCGGCTGCGGGGCAGCCCGACGATCGAGGCCTGGGAGGAGACGCTGGGCACGTACGGGACCGACTACATGTCCATGGGTGCAGCTGATATCCAGCGCCGGGTGTCCGGCGAACTGGTGCTTGTCCAGCAGCAGTTGGACGAGCCGATGCTGTGGTCGGTCGCTTCACGGCTCATGACGCTGTACGCGAAGACCTTCCCGGGCTCGGACGGTTCCAAGGCGGTCGCCTGGTACCGCACGGCAGCCGAGGCCGCCGACCAGTCCGGGGACCGGCAGGCGAGGGTCTGGGTACGCGGCAGGGCCGCCATCGCCCTGGGGTACGAGGGTGCGTCTCTCGGCGTCGCCGACGCCCTGGCCGATCAGGCCATCGCCATCAGCGGCGACCAACCTTCTCTGGGGCTGCTGAACGCCGTCATGGGGAAGGCACACGCCGCCGCGATCAGGGGCGACCGGAAGACAGCGCTCGCGCTGGCGACGCAAGGTCGCCGAATCTTCGACACGGTGGGCTCGTACGAGCAAACCTCGGATTATGCCGTTCCGTGGTGGCGGATGAACGTGTTCCTGTCACTGTTGCTGGCCCGCTTGGGCGACGAGAAGGGCGCCGTCGAGGCCCAGGAGTCGGCTCGCCTGGAACTCCCCGTCACGCTGCCCCGGTTCGCCACTCATCTGGAGTTGCACCGCGGCCTGATGCTCGCCCGCGCCGGCGACAAGGCTGGCGGCGCTTCTTACGCCCAGGCTGCCATGGACGCGCTGCCTCCGGAGAAGCACAGCCTGACACTGCGCATGCTCATGGACGAGATCACCGCGTAAGGAGCTGGAGCGTCCCGCGTGTTGCGGCCCGGGGGCGCCCCCCGGGGGGCCGGGTGGGCGGGGGGTGGGGCTCGGGGTGTCGGAGGGATTGACATGTGCACGTGTGGCCGGTGTCATGTGACTGCTTTCGTTTGATCCCGTTGGCTTCTGCGCCTTTCCCCCTTCATTGGAGCCGCACATGTCCCAGAGATCACACATGATCAGACACCGACTCGGCGCGTCCGTCGCCTCGTTCGGGCTGCTGGCCACCGGTGCCGGGGCGGGCACCGTGGCCGTGGCCGCGACCGTGGCGGTCTCCGCGCAGGTGGTCACCGCCACCGGTGCCTCGGCCGTGGACAACGGCCTGGCGCGTACCCCGCAGATGGGGTTCAACAACTGGAACACCACCGGCTGCGGGTCGCAGTTCAACGAGGCGATGGTCAAGGGCATCGCCGACCTGTTCGTCTCCTCGGGCCTGAAGGCCGCCGGGTACACGTACGTCAACCTCGACGACTGCTGGGCGCTGCCCAGCAGGGACGGGTCGGGCAACCTGGTCGCCGACCCCGCGCGCTTCCCCGACGGGATCAAGGCCGTCGCCGACTACGTCCACTCCAAGGGCCTGAAATTCGGGCTCTATTCGAGCGCGGGGACCAAGACCTGCAACAGCGCGGGCTTCCCCGGCGGGCTCGGCCACGAGCAGCAGGACGCGAACCTGTGGGCGTCGTGGGGCGTGGACTACCTCAAGTACGACAACTGCAACAACACCGGCGTCGATGCCCAGCAGCGGTACAAGGCGATGGGCGACGCGCTCAAGGCCACCGGGCGGCCGATCCTGTACAGCATCTGCGAGTGGGGCTCCAACCAGCCGTGGAACTGGGCGCCTGCGATCGGCAACTCGTGGCGTACGACGGGTGACATCAGCGACAACTGGTCGAGCATGATCGGCAACGCGCACCAGAACCAGGCGCTGGCGCAGTACGCCAAGCCGGGCGCGTGGAACGACCCGGACATGCTGGAGGTCGGCAACGGCGGCATGAACGACACTGAATACCGCACCCACTTCAGCCTGTGGGCGCAGATGGCCGCGCCGCTGCTCATCGGCAGCGACATCCGCAGCGCGACCCCGGCGACCATGGCGATCCTGCAGAACACCGACGTGATCGCCGTCGACCAGGACCCGCTGGGCAAGCAGGGCACCGTGGTCTCGTCCTCCGGCGGCCTGGTGGTGATGTCCAAGCAGCTGTCCAACGGCGACCGCGCGGTGACCCTCACCAATGAGAACGGGTCCGCCGCCACGGTCAGTACGAGCGCCGCCGCGGTCGGCATGGCGTCGGCGTCGTCCTACCGGCTCGCCAACCTCTGGACGAAGGCCCTCAGCAGCACCAGCGGCAGCATCTCGGCCTCGGTGCCGGCCCACGGCACCGTCATGTACCGGGTCTCGGCGGGCAGCGGCAGCAGCACGGGCACCACGCACCCGCTGATCAGCGCCTCCTCCCACCGCTGCCTGGACGCCGCGGGCGGCGCGACCACCCCGGGCACGGCGATCGACATCTGGGACTGCAACGGTGGCACCAACCAGGCGGTGACCCTCACCGCCGCCGGTGAACTGCGGCTGTACGGCGGCACCCAGTGCCTGGACGCGTACAACAACCAGACCGCGGCCGGCACCAAGGTCGAGCTGTGGACCTGCAACGGCGGGGCCAACCAGCAGTGGCGGCTGAACCCCGGCGGCACCGTCACCGGCGTCCAGTCGGGCCTGTGCCTCGACGTGACCGGCGGCGACAAGCCCGCGGGCAACGTCAACGGCACGGCGCTGGAGCTGTGGAACTGCAACAGCGGCGCGAACCAGCAGTGGAGCCTGGGCTGACCCACAGGTCACCCGCCAGGTCTCCCGCCTGACATCTCGCCTGATATCTCGCCGGGCCTCCCGCCGGACGTCCCGCCAGGTCCCCCGCCACGTCACGCGGCGGGGGACCGCCCGGCCGCCGTGCGGCTACGCCCCGGTCACGCCCGCGATCAGCTCGTCGGCCGCCGCGTACGGGTCGAGGGCGCCCTCGGTCACGCGGGCGGCGAGCGCCGACAGGCGCTGATCGCCGTGCAGGCTGCCGATACGGGCCCGCAGCGCGGTCAGCGCGATCGTCTCGATCTCGTGGGCCGCGCGGGTGCGGCGGCGCTCGGTGAGGACGCCGTGCTCCTCCATCCAGGCGCGGTGCTTGTCCAGCGCCTGCACCACCTCGTCGATGCCCTCGCCGCGGGCGGCCACCGTCTTGACGATGGGCGGGCGCCAGTCGCCAGGGCCGCGGGACTCGCCCAGGCCCAGCATGTGGTTCAGCTCGCGGGCGGTGGCGTCGGCGCCGTCGCGGTCGGCCTTGTTGACGACGTAGATGTCGCCGATCTCCAGGATGCCGGCCTTCGCGGCCTGGATGCCGTCGCCCATACCGGGGGCCAGCAGCACCACCGAGGTGTCGGCCTGCGCCGCGATCTCGACCTCGGACTGCCCGACCCCGACCGTCTCGACCAGGATCACCTCGCAGCCGGCCGCGTCCAGCACCCGGATGGCCTGCGGGGCGGCCCAGGCGAGGCCGCCGAGGTGGCCCCGGGTCGCCATGGAGCGGATGTAGACGCCCGGGTCGGAGGCGTGCTCCGACATGCGCACCCGGTCGCCGAGCAGGGCGCCGCCGGAGAAGGGCGAGGACGGGTCGACCGCCAGCACCCCGACCCGGCGGCCCGCCTTGCGGTAGGCGGTGACCAGGGCCGAGGTGGAGGTGGACTTGCCGACGCCGGGCGGGCCGGTGAGGCCGACCACGTACGCGCCGCCGGTCAGCGGCGCGAGCGCGGCCATCACCTCGCGCAGCTGCGGGGACGCCCCCTCGACCAGAGAGATCAGCCGGGCCACGGCCCGCGGCCTGCCCTCCCGGGCCTGCTCGACCAGTGAGCGGACGTCCACCATCCCCGCAGTCCTCCGTCGTCAGTCGGTTCCGTCGCCAGCCGGTCCGGCGGTCAGTCAGTGCCCCGGTCCCAGCCGCGGCCGGTCAGTGCCCCGGCCCGAGCCGCGGCCGGTCGGCGCCCGGCCGGCCGGTCCCGCCGCCGGTCAGGCCGCCGGCACGTGCAGGATCAGCGCGTCGCCCTGGCCGCCGCCACCGCACAGCGCGGCGGCGCCGGTGCCGCCGCCGCGGCGGCCCAGCTCCAGGGCCAGATGCAGAACGATACGGGCTCCCGACATCCCGATGGGATGGCCCAGGGCGATCGCGCCGCCGTTCACGTTCACCTTTTCAGGTGTCACGCCCAGGTCCTTCATGGACTGCACGGCGACGGCCGCGAAGGCCTCGTTGATCTCGATGAGGTCGAGGTCGGCCACCGTCAGACCCTCCTTGCCCAAGGCGTGGGCGATGGCGTTCGAGGGCTGGGACTGGAGCGAGTTGTCGGGGCCCGCGACATTGCCGTGCGCGCCGATCTCGGCGATCCACGGCAGGCCCAGCTCCTCGGCCTTGGCGCGGCTCATGACCACCACGGCCGCGGCGCCGTCGGAGATCTGCGAGGCGGTGCCCGCGGTGATCGTGCCGTCCGCGGCGAAGGCGGGGCGCAGCCGGGACAGGGACTCCGCGGTGGTCTCCGGGCGGATCCCCTCGTCCTGGCTGAAGACGACCGGGTCGCCCTTGCGCTGGGCGACCTCGACCGGGGTGATCTCGGCGTCGAACAGGCCGTTCTTCTGGGCTGCGGCGGCGCGCTGGTGGGACAGGGCGCCGAAGGCGTCCTGCGGGGCGCGCTCGATGCCGAGCCGGGTGTTGTGCTTCTCGGTGGACTCGCCCATCGCGATGTTCTCGTAGGCGTCGGTGAGGCCGTCGTGGGCCATCGAGTCGAGCATCTCGATGGCGCCGTACTTGAAGCCGGACCGGGAGCCCGGCAGCAGGTGCGGGGCGTTGGTCATGGACTCCTGGCCGCCGGCCACCACGATGTCGAACTCGCCGGCCCTGATCAGCTGGTCGGCGAGCGCGATGGCGTCCAGGCCCGACAGGCACACCTTGTTGACGGTGAGGGCGGGCACCGACAGCGGGATGCCGGCCTTGACGGCGGCCTGGCGGGCGGGGATCTGGCCGGCGCCGGCCTGCAGCACCTGGCCCATGATCACGTACTGCACCTGGTCGCCGCCGATGCCGGCCCGCTCCAGCGCGGCCTTGATCGCGAAGCCGCCGAGGTCGGCCCCGGAGAAGCCGCGCAGGCTGCCGAGCAGTCTGCCCATCGGGGTGCGGGCACCCGCGACGATCACCGAACGCGTCCTGTTGGTCATGGTGCGGCCCCTTCGGCTGAAGAGAGGAGGTTAACGAGGGTTAGCGTCAATGTACTGGCGGGTACAGGCCACGTCACCCGGCGAAGCGTGTGATGGCGCGCACGTTGCGTAATCACCGCCGCTGCGGTGCACTGGCTCCATGCTGACGCGCATCGACCACATCGGGATCGCCTGTTTCGACCTCGACGCGACCGTTGAGTTCTACCGTGCCACGTACGGCTTCGAGGTGGCCCACCGCGAGGTCAACGAGGAGCAGGGCGTGCGCGAGGCGATGCTGCGGATCAACGGGACCTCCGACGGCGGCGCCTCCTACCTCCAGCTGCTCGAACCCATCCGCGAGGACTCCCCGGTCGGCAAATGGCTGGCCAAGAACGGCGAAGGGGTGCACCACATCGCCTTCGGCACCGCCGATGTGGACGCCGACGCGGCGGAGATCCGCGGCAAGGGGGTCCGGGTTCTCGACCCCGAGCCGCGGCACGGCTCGATGGGCTCCAGGATCACATTCCTGCACCCCAAGGACTGCCACGGGGTGCTCACCGAACTGGTGACCGCCGCCGCGAGCCCGGCAGAAGGCGATCAGGACCCTCAGGACCACTGACCCGGACCCCGTCCTGCCCGGTAGAGTGACCGGGCCGACCGGGGTGGGCTCTGGGTACGCTCCCGCTCCGCGCCGTTGATCTGACACCATTCTTCTTACGGCCCTGGATTCAAACAGGGTCACGGAGAATCTCACCCGGTTGGCGGGTGAGAACGCCAGGAGACCGATGGGACCGCGGAGTGCGGGGCAACGACAGCTACCAAGCTGACGACCACCTCTCTCAGCTCGAAGCCGAGATGGACCGGCTTCGTACCGAGCGGGGCAAAGCGGTCGACCACGCCGACGACCTCGGATACCAGGTCGAGGTGCTGCGCGCCAAGCTGCACGAGGCGCGGCGCATGCTGGCGTCCCGCCCTGCCTACGACAACATCGGGCACCAGGCCGACCAGCTGCTGCGCAATGCCCAGATCCAGGCCGACCAGCTGCGCACCGACGCCGAGCGGGAGCTGCGCGAGGCCAGGGCGCAGACCCAGCGGCTGCTCCAGGAGCAGGCCGAGCACCAGTCGCGCTTCGAGGCCGAGTGGCACGCCGAGGCCATCGCCAGGCGCCGCCAGCTGGACGAGGAGCTGGCCGACCGCAGGGCCAACGTCGAGACGCACGTCAACGAGAACGTGGCGTGGGCCGAGCAGCTGCGGGCCCGCAGCGAGTCGCAGGCCCGCCGGCTGCTGGACGAGACCAGGGCCGAGTCGGAGGCGGCGCTGGCCGCCGCCCGCGCCGAGGCCACCCGGGTCGCCGAGCAGACCAGGGACCGGCTGACCGCCGACGCCCAGGCGGCCCGCGCGGAGGCCGAGCAGCTGCTGCGCAGGGCCCGCACGGACGCCGAGCGGCTGCTGAACGCCGCCTCGGCGCAGGCCCAGGAGGCGACCACCGAGGCCGAGCAGCTGCGGACGTCCACCCGCAGCGAGTCCGACGAGGCCAGGAACCGGGCCACCGAGCTGTCCCGGCTGGCCGAGGAGCGCGTCCGGGAGGCCGACGAGGCGCTGCGTACGGCCACCGCGGAGGCCGAGCGGCTGCGCGAGGAGGCCGCCGCCGGCGCCGCCAAGCGCCTGGCGGCCGCCGAGACGGAGAACGAGCAGCGCACCCGTACCGCCAGGGCCGAGATCGCCCGGATGGTCAACGAGGCGACCAAGGAGGCGGAGGCCGCCAAGGCGGAGGCCGAGCAGACCGTCGCCGACGCCCGCGCCGAGGCCGAGCGGATCCGCACCGAGGCGCAGGAGGCGGCCAGGGCCGCCGCGGCCGAGGACGCCGCGGCCCAGCTGGCGCAGGCCGCCCGCTCCGCCGAGGAGATCCTGACCAAGGCCTCGGAGGACGCGCGCTCCACCACCAGGTCGGCCGGCGAGGAGGCCGAGCGGATCCGCGGCGAGGCGGAGGCCGAGGCCGAGCGGCTGCGCAGCGAGGCGGAGGCCTCCGCGCAGGAGCTGCGGGGCGCAGCGCAGGACGACACCGCGGAATACCGCGCCAGGACCGTCGAGCAGCAGGAGGAGGCCAGGCGGCTGCGCGGCGAGGCCGAGCAGCTGCGGGCCGACGCGGTCGCCGAGAGCGAGCGCATCCGCGGCGAGGCCCGCCGCGAGGCGGTGCAGCAGATCGAGGAGGCCGCGAGCAAGGCCGAGGAGCTGCTGGCCAAGGCCAAGGCCGACGGCGACGAGCAGCGGCAGAGCGCGTCCGCCGACGCCGAGCGGATGCGTACCGAGTCCGTCGAGCGCGCCTCGGCGCTGAACACCAAGGCCGAGGAGGCGCTGCGGGCCGCCCGCGCGGAGGCCGAAGAGCTGCGGGCCGAGGCCGAGCGGCAGGGCGCGGCGGTCAAGGAGGCCGCCGAGCAGGCCGGCGCCGAGCTGCGGGCCGAGGCCGACACGGCCGTGGCCCGGCTGCGCGAGGAGGCCGAGGCCGATCTGGCCCGGCTGCGCGAAGAGGCCGAGGCCCGGGTCGGCGCCGCCGAGCAGAACCTGCGGGACGCCGCCACCGAGGCGGACCGGATCCGCGCGGAGGCGGCGGAGGAGGCCGACCGGCTGCGCCAGGAGACCGCCGAGCGGATCCGTACGCTCCAGGAGCAGGCCGAGGCGGAGGCCGTACGGCTGCGCGACGAGGCGGCGGCGGACGCGGCGCAGACCCGCGCGGAGGGCGAGAACGTCGCACTGCGGGTGCAGGCGGAAGCGGCGGCGGAGGCCGAGCAGCGGCTGACCTCGGCGCAGGAGACGGCCGACCGGGTGCGCGCCGAGGCGGCCGCCGCGGCGGAGCGCCTCGGGGTGGAGGCCGCGGAAGCGCTGGCCGGCGCCCAGGAGGAGGCGGCCCGGCGGCGCAGAGCGGCGGAGGAGCTGCTGGCCACCGCGCGCGGCGAGGCCGAGCAGGAGCGTGCGCAGGCCCGCAGGGAGAGCGAGGAGCTGCTCGCGGCGGCCCGCAAGCGGGTCGAGGACGCGGCGGCGGAGGCCGACCGGCTGGCGGCCGAGGCCGAGCAGCGGGCCGGCGAGCTGGTGGCGGGCGCCGAGGCGACCGCCCAGCAGGTACGCGACGCGGTCGGGCATCTGCACCAGGAGGCCGAGCAGGAGATCGCCGGGCTGCGTTCGGCGGCCGAGCACGCGGCCGAGCGGGTGCGCGCCGAGGCGCGGGGCGAGGCGGACCGGCTGCACGCGGACGCCAACTCCGAGCGGGAGCGGGCCGGTCAGGACGTGGCCCGGATGCGCAGCGTGGCCAAGGAGGAGACCGAGGCCGCCAAGTCGCTCGCCGACCGTACGGTCAACGAGGCGATCGAGGAGGCCGACCGGCTGCGGTCCGAGGCCCGCGACGACGCCAACCGGATGCGGACGGACGCCGCGAACCAGGCCGACCTGCTGGTCGGCAAGGCCCGCGAGGAGGCCGACCGGCTGGGCACCCTGGCCAGGCAGGCGCTGGAGGGCGCCGAGCGGGACGCCGAGGAGTCGCGCACCGCGTCGCAGCGGATACTGGACGAGGCCAGGCAGGCGGCCAACAAGCGCCGCAGCGAGGCGGCCGAGCAGGCCGACGAGCTGGTCGGCAAGGCGCAGGCGGAGGCCCGCCGGGTCGCCCAGGCCGCGGAGGAGCAGGCCGACACGATGGTCGGCGCCGCCCGCGGCGAGGCCGAGCGGCTGGTCAACGAGGCCACCGCCGAGGGCAACGGCATGGTGGAGCGGGCCCGGACCGACGCCGATACGCTGCTCGGCGAGGCCCGCAGGGACGCCACCACGATCAGGGAGCGCACCGACGAGCTGCGCCGCCGGGTGGAGTCCGAGGTGGAGGCGCTGCACGACCGCTCCCGCAAGGAGGCCGCCGAGGCGATGCGGGTGGTCGGCGAGCGGGTCGACAAGCTGGTGGCCGCCGCGTCCGAGCAGTTGCGCGAGGCCGAGCAGAAGGCCGCCGAGATCAAGTCCACCGCCACCTCGGAGGCGAGCAAGGTCCGTATCGCGGCGGTGAAGAAGGTCGAGAACCTGCTCAAGGAGGCCGAGCAGAACAAGACCGAGGCGGAGCGGGAGGCCGAGCGCGTCAAGGCGGAGGCGCGCGCCGAGGCCGACCGGATCGTGACCGAAGGCCGGCGCGAACTGGACATCCTGGTCCGCAGGCGCGAGGACATCAATGCGGAGATCGGCCGCGTCCAGGACGTGCTGGAAGCGCTGGAATCGTTCGAAGCACCGGGTGGCGCAGCCAAATCAACGAAGAGTACGGTCTCCGCGGGAGCTGCTGCCGGTTCCGCCCGAACGGGCGGCAAGCGCAACGACGATGCGCCACTCGATTGAGCGGTCATTCTCCATGCCGAATGCGCAATGGCTCGGTGACACGCCGCTGAGCCCCCTAGGATTCCCTCTATCACCTCACCGGTCTGAATCATCGACAGGAACCTCATGAGCGACACTTCCTCCCCCTTCGGCTTCGAGCTCGTGCGTCGCGGATACGACCGCGGACAGGTGGACGACCGCATCACCAAGCTCGTCGCCGACCGAGACAGCGCGCTGACACGGATCACCGCGCTGGAGAAGCGCATCGAGGAACTGCACCTCGAAACCCAGAACGCCGCGGCTCAGGTGAACGACTCCGAGCCCTCCTACGCCGGTCTCGGCGCCCGGGTGGAGAAGATCCTCCGGCTGGCCGAGGAAGAGGCCAAGGACCTGCGTGAGGAGGCCCGCCGTGCCGCCGAGCAGCACCGCGAGCTGGCCGACTCGGCCGCCGCCCAGGTGCGCAACGACGCGGAGGCCTTCGCCGCCGACCGCAAGTCCAAGGCCGAGGACGAGGGCGCCCGGATCGTCGACAAGGCGAAGGGCGACGCGACGCAGCTGCGCACCGACGCCCAGAAGGACGCGCAGGCCAAGCGCGAGGAGGCCGACGCGCTCTTCGAGGAGACCCGCGCCAAGGCCGCCCAGGCCGCCGCGGACTTCGAGACGAACCTGGCCAAGCGCCGCGAGCAGTCCGAGCGCGACCTGGCGTCGCGTCAGGCCAAGGCGGAGAAGCGCCTGGCGGAGATCGAGCACCGCGCCGAGCAGCTTCGCCTTGAGGCGGAGAAGCTGCGTACGGACGCCGAGCGCCGCGCCCGCCAGACGGTGGAGACCGCGCAGCGCCAGTCCGAGGACATCGTCGCGGACGCGAACGCGAAGGCCGACCGGATCCGCAGCGAATCCGAGCGCGAGCTGGCGGCGCTCACCAACCGCCGCGACAGCATCAACGCGCAGCTGACCAACGTGCGCGAGATGCTGGCCACGCTGACCGGTGCGGCCGTCGCCGCGGCCGGCTCGCCCGACGACGAGCCGATCTCGCGCGGCGTCCCGGCCCAGCAGTCCCGCTGACCTCAGCGGAAGCACGTCGCAGGCGTTTTTCCGGCACCCCCGCACGCTCGCGTGCGGGGGTGCCGCGGTGTCTTGCTAGCCTCGCCCCCATGATTGAGTTGCAGGGGCTCACCAAGCGGTACGGGGACAAGACCGCAGTCGACCATCTGACCTTCACCGTGCGCCCCGGCGTGGTGACCGGATTCCTCGGGCCGAACGGCGCGGGCAAGTCCACCACGATGCGGATGCTGCTCGGCCTGGACTCGCCCACCGGAGGCTACGTCCGCATCGACGGCAAGCACTACGCACAGCTCAGCGAACCGCTGAAGCACATCGGGGCGCTGCTGGACGCCAAGGCGATCCACGGCGGGCGCACCGCGTACAACCATCTGCTGTGCATCGCGCAGTCCAACCGCATCCCGACCCACCGGGTCGACGAGGTGCTGGAGACGGTGGGGCTCACCGCGGTGGCGCGCAAGCGCTCCAAGGGGTTCTCGCTGGGCATGGGCCAGCGGCTGGGCATCGCGGCGGCGCTGCTGGGCGACCCGGAGATCCTGATGTTCGACGAGCCGGTCAACGGGCTCGACCCGGAGGGCATCCACTGGATCCGCAACCTGATGAAGGGCCTGGCCGCGCAGGGCCGCACCGTCTTCGTGTCCAGCCATCTGATGAGCGAGATGGCGCTGACCGCCGAGCATCTGATCGTCATCGGCCGGGGGCGGCTGCTGGCCGACACCTCGATGGCGGACTTCATCGAGAAGAACTCCCGCAGCTACGTACGGCTGCGCAGCCCGCAGCCCGAGCGGTTCAAGGATGTGCTGACCGCGGCCGGGCACCGGGTGCTGACCACCGGTGACGGCGCCTTCGAGATCGACGGCACGGACGCTGCCGAGCTGGGCGAACTCGCCGCGCGGCATCAGCTGGTGCTGCACGAACTGAGCCCGCAGCGGGCGTCGTTGGAGGAAGCGTTCATGCAGCTGACCGCCGAGTCGGTCGAATACCACGCGCACGGCGCGGTGACGCCGGGCGGGCCCGCGCAGGGGCTGCCGCAGGCGCCGGCCGCGCCCGGGCAGCCGCCGGCTCAGCCGCAGGCGGCGCCACCGCCGCCGGAGGACCAGCCGCCGGGGCGGCCGCCGCAGTCCGGCGGCGGGCAGCAGTGGGGCGCCCAGTGGCGCAACCCCGGCTCAGGAAAGGGGCGTTGACATGGCTGCCGCAACCGCTGTCCTCCAGTCCGAGTGGACGAAGATCAGGTCGGTCCGCTCCACCATCTGGACGCTGGCCCTGGCCTTCATCGTGACCGTCGCCCTCGGGGCGGTGATCTGCCTGGTGTTCGACAACAACTGGGACTCGATGTCGGAGGGCGACCGGGCCACCTTCGACCCGACCAACACCAGCTTCTTCGGCATGTCGCTGGGCCAGCTCGCACTGATCGTCTTCGGTGTGCTGGTCATCTCCAGCGAGTACAGCACCGGAATGATCCGCACCTCGCTGGCCGCGGTGCCGCAGCGCGGTTCCTTCTACGTCTGCAAGGTCGCGGTGGCGGGCGCGCTGGCGCTGGTGGTCGGCATGGCCACCAGCTTCATCGTCTTCTTCCTCGGCCAGTCGCTGCTGGGCTCGCACAAGGCGCACATCGGAGACCCGGGGGTGCTGCGCGCGGTCTTCGGCGCCGGGCTCTACATGACGCTGCTGGTGCTGCTGTGCGTGGGCGCGGCGGCGATGCTGCGCAGCCCGATGCTGGGCCTGGGCATCCTGATGCCGTTCTTCTTCCTGGTCTCGCCGATCCTGTCGGCGGTGCCGAAGGTGAAGACGGTCGCGCGCTACTTCCCCGACCAGGCGGGCCAGAAGATCATGCAGGTGGTGCCGTCGAACGACGATCACACCTCGTACGGGCCGTGGGGCGGCATCGGCATCATGGCGGTGTGGGTCGCGGTGGCGCTGATCGGCGGTTACGTGGTGCTCAGGCAGCGCGACGCCTGACAGCTCCGCTCCGTACCTGGGCTCCGCTCAGTACCTGGGCGCGTTACGGGACCGCTGCACCCTGCTGGTGCGGCGGTCCTTGGCGTTCCAGCAGGCCCGGTGCCAGTGCCGGCGGTCGTCGAGGCCGTCGTATTCGCGCCAGGCCACCACGTGCCCGACGCCGGGCGGGATCTCCTGGTCGCAGCCGGGGCAGCGGTAGT
The DNA here is from genome assembly GCF_036227245.1 of Streptomyces sp. NBC_01477. Classification (GTDB taxonomy): domain Bacteria; phylum Actinomycetota; class Actinomycetes; order Streptomycetales; family Streptomycetaceae; genus Actinacidiphila. The sequence goes on from NZ_CP109445.1 coordinate 2,768,320, forward strand.
GCTTGGTGGAGGCGGCGCCGGCGACCGGCCGCACCACCCACTCCTCGCCCTGCCACTCCTCGGTGCCGGAACCGCCGACCCCGGACTCCTGGCTGCGCTCCGCGGGGCGCTGGGCGCCGTGCGGGTGGTTACGTCGCGGCGACACGGTGCACCTCGCGCTCTGCTGGCTTCGCGGACGGCATCCAGGGTACGCGCCGCATGAGCGGGTACCCGAACGGGCGCATCCGCCGCGCCACTGCCGAAAATCATGAAAACGCCGCAGAAGGCCGTGCCTTTGGCACGTGCCAGGCGTTAGTGAGGGCAAGGAGGGGTGGGCGATGCGCGTTGGGACGTTCGTACTCGCGGCTCAGTTCCCCGGTCAGGGCCAGGCCGAGCCGCTGCACCGGGCGATATCGACGGCGGAGGCCGCGGAGGAGGCCGGGCTGGACGCGGTCTGGCTGGCCGAGCACCATTTCGTGCCGTACGGGGTGTGCCCGTCGGCGGTGACCCTGGCCGGGCTGCTGCTCGGCAGGACCCGGCGGATCGGCATCGGCACCGCGGTCAGCGTGCTGCCGACCGCGCACCCGGTGGCGCTGGGCGAGCAGGCGGCACTGCTGCACCTGGCCTCCGGCGGACGCTTCACCCTCGGGGTGGGGCGCGGCGGCCCGTGGGTGGACCTGGAGGTCTTCGGCGGCGGCAGGGCCGCGTACGAGCACGGTTTCCCCGAGTCCCTGGACCTGCTGCTGCGCTGGCTGCGCGAGCCCTCGGTGGGCGCGCGCGGGCCGCGGTACTCCTTCCCCGAGGTGCCGGTGGTGCCGCGGCCGGACGAACTGGACTCGGCCGGCGCGGGTGACGGCCCGCCGGTGGTGGTGGCGTGCACGTCGCCCGGCACCGTACGGCTGGCCGCCGAGCGGGGGCTGCCGATGCTGCTGGGCATGCACTGCGGTGACCAGGACAAGGCCGCGATGGTGGCCCTGTGGCGGCAGCACGCGCTGGAAGCCGGCCACAGTCCCGACGCGGTCGCCGCGGCCGGGCACGTCTCCGCCGGGGTGGCCCAGGTCGCCGACACCCGCGCGGACGCGGTCGAGACGCTGCTCAAGGCGATGCCCGGCTGGCTCCAGCAGGGCCTGGCGGCGCACCGTACGGTCGACGGGCGCGCGCGGACGATGCGCGACCCGCACGCGTACACCGAACTGCTCTGCGACCTGCACCCGGTCGGCCCGCCGCGGCTGTGCGCCGACCGGCTCGCGGCGACCGCGGAGATCACCGGCATCACCCGGTTCGCACTGCTGGTGGAGGGCTCGGGCGACCTCGCGGCGACGTTGCAGAACGTCGCACGTCTCGGCGGTGACGTGCTCCCGGAACTGGCCTGATCACGTGTACGTGGCCCGTCACGGGAGTACGCCCCGTTGTGCCGGCCGGCCTTGATCGACTACGGCTCCCGCGCGTGCGGCGCGGGAGACGTCAGCAGTCCCGGAACTCCGGTGACTGGTTCAGCACTTGCGACCGGACCGAAGTGAACTTCTGGTAGCTCTCGCCGACCGCCGGGTCGAGCGGGAAGACCGCCACCCGGTGGCAGTTCTGGAACGCCAGCCGCACTCCGAAGTGCCGCTGCAGTGCACCGCGTATCGCATCGCTCGCCAGCGCGCGGAGCAGCTGGCCACGGTCCTTCTCACTCGGCGGCGGCACCTGGTTGTCCGCGAAGTTCCCTCCATCGACCTTGAGTTGTGCCACCAATGAGCTGATCAGCTCCCACGCGTAAGGGAGGGACGTCCGGACGCAGTCGACGAATTCCTGCTCGTCGACCTCGCCTCGCTCGGCCTGTTCGAGGAGGGCCGGAGAGACGTCGAGCGACATGGGTTCTCCTCTCGGTGACCCCGTAGGCGCACGGGGTCGTACGGACGGGATCCGGAGCAGCGACCGCGCCTCCAGCGCGGCGGCCTCCGGCCTTCACCGTAGGGTTGGAATGCGGAAGGCACCAGGAGGGAGCACCCACAACCGGCCAAGTTTCGGCGGCTGCCCGTAGTCGGCCGAACCCGTACAGTCCCGGCCGCGGCGGGGCCGAATCGCGAACCGCCGGCCGCGTCCAGTAGCGTGGCCCACCATGCGCCTCGTGATCGCCCGCTGCTCCGTCGACTACGCGGGCCGGCTGTCCGCCCACCTTCCGTCCGCCACCCGGCTGCTGCTGATCAAGGCCGACGGCAGCCTGTCCGTGCACGCCGACGACCGTGCCTACAAGCCGCTCAACTGGATGTCCCCGCCCTGCACGCTCAAGGAGGGCGACGACGGTGTCTGGACGGTCGTGAACAAGGCGGGCGAGCAGCTGATCATCACGATAGAAGAGGTCCTGCACGACTCCTCGCACGAACTCGGCATCGACCCCGGCCTGATCAAGGACGGCGTCGAGGCCCATCTTCAGGAGCTCCTCGCCGACCGCATGGAGGTGCTGGGCGACGGCTGGACCCTGATCCGCCGCGAATACCCCACCGCGATCGGCCCGGTCGACATCCTCTGCCGCAACGCCTCGGGCGGCACGGTCGCCATCGAGCTGAAGCGGCGCGGCGACATCGACGGCGTCGAGCAGCTCACCCGCTACCTCGAACTCCTCAACCGCGACCCGCACCTGGCGCCCGTGAAGGGCGTCTTCGCCGCCCAGGAGATCAAGCCCCAGGCCCGCGTCCTGGCCACCGACCGCGGCATCGACTGCGTCGTCCTCGACTACGACGCCATGCGCGGCATCGAAGACGACAAACTCCGCCTCTTCTGACCCCCCGGCCCTCCCCGCCCCGCGCCCGGTACGGCGACCCGCGGCGCGGGGCTCGCTGCGTGCGCGTCACGGCACCCTCCGCCGCGTGACGGCTACCGACATCGACACCCGGGGCTGCGGGCTGCCCGGCCGTCGCACTCGCGATTGAGGCCGGCCGGAGGGACGTAGCACCGAGAGGGTGCGCCCACCCCGACTGCTTCCACCGGAAGAGGTTCGAAAGTTTCGGGAATCTCGGGGTGATGGCTGCGCTGCGGATGGCGGCTTCATGAGTCTGCCGCAAGGCCGGTCGACCATGGGTGGCCGGTGACCAGCGATGACGCAGACCCACAGGGGTCTTGAGGGTGGCGACGCTTTCGGAATTCTCGGCGAAAGTGTTGACAGTGGGGCGGGGCGGTTCAACACTGTCGCCGTCGACAGGCGCACCAACTGTCGGTCCGGGGCACCTTCGTGGCCCGGTCGCTCGGTCGCCGACCGGTCGGTGGGCGGCCAACCCCTGCTGCGGTGCGCGGCATTGGTGTGCGATCGGCCGCCGGACGCCCGCGCGGGCCGTGCGCGCGCAGCCTGGCACCCCACGCCAGCCTTCACGAGGAGGAAGCACACAGATGACCAATCCCCCCACCCGGCCGGAGATCCGCGGACGCGGACGCCTCACGGTTTTCAGCCGGTTCCGGCTGCTCCTCAGCGGTATCTGCACGCTCGTGCTGATCGGCGTGGCCGCCCTGGTCATGCCCGGCACCGCCAACGCCGACACCACCGTCAACCAGAACAGCACCGGCACCAACAACGGGTACTTCTACTCGTTCTGGAGCCAGAACAGCGGCCAGGCCTCCATGACCATGGGCTCCGGCGGCCAGTACAGCACCACGTGGAACAACGTGACCAACTTCGTGGCCGGCAAGGGCTGGAACCCGGGCACGACCGCGCCTGTGACCTACTCGGGCTCGTGGAACTGCAACGGCAACTGCTACCTGTCGCTGTACGGCTGGACCACGAACCCGCTCATCGAGTACTACATCGTCGACAACTACGGCAACTACAACCCGAGTTCCGGCACCTCAAGGCTGGGCTCGGTCAACAGCGACGGCAGCACGTACGACCTGTACCGGACACAGCGCGTCAACCAGCCGTCCATCCAGGGCACCGCGACCTTCTACCAGTACTGGGCGGTCCGCCAGGCGAAGCGCACCGGCGGCACCATCACCGTGGCCAACTTCTTCAACGCGTGGGCACAAGCGGGCCTGAACCTCGGCACTCCGAACTACGAGATCCTGGCCACCGAGGGCTACGGATCCTCCGGTAGCTCCAACATCACCGTGGGCTCCGGCGGCAGCGGCGGGACGAACGGCGGCACCACCACTCCCCCGACCACCGGCGGCACCACCGGCGGCAGCGGCGGCGGGAGTTGCAGCGCCTCCGTCACGGCCGGCGACCAGTGGAGCGACCGCTACAACCTCAACGTCGCGGTCACCGGCTCCAGCAATTGGACCGTGACCGCGAGCATGCCCGCCCCTGAGGTGGTCATGTCGACCTGGAACATCACCGCCAACTACCCGAGCCAGTACACGCTGGTCGCCAAACCCAACGGCAGCGGCAACAACTGGGGCCTGACGATACAGAAGAACGGCTCCACCACCTGGCCGACCTTCTCCTGCAGCGCGAGCTGACCGGCCGTACGACCCGTACGACCCGTACGACCCGTACGACCTGATTCACCCGCGGTCCCGGCGTGACGGCTCCCCGCCGTCACGCCGGGCCTGCCGCCGGCCCGCGCCCTACGGCGCCGTGGTCGGCGTCGCGCTGCCGGTACCGGTGTCGGCGGGGCTGGTCGTGGCCGAGTCGGTCGGCGCGGCCGAGGGTTCGATGACCGTGGGCGACGCAGGGACGGGCTGGGACTGCGGGGCGGTCGGGATGGTCGGCGTCGGCGATGTCGGGGTGTCCGTCGGGCCGCCACTCGGAGTATCCGTCGGGTTGCTCGGGCTGCTGCTCGGGCTGCCGGTCTGGCCACCCGCCGTGCCACCGGACGTACCGCCGCTGGTGCCACCGGGCGTACCACCCGAGGTGCCGCCGCCGGACGACGTGCCCCCGCCGGTCGAGTGCTGCGGCGGACCGGAGGTCGCGGGCGGCGGCGTCGAGGCCGTGCCGCCCTGCGTGCCGTCCGGCGCCGTGGCCGACTGCGTCGGCGCCGTGCTCGCCGGAGGCGGGGCCGTGGAGGAAGCCGGCGCCGAGGACGCCGACGCGGCGGGGGACGTGCTCGACGTGTCCTCCGGGGCCTCCGGCTGGGCCGACTCCAGCGGCTTGACCTGGTTCTTCTGGTCGGACCCGTCGCCGGCCCCCGACGTCGCGCCCAGCGTGACGATCGTGCCCAGGACCGCGGCCAGCAGGACACCCGTGCCGGCCGCCACCATGTTGCGGCGGGTGCCGACGACCGCGAGCCGCCTGGGGCCCGGCGAGGGCGCCGCGTGGGCCGGGGCGGGCCGGTGGTGGATGACGGCCAGCGGCGGCGCCACGACAGTGGGCTGCTCGTCCTCGGGCGCGGCCGGGAGGAGTTCGAGGGGCGCCACCGGATCGGCGTCGTCGACCAGCGCGAGGGTGCGGCGGCCGACCACCGTGCCCTGGCGGTCGGCGAGCGCGCCCCGCAGCGCGATGGACGCCTCCAGCTCGGCCCTGGCCCGGTCCATCGTGCCGTTGCAGAGCGCCAGCACACCCAACTCGTGGTGGAAGTACGCCTCTTCGGCCACCTCGCCGGACAGCCGCGCGGCCTCCTGACCGATCCGCAGCGCGCGCTCCCAGGCGCCCCAGTGCAGGGCGGCGGCGAACACCGGGGCGACGGTACGGGCCAGCAGGACCGCGGCGGTCGGATTGCCGTTGTCGCGGCAGGCGGCCATCGCCGCGATGATCGCCTCGGACTCGGCGGCGGCGCGGGCCGCGGTGACCGAGGGGTGCCCGGTCCACCAGGCGTAGTGCAGGGCGGCGGTGTGCGCCTGGACCTCGCTCAGCTCGCCCTCGGCGGTGAAGGCGGCGGCGAGCTGCTGGGTGACGCCGGCGGCGAGCCGGTAGTGCGCGGCGACCGGGACGGCGAGGCCGACAGCGGTCATCTCGCCGAGCGCGGCGTCCCCGTGGGTGTCGCCGACAAGCGCGGGCAGGTGCGAGGGGTGCGGGCATTCGCCGTCGAGGGCGACCGCGAAGGCGAGGGCCTCGCGGGCGGACTCGCTCAGCCGGGAGGCGAGCAGGTCGGCGGGGGCGGCGCTCTCCGCGAGCGACGGCAGCGGCACGTCGGCGGCGGGCACCCGGGGGGCGGGCGGCTGCGGGACCGCGGGTATCTCCGGCGCGGCCGGGTCGACCGGGTCGTCGAAGCCGGTCAGGTCGGGTATCAGGTCCGCCGCGGACGCGGCGGGCGCGGCCGGCGTGCCGTTCTGCCACACCGAGTCGTCCCAGTCGGGCTCGGGCGGGAAGCGCAGCGCGTCCCGCTGCCGCAGCAGCGCGCCGGCCTGGACGAAGCGCAGCGGCAGCCCCTCGGACTCGAACCACAGGTCGGCCGCCCAGGCGGTCTCGTCCTCCTCCAGGGGCCGGCCGGCGGCCAGCGTGAGCAGGTCGACGCAGGCGACCCGGGTGAGCCCGGAGAGGAAGACCTCCTCGACCATCGACTCGGCGGGGGGCGCGGGGACTTCGGGGGACGCGGACACCAGGAAGGCGCACTCGGGGGCGGCGGCGAGCACCTCCTCCAGCGCGGCGCCGCCGAATTCCAGGTCGTCCACCACGACGACCGCGCCGGTCTCGCGCAGCAGCCCGGGCAGCTCAGCGCGGCTCGGGCGGTAGTCGTCGCCGGTGTAGACGGTGCTGTAGAGGGCGTGCAGGACGTCGCCCGCGGTACGCCGGTAGCCGGACAGCCACAGCACGCCGTCGGGGGCGAGGTCGGTACAGGCGTTGGCGACCGACTCCAGCAGCGCGGTACGCCCGGCGCCCGACGCGCCCGTGACGCGTACCGACCGGCCGCGGGCCAGCAGCCGGATCAGCCGCTCCCGCTCCTCGTCGCGCTCCAGCAGCGGCAGTTCGGGTCCCGGCGGGCCGGGCGGCGGGGAGGGCCGGTGGGCGGCGAGGTGCGCGGCGCGCTCCTCGCGGGTGCGCGCCACCGGGGTCCTGCGCTCCTGCGGCGGGCACGCCGTGACCTCGGTGCCGTCGATCGGGTTGATGGTGAGCACGTAGTCGGGTGTGACGATCCGCCGCACCCGGGCGCCGCCGCTCGGCGTCCCGGTGCCCGCGGTCAGCTCCAGCGGCTCGCGGGCCGGCCGCAGCGCCTTGGGCAGCGGCGCGGTGGCGTCGAAGAGCGAGGGCTCGACCGGGCGCAGCCCCGCGAAGGCGCTGGGGTCGTCCGGGCTGTCGAAGGGCGCGTCGAAGAACGGGTCGGGAGCGGGCTGCCCGTACGGCACCAGCGCGCCGCGGTCGGCGGGGCCGCCGCCGTTGCCGCCGCTCCTGACGCCGAAGGCGTCGAACGGTTCGTCCTGCCCTGGGTGCTCGCCGTGCTCGCCGTTGTGCTGGTCCATGTCCTACGCCCCCATGAGCGTCACGTCAGGGGCGCCGCCGGGCCGCCGTCCGTGGCAGGCCGGCCCGATTCCCCTGGTCCGGCGTACGGGGTGGCACGCCTGCGGGCAATCCGAGTCCAAACTGTAAGCGCTCGCACCGTATCAATGAAGCGCAGGGGTGCCCGGCCGCCCTTACGTCACCTTTCGGCCTCGATCGCGAGGATGCGGTGCAGCCGGGTGGCCACCAGCAGCCGCTGCATCTGCGGCGGTACGTTGCGCAGCACCAGCCGGCGGTTGGCCCGGCCCGCCCTGCGGTGGACGCCCATGATGACGCCGAGGCCGGTGGCGTCCCACGAGTCCAGCTCGGTCAGGTCGAGTACGAGATCACCGCGGCCGGAGTCGACCGCGGTGTGCAGGGCGGTACGGGCGTCCGCCGCGCTGCGGACGTCGAGGCGGCCCCCGACGACCAGCTCGGCGTGGTCGCCCCTGATATGCATAGTCGCTCCCGAAGAATTGCGGCACTCGTCCGTATGTCTTCACACACCTGACGGTCCGTCGCAAAGAGAAGTTGCCGTCTGTGAGCGAACCGAGACCGAATTCACTCATGTGAGTGACATTGCTTAGTACGGGTAGAAGCCCTGACCGCTCTTACGGCCCAGATCCCCCGCGTCCACCATCCGCCGCATGATCTCCGGCGGGGCGAATTTCTCGTCCTGCGACTCGGCGTAGATGTTGCCCGCGGCGTGCAGCAGGATGTCCACGCCGGTGAGGTCGGTGGTGGCCAGCGGCCCCATGGCGTGCCCGAAGCCCAGTTTGCAGGCGATGTCGATGTCCTCGGCCGAGGCGACCCCGGACTCGTAGAGCTTGACGGCCTCCACGACGAGCGCGGAGATCAGCCGGGTGGTGACGAAGCCGGCCACATCGCGGTTGACGACGATGCAGGTCTTGCCGACGCTTTCGGCGAATTCCCTGGCGCGGGCCAACGTGTCGTCACTGGTCTTGTAACCGCGGACCAGTTCGCACAGCTGCATCATCGGCACCGGCGAGAAGAAGTGGGTGCCGACGACCCGCTCGGGGTGCTCGGTCGCGGCGGCGATCTTGGTGATCGGGATGGCCGAGGTGTTGGACGCCAGGACGGTGCCGGGGCCGGTGATCCGGTCCAGGGTGCGGAAGATCTCCTGCTTGACCTCGATCTTCTCGAAGACCGCCTCCACCACCAGGTCGGCGTCCGCGACGGCGCCGAGGTCGGTGGTGGTGCTGATCCTGCCCAACGCCGCCTCGGCGTCGGCCGGTTCGAGCTTGCCCTTGGCCACGAAACGGTCGTACGACGCCTTGATGCCGTCGGTCCCGCGCGTCAGCGCCTCGTCCGTGACGTCCCGCAGGATCACCTCGTAACCCGCCTGGGCCGCCACTTGCGCGATGCCCGAGCCCATCAGTCCGGCTCCTACGACGGCGAGCTTCTTCGCCACGGCACACACCTCTCCGTTGGGGTATCTGGCCGGACCCTAGCGCCGGTTCGGGGCCCGGCGCAGCATGATGTCGGGCGCGTCACCGTGTGTCCTTGGTCGCACGGACCCGGCCCCGCAGGCCCTACGCTCGACGGCATGGTCAATCTCACCCGCATCTACACCCGCACCGGCGACGACGGTACGACCGCGCTCGGCGACATGAGCCGTACCGCGAAGACCGACACCAGGATCGCCGCGTACGCCGACGCCAACGAGGCCAACGCGGTCATCGGCACCGCCCTGGCGCTCGGCGGGCCGGCCGAGGACGTGGCGGCCGTCCTGGTCCGCGTGCAGAACGACCTCTTCGACGTCGGCGCCGACCTGGCCACCCCGGTCGTGCCGGACCCGAAGTATCCGCCGCTGCGGGTCGAGCAGAGCTACGTGGACCGGCTGGAGGCGGACTGCGACAGCTTCCTGGACGGCCTGGACAAGCTCCGCAGCTTCATCCTGCCCGGCGGCACGGCGAGCGCTGCGCTGCTGCACCAGGCCTGTACGGTGGTCCGCCGCGCGGAGCGCTCCACCTGGGCGGCGCTGGCCGAACACGGCGACACGATGAACCCGCTGACGGCCACTTACCTCAACCGGCTCTCCGACCTGCTCTTCATCCTGGCCAGGACGGCGAACAAGGAGCGCGGGGACGTGCTGTGGGTGCCGGGCGAGAACCGCTGAGGCGGCGCCCCGCTCAGGCGACGTTGACGCGCTGGCCGGGCGGGGCCGCTTCCAGCCAGGCCAGGAAGCCGGTGAGGGCGTCGTCGCTCATCGCCAGTTCGAGCCGCAGGCCGCGGTGCCCGCAGGTCAGGACGACCGCGTCGGACAGCAGCGCCAGCTCTTCGGAGCCGCGCGGCTCCCTGCGGCCCTCGACCTCGATCGAGGGGCGCTCCAGCACCCGGCGCGGCCGGAAGGCGTAGGAGAAGATCCGGAACCACTCGACCCGGTCGCCGTTGTAGCGGGCCACCCCGTAGACCCAGCCCTTGCCGGTGGGCTCGGCGCCCTCCTGCGGGGCCACCCGCAGGCTGCAGTCGAAGGTGCCCCCCGGGCGCTGGATCAGCCGGCGGCGCAGCCCGAGGACGAACAGCGCCAGCAGGATCGCTCCCACGACTGCGCCGACCAGTTCCACCGAGAGGATCACGTCCACCGATCTCCTCTCCTGGTACTGGTTGCCGACCGTGCCGCGCGCCCTGTGTCTGCTGCCCTTGCCGTACCGGCGCCGCGGACCGCCCCGAGGGGCAGCCCGCGGCGCCGTGGTCCTGCTCCCGCGGTGGCGCCGAGCTGTGCGGCGCCCCGCCGGTGGTGGTTCAGTGCGCGCCCGCCGCGGCGGCCAGCCGGACCTCGGCGCGGCGCTCGGCGCCCGCGTCGGCCTCGGACTTGGAGCGCTCCAGCGCCCGCTCGGCCCGTGCGACGTCGATCTCCTCGGCCAGCTCGGCGATCTCGGCGAGAATCGAGAGCTTGTTGTCCGCGAAGGAGAGGAAGCCGCCGTGCACGGCGACGACCACGGTGCCGCCGTCGGCCGTACGGACCGTCACGGGACCTGACTGCAGCACTCCGAGCACCGGCTCGTGCGACGGCATGATGCCGATGTCACCGGACATGGTGCGGGCGATGACCATGGCGGCCTCCCCGGACCAGATGCTGCGGTCCGCGGCCACCACCTCGACGTGAATATCGGCCAAGACGGCTCCTCGGGTCGGCACCCACCGGGTGAGGGGGGTGCGTAAGACAAAGAATAAGGGCTGCGAGAGGGGGGCAGAGACCGTCTGCCCCCCTCACGCCACGGCCCTGGGTCAGTTGACGCCGAGCTTGGCGGCGTTCGCCTTCAGGTCGTCCAGGCCACCGCACATGAAGAAGGCCTGCTCCGGGAAGTGGTCGTACTCGCCGTCGGCGATGGCGTTGAACGCCGAGACCGACTCGTCCAGCGACACGTCGGAGCCGTCCACACCGGTGAACTGCTTCGCCGCGTGGGTGTTCTGCGACAGGAAGCGCTCGATGCGGCGGGCCCGGAAGACGGTGAGCTTGTCCTCTTCGCCCAGCTCGTCGATGCCGAGGATGGAGATGATGTCCTGGAGGTCCTTGTACTTCTGCAGGATGCCCTTGACGCGCATGGCGCAGTCGTAGTGGTCCTGCGCGATGTAGCGCGGGTCCAGGATGCGGGACGTGGAGTCCAGCGGGTCCACCGCGGGGTAGATGCCCTTCTCCGAGATCGGCCGCGAGAGCACGGTCGTCGCGTCGAGGTGGGCGAAGGTGGTGGCGGGCGCCGGGTCGGTCAGGTCGTCCGCGGGGACGTAGATCGCCTGCATCGAGGTGATCGAGTGACCGCGGGTCGAGGTGATCCGCTCCTGGAGCTGGCCCATCTCGTCGGCCAGGTTCGGCTGGTAACCCACCGCGGACGGCATACGGCCGAGCAGCGTGGAGACCTCGGAACCCGCCTGGGTGAACCGGAAGATGTTGTCGATGAAGAACAGCACGTCCTGGTTCTGCACATCGCGGAAGTACTCCGCCATGGTCAGGCCGGCCAGCGCGACCCGCAGCCGGGTGCCCGGCGGCTCGTCCATCTGGCCGAAGACCAGCGCGGTCTGCGGGAGTACGCCGGACTCGGCCATCTCCGCGATGAGGTCGTTGCCCTCACGGGTGCGCTCGCCGACGCCGGCGAAGACGGAAACGCCCTCGTGCAGCTTGGCCACACGCATGATCATTTCCTGGATCAGCACGGTCTTGCCGACGCCCGCGCCGCCGAACAGGCCGATCTTGCCGCCCTTGACGTACGGGGTCAGCAGGTCGACGACCTTCAGGCCGGTCTCGAACATCTCGGTCTTGGACTCGAGCTGGTCGAAGGCCGGGGCCTTGCGGTGGATCGGCCAGCGCTCGGTGACCTCGGACTCGGCCTCCGGCTCGTTCAGGATCGCGCCCAGGGTGTTGAAGACGCGGCCTTTGGTGACGTCGCCGACCGGCACGGTGATGCCGTTGCCGGTGTCGGTCACCGGGGACTGGCGGACCAGGCCGTCGGTGGGCTGCATAGAGATGGCGCGGACCAGGCCGTCGCCGAGGTGCTGCGCGACCTCGAGGGTCAGCGTCTTGGTCTCGCCGGCCCGGGTCGGGTCGGCGACGTCGACCTGCAGCGCGTTGTAGATCTCCGGCATGGCGTCGACGGGGAACTCCACGTCGACGACCGGGCCGATGACCCGCGCCACCCGGCCGGTGGCGGTGGTCTCAACGGTGTCAATAGGGGCTGTCATAGTGGTCAGTCACTCCCCGCGTTCGCGTCGGCCAGAGCACTGGCACCGCCGACGATCTCGCTGATTTCCTGGGTGATGTCGGCCTGTCGGGCCGCGTTGGCAAGCCGCGTGAGCGACTTGATCAGATCTTCCGCGTTGTCGGTCGCCGACTTCATCGCCCGGCGGCGGGCCGCGTGCTCGGAGGCGGCGGCCTGCAGCAGGGCGTTGTAGATGCGGCTCTCGACGTACCGCGGCAGCAGCGCGTCCAGCACGCCTTCCGCGGACGGCTCGAACTCGAACAGCGGCAGCGCCTGGGGCTTGGAGGGCTCCCCTTCGCCGCCGGCCGGCTTGTCCGAGATCGCCAGCGGCAGCAGCCGCCGGTCGACCGGGCTCTGGGTCATCATCGACACGAACTCGGTGAAGACGATGTGCAGCTCGTCCACCCCGCCCTCGGCCGTGTCCGCCAGCACCGACGCGATCAGCGGTGTCGCCACCGCCTTGGCGTCGGCGTACGACGGGCTGTCCGAGAAGCCGGTCCAGGACTGCGTGACCTCGCGCTCACGGAAACCGAAGTACGCCAGGCCCTTGCGGCCGACGACGTAGCTGTCGACCTCCTTGCCCTCCGCGCGCAGCCGCTCGGTGAGCCGGTCGGCCGCCTTGATCGCGTTGGACGAGTAGCCGCCGGCCAGGCCGCGGTCGCTCGTGATGAGCAGGACCGCGGCACGGCTCGGGTTCTCGGCCTCGGTGGTCAGCGCGTGCTTGGTGTTGGAGCCGGTCGCGACCGCCGTGACCGCCCGGGTCAGTTCATCGGCGTACGGGGACGAGGCCGCCACCTGGCGCTGCGCCTTGACGATGCGCGAGGCGGCGATCATCTCCATCGCCTTGGTGATCTTCTTCGTGGCGGAGACGGTCTTGATCCGGCGCTTGTAAACCCGAATCTGTGCGCCCATGCGATCAGCCCTCGACCAGCAGCGCGCCCGCGGACGTCTCGAACTGCTTCTTGAAGGCGTCGACCGCCTCGGTCAGCGCGTCGACGGTGCCCTCCTCCAGCTTGCCGGTCTCGACAATGCCGGTGAGCAGCGACTTGCGCTCGCGGTGCAGGTAGTCCAGCAGCTCGCGCTCGAAGCGGCGGACGTCCTCGACGGGGACGTCGTCCAGCTTGCCGGTGGTGCCGGCCCAGATGGAGACGACCTGGTCCTCGATCGCGTAGGGCGCGTACTGGCCCTGCTTGAGCAGCTCGACCATCCGCTGGCCGCGCTCCAGCTGCGCCTTGGAGGCCGCGTCCAGGTCGGAACCGAAGGCCGCGAAGGCCTCCAGCTCACGGAACTGGGCGAGGTCCACGCGCAGCCGGCCCGCGACGCTGCGCATCGCGCGCAGCTGGGCGGAGCCGCCGACCCGGGAGACCGAGATACCGACGTTCAGCGCGGGGCGCTGGCCGGCGTTGAAGAGGTCGGACTCCAGGAAGCACTGGCCGTCGGTGATGGAGATGACGTTGGTCGGGATGAACGCCGAGACGTCGTTGGCCTTGGTCTCCACGATCGGCAGACCGGTCATGGAGCCGGCGCCCAGGTCGTCGGAGAGCTTGGCGCAGCGCTCCAGCAGGCGGGAGTGCAGGTAGAAGACGTCGCCGGGGTAGGCCTCGCGGCCCGGCGGGCGGCGCAGCAGCAGGGAGACGGCGCGGTAGGCGTCGGCCTGCTTGCTCAGGTCGTCGAAGACGATGAGGACGTGCTTGCCCTGGTACATCCAGTGCTGGCCGATGGCCGAGCCGGTGTAGGGGGCGAGGTACTTGAAGCCGGCCGGGTCGGACGCCGGGGCGGCGACGATCGTCGTGTACTCCAGGGCGCCGGCCTCCTCCAGCGCGGCGCGTACGCCGGCGATGGTGGAGCCCTTCTGGCCGATGGCGACGTAGATGCAGCGGACCTGCTTCTGCGGGTCGCCGCTGCGCCAGTTGTCGCGCTGGTTGATGATCGTGTCGATGGCCAGGGCGGACTTGCCGGTCTGGCGGTCGCCGATGATCAGCTGGCGCTGGCCGCGGCCGATCGGGGTCATCGAGTCCACGGCCTTGAGGCCGGTCTGCATCGGCTCGTGCACCGACTTGCGCTGCATGACCGTGGGGGCCTGCAGTTCGAGTGCGCGGCGGCCGTCGGTCTCGATCTCGCCGAGGCCGTCGATCGGGGTGCCGAGCGGGTCGACGACCCGGCCCAGGTAGCCCTCGCCGACCGCCACCGACAGCACCTCACCGGTGCGGTGCACCGGCTGGCCCTCCTCGATGCCGTTGAACTCGCCGAGGACGATCGCGCCGATCTCGCGCTCTTCGAGGTTCAGCGCGAGGCCGAGGGTGCCGTCCTCGAACCGCAGCAGTTCGTTCGCCATCGCCGAGGGCAGGCCCTCGACCTTCGCGATGCCGTCTCCGGCAACGCTGACCGTGCCGACCTCCTCGCGCGAGGCCGCGTCCGGCTGGTACGACTGGACAAACGTCTCCAGTGCGTCCCGGATCTCCTCCGGCCGGATCGTGAGCTCCGCCATCTGGGTTCCCTGCTCTCCTTGTTGGGCCCGAAGTCTTCTTTGAGGGGCGTCGGCCCAACGCGGGCCGTCAGTGCTTGCTGTGCTTGTCGATGTACCGATGATGCTGCCGTCGATGCTGTCGTCAGCCGGCCATCCGGCGGGACGCCTCGTCGAGGCGGTCCGCGATGGAGCCGTTGATGACCTCGTCGCCGATCCGCACCCGGACCCCGCCGAGGACCGCGGGGTCCACGTCCAGGTTCAGATGCACCGGGCGGCCGTAGATCCTGGCCAGGGCGTCACCGAGCCGACGCTTCTGCGTCTCGTTCAGCGGAATCGCCGAGACCACCTCCGCCACCGTCCGGCCGCGGCGGGCCGCGGCCAGCTTGGACAGGGATTCGATCCCGCTTTCAAGGCTACGTCCTCGCGGCGCGGTGACCAGCCGGGTGACCAGCCGTTCCGTGACCGGTTTGGCGCGACCGCCCAGCAGCGTGTGCAGCAGGTCGGCCTTGGCGGCGCCCTGTCCCGCCCGGCCGCTGAGTGCGGCGCGCAGGTCGGGGCTGCCCGCGGCGATCCGGCCGAAGCGGAACAGCTCGTCCTCGACCTCGTCGAGCGTGCCGTCACGCTCGGCTGCGGTCAGGTCGGCGGTGTCCGCCAGTTCCTCCAGCGCGTCCACCAGGTCGCGGGACCGCGACCAGCGGGACCGCACCATGCCGGTGAACAGGTCGGTGCTGTCCGCGCCGAGCTGGCTGCCCACCAGCCGCCGGGCGAGCCCGGCCTTGGCCTCACCGGACTGCGCCGGGTCGGTCAGGGCGCGGCGCAGCGACGACTCGCGGTTCAGCAGCGCGGTCACGGCGGCCAGATCGTCGGCCAGCACGGTCGCGTCGACCGACGTGTTGTCGGTCAGCGCGTGCAGCCGTTCCCTGGCGCCGGCCAGCGCGTCGCGGCTTGCGCCGTTCATCGGGCCGCCCCGGCGCCTGCCCCGTTGCCCGCTCCGGCGTCCGCCGAACCGTCGAGGCTGTCCAGGAAGCGGTCGATGGTGCGGCTCTGCCGGGCGCTGTCCTCCAGGGACTCGCCCACCAGCTTGCCGGCGAGGTCGGTGGCGATCCTGCCGACCTCCTGGCGCAGGGTGACGGTCACCTGGCGGCGGTCCGCGTCGATCTGGGCATGGCCCGCGGCGACGATGGCGTCCCGTTGGCGCTGGCCCTCCTCGCGCATCTCCGCGATGATCACGGCACCCTGCTCGCGTGCCTGCTCGGTGATCCGGGCCGCCTCGTGGCGGGCCTCGGCGAGCTGGGCCTTGTACTCCTCAAGCGTGCGGTTGGCTTCGGCCTGCGCCTTCTCCGCGCGCTCCAGGCCACCCTCGATCGCGTCGTGCCGCTCTGCAAGGGTCTTCTGGATGTTCGGAAGCAGCTTCTTTCCGAGGATGCCGAAGACGATGAAGAAGCAGAGCAGGCCGACAACCAGTTCCGCGGTGTCGGGGATGAGCGGGTTCTGCGCCCCCTCCTCCGCAAGGAAGGTCATCATGTCTGAACCTTTCGTCGAGTGGCTACTGGTCGGGGGTCCAGGTCACTTCTGGAAGATGAAGGGGACGACCAGGCCGAGCAGTGCGAGGACCTCGCAGAGCGCGAAGCCGAGGAACATGTTGGTGCGGATGATCGGCATGGCCTCGGGCTGGCGGGCCATGGCCTCGATGGAGTGGCCGAAGACCAGGCCGATACCCACGCCGGGGCCGATGGCGGCGAGGCCGTAGGCGACCGCGCCCAGGCGGCCGGCGGTGGTGGCAGCGGCGAGGTTAACGAACTCGGCAGACATTTCCCTGTCTTCCTTTGTGATGCGGTCCGATGGGGGGCTTCCCAGCGGAGGATTCGGTGGGTGGCGTTCGGGTGCGGGTCAGTGACCCTCTTCGAGCGCTCCGCTGATGTAGATCGAGGCGAGCAGCGTGAAGATGTACGCCTGAAGGAACTGGATCAGCAGCTCGAAGGCCGTCATGAAGATGGCCAGCGCGAACGAGCCGCCGGACACCGCGGTCATGATCGACGGGGTGAGCAGGTACCAGCTCGCCACGCTGAACATCACGATCAGCATGTGGCCGGCGAACATGTTGGCCCACAGCCGCACCGCGAGGGTGAACGGCCGGGTGATCACGTTCTGGACGAACTCCAGCAGCACGATCAGCGGCACCAGCGGCTTGGGCAGGCCCTCGATCCAGACCAGGTTCTTGACGCCGCCGCGGAAGCCGTGCGTCTTGAAGGTCAGGTACATGTAGGTGATGAACACCAGCGCGGCCAGGCCGACCGGGAACGCGAACCGGGACATCGCCGGGAACTGCGCCGCCGGGATGATCGACATGATGTTCATGAACCACACGAAGAAGAAGATCGACGCGAGGAAGGGGACGTACTTGTCGCCCTTCTTGCCGATCACCTCGCGGGCGATGCTGCGGGCGACGAACGTGTAGCCGATCTCGCCGACCAGCTGCAGCTTGCCCGGGACCAGCTTGGGCTTGTTGAACGCCGCCCAGAAGAAGCCCACCACCAGCACCATGCAGATGATCGCCAGCAGCATCGGCTTGGTGAAGTCGAAGCTGCCGATGCTGAAGATCGGCTTGAAGTCGAACGAGTTGAGGCCCGGAGCGGGGAATGCGCAGTCGTGCTGGATGTGGCATCCAGCCTCAGCGAGCAGCGTGTGGGCACTCACCCGTGACTCCTTCGTCGTGACGCATAAGTAACGGCAACCTTGTGTGTCAGCGCGGCTGGTGAGGCCGCTGGTCGGCACGGCGGACGAGGCGTGGCGAAGTCACCACGGTCCGCTGGGAGCCCGCATCGAAGACCGGGCACCCGGGCTCCGCGCCGCGTCCGCGGCCCTGGATCCGAATACACCGATGGGCGCGGGGGCAGCACCTTCCTCAAGCGTGAGGGGCCTCCACGTCCAGATGCGTTTCCGGACGATAGCAGATGGAATTGCGGCCTCTTTACCCGCCCCTTGGCACCGCGCATCATTCGGCCGGGGGGACGGAGGGAACGGGGTCGACGTACAGCATCCGGGAGGTGAGGCTCTGCTTGACCTGACCGCCCACCCAGGACAGCGCGGTCACCAGCAGCGTGAGGCCGAAGGCCCGGCCGCTGAACAGGGTGGTGTCCTTGAAGACGACGATGAAGATGCCGATCATCAGGATCTGCACGGCGTAGACCAGCATCCCCGCGGCCATGGCGACTTGGGGCCGGTCCTCGGTCATCGTCATCAGCACCCAGGAGCCGAACGCGAAGAAGACCGCGACCACCAGGACTGCCATCAGCCCGCCGACGAGGCCTTTTTCGCCTGCGAGTACGGCGCTGAGGACGGTGGCGACGACTCCGACGGGGGCGGCGATGTACGCGGCACCCCTGAGGATTCGGGCGTCGTTCTGCTGCATGGTGACGGCTCCTCCGGCGGGAGTTGGGGCAAGCGGGTGTCGTCGGAGACGAGCGAGTCAGGGAACGAGGATGTGACCTCGCGCCGGACGACCGCTCTTCCGGTCCTTCGGCACGTTCCCTGCTTTCGTGAACGGTATCACAAAGTATTTGATGCGGTCTTTACCATGGACATGTGCTGCCTGTCACAGGACTGTGCTCGCGACACGCCGACCGTTTCTCCGGAGTTGTACCTGTACGTGTCCGGTAAAGACGTCGCCGGGATGACAGCCTACGGCGTCGTCAGGGACGGGTCTCCACCGGGCTGCGCTGCTCGGAGTGCCGGTCCGGCCTGCGATCGGGCAGTTGCGAGCGGTCACCGATCGCGGTCGAGCCGTGCAGGGCGGGCCGGTCGGGCGAGCGCATCTCCCGCTCGGCGGCGGCCGCTCCGGCCGCGAGCCGCCGGCGGCGGCGCCGGTAGCGCGGCGGCACCACGGACTCCGCCCAGTCGGGGGCGGCCGGCTTGAAGCGCGGCAGCAGCAGGACGACCAGGCCGACCGCGCTGAGCGCGACGATGACCAGCACGATCAGCAGGCTGGAGGAGTTGACCGAGAAGGCCACCGCGGCGAAGGCGAACAGCGCGCACCAGAAGTACATGATCAGCACCGCCCGGCTGTGCGAGTGCCCGATCTCCAGCAGCCGGTGGTGCAGGTGGCCGCGGTCGGCGGCGAAGGGCGACTGGCCCTTCCAGGTCCTGCGGACCACCGCGAGCACCAGGTCGGCGGCCGGAATCGCGATCATCGTCAGCGGCAGCAGCAGCGGCATGTAGACCGGCACCATGAAGTGCACGGTCTCCCGGGTCGACCCGGTGAAGGAGGTGATCGCGTCGGGGTCGACCTGGCCGGTGATGGAGATCGCGCTGGAGGAGAGCACCAGGCCGATCAGCATCGAGCCCGAGTCGCCCATGAAGATCCGCGCCGGGTGGATGTTGTGCGGCAGGAAGCCCAGGCACATCCCGATCAGGATCGCGCTGAACAGCGTGGCGGGCGCGGCGGCTTCGACGCCGTAGCCGTACCACATGCGGTAGGCGTACATGAAGAACGCGACCGAGGCGATGCACACCATGCCGGCCGCGAGGCCGTCGAGGCCGTCCACGAAGTTGACCGCGTTGATGGTGATCACCACCAGCGCGACGGTGAGCAGCGTGGACTGGACCGGGGTCAGCGCGACCGGGCCGACGCCGGGCACCGGCAGCCACAGGATGGTGAGGCCCTGGAGCACCATGACGCCGGCCGCGATCATCTGCACGCCGAGCTTGATGAGCGCGTCCACGCCCCACTTGTCGTCCAGCACGCCGAGCAGCCAGATCAGCCCGGCGCCCGACAGCAGCGCGCGCGGCTCGTTGGACAGCGAGAAGACGTCGCCGATGTTGGACAGGTGCGCCGCGACCAGCAGGCCGGCGCACAGGCCGCCGAACATCGCGATGCCGCCGAGCCGCGGAGTGGGCTCGCGGTGCACGTCACGTGCCCTGATGGGCGGCATCGCGCCGGCGGCGATGGCGAACTTCCGTACCGGCGCGGTCAGCAGATACGTGACCGCTGCGGCGACGAAAAGGGTCAGCAGATACTCGCGCACGAGCCGCCTCCGACGGTTTCGGGGGCGTAGCGGTGCTGCGCACACGTCCGGGGGTGGTACCTCACAGCGTCACACCCTAGTGGTGGCCGGGCCGGGACGGCGAACACCTGTTGAGACTCACAGGCGGCCGCCGCGGTTGCGGCGGGTCCCGGGGCGGGGTGAGGCGGCCGGCCGGCGGGCCGGATCCGCGGCCGGTTCAGGACGGCCGGACGGTGGCGCCGACACCGGTCAGCGCGGTCACCATCGGGTCGAGCGCGGTGTGGATCTCCTCACCGATGCTGCGGAAGTACGAGATGGGGGCGCCGTACGGGTCGTGGACCTCGTCGGCGTCCGGGCTGGGGGCCAGCAGCCAGCCGCGCAGCGCGGCGGCGGCGCGGACCAGTGCCCTGGCCCGCTCGGTGACGCTGCCCTCGGGCAGCGTGGTGGTGTCTATGGCCCGCACCAGCCGGGTGAACTCCTTGAGCGTGAACGTCCGCAGACCCGCCGCGTGGCCCATCGAGATGACCTGGGCCCGGTGGTCGCGGGTCGCGGTGAGCACCAGGTCGGCGTCGATGACATGGTCGTCCAGCAGTTCCCTGCCGGTGAAGCCGGACGGGTCGGCGCCGTACTCGGCCAGCACCGCGGCGGCGTGCGCCTCCATCGGGGCGCCCTCGTGCCCCCAGGTGCCGGCCGACTCGACCAGCATGCCGGCCGCGCCGTCGCCGAGCCGCCGCACCAGCCCGTGCCGGGTCAGCCGCTCGGCCATCGGCGAGCGGCAGACGTTGCCGGTGCAGACATGGAGGATGCGGAAGACGTCACCGCTCTCCCCCGGGACGACGCGCTGTACGTACTCCGTGTACCCCCGTATGCCGCGCCCGTCGGGCGTGGTCAATTGCGCTCCTCCAGGTCGGGTACGACCTTGCGCAGCTCCTCCGAGCTGATCGCCCCTGCCCGCAGCAGTACCGGCACCCTGCCGGTGACGTCGACGATCGAGGACGGTACGGCGGCGGGCGTGGGGCCGCCGTCCAGATAGACCGCCACGGAGTCGCCCAGCATGCCCTGGGCGGCGTCGCAGTCCTGCGGCGAGGGCATCCCGGTCAGGTTGGCGCTGGAGACCGCCATCGGCCCTGTGGCGGTGAGCAGTTCGATCGCGACCGGGTGCAGCGGCATCCGTACCGCGACCGTGCCGCGGGTGTCGCCGAGGTCCCAGGACAGCGACGGCTGGTGCTTGGTGACCAGGGTCAGCGCGCCGGGCCAGAAGGCGTCGACCAGCTCCCAGGCCTGCTCGGAGAAGTCGGTGACGATGCCGTGCAGGGTGTTCGGCGAGCCGACGAGCACCGGCGAGGGCATGTTGCGGCCGCGGCCCTTGGCCTCCAGCAGGTCGCCGACGGCCTCGGTGTCGAAGGCGTCGGCGCCGATGCCGTAGACGGTGTCGGTCGGCAGCACGACGAGTTCGCCGCGCTTGATCGCCGACGTTGCCTCGCGCAGGCCGGTCGCCCGGTCGGTCGCATCCGAGCAGTCGTATCGCCGTGCCATGAGATGACCTCCGAAAGATGCTGTGCTGCCGGGTCCGGCGCCCGGTCGGCCCGCCTGGTCACGGCAGGGCCTTGCGGGCCGAGGTGAAGCGCGGGCGGTTGTTGAGATCGGGATGGTCGGCCGCGTCCGCCCAGCCCGCGTCCTCCTTGAAGATCCACGGCACCTGGCCGCCCTGCGAATCGGCGTGCTCGATGACGACGACCCCGCCGGGCCGCAGCAGCCGGTGCGCGGTGCGCTCGATGCCGCGGATGGTGTCGAGGCCGTCCTCGCCGGAGAAGAGTGCCAGCTCCGGGTCGTGGTCGCGGGCCTCGGGTGCCACATGCTCCCACTCGGTGAGCGGGATGTAGGGCGGATTGGAGATGACCAGGTCGACCTGGCCGTTGAGGTCGGGGAAGGCGGTCAGCGCGTTGCCCTGGCGCAGGTCGACCTTGCTGCCCCGGACGTTTCTGCGGGCGTAGTCCAGGGCGTCCTCGGACAGCTCCACGGCGTGCACACGGGAGCGCGGCACCTCCTGGGCCAGCGCGAGCGCGATGGCGGCGGAGCCGGTGCACAGGTCCACGATCAGCGGCTCGGCGACGTCCATGGCGCGTACCGCGTCTATCGCCCAGCCGACCACCGACTCGGTCTCCGGGCGCGGCACGAACACCCCTGGCCCGACCGCGAGTTCGAGATAGCGGAAGAAGGCACGGCCGGTGATGTGCTGGAGCGGTTCGCGGGCCTCGCGGCGGGCGATGGCTTCCCAGTAGCGCGCGTCGAAGTCGGTGTCGGGGACGCTGTGCAGCTCACCGCGTTTGACGCCGTGGATGTACGCGGCCAGCTCCTCGGCGTCGAAGCGCGGGGAGGGCACCCCGGCGTCGGCGAGCCGCTGGGCGGCCTGCGCCACCTCGGCGAGCAGCAGGTTCACCGTCCGCCCCCTCAGCTCGCGTCGCCGGCCGCGGCCAGTTTGGCGGCGGAGTCGGCGTCCACGCAGGCCTGGATCATGCTGTCGAGGTCGCCGTCCAGGACCTGGTCGAGGTTGTAGGCCTTGAAGCCGACGCGGTGGTCGGAGATGCGGTTCTCCGGGAAGTTGTAGGTGCGGATCCGCTCGGAGCGGTCCACGGTGCGCACCTGGCTGCGGCGGGCGTCGGACGCCTCGCGCTCGGCCTCCTCCTGGGCGGCGGCCAGCAGCCGGGAGCGCAGGATGCGCATCGCCGACTCCTTGTTCTGCAGCTGGCTCTTCTCGTTCTGGCACGAGACGACCAGGCCGGAGGGCAGGTGGGTGATGCGGACCGCGGAGTCGGTGGTGTTGACGGACTGGCCGCCGGGACCCGAGGAGCGGTAGACGTCGATCCGCAGGTCGTTGGGGCCGATCTCGACCTCGACGTCCTCGGCCTCCGGGGTGACCAGCACGCCGGCCGCGGAGGTGTGGATACGCCCCTGGGACTCGGTCGCGGGCACCCGCTGCACCCGGTGGACGCCGCCCTCGTACTTCAGCCGGGCCCACACGCCCTGGCCGACCTCGTGGCTGGCCTTGGCCTTCACGGCGACCTGGACGTCCTTGTAGCCGCCGAGGTCGGACTCGTTGGCGTCCAGGATCTCGGTCTTCCAGCCGACCCGCTCGGCGTACCGCAGATACATCCGCAGCAGGTCGCCGGCGAACAGCGCGGACTCCTCGCCGCCCTCCCCCGCCTTGACCTCGAGGATCACGTCCTTGTCGTCGCTGGGGTCGCGGGGCACCAGCAGCAGCCGCAGCCGCTCGGTCAGCTCGCCGCGCTCCTTGTCCAGCTCCTTGACCTCGGCGGCGAAGTCGGGCTCCTCGGCGGCGAGTTCGCGTGCGGTCTCGATGTCGTCGCCGGTCCGCCGCCAGGCGCGGTAGGTGCTGACGATGGGGGTCAGTTCCGCATAGCGCTTGTTGAGCCGGCGGGCGTTGGCCTGGTCGGCGTGGACCGCGGGGTCGGCAAGCTGCTTCTCGAGGTCGGCATGCTCGCCGATCAGTTCCTCGACCGCCTCGAACATCATCAATCCCTAGCTGGAAGAAGTCTGGAAGGAGTAGGTGGGACGACAAAGCGCCGGTCCGGTCGCCCTGGGCGGGGCGACCGGGAGCCGGCGCTTTCGGGTCGCTACTTCTTCGCGGACCCGGCGGCCTTGCCGAAGCGGGCCTCGAAGCGGGCCACACGGCCGCCGGTGTCGAGGATCTTCTGCTTGCCCGTGTAGAACGGGTGGCACTCGGAGCACACTTCGGCGCGGATCTGGCCGCTCGTCTCGGTGCTGCGGGTGGTGAACGAGGCGCCACAGGTGCAGGTGACCTGGGTCTCGACGTACTCGGGGTGGATCTCGCGCTTCAAGGGTGCTCCTAGGTTCGGGAGGGCGCCGGGTCGCTCCGCGGGTTTGCGTCACGTGAACCGGGGCCAGCGGACCAGTCTGCCAGCACTGGCCGCATCTCCCAAAACCAGGTCGTAGGCGGGATAATTCCCTCCCGGTACGATTTTACGTTTCCGCAGGTCAGCGGGCTGGCGGTGGGGTGGCGGGGTCAGCGGTGCGGGCCCTGGCCTGCCGAGGGGCCGACGACCTTGCCCGCGTCGACCTTGTCGGCGGCCGAGCCCTTGACGGCGGCGGCCGGGATCGGCTTGTCGGCGCGCAGCGCGGCCCACACCATCGCGGCCTTGGCCTCGATGGGCTGCACCCGGTTGCGGTCGGTGGGGGCGTACCGCACCGGCAGGGTGACCATGTGGATGTGGCCGGACTTGAGGTTGCGGACGCTCTGCGCCAGGCCCATCACCCGGCCGACCGAGCCGAGCCCCGTGTCGGTGGTGATGGCGCTGGTCGCGGTGTCGGCGACGGAGAACAGCTTGGTGGGGCTGGTCAGCAGCCCCAGGCCGCTGATCCGGTCCATCAGCGCCTTGAGGAAGGACTGCTGGAGCTGGATACGCCCCAGGTCGCTGCCGTCCGCCACGCCGTGCCTGGTGCGGACCAGGCCGAGCGCCTGGTCGCCGTCCAGGGTGTGGGTGCCGGCGGCCAGCGTCAGATGGCTCTTGGTGTCGTTGATGGCCTTCGTGGTGGTCAGCGGGACCCCGCCGAGCGCGTTGACCAGGTGCGTGAAGCCGGTGAAGTCGACCTCGACGTAGTGGTCCATCCGCAGCCCGGTCAGCGACTCGACCGTCTTGACCGCGCAGACCGGGCCGCCGACCTCGTAGGCGCTGTTGAACATCGCCTGCCGGGCGCCCGCCACGGTGCCGCCGCCGGGCTTGGCGCAGGCGGGGCGGCTGATCAGGGTGTCCCGGGGGATGCTGACCACGCTGGCGCTGCGGTGGCCCTTGGCCAGGTGCACGATCATCGCGGTGTCCGAGCGGGCGGTGCCGCTGTCGTGGCCGTAGCCGCGGTTGGCGCCGGAGCGGGAGTCCGAGCCGAGCACCAGGATGTCCATCGAGCCGTTGCCGAGCTTGACCGGCCGGTCGGCGCCGAGCGCCGAGTCGATGTCGACACTGTGGATGTTGCCGTCGAGCCGGAAGTACAGGTACCCGGCGCCGCCCGCCCCCGCCAGCACGACCCCGGCCGCGACCCATGCGGTGATCCGCAGGCCTCGGCGCCTGCGCCGCGCCCCGAGGGGAGTGGCGCCGGTGTGCGGTTGCCGGTCGTCCGTGTCGGACATTCCTCCATCGTGCGCCGCCCCTGCCCCGGTCGGCATCCGGGGGAAACCGGGCTCGCCCGCGTACGCCCAGGTCAAGGGGCATATGAACGACTTTATCGGCACGCTGGGCGACGAGGTGACCGCTGCGCCGAACGGGTGGTGCGCGGACGGCCCCGCCCGCCGGGGAAACCGGCGGGCGGGGCCGTGCGCGATACCGCGGGGACGGGTCAGTCGTTGTTCTGGCCCGGCGTGGTCTTCGCGATCTGCATCAGGAACTCCGCATTGGACTTGGTCTGCTTCATCTTGTCCAGCAGCAGCTCGATCGCCTGCTGCTGGTCGAGCGCGTGCAGCACCCGGCGCAGCTTCCAGACGATGCCCAGCTCCTCGCCGCCGAGCAGGATCTCCTCCTTGCGCGTGCCGGACGCGTCCACGTCCACCGCGGGGAAGATGCGCTTGTCGGCGAGCTTGCGGTCGAGCTTGAGCTCCATGTTGCCGGTGCCCTTGAACTCCTCGAAGATCACCTCGTCCATCCGCGAGCCGGTCTCGACCAGCGCGGTGGCCAGGATGGTCAGCGAACCGCCGTCCTCGATGTTGCGCGCCGCGCCGAAGAAGCGCTTCGGCGGGTAGAGGGCGGTGGAGTCCACACCACCGGACAGGATGCGGCCGGAGGCGGGCGCGGCCAGGTTGTACGCGCGGCCGAGCCGGGTGATCGAGTCCAGCAGCACGACCACGTCGTGGCCCAGCTCCACCAGGCGCTTGGCGCGCTCGATGGCCAGCTCGGCGACCGTGGTGTGGTCCTCGGCCGGGCGGTCGAAGGTCGAGGAGATGACCTCGCCCTTCACCGACCGCTGCATGTCGGTGACCTCTTCGGGACGCTCGTCCACCAGCACCACCATCAGGTGGCACTCGGGGTTGTTGGTGGTGATCGCGTTCGCGACGGCCTGCATGATCATGGTCTTACCGGTCTTCGGCGGGGCCACGATCAGACCGCGCTGGCCCTTGCCGATCGGCGAGACCAGGTCGATGATCCGGGTGGTCAGCACGCCGGGGTCGGTCTCCAGCTGGAGCCGGTCCTGCGGGTACAGCGGGGTGAGCTTGTTGAACTCCGGACGGCCGCGCCCGGAGTCGGCGGCCATGCCGTTCGCCGAGTCCAGCCGGACCAGCGCGTTGAACTTCTCGCGGCGCTCGCCGTCCTTGGGCTGGCGG
Source organism: Streptomyces sp. NBC_01477 (assembly GCF_036227245.1). Lineage (GTDB taxonomy): Bacteria > Actinomycetota > Actinomycetes > Streptomycetales > Streptomycetaceae > Actinacidiphila. The sequence continues at coordinate 2,794,160 of NZ_CP109445.1, forward strand.
ACCGCACCGGTGACGTGGTCGCCCTTGCGCAGCCCGTTCTTGCGGACCTGGGCCAGCGACACGTACACGTCGTTGGGGCCCGGCAGGTAGCCGGAGGTGCGGATGAACGCGTAGTTGTCGAGGATGTCGAGGATGCCGGCCACCGGGATCAGCACATCGTCGTCGGCGACCTGGACCTCGCCGCCGCCGGCGAACTCCTCGCGGCGGTTGCTGCCGCGGCCCCTGCGGTCGCGGTAGCGGCCCCTGCGACGGCCGCGGCCGTCACCGAACTCGTCGTCGTCCTGCGGGCCGCCGCCCTGACCGCCCTGGCCGCCCTGCTGCGGGCCCTGGCTCTGCGGCTGCCCGCCGCCGCCCTGCTGCTGGCGGTCGCCGCGGTCCCGGCCCTGCCGGCTGCCGCCCTCGCCGCCGCCGTCCTCGCGGTTGCGCTGGCGGTCCCGCTGCCGCTCCCTGCGGTCGCCGCGCTGGCCGCGCTGGCGGTCCTGGCGGTCGTCGCCGCCGCCCTGCTGCTTGGTGTCGCCCTTGGCCTCGGCGCGGCCCTCGGCGGTGTCCGCGGCGGCCTCGGCCGTCCGGTCGGCCCGCTCGGTCTTCGCGGCCTTGGCCTGCTCACCGGCCGGCTGGCCGGGAATCTCGATCTGCTTCTGCTCCTGCCGCTGCTCGGGCGCCGCGGTGGCCGTCGCGGCGGCGGCCGGGGCCGCCTCCGCACCGGACTGCTCGAGGCGGGCCTTCGAGGTGGTGCGCCGCTTGGGCTTGTCCGCGACGGCGCCGTCGGCGGACGCCGTGGCGGTCGCGGCCGGCGCGGTCGCGCCGCCGCCGGCCTGGCGCTCCTTGATGGTCTCGATCAGCTGGCTCTTGCGCATCCGCGCGGTGCCCTTGATGCCGAGGCCTGAGGCGAGCTGCTGCAGTTCGGCCAGCACCATGCCGTCCAGGCCGGTCCCGGTCCGGCGGCGCCGCGACGCACTGGCCGTGGCAGCACCGGTAGCAGGCGCGGCGGCGTCGGACGAGGCGACAGTGTCATCTGCGCGCACGCCCATCAGATCGGTGGTGTCGCTCACGAAGGGTCCTTCCCTGGAGCGGACGTCGGCCTGTCTGGCTCGGCGACCGGTCGTGCTGTCCGGATCTGGGCGCTTCCGCTGCTCAGAACCCGGGGCGGTGGTCCGCCTGATGGCGGCAGAAATACATACGTGCCTTCGGCACGGAGGGAACTCGTACCGAAATCCGGAGCGTGCTCAACACTGCTCGGGCAGAATCCGATGGCTCGGACCTTGCCTTATGCGGTGTGGGAGGCTCCCGGAAGAAAAGCGGTCCCACGGAAGGGACACAGTGCATCGCGCCCATCGGGCATCGAATGCAGGCTTGAGGTTAACACTACCGGATCCAACAAACATTCCCCCTCTCACGACCGGCAATCGTGTCACTGGCCCCCTGCCAGCGGCAGTACACACGCCCCGGACGCGTCCAGCGCCAGACGGGTCGCCGCCCAGCCCTCGCCCGCGCTCCGGGAGACCTTGTCGGCGGCCCCCTCGTCGGTGAACGCCAGGACCGTGGGTCCCGCGCCCGACACGACAGCGGGGACGCCGTCATTGCGCAACCGGTTGACCAGCGCCAGCGTTTCCGGCATCGCCGGCGCCCGGTAGTCCTGGTGCAGCCGGTCCTCGGTGGCCGGCAGCAGCAGCTCGGGACGCCTGGTCAGCGCCTCCACGAGCAGCGCGGCACGCCCGGCGTTGGCCGCCGCGTCCACATGCGGGACGGTACGCGGCAGCAGCCCGCGCGCGGTCTCGGTCAGCACCGGCGTGGCGGGCACGAAGACCACCGGGACCAGCGAGGCCGCCGGGTCGAGCCGGATCGCCCGGGCCGCGCCGCCCTCGCTCCAGGCCACGGTCAGGCCGCCGAGCAGACACGCCGCGACATTGTCGGGGTGCCCCTCGATCTCGGTGGCCAATTCCAGAAGTGCGGTGTCGTCCAGTACGGACGGGCCGCCTATGGTGACCGCGCGGGCGGCGATGATGCCCGCGCAGATCGCGGCCGAGGACGAGCCGAGGCCGCGGCCGTGCGGAATGCGGTTCGCACACACCACCTCAAGGCCGCGCGGCTGGCCGCCGAGCAGGTCGAAAGCGGTGCGCAGCGAGCGTACGACGAGGTGTTTCTCGTCGCGCGCCAGCGTGTCGGCGCCCTCACCCGCGATGTCGACGTGCAGGCCCGAGTCGGCGACCCGCACCACGATGTCGTCGTAAAGCCCCAGTGCCAGGCCGAAGGCGTCGAACCCGGGCCCGAGGTTGGCGCTGGTCGCGGGGACGCGCACTCGTACGGCGGCAGCGCGGAACGCGGGACCGGCCATCTTTCGACGAATCTCCTTGTGCGGTTCGCCCTGCGGGCGCGGCGCCATTGCCGGGCGGCGGGGCGGGAGGGAGTGGCGATGCGGGGTGGCATCCGCCGGATTCGGGGCACACTGCGGTGCCGCTGGTTCCAGCTTATCGAAGGAAGGTTCTCCTGCGACATAGGGCGCACACACAGCGCTTGATGCGTGTCGCATCCCCGACGTGCGCCCCTCGCCTGCGGCGCGCTCATCGGTAAGTGGGTGCCCTCTCCCCCGGGCGCGGGGGTCCGCGGCTCCCCTTCCCGCCGGCGCGGCGCTTCAAGGGTCTCCCTGCGGCAGGCGGCATCCCTCCGCCGGGCGCGGGGCCTCGGCGGTGCCGCTGCGTAAGGCGGCGCCTTACAGGGGCGCGGGGAACTGCGCGGCCGGCCCACCACCCGTGTGCGGGTCGTCACCGGGCCGGAGGGGCAGACCGGTTCGCTCCGGACCACCGGCCGGTGGTGGGTTGCCCGCGCAGTTCCCCGCGCCCCTGGGTGGGCGCCCCCTGCCGCAGAGGAACCGCACAACCCCTCCGCCCGGGGGTGGGCGCCCCCTCCCGGAGGGAACCGCGCAACCCCCGTGCCCCCGGGTGGGCACCCCTCCCGGAGGGAACCGCGCAACCCCCCGCGCCCCTGGGTGGGCGCCCCCTGCCGGAGAGGAGCTGTGCAACCCCCGTGCCCGGGGGATGCGTACCCCCGGGCTGGGACGGCGGAGAGGGGCCGCTGAGGCGGAAGGCCAGGTCAGACGAGGCCCAGGCTCTGCGCGGCAGCGTCCGCGTCGATGGGGACCGTCAAGGGCGCGGGGGCGCCCGCGACCGCCCAGTCCGGGTCCTTGAGGCCGTTGCCGGTCACCGTGCAGACAATGCGCTGGCCGGGATCGACGCGGCCCTCTTCGAGGGCCTTGAGCAGGCCCGCGACGGACGCCGCCGAGGCGGGCTCGACGAAGACGCCCTCCTTCGCCGCCAGCAGGCGGTACGCGGACAGGATCTGGCGGTCCGTCACCGCCTCGATGACACCGCCGGACTCGTCCCGCGCCTCCTCGGCGAACTTCCAGGACGCCGGATTGCCGATCCTGATCGCCGTGGCGATCGTCTGCGGGCTGCGCACCGGCGCGCCGTTGACGATCGGCGCGGACCCGGCCGCCTGGAAGCCCCACATCCGCGGCTTGCGGGTGGACATCCCGTCCGCCGCGTATTCGCGGTAGCCCCGCCAGTACGCGGTGATGTTGCCCGCGTTGCCGACCGGCAGCAGATGGAGGTCGGGCGCGTCGCCGAGCGCGTCGACGATCTCGAAGGCCGCGGTCTTCTGCCCCTCTATCCGTACCGGATTGACGGAGTTGACCAGCGCGACGGGATATTTCTCGCTGAGCCCGCGCGCCAGGTCCAGGCAGTCGTCGAAGTTGCCGTCGACCTGGAGGATGCGGCTGCCGTGGACCAGCGCCTGGCCCATCTTGCCGAGCGCGATCTTGCCCTGCGGCACGAGCACCGCGCAGACCATGCCGGCGCGTACGGCGTAGGCCGCCGCCGAGGCGGAGGTGTTGCCGGTGGAGGCGCAGATGACGGCCTGGGCGCCGTCCTCCTTGGCCTTGGAGATGGCCATGGTCATACCGCGGTCCTTGAAGGACCCGGTCGGGTTCGCGCCCTCGACCTTGAGGTACACGTCGCAGCCGGTCAGTTCGGACAGCAGCTGGGCCGGTACCAGCGGTGTGCCACCCTCCAGCAGGGTGACCACCGGGGTGTCCGCGCCGACCGGGAGCCGGTCGCGGTACTCCTCGATGATGCCGCGCCACTGGTGGGTGCCCGACATCCGGGGCTGGTCGATGGTTGCGTTCATAGCGGGTCTACTCCCCTTCCACACGCATGATGCTGGCGACGCCGCGTACGGTGTCGAGTTTCCGCAGGCTGGAGACGGTCGCAGAAAGCGCGGCGTCCGGCGCGCGGTGGGTGACGACGACGAGGGAGGCCTCGCCGCCCTCCCGCCGTCCGGCGCCGCCCTGCTCGACGGCGGCATCGTCGCCGCTGCCTTGATTCCTGCCCTGCTGACGCACCGTGTCGATGGACACGTCGTGCTCGGCGAACACCGTGGCGACCTGTGCGAGGACGCCCGGTTTGTCCGCCACGTCGAGGCTGATGTGGTAGCGGGTGACCACATCCCCCATCGGGCTCACCGGCAGTTGCGTGTACGCGGACTCGCCGGCGCCGGTGGTCGCCGCCAGTTTGTTGCGGCAGGCGGCCACCAGGTCGCCGAGGACGGCGGAGGCGGTGGGTGCGCCGCCGGCGCCGGGACCGTAGAACATCAGTTGCCCCGCCGCTTCCGCCTCGACGAAGACGGCGTTGTAGGCCCCGCGTACGGAGGCCAGCGGGTGGCTGAGCGGGATCATCGCGGGGTGCACCCTGGCGGTGACCGAGCGGCCGTCGCGGGCGCGCTCGCAGATGGCCAGCAGTTTGACCGTACAGCCCATCTTCCGCGCCGAGGCGATGTCGGCCGCGGTGACCTCGGTCAGGCCCTCGCGGTGGACGTCGTCGATGGTGACCCGGGTGTGGAAGGCGATGCCGGCCAGGATCGCGGCCTTCGCGGCGGCGTCGAAGCCCTCGACGTCGGCGGTGGGGTCGGCCTCGGCGTAACCCAGCGCGGTGGCCTCGTCCAGCGCCTCGCTGTAGCCGGCGCCGGTGGAGTCCATCTTGTCGAGGATGAAGTTGGTGGTGCCGTTGACGATGCCGAGCACCCGGTTGACCTTGTCGCCGGCCAGCGATTCGCGCAGCGGCCTGATCAGCGGGATCGCGCCGGCGACCGCGGCCTCGTAGTAGAGGTCGACGCCGTGCTCGGCGGCCTTGGCGTGCAGGCTCGCGCCGTCGGCGGCGAGCAGCGCCTTGTTGGCCGACACCACCGAGGCACCGTGCTCGAAGGCGGTGGTGATCAGCGTGCGCACCGGTTCGATGCCGCCGATGACCTCGACGACGACGTCGATGTCGCCGCGTTTGACCAGCTCGGTGGCGTCGGTGGTGAGCAGGTCCGCGGGCACTCCCGCGCGTACCCGGTTGGGGCGGCGGACCGCGATGCCGGCCAGCTCGATCGGGGCGCCGATCCGGGCGGCGAGGTCGGCCGTCTGCGTCGTGATGATGCGCGTGACCTCGGAGCCGACCACACCGCAGCCAAGCAGCGCCACTTTCAGCGGACGCGTACGCATCATCCGACCTCGTTTCTCGTACAGCTCTCGTGTAGCTCTCGTGTCGCATGTGCACGGTTCCGGTTCCCGGTTCCGTACGGCGTGGAGGGGTCCAGTCTCACCCACCGGATGGGAGAAGCCACGCCCTGTCCGGATTGCGAGACCGGCCGGGCGGACCGTGAGATTTGCCGTCCGCCCGGCGATCTTGCCGTGTTTCGTCGCGCCCGTCGCGCACGCGCCGCAGATCCTCTTTCCCGTCCGCTCCGGCGGCTCAGCCGACGTCGAGCCGCAGCAGGTCCTCCTCCGTCTCGCGGCGGACGATCACCCGGGGCCGCCCGTCCGTGACCGCGACCACCGGCGGGCGCGGCACATGGTTGTAGTTGCTGGCCATCGAGCGGCAGTACGCGCCGGTCGCCGGCACCGCGAGCAGGTCGCCGGGCGCCAGGTCGGACGGCAGGAAGGCGTCCTTGACCACGATGTCACCGCTCTCGCAGTGCTTGCCGACCACCCGGCTGAGCATCGGCTCGGCGCCGCTGGTGCGGGAGACCAGCGCGACGGTGTACTCGGCGTCGTAGAGCGCGGTGCGGATGTTGTCCGACATCCCGCCGTCCACGCTGACGTACGTGCGCAGGCCCTCCAGCGGCTTGACCGTACCGACCTCGTAGAGCGTGAACGCGGTCGGGCCGACGATGGCCCGGCCCGGCTCGACCGACAGCCGCGGCGGGTCCAGGCGGGCCGCCTCGCACTCCCGGGTGACGATCTCGCCGAGCGACTTGGCGATCTGGTACGGCTCGGCGGGGTCGTCGTCCGCGGTGTAGGCGATGCCGAGGCCGCCGCCGAGGTCGATCTCGGGCAGCTGCACCCCGTGCTCGTCGCGGATCGCGGCCAGCAGCGACACCACCCGGCGGGCGGCCACCTCGAAGCCCGCCATGTCGAAGATCTGCGAGCCGATGTGGCTGTGGATGCCGATCAGCTCCAGGCTGTCCAGCTTGAGCACCCGGCGCACCGCCTCGGCCGCCTGCCCGCTGGCCAGTCCGAGCCCGAACTTCTGGTCCTCGTGCGCGGTCGCGATGAATTCGTGGGTGTGCGCCTCGACGCCGACCGTCACCCGGATCTGCACCGGCTGGCGCCGCCCGTGCCGCTCGGCCGCCGCCGCGACCCTGACGATCTCCTGGAAGGAGTCGAGTACGATCCGGCCGACCCCGGCCGCCACCGCCCGCTCGATCTCGGCGTTGCTCTTGTTGTTGCCGTGCATCGCGATCCGCTCGGCGGGCATGCCGGCGTCGAGCGCGACGGCCAGCTCGGCGCCCGAGCACACATCGAGGTTCAGGCCCTCCTCGTGCAGCCAGCGCACCACGGCACGGGACAGGAAGGCCTTGCCGGCGTAGAAGACGTCGGCGTCCGGCCCGAACGCCGCCCGCCACGCACGGCAGCGCGCGCGGAAGTCGGCCTCGTCGAGCACGTACGCGGGCGTACCGAATTCGGCGGCCAGATCGCGTACGTCGATGCCGCCGACCTCGACGGCGCCGTCCGCGTTGCGGGTGACGGTACGGGACCAGATGTGCGCGTCCAGCCGGTTGAGGTCGGCGGGCGGGGCGGCGTAGTGGCCCTCGGGCAGGACATCGGCGTGGCGGGGCCCTGCGGGGTGTGCGGATCGGCTCACGGGTGGCTCTCTCGTTCCGGTGCGTTCTCGTCAGAGGTGGTCGGGGGCGCTGATGCCGAGCAGGTGCAGGCCGTCGGCGAGCACGATCCCGGTCGCGTCGGCGAGGCGTACCCGGGCGGCGTGGACGGCCGAGGGTTTCTCGTCCCCCTTGGGCAGCACGGGGCACTCGTCCTGGAACCGGAAGTAGGCGTCGGCCAGCCGCTCCAGATGCCGTGCGAGCCGATCGGGCGCGCGGCGGCGGGCGGCGGTCTCGACAACCCGGGGAAAGTCGGCGATCAGCCCCAGCAGTTCCGTCTCGGCGGGGTGCCGGTACGGGTCCCGGGCCGCGGCTTCGACACGTACGCCCAGGTCGTGGGCGTTGCGCAGCAGCGCGCGGGTGCGGGCGTGGGCGTAGCGGACCCGGAAGAAGGGGTTCGCCTCGCGCTGTTCGAGCAGGGCGGGACCGAGGCGCGGGGTGTCCTCCCCGGGAGGCCGCAGCAGCGCCCAGCGGGTGGCGTCGCGCCCGAGCAGAACGCTGGCGCTGGCCTCGGGGGGGGCGGCTTCCGGGGGTGCGGTCGCCCCGGGCGGGGCGGCGGGCTCGGGCGGGGCGCCGGCCCCGGGCTCGCGGAAGGCGTCCGGGCCGAGGTGGGCGCCGGGCTCGGGCTCGCGGAAGGCGCCAGACCCTAGGTGCGCACCGGCGGCCGGCAGGGCACCGGGGGCTGCCGGCTCGGCGACGGTGAGGCTCTCCCGGCGGCCGGGGCCGGCGCCGGCCGCGCGGAGCAGCCCGTTGACGGCCTCGGCGACGAGCGTGGCGCGTACGGCGTGCGGCGGCTCGGGAACGACGGTGACGGCCTCGCCCGCGAGCCCGTCGCCGCGCCCGTAGTCCCGCCCCTGTTCCCGCACCTGCCGGACGACGTCGGCGTACGCCCGTGCGCTGAGCGTGATGTTCAGGAAGCCGGCGCCGGCGATCTCGACCTGGGCGATGCCCGGCTCCTTCGCGAGACGTACGGCGAGGATCGCGGCGACCTCGTGGGCGGTGAGCCCGGCCGGCCCGGCGAGTTGCAGGGCGACGTTGGTGGCGTAGTCCCCGCACCCGGGTCGCGGCGGCCGCTGGACCACGACCTTGTCCGGCACCGCGACCCGCAACTCGTCCGCCGCCACGGCACGCCTGACCGCGCTCAGCACGGTCCACGACAGTTCGGCGGGAGTCACGGGGAAAGCGTAGGCGAGAAGCGGTGCCCCCAGGCGACCGGGTTTTCCTGGTCGCCCCCACCCCCGGCCCGGGGTCAGGCTCCCCCGGGGGCGCCGGCGGCCTGGCCCTGCGGTTCGGGCGGCACGGGGCCGCGCCGCACCAGCCGCCGTACGGTCTCCACCAGCTCGGCGGGCTCGAACGGCTTCCCGACGTACGCGTCCACCCCGCGCGGCCCCCCGGTCCCGTCCGGCAGGGCTCCGGCGCTGACCATGACGATCCCGACGTCCCGCGTCCACGGATCGGCGTCCGCCCGCAACCGCGCCGCCGTCCGTACCCCGTCCAGCCGCGGCATCACCACATCCAGCGTCACGACATCCGGCCGCACGCTGTGCACGATCTCCAGGCACTCGGCACCATCAGCCGCGGTCACGACCTCGAAGCCCTCCAGCTCCAGGTTGACCCTGATCAACTGCCGGATCACCTTGTTGTCATCAACAACAAGCACCCGGCCGGACGCACCCGCCACACCCCGAAGCGTAGGCGGGCGGCTACTGATGCGTCCGCGTTTTGCCCATTTCTTCCACGCCAGGGGTGACCCCCGCCCCCGCGCCCCCGCCCAAACCCTGTCCGGCCCACCCTCCCCGGACTGGTAGTGTTCTTCCCGTCGCCCCCGTAGCTCAGGGGATAGAGCAACGGCCTCCGGAGCCGTGTGCGCAGGTTCGAATCCTGCCGGGGGCACTCCGGAAAAGCCCGTTGACCTGCGGAAACGCTGGTCTGACGGGCTTTTATTTTTGTCCTGAACACACGGCCGCCCAGGCCGTTGCACTTTTCGTTAGGGATTACCGGGCAGGGCTCTGACCAGGCAGTTTCGGTTGCGACGGGTTGCTGAGGCTCCTCGCCGAGGGCGATTTTCCGCGGGCTGCGGCGTATTCATGGCGCGGCGGGAGGACAGCCGGGCCGCACAGGTGGGGACGCCCAAGGTTTCGGCGAGCCGAGCGGGACGCCATTTGACGCTGCTGGATCGCCTCGAAAGCATGGCTTCGTTGCTGCGGCGATGGAGGCCGCCGGATCACGGAGTGCGACGGTCTCGGCCGCAGCGAAGGGCCGTACTACTCGTACTCACCCAAGAACTTGTCGATGCGATCGTTTGCGACCGTCTGGCGCCCGTAGAGACACTTCGCATAGGTGCGCAGCAGCGTCTCGACGGTGTTGCCGGCCCGTACGGCGACCTCGGTGGGATCCACTCCCGCGTCCAGCCACGTCGACAGCGCCGAGTGCCGCAGGTCGTAAGCGCGAGCAACAAGAGGCGATTCCACCAGATCCGGTGGGAGCGCCAGGACGCGCGCGTCCCGCAAGGTCGTGCAATAGCCGCTGGAACCCAGCACCCGCCCCCGCTCGGTGAAGAACATTCTTCCGTCGGCCGCCGTGCCGAACGTGTCGACGCTCTGCCTCCAAAACGTCACCAGTTGTGGCGGCGGTGGCACCACACGAACCGCTCCGCTCCTCCGGCTCTTCAGGCCGCGCTCGTCGTGGTTAAGGCCGCTGTCCGTGTACTTCTTGCCAGCTTGCGGACGAGTCTCGTGCAGCACGCACCGGCCCCAGCCGTGTGCCGGCAGAACACAGTCCTGGTGCTTCACGGCAACGGCTTCCTCGGGCCGCAGACCGGCGTAGTACATCCCCGCGAAGAACCCCACCAGCCGCCGCCCCCGAGCCCGCCCGTACAGCCCTACGTACGACAGGGCGTCCAGCAACGAGCGCGCCTGGCCTGGATTCACCAGAACCCGCGGATCGACCTCCTCGTCGTCCCTCGGCACCTGCCAGCGGATCTCGGGGATCAGGCCATCGCCGGCGCCGCCCCCGCCGAACGCGTAACCGACCGCATTCACCAGCGCCTTCCTACAGTGCCGTTGCGTGCTTCCCGGTACCGCAGATCCATCCGCTCGGGCGCTCAGAGACCGGACGACCCCCTTCATCACTTCCGGATCCAGAAGATCGTCCACGGGCCGCGTCGCCCGAGCCACCCAGCGCACCGCCATCCGTTCGTCGCCCGGCACCTCCCTGTCCGCCGGACGCGGCACCACAAACGCCCGAAGCCGCAGCGCCCGGCGCAACAGCTCCTCGTCGGGCCGCAGCGTCCGTCCTCTGATCATGGCCAAAGTGAGGGCGCACAGTCCGTCGTTGTCTTCACAACGTGTCTTCGCCGCGGTCTGCCGCCAGCGCACGTCCATGTACTCCAGCGCGAAGTCATACCAACTCCGACCAGCAAAAGGCGAACTGCTACGACCGGCCACGGCCGCCCCACCACCCCGGCCCGCGCCGGCTTCGCGCCTCACAGCGCTCACCAACTCAGCCGCCAGTTCATCGGCAACGCGCCTGACACTCCCCGACGTGCCTCTGCCCCGCCCCATCGCGCCCGGTCTCCCTGGACGCTTCCCCGCACTCACCTTTCTGGCACGTCCTGCCTGATTCCGCATGACGCTCGCCACATCTCTACCTGTTCAACGATCGACGCAGCGGAGGCGTGCCGCTCAGCCCGGGCCGGCACCCCCAAACGACCTGCTGGCGAAAATCCAATAGCTGACCGTTTCAGCGCAACGCCGTACAAGACCGCCTCCCGCACAGGCTCGCCCCTCCCCAGCCGCGCGGGGCATACTGCCTGTATGCAGCCAGGGGTGCGCTACGCGGACATCCGCCCGTACACGGTTCCCGAGTCGCTCAGCGAGCTGACCGGGCCGACGAGCGGGATCGTCAGCCTGCCCCTGAGCCTGGACTGGTCCCAGCAGAGCCGCTACGACCTCGCCATCGACAAGGACAGGCGTCGCCTCTACGAGACAGTCATCCGCGAAGCCATGGACGTCACTGAGCTGCGTGGATTCCTCGACGAAGGATTGCTGCTGCGTCTGTGGCCCTCGCTCTGGCTCCCCGTACGCGCGAAATCGCTGTGGCAGGAGAGATTCCCCCAGCTGAGGTCCGCTGCCGCCGCATAGTGTGATCCGCATGGACCACCTCCACGCCCGTCTGACCCGCCTCGCCCTGGCGGCCACAGCCGGGGACGGCTTCGTACTCGCCGGCGGATACGCCGTCCAGGCCCACGGCATCCTCAACCGCGTCTCCGACGACGTCGATCTCTTCACCAATCAGGGTGATCCGCAAAGATTCGACGCTGCTGTGAACGCAGTACGGGACGCCTACACGTCCGAGGGACTGACGGTCGAGGTGATGCGATCCGGAGACTCCTTCGCGCGCCTGTTGGTCACCGATGAAGACGGCCGGCAGACGAAGGTGGAAATGGGCTACGACTGGCGCGCTGAACCGCCCGTCATGATGGAATTCGGCCCCGTCCTGCACCCCGACGACGCTGTCGCCAACAAGGTCTCCGCCCTCTACTCCCGCGCGGAAGCCCGAGACTACGTCGACGTCCACGCTGCGCTCACCAGCGGACGCTACTCGGCCCAGGAACTTCTGCGCCTGGCCGAAGAGCGCGATCCGGGCTTCGACCGCCCCATGTTCGCTCAGGCGCTGCGCGCCTCAAGACGCTGGGACGACGAGGACTACATGAAGTACGGCCTCGACGCCGAAGCCGTCGCCCGCCTACGTTCCGCAATGGAGTCATGGGCCGACGAACTGGAACTCGGCGCCCGCCCGACTGACAAGCTGCGGCCGTCCCAGGACAACCAACTGGGCACCACCCCCCAGAGGCCGACCGGCAGTCCGACATCCAAGCCCCCGACACCTCCGCCATGCGACAGCCCCGGAAGCCACAGGAACCGCTGACGGCCCGCCAGAGCTTCTGGCTCAGCAGAACTGATGTGTCGATGGTCTGTGCTCTTGCAACCGCAAGTCCGTGGGCGATTCGACCTACCTCGGTCTGGTCAGTACGAAGAGCAGCTTCCCGCGCGCGACGTACTGTCCGGACCACCTTCGCCAAGCAGAGAGCAACTATCCGCCCAACAGGACGGCTGGGGTCTGGTGCACGATCGGGTGACGTCTGATCTGGGAATGTTCAATACATGCGGGACCATTCGCCCGTGGGGATGCCGAGCGCTTCGATCGCCGCGCTCAACTGGTCAGCGCTGGTGCGCGGTTCGCGGCAGCCGGCGCGGATCCGCCGACGGTCGAACGCTGCTGCAGCGCACTGGAATGGAGGAGGCGGCCTATCGAGAAGGGGGCTGAGGAGGCTCAAGGCCGAAGGACTTGACCTCGACAATCTTTTGCGCATAGCCACCCGGCGACTCGCTGTCCAGGCGCAGGTAGAGCTCCAGGGCCGCGTTGCGGGCAGACTCGAACTCCGGGAGGCAGTCGAGAGCGAGCAGGGTTCTGGCGTGCCTCAGATGGGCGTCGGCGAGCTCCTCCGGCAGCTCCAACGGTGCCAGGACGGTTACGGCTTCGGCGGCGGCGCGCTCGGCGTTCTCGAACCTGCGCGCGAGCGTCAGAAAGGTCACCTGGTTGTTCAGCGCGGTCAGCAGGCCCTGCACATTGTCCGTCGTGTCACGGAGCACGGAGCGGAAGACCTGCGCCGCCTTGTTGTTCACCCGGTAAGCCACCGCCAGGCGGGATGCGTGGGCCAGTGTCTTCGATTGCATGAGGAATGCTCCGCCGAGCAGTGGCAGGTGGTCACGGCCCCGGTCCACGACGAGCCGCCGGGCCAGGGTGACTGCCTCGTCCGCTATCTCTATCGACTCCTCGTAGGCGTCGGCGGTGGCGCTGAGTTCCGCCACGTCCAGGAGGCTCCGCACGTAGTCCCACCGTCGTGAGTCCGGATCGGAGGGGTTCAGCTGCTGTTGGACGGACACAACCTCCCGGAGTGTCTCCCGCACGCTGGTGAAGTCGCCGAGATCGAGCAGGACCTCCGCGAGGTGGCTCAACGTGGACCCGAGTTCGGTGAGATAGGCGTCCGGACTGTCCTCGGCCGCCGTCCGGCGGACGTGCAGGGACTCTCGGGCCGCTTTCAGCGCCTCGTCCAGGTGCCCTGCTTGGTAGTGGTGGCGTGACAGCGTGTTCAAGGACCGGGCGAGATCGGGGCGTGCTTCGGCGTTGCGGGAGGCCAGTTCACGGCGCATGTCGACGGAGGCCTGGGCCTTGTCCAGTGCCTCGTCGAGGCGGCCGGTGGCGGCAAGGCCGTAGGAGAGGTTGTTCAGCAGCCCGGCCAGAGCGGTCGTACTCTCGTAGTTGGGGTTCGTCGCCCGCCAGCCGGAAAGCTCCGCTAGGGCCTTCTCGCCCTCTACGACGGACTCTTCGGCGCGTTCGAGCGCGTAAAGCGCTTGAGTCCTTCGGTCCAGCAGCACTCCCTTGAGCAGAGCCGGGGCGGTGGGCAGAGTGTCGAGGAGAGCTAGCGCCGATGCTGCGGTGCCCAGTCCCTCCTCGCGGCATTTGACGGCCAGGAGCCTCGTTGTGAGGTTGAGCAGGGCGCCCGCGCGCTCCACCGGGTCACTGGCCGAGCGTTCTTCGGTGATCTCCGCCAATCGGCGCGTCAGCCGTACGCTCCAGTCGGCCAGCGCCTGGGTCAGCACAGGTGTCCGTCGCGCGAGTTCCTGCAACTGCTCGGGTGGCAGCAGCTCCTCTGCCAGGATCACGTCCAATGCGTTGATCAGCAGCGCCGGTTCCGCGCTGCGCATCGCCGCTCCCACCAGACGGGGCGCCAACATCCCCGGGGCGGCCCGTACGGCCCTCCGAAGGACGTCTGGCAGCCTGTCCGTCCACGCTGCAGCCCTGCTCAGCACCACCAGGGTGTTGACCATCTCCCCGTTGCCCAGCTCTTTGACGAGTCGCAGGAAGATCTCGGGCTCCTCCACGACCCGGGTGCCCACTAGATACTCACCCAGAGGATCGGGCTCCAGAGTGCCCCACTGCCAGGCCTCGCCGTCGGTGGATTCGGGGCGGGGATACAGGTCACGCAGCCAGTCGGCGACCGCGTGGCGGACGGCCTCCGGCTGGTCGCCAAGGCGCGGCACGCGCCTGAGGATCGTGTGAGCGCGATCGTGGCCAACGGGCCCCACCAGCGTGGCGGTGACGACAGCATTGCGCAGGACAGCATCCCCCAAGCTGTCGAGGGGTGCCTTCCGGGAGGTCTTCCACCAGTACGCGGCCTCGTGCCGGAGCAGGGTGTCCTGGGCGTCACGTACGGTGGTCGCCGCATCGGGCGCGAGAAGGCCCGCGAGAGCCGCCATATGGATCTCCAGCACGGTCCTCGGCAGACGGCGCAGCACCGTGTCCGCGGAGCGGGCGCGGTGTGTAGGGAGGCCGAGCGCGGCGACCCCGCGGGCGAGGTCGATCGCCGCCGTGCGGAACGCCTCGCGCGCGTCCATGCCTAGCGACTCGGTGCCCGTGATTGACCAACGCCGCGCGCGCTCGGCGAGATCGGCCGCCTCGGGACTACTCTCGCGCACTTCCTCCCACCAGCGGCCCGCCGCGCGGGCGATGAGCAGCACCCGGAAGGGGATCCCGCGCGGGCGGCGGACCAACTCGTCCAGCAGCGAGCGAACTTGCTCGACGCGGCTCTCCGCGTATTCGACGACGAGCAGGACTGGAGCGGTGGTCCGGGCGAGCATGCGGTGATGGCGCACGTTCTCGTGGCGGGTCAGATACACGATCGCGTACCTTGCCTCAGTGAGCCGGTGCCCCAGTTCACGGGCGATCCTGGACTTCCCGGCCCCGCCAGCCCCGGTGAGCAGGGCCAGCGATACGTCGTCGCCCTCAGTACTCCACGCGGCCATCTCGGCGAGCAGCTCGCGGCGCCCGGAGAACCGCACGGTCTCGGCACGGGGGTGGAGCAGCGAGGCCACGGACCGGGGCACCAACGGAGCCGCCGCCTCCGCGCCATCGGCGAACTCGGCCGGTTCCAGCTGTACGCCCCGTTCGGTGTGCCGGCGGATCAGCTCCCGGAAACTAGCGTCGGCCAGCAGGGCGTACGCGGGGACGGCCTCCAGCCTGCTGTGCGGCCAGCCCGGAAGGTCCGCCACAGCGACGCCGACGAGGACGCCGTGGCACCAGACGGCCCCGCCGGACATACCGGCCCAGGGTGACCCGTCCGCCGGGCCGAGCGGCGGGTTCCCGGTCATGTCCAGCACGTAACGGTCGGTCTCCACCGCCTCCAGCGGGTCCGCCGAGCCCCGGAACACCCCGGATCCGACCCGCCCTTCGCGGCCGGCGAGCGCGGAGAACCCCAGGACGGTGACCTCGGATGGGTCCGACGTGACGAGCGTGCCCCAGCGCACGGGGTCCGGATCCGGCACGAGGTCGTCGTCGGCCAGCAGCAGGGCCGCGTCATATGGTGCGTCGGAACGGGCCCAGACAACTTCGCAGCGGACAGGGGCGCCACCGGGGGTGCGGACGGCCGCGTGGTCCAAGGCACCCAGGACGTGCCCGGCGGTGAGGACGAGGCGTGGGCCCAGTACATAGCCGGAGCCCTGTCCCGCGGCCTCCACCAAGGCGACCCGCCGCCGCTCCTCCATCGTGGCCCCGGCGCTCAGCGCCCGAAGGCGGAGTCCAACTCGCCGACCTCGGGTGGGTTGCTGTTGCTTATCAGGAGCGGGCTGCCGGAGGCGCTCTTCGGGGTGAGGACGAACTTCACGCGGTGGGTGTCCTGTTTACCCACCTTGCCTGTGACGTCAGCCGACACCAAGGCGCTGAAGATCCGGCTGACACCGACCTTCGCCGTGGCCTCCTTCGTCAGCGTGAAGGCGAACTCCAACTCGATCGGCCCCACCTCGAACTGGACAGCGCTCGACGCACCCGTCGCCGCCGCACTCAACAACTCGTCCCGCAAGGCCTGGACCGCCTCGCCCACCCCGATGTCGTCCGCCACGACCGCCCCCCACTCCTACCGGAGCTCTCCCCGCACCGGTACACCGCTGGACACTGTACGACCACAGGGTGGCTCTTTGGTCGGCTTAGCAGAGAATCAGGCGTGCCTGTCCGATTAGTGATCGCTGATGCGATGCGGGGCCGGATCGAGCCGCTGGTACCAGCCGATCCGGATCGCGGACGGCGGTGGGCCGACCGCCGCCGCACACTCGAGGCCATTGCGTGGAAGTACCGGCTCGTTCAGACCGCTCACAAACAGCTGATCAAATGGGCCGTCGCTGGCACCTGGGAGCAGGCCCTCGCCGCCGTCCTCGCCCGCATGGACCACGGCAACACATGGAATGCTCTCAAGGGTGGCCTGCGTCCCGCGGACACTGGAGCGGAGAACAGAAACGGTACAAATGCGGACAGTCGCGGGCTGTGGGCCATCTCCGGGCCGAGAGAGCCGACGGAGCGTCAGGTATGGCGCTGACCTGCGAAGACTTTTGCAATGGTCGCGGCCTCCGGAGCCGTGTGCGCAGGTTCGAATCCTGCCGGGGGCACACTGTGTAAGTGTGTCAAGACCCCGCCACCAGCCACGCCGCTGAGTGCGGGGTCTTCGTCTGTGCGCAGCCGGATGCGGCTCGCAGCAGCCGTTTGCCAGTGATCACGTGATGACAGCGTAATGATCTTGAGCGCATCTCCAGGGTTCGATTCGGCAGGTCACGGCATATCTGAGAGCGCGTTTGAGATCGGCTCAGGGAGCTGGTCGTAGGGGTTTGGGGCCGGGGCGGGTGGCGGGTCGTCCGCGGGTGAGGCGGCGGAGTATCACGTCGGTCATGGCCCAGCGGATCATGGTTTCTGCGTGGGCGGGTTTGCGCTCGTAGTCGCAGGCCAGGCGGCGGCGCATGGTGATCCAGGCGAAGGTCCGCTCGACCGCCCACCGCTTGGGCTGGACCTGGAAGCCGCGCTGTCCGGGCTGTTTGCGGACAATGTCCACCTCGCGGCGCAAGGTGTCGGCTGCCCAGGTGACGAGGCGGCCGGCGAAGCCCTGGTCCGCCCAGAACTTCAGCACGGTGGGGTGGTCCAGGCGGGTCCACAGCAGCGGTCGTTTCCCGCCGTCGCGGTCCTGGACACTCGCGGCGACGACATGGACGGCCAGGAGCAGGCCGAGGGTGTCGGTGACGATGAACCGTTTGCGGCCCCTGGTCTTCTTGCCCGCATCGAAGCCGCTGGTCGAGGCGGGAACGCTGTCGGCGGCCCTCACCGACTGCGAGTCGATCAGTGCCGCCGTTGGCTCCGGTGCCCGGCCCTCGGCCAGGCGAACCTTCACCCGCAGCGCATCGTGGATCCTCTCCACCGTGCCGTCGTCGTGCCACCAGGTGAAGTACCAGTACACAGTCGGCCACGGCGGGAAGTCGTTGGGCAGGTAACGCCACTGGCAGCCCGTCCGGGCTATGTACAAGATCGCGTCCACGATCTGCCGACGCGGGTGCTTCTCCCGCCGCCCGCCCCTCGAACCCGTACGCGGCGAAGGCAGCAACGGCTCGACCAGGGCCCACTGTTCATCGGTCAGATCGGACGGATAACCCCGCCTCGCACCACTCACACCCAGCCCAACGATCCACCCGAACAGCCGACACGCCAGATCTCAAACGCGCTCTGAGGTCCGGCTGCCCAAGCGGCCGGGGCACCCCACAGCACGACCTGAGGCCGTAAGCATCATCTGCGTTCGCCTTACGCAGCAACTGACAGCCCGGTATAAACCATTCATGCCACGAAGACCCGGGCGCCCACTCCGTCGGCGTCCCTATCGCCCGCAGAAGCAAGCAACTTCCGGCAGACGCTGTGGACGGCCGACAGCCAAAGGCGCAGCGTGCAAATTGCAGTCGACGGAGTATGGCGCCTGCCGACACCACACGACCGCAGCAGACCGCAGCAGGGTCATCGAGCAGAAGCAGAGACAGTGGGCTGCCATGCGGCAACACCAAGATCAACTCGCCAAGCGGACACGCTGGGGGATGGCAGCCGCCTTGGTTGTCGTACTTGCGGTCATCGCCTTGGAGGCGTGGTCACGCTGGAGGGGTTCGCAGGCCGACGCGGCGTGCGAAGCGCCCCAGTACTCGTATCAAGCCGCGCGGCCTCGGGCCGATCTTGTGCGGGTCCCCCTTGTCGGAGACCCGATCTTGGCGCGGCTTCCCAACGACAGCTACGTTCCCGAGACCACCAACGAAGGCCAGATCATGGCGGCCTACAGTGAGCGACGTCAGCTCTTTGGGACGGTCGCAGGCGTTGTTCTCAAACATTCTGGGTGTTTCGGCTCCGACGTCGTCGCGATGGCGCACAACGTATTAGCGACGCCCAAAACCATAACGTCGGTACAGATGCCATCTCCACCACACTGCGCAGACAATTGGCCATCCACATCTATAGGGAAGCAGGGAGCGTGCTCTCACCACGGCGGGGTGGTCTACTCGATGTTCGCCATACTGCACTTCGAATGATCCCCGAGTGGAGACGTGCTGGAAAAACGAGAGGGCACCCGGTCGCCCAGGTGCCCTCATCGACATGCTGCCTCACCAAGTGCTAGTTTCCGCCTCGCCAAGGCCCTGCATGATCCTCTGATTCATCTCGGCTTCCTGGCCGTCGATGCACTTGGCGTAGATCTTCAACAGCACGTCCACCGAGTGGCCCGCGCGGGCGGCGACCTCCGGCGCTGGAACACCGGAGTTGAGCCACTGGGAGACGCCCGCGTGCCGCAGGTCGTACGGCCAAGCTGCCATGGCCGAGGCGACCTGGGGCGGGAGCAGGGCCAGCTCCCTCGCCTGCTTCCAGACCCGGGAGTAGGACGAGGTCGCCACCACGTTCCCGTACTCGCTCTGGAAGAGCCGCCCGTCGTCCGCCGTGCCGAACTCGGCAACGTGCTCCCGGAGCAGCCGGACAAGCGGAGGCGGGATCGGCACGACCCGCACCTCACCCTTCTCGCGCTGCTTCAAGCCGCGTCGATCATGCGCCTCCCCGGAGTCCGTCCACGTCTTACCGGCCGAGGGCCGCGTCTCGGCGACTTCGATCCGGCCCCAGCCGGTCTCCGGCAAGGTGCAGTCCGACAACCGCAGGCCCAGCGCCTCGCCCGGCCGCAAGGCCGCGTAATAGAGGCACGCGAAGAAGGCCCGCAACCGGCGACCGCTGGCCCGGTCGAAGCGACCCACGTACGTCACAGCCGTCAACAGCTCCCGCGCCTGCCGCGGGTTGACCACCACCCGCCGGTCAACCTCCTGGAGAGCCCGCTTGCCCCGCTCCGCCGGACCCGCGTCAGCGGATTCGCCGAGAGAAGTTCCAGCTCCAGCCCGTACTCCAGCGCCTTGAAGACGACCGCACGACGACGCCGATACGTCTGCGTCGCCGCCGGCGTGCCGTCCAGCTTGCGCCCCAGCGCTTCGACCAACTCATGAACCCGAGCCAGCTCATTCAGCTCGCCAACCGGCAGCGAAGCACGTTGGAGTCACTTCACCGCCGCCGCCACGTCCTCCGGACGCTCCCGCCCCCTCCGCGGTACAAGCAGCACATACGACCTGAGGGCCTTCCGCAGCACGTCGCCCGAGGGGCGGCCCCGCAACGGCTTGACGAACACCGGCACCACCAACGCCAGTGCGTCCGTCATGCTGTCGCGGTGCCTGGCCGACGCCTCCGCCCACCGGTGATCGAGGTACTTCACCGCCAGGTCGAAGAGCGACAGCGCGGCCTTACCGCCCCGCATGGAGTCGGGCAGACCGGCCACCGTGTCGAACGGCTCGCCCGTCTCCACCGCGCCGAGCAGCTTCGCGCGGAGGCGGTCCGCGAGCGCCGTCGTCTTGAAGACCTCATGGAACGGCGCCTTGTCCACCGACCAGCGGACGAGGTACGTCGGCTTCTTGGCCGAGCGGTTGACGCTCAGCTTCCAGACGGAGACCTTGTACGACTTCACGCCGCGCCCTCCGCCCGGTCTCCAGCCAGGCGTTCAGCACGGTCCGCCGGACCCGTAGTTCCCCGTTCGGGAGGCGGATGCAGGCCGGGGCGAGGCCCAGTTCGCGCCAGCGGTAGAAGGTGCGCCGGGAGATGCCGCCCAGCTCTTCCAGGACCTCCCGCACGGTGAGCAGCCCAGTCGTGCGCTCACGCGCCATGACGCTCACCGCCCTCCCGCACCGACGCGGCGAGGAGAGCCGCTTCCGGCGAGTAACCGCGCCCGGCGTAGCGCCAGCTTCCGGCGGTTACCGTCGCTCGCCCGTCGAGGCCGAGCGCGGAACGCCGCTGGTCCGCGCGGTGCTGCGTACGGGCGTCCCGCAACGCCGTGAGAGTGGTCGAGTAGCGGCGCAACTTGGTCGAGAAGTGCCCGCCGTAGCCGAGCATGTGAGCCCAGCGCCGCAGTCCGAGCGGTTCAAAGTCGGGCAGGCCGCCGAGCCACCAGCACGTACCGATCATCCGCAGCACGTGCCGTCGAACCGGCAGGACCACCAGCTCCCGGGCGTGACGTATTCGCCCGTCCACGGCCCCGGCCGCCTCCGCACCCTTGGTGGCGTACTTGGCGATGTAGCCCGCCACCGCCGCCGAGGTGAGGTCACCGGTACCGAACTCCGCGACGGGCCGTACGTCCACCTGCGTCCCGAACCGCAGCACGCGCCGGCCGACGATCCCTGTCCCCGGCGCTTCCAGGTGGACCGGGCCGACCGACTCCCGTACGGCGTCGGCGAGTAGTTCGGTCGTCGCCCATCCTGGCGGAGCCGACTCAGGACCCTCCGGACCGTCGAGCCGGAGCACCGCATGGAAGTGCACCAACCCGCGCCGTTGGTACTCGGCCACCTTCGCGTACGACAGCCGGGCCGAGTCGGCGAACTCCGTACGCGACAGGCCGACCCGCCGAGCCAACTCCCGCCGCAGTTCAAGCGCGAACCGGTGCCAGAGCCGACCGGCCGACGCCTGCCACAAGACGGCACCGGCGTAGTCGTAGCAACGCGGACACAGCGGCTCACCGAGTCGGGAGTCGTCCGCGTGGTGGCGTTCGCCGCAGCCGACCGGCATCCCGTGCGGGCAGCGCTCCCCCGCCCGGCGCGGTCGGCAGACGCGTACAAGGCCGTCCCGCTCACGTCGGGTGTGGACCGGCCCGAAGCCGGGGGCGGTGAGTGTGGCGAAGACGCGGGGATGCCCGCCGACGCTGGCCGGCGTTGCCTTGCCGCCGACGAGTCCGGCCCGGATGAGCTGATAGGTGTCGGCCCGGTAGACGCGTGCGCAGGTCGGGCAGACGCTTGCCCGCCGATTTCCGCAGGCGACGAGCAGTCGGCCGCCGTACGCCTGCGAGCCGTACGACCAAAGCAGTTCGCCGCTCGCCACGTCGACGAACGCGGACGCCCCGACGAGGTGAACCGGGTTGGTGCAGCCGTTCAGGCGGACGATGTTGCGCCGCCACGCGGAGAAGTCGGCGTCACCCGCCCTCGCGACCGCTGTCCCGCGACGACCAGGAAAACGCCGAGTGCGGCCCCGAGCTGTGCCAGCCGGATGAGCGCGGTCCCGGCGGCATGCGCTTCATCCTTCTCGCCACGGTTGGCAATGAGGAACAGCTCCGCCAACTCGTCCACGATCACGACGACGCGGACTGGCCGTAACGCGTCAGGCAGACCCCAGACGTTCCGCACCCTGGCCGCACGGCAGATCGCCATTCGGTCAGTGGTGAGGTCAACGAGGGCCGCCAGCAGCCGGACCGCCTGCGTGCGGTTGGTGGCGAGTGCCGACAACCGCGGTTCGTTGAGCGACAGTTCCATGCCGCCCTTGCAGTCGATCCCGACCAGGGCGACCGGTTGGGGTGCAAGGCCGGCGACGAAGGCGTTGATCAGCGTGGATTTGCCGGATCGCGTGGCTCCGACGATGAGCCAGTGCGGTATCTGCCGGAGATCGATGACCCACTCGGCCCCGGTCTCCAGGACGCCCACGGCTACGTTCAGCAGAACGCCACTCCCCCGCTGGGAAGGTATTCGCGGCGCGGCCAACGGGTCCGCAGCCGACGCAGCCACCCGCACGTAACCCGGCTTCCACGCTGTCACCCGCACCGCGTGCACTTGCCACGTCTCGGCCATCGCAGGCGCGGCCTTGACGAAGTCCTGCGGCACCTGGCCGGGCAGCAGCCGTACGACGAACCAGAAGCCGCCAGCCGTGGGACGGACCGGCCCCCTTGCTGGGAGCGGCGGACGCGGGCGGGGCGGCGAGCGGCCGTATCGGAAGCCCGGAAGGCGATGCCGTGCCGTCCCTCGTTCTCCCACGGGACGGCCACGAGGTCCCTCACCTGCACAGGCATCCCGAGCTGTATGCCGCTCGGCTCCCCGGCCACGCTGACGTTCACCCCGTCGGCCGATCCGATGGACGTGAGGCACAGGCCGACCTGAAACACGGTCCGTCCGGTGTCGCGGTCGACGCGGAGCTGTCCAGTCTCACGGTTGGCGACACGCGGGGCCGGAGGGACAGCGCAGATGATCGCCGTGAACTTGGCGGTGTCGATCGAAAGGGTTGCCACTGTTCTGAACTCCTCTGGGGTGCGGGGCGGGAGACGAACTCCCGTCGAGCCGGAGGAACCGATCGCCGTCCGGATGGACGCCCCGCTCGCCCTGGCCGATCTCCTCCGCGTTCCACCGGGCGAACCGCTGTACACGTACGACGCCTTGCAGACCGCCGAGCCCGGCCTCCGCCAGCTCCATCGCACCTATGTGCCGTTCTCCATCCTGATCAGCACGAAGTACGAGGACGAGGCGCCCCCGCCGGCCCCGCGGCTCTACGCAGCCGTCGCGGACCTGGGCCACGAACTCCACTTCACGGAGTACCTGCGCCCGAGGATGCCCCTCCCCGACCAGGCCCAGGCCCTCCGCCTCCCGGTGCTGACCATCCTCCGCGTCACTCTTAACGAGCACGACAAGCCCCTCGCCTTGGAGAGTTCCAACTCCCCGGCGACGACCTCGAACTCGCCTACCCTCTCTGAGGCTCGGGGTTCCTGGCTCAAACTTTCTCTACGTCTTCAAGCTCCCCGCCGTTGGCGGGGAGAGGGAGGGGAGAAGGGCGCCGGTCATTCCCTCGGGTGGGATCGTCGCGGAGCGCGGAGCTCCCGGGCCTTCGGGCCTGCGTAGTGATCAACCCTCGTCCCGCGCGGGGTCGGCGAAGGCGATCGGCGAAACCTCCCAGGAGGTGCCGGCGGGGGCTGCTGCCCAGGCCCACGGGGACGGCCTCCGCCTTGGGGCGGATGGATGTTGTCCGGCAGCTCTTACCCTTCGGGTACCCGGCTGGCCGGTACAATCGGCTTCCAGCCGTCGCTACGGGAAACACCCCATCGGCCGCTACCGCGGCCGCTCGGGAGCTCGCGCTTGCGCTCCTGCCTCCGGCCCGCGCCGCGCGGCCCCCGGCCCCGCGCCAGGAATGCCACGGGGTTCCCCGCTACACGCTTTGCCCGACCCCTACCGCCGGACCGAGCACAAACACGCCGACAACCCCACGCCACCTGCCAGCACAGCACCCCCGGATCAGCAGAAGCACCACGTCCCACCCCCAGACGTCCCGCACCACCAGCCATCCAGGCCCAGCAGGGGTGTCAACCAGCGCCCGGGAACCACGGCGACCAAGAGGTAAGGAGGGAGAGGAAGGCGGAGGCGAGTGGGTGGTGATGCCTCCGGCGGGGGCGCTCAGGCTCCGAGATGGACGGGGGCTCGTTCGGCGGGTGCGGGAGTGTCGTGGTGGGGGTGGGAGCTTCCATCCCGCCTGCCAGCCAGAGGGTAGTGAGCTGAGGAGGTGAGGGGCGCTACGGACGAGTCAGCGTGTAAGTATCAGGCCCTGCCCGGTGCTCGACCTCCCAGGCGTCGCGGGCGAGGCGAAGGGTAAAGGTTCCGGCACAGCCGCCATGGAGGAGCAACGTCACGACCGTTGAGCCCGCACCCGAACCTTTCCACATGACGGCCGGAACGCCATCAGCCCCCTTCCCACAAAGGAAGCAGGCGTCACCCTCCTTGAAGTACCACTCATCATCTGGTTGAACGACACTCATAGAATTTCCCCCCAAGATCGGCTGGATATCACCCTACTACTCTCCGCATACAGGTGCTCACTCTCGAACGTATGGGGAGAGAGCGCACCAACCAGGACCTTGTATGCGAGGAGTGCCGCGACCCAGGCCAGCCGGCGTGTGGGCGGGGGACTTTGCCACTAGACGTCGTGCTGTGCGACCGCTGCTGGAACCGCTTGGCCAACGAGCTAGCGGAGATCGACGAAGCCACCGACCCACCAGGCCCGAGGATCCCCGCACACACGGTCGAGTGCCAGCACCCGGCAGCCCAAGCCAGGGTCGAGGAAGCGTGGCGGGCAGACCGGGGCCGGCAGGCGTGGGTACCGCCCTCCGTCGAGGAGTTCGAGGACGACGAGGGCTGATGCGTCCACCATCGCGCGGATAAGCTGGCGCCATGGACGCCAGCCAGGAACCGACCGGTTGCCTGTCGGACGAGGAGTTCCGTCAGTTCCTCAACTTGCTCCGGCGCTACCTGCATCACGACTTGGACCAGTGGGAATGCCTCGTGACCCAGCGCGAGTACGGCCCGGCCTATGCGGTCTTCGCGAACAAGCTCCCGGAGGGCTGGCCCGAGGACATGTTCAGGTCGTTCTAGCCCGCCGGACAGTCCGCGCCCCGCGTGCCCGCCACGTGCCCGCCTGAGGGGGAAACACGGGGAACAGCGGGCCGGATGCCCCGGAAGCCCTGTACGGCGCCGCACGAGGTCACCGCGTGGGCACCGCACTGGTCTTCCAAACTTGTACTGCACGGCAATGAAGCACAGCATCCCCAGCAGGCAGCAGCACCCCCACTACCCTCGGCAAACCCGTCATCGCGGCCAAGCGGCGAACAGTCTCCCCTAAGATTCATGCATGACCGCAGAGAAACTAGGCAAGATCCTCAGCTCAGTCGCAAAGAGGATGCGTGCCGACTTTGAGCAGTCGAAAAACTTCAACCACAACGGCGAAGCTGGGACATCCCGCGAAGTCCTCATCCAGGAATTTCTGTCTGGTTATTTGCCGGCCCATGTGGAAGCCGTGCACAATGCGGAAGTAATCGCAGCGAACGGCGAAGTGTCGCCGCAATGTGACATTGTGCTCATTGATCGTGGGACTCCTCCCTTCACCAACCTTAACGGCTTTCGGATCATTCCGAACGAATGCGTGTATGGCATGGTCGAAGTGAAGACGAAACTTGACGGAGTTCAACTCGCGGACGCGTGCGCCAAAATCAGCAAGATGCGAAGACTCCCGAAGACATCATTCCGGCCGATCCCCGGAATGATTCCACGGTCGACTAAAGCATACGGAGCGACTCACGATTACTTCCCGACATCCGGAATGATCGTGGCATTCGACAGCCTTACACTGAGTACCATCGGTGACCATCTTATCGAGTGGTGTCGAACCCGAAATCCCGTCGAGTGGCCAGACAGCGTGTGGGTTGCTGGCAAGGGACATCTACAGTGGGGTGATCCGCGTAACGGTTCGCTCTTCAGGTCCCCGATAGCAGGTGCAGCACTTCTCCAGATCGACGCCGAGCCCGATCAAGACATACTACTCCCACTTGCCCTGCACCTGAATATCCACTTTTCCGATGCCTGGATGAATCCGCTCGACCTCATCCCGTATTCTGGCACCACGCCGTTGGGAAAAATCTCCAAACTGTGGACAATTTAGGCAACGGTTGGCAAGGCCTCCTGCTCTGTCGCCACCCCAACGGCCAGGCGACAGAGCAGAGGCCGGCTTTACTCACCGACCCGAGCAACTACGTCTCCGACGAAGCGGCCATCATCCGAGCGATACACCACCCCGACGTCATACCGATCGAGTAGGGCGTACATGTCGGGGCTTGGGGCACCTGGCAGCAGGATGACGCGCGTGGGCTCACCCTCGTGCTCTGCCGACTTGACGTAGCGGCTGTAGTCGAGGATCTGGCCGAGAGCCATCCGCACGTCCTCTCGGGAGCTCGACCCCTTCGCCTCATAGAGCACGTGGTCCGTCGCGTCATACAGGTCTGTACGGAGCGTTGAGGTGAGGCCCTTCACCTTGATCTGGAAGGCGCCGGTCCTGTGCCCAGCAGCATCCAAGTGTGCCTTGTACGCCTGCGTCAGCAGCGCTTCGTGGCGCACGGCGATGGTAGCGGCAGCGGCAGCCCGGAGACTCAGCTTGGTACTGAATGCCTCAGGGAGCACAAAAGTGCCGCTCGTCTCGATGTTAGGGGCTGCCTTGCGCGAGGAACTTCCCTTACGTGCGTGCTGTTTGGGAAGTGGCAGCGCACCGCTTGTTGCAGGGTCGGTCTGGAACATCGCCGCGGTGACAACCTGGAACGGCACGAACTCCGCGGTGGTCTCCTCAGCCGGGGGGATAGCGTCCTGCGTAGCACGCTGGACAGCACCCTCGGGACGCAGGCGGAAGACGAGGACATCCCGCTCGTTGCGGTCTTCGCCATGGACCCTGCGCCACACATACGGCTGCCCCCCGTCCAGGGTGAACGCCCCGAGGTATCGGTGCGTCTTCGTATCGGTGCCGGGCAGCTTGCCGACTCGTGTGAACACGCGAAGCACTCGGTCTTGCTCCGCGTGCCGAAGAATCGCCCTGTTCCCTGAGCCGGCGACCCCTTCGAAGGTCTGGTCACCGGACTTCCCGGCACCGGTGTACTCGAAGACGGAGCCCAACTCGTCCTCTTCGGCCAACCATCCGTCGTAGTACCCGGCCTGCTCTCCGACGTCTGGGTCCGAATAAAGGTTCACGCTGCGCATGGCCGCAGAGGGACAGATCCCACCCTGCGGACTCCCTCCGAACACCGCACGAATCTCCGTGCGCGTGCGCACATCGCCGGGGCTGATCCCCTCAACGCTCGTGGTCATGTCCTGACCTTAGATCAGCGCACTGACAACTCGGCCCCTCCCAGCGCGACTCCCGGTCGGTTGCTGGGAGCAGCCAACCTCGCCGTTCAGCGGACTGTCCGTGGACCGACAGCGGGCGGCCCGCCGACTCCACGGCTCTGAGCTGCCGAAGCCTTGGAAGGCGCAGGCCCTCCGGAGCCGTGCGCTTGGGAGCACTTTGGGACCACACGCTATGCGCGCAGCCGAACAACACCAGCGCAGGTGAGCGGCTGATCGTGCCTCAGAATGCGTCTGACCTGCGGAACCCCTTGAATCGATAAGCTGGGGGTCAAGGACGTGAGGATTCAACGGCTACCCACGTTGGAGAGGATCGCCCCTCTCGGGGACGGGAGTGCTCTGTTGGCAGCTACGGATAACCTTCGAGCTTCGGTCGTTGGAAGATTGGAGGCGTCATGGAAGTTGTCCCTCTCATCCGTCCGGAGCGGTTGTGGTCGGCGCGCGAGGTCTTGACGCGGCCGAGTCCTGTTCCGGCGGTGGCTGGGGTCTACGGGTGGCACTTCGACGGGGCGCCGCACCCGGACCTGCAAGCCGGGCGGCTGTTGTATGTCGGCATAGCGCCGCGGTACATGGCGAACCGGGTCAGCACGCAGAACCTGCGGAAGCGGGTGCGGTATCACTTCCGTGGCAACGCGGCCGGCTCGACGCTGCGGCTCACCCTTGGGTGCCTGCTCGGGCTTGAGTTGCGCCGTGTGGGCAGCGGCAAACGGATGACCTTCGGCAAGGCTGGGGAAGCCGAGCTGAGTCAGTGGATGGTGGACAACGCGCGAGTGTGCTGGGTTGAGCAGGCCGAGCCGTGGGACTTCGAGTCGAAGCTCATCTCTGAACTTGACCTTCCGCTCAACTTGGATCAGAACAGGCGCAACGCCTTCCATGGGCAGCTAAAGGAGCTGCGTGCCCAAGCCCGCATGCGCGCGCGGGAGTTGCCTGTCGGCTCGTAGTTCCTGGGCCGTCGCTGGGCCGTCCGAGGGTGCTCGGTAGTGGCCGACGACGACCGATGACGACCCCTCCGGCGGACGCCGCAACCGTCCCGACCAGGGAAGACGCAGGTGGTCGCGCAGCCCTCCGAGACCGAGAAGGGCCTGGCCGGACTCGATGAACACCAGGTCCGCCGCTACCCCTCCTGGAGCCGCTGGGTCACCCTCGCCATGCTGGCTCATGCCTTCCTCGCCGTCGTCCGCGCCGACGAACACGCCCACCGGCCAGGACCGGCCGACCTGACCCCGCTGACCTGCAACGAGATCCAGCACCTGTTCCTCACCGTCACCGTCCGGCCGCCGACAGACCTCGCCCACCGGCTCGGCTGGTCCGACTGGCGACGCCGCCACCAGGCACGATCACAGGCCGGCCACTACCAGCGACAAGCCGCAGCACAGACATAAAGATCACGATCTACAGCTGGAGTATTAGGTGTAACGGCCGCGGGCCGAGCGGCGACGAGCGTCGCGGATGGTGTGCCACTCGGCGAACGGGCCTATGGCGCCTGACGTGTGAGGCGGCAGCCCGGCCACCGTCCGGGCCGACCAGTTGGTGTGAGCAGGGCGAGGTTCTCGTCGCGCGGCGGGAGTATCCCGGCGGTGACCAGCAGGCCGCGCACGTGGGCGGTGGCGTACCGCTGGGGCAGAGCGTCCAGGGCGTCGTGATCGAGCGCACCGGACTGACCGGCCAGTTGGCCCAGCAGGTGCGCGGCGGGACTGTTCCACGAGTCTGTCCCGGTCGGTTACGTGAGGCGGCTCTGTGCGGTGACTGGGGTAGCTCCTGATTGTGACAGGCGCTCGCCACATCACGCCCGGGCACGTTGAGGGCCTTGGTTTTGCCAGGAGGCTGTAGAAGCACCAATCCTCCCCTCCATGGCGTGGGAAAATTCATCCGCCGTGAAACCGCACTCATCGCCCACAACGGTTGAAATGTTAAAGATCAAACCAAGGAATGACAAAGACGGTATTGGACCTGGGGACAGCGCCGACCGAGTACGCCTCCGCTTCGCTGAGCACCGCCCGAAAAGCACAACAAGGCGGATTAATCACCACTCGAAGGACGGGCGCTGCGATGTCAAGACTTCAAATCAGCCATACTGTGGCACCATTCGGACTGATCGACACGGCGTAGCGATGTTAGCTTACAGTAAATGGCGTGCTCGCGTTAGATTGCGCGAATTCCTGAGCAGGCCAGGCGACGTGCGAGGAGAGTTACATGAAGCGTAGGTACATTGCCCTGCTCGGACTGGTGGCGGCAGGGATGTACGTAAGTTCAGGGACTTCGTGGTCTTATGACGCGAAAACGTGGACGGACGACTTTTCCGGCTATGCCTACTGGACGGAAAATGGCGACAGCATGCAGGTCTGCGACGACGCGGCAGACGGTTACGGAGTCAGGGGCTACATCTACACGCCCAACGTCAGCGACCCTATAAACGGAACGGTATTGTTCAAGGGGGATGATCCCAGCTCCAACGGTACGTGTGAAACCTACTCGAAGGACATCAATGAGACCGGCCACATCGGCATAAAGGTCTGCAACTATTCGGGCGCGACGGTCATCAGGTGTGGCTACCATCTCATAAGGTAAGAATCATATCCCCCAGCCCTCGGTGGTCTTTCGACCGCCGCTCCTGCTGGTCCTGCTGTGCCCCTGTGTGGACTACGTGATCGTCTTCAGCGGACTGGCCTGGCCGGCGCCGACGACCGCTGCCTGCTCGCCGGGCTCGGGCCGCGGGACTGACCAGCAGGACACCCACCAGCCGACCCATTGACCTGCAATTGCTGCCGGAACACGGTGACCGCTCCCCGGCGGGAAGGCGGCGTGCAGATCCCGTCGCGGACACGGCAGGGCCCGCACCGTCATTCCGGCCGCCCCGGAGTCTTACCACACCGCCCACGCCAGAAGGCGAGATTGTTGCGGGTGGTGAGGGTGTCGGGGTGGTCAGGGCCCAGCCCCCACGCCATGTCGGGCAGCAGATCCGCGAACGCCGCCCAAGCGCTGCGCGCCTGCACCATCGCCCTGACCGCCAGCACTGAAACCGTCCTCCGCCAGCCTGATGCCCACCTGGTGCTGTTCCTGGCGGGCAGAAGCCTGGGCGAGTCCGGCCAGGTCACCGCCGCTGTCAGCCACTTCCAGCGGTTGGCCGCGACCACCTGCCGCCATCTCGGCCCCGACCACCCCGACACCCTTCACGCCCGCGGCAACCTCGCCTTCTGGCGGGGTGAGGCGGGGGATGCGGCCGAGGCCGCAGCCAGTGCGGTATCGCGCTCGATGCCAGGCCACACCGCGGTCAGGGCGTCGGCCGCTGGCCGCGCGGTCCAGTCGCGCCGGGCGGGGTCGAGGGTGTCGCGGACAGCCCGCTGGACAACCTGGTGCACCCGCACCACCGCCACCCGGCCAGGAAATCATGGCGCGAAATAATCATTTGTTATCCCTTTACCGCTTTCTGACTATTCCTCTTTTCCTGGGTGGAGTTTGCCGGATTGATCCCGAGGAAGTTACTGACCAAAGGCCGAACAGAGGCCGCCGAGCTGAAAGGCAAGCAAATGAAGCGCTTCATGCAGAAGATGGGGATGTTCTCCGCAGTGGCCGTGGTGGGCCTCGGTACGGCCGTCCTGCCGGCAGCCGCAGCGCATGCCGCAGAGCCGGTCTGCCCGCTGGTCGTCGGAGTGTGCACCTGGACGGAGCCGGGCTTCGGGGGTGACCTGCGGATCCTCTTCGACGACGAGCCCGCGATCGCACCGCCCACGCAGAGCGCGAGGAACCAGGACTTCGACACCTGGTGTTTCTACGAGCGGCCGTTCTACGACAACCAGGGACAGATGCGCGAGGTCAACCGCGGCGAGACGGTGAACGACTTCGGCTTCAGCGCCCATTCCGCCAAGCGCGGGCAGTGCGACTACGACAGCTGAGACAGACCCGCGGGACGACCCGCCACTCGGGTGTGTCCGTGCGCAGCGCCACCCCGGACAGGCCGCTCGCACGGGCCGCTGCCGCTCGGCAGGGATCGCCCAACCAGGCACCGCGGAGGGCGGCCGGCGCTCCAGCCGCAGCAGGACCGGCGCGGCGGTACTGACACGCTGCCGCCGAGGTGTCCCTCCGCGGGACACCCCGGCGGCGGGCGGTCCACGATCACAGACACCGCGTCGAGGGAAGCAATGAGATCTGCCAGCTCATACTGGCGGCTCACGCGATCGAGGGAGCCTGATGAGTATCGGAATCGGCGCCATCCACTGCCTACTCCCACAAGACCGCGTGTCAGTTACCGACCTGCCGGAATTCGCCGGCCAGCAGGATGTGGAGCCCGGCTCCGCCGATATCTCCGGCGTCCGCACGGTGAGCGTCTCAACAGACGACAGCGCATGCGACCTGGCCGTTCGTGCTTGCCGGGAGCTACTGGCCGCGCACCCGGGCGAACCGGACCTGATGATCCAGATCGCGTCCCGGCCGGCGGAGGCGCTCCCCGGCTCGGACGCACATCGCATCCACAACCGGGTGGGCCTGACGTCGGCCTTCCCTTTCACCGTGGGCGGGCTGGGCTGCGCGGGAGCGTCCGTAGCCGCGGCCCTGGCGCGTGATCTGCTTCTGGCGGACCCCGCTCGGCACAGCGTCCTGCTGGCTTACGGCAGCAGGCCGGCCGATGGCGACCGGGTGCGGTACCCGGTCGCCGTCGTCGGTGACGGGGCGTTCGCGATGACGATCGCGCGCGGGGGCCGGCCGGTTCTCAAAGCCCACCGGATGCAGGCCGACGGCATTTTCAACGATCTGTATCGCGTCGACCACAAGCGCGCACCCGGGCAGGAGTGGAGCGAGGAGAATGCGCTGAAGGGCGGCTACTTCGAGTTGGCGACGCAGAGCCGAACCCGCATGAGTGCACTCGTGGACGAGACGCTGTCCGATGCCGGCCTTACCAAGGACGACATCGCCGCCACGCTGATGCCGAACGTCACGGCGAGCGCCTACCAGTTCTACGAGCAGGCCCTCGGCCTGCCCATTCACCCGGTCTGTGGCAAGCACCTGGCCGAAGTCGGCCACCTGGGACCGATCGACGTCATCCTGAACCTCCACCGCCTGCCGGCCGAAGGCGACCTCAGCAGCGCCGATCACGTCCTGGTCCTGAGTAACGCCCGGTACGCAACCTGGGCCGTCACCCTCTGGGAAGTGTGACCATGTGGCTGCGGTGAGGTGCACGACTTCGACACCCGCGAGCTCCTACGCACCCACGTCCTCGACGGCATCATCAACGACTATCGTTATGCCGTTTGACCAGCAGCGATCCCTTTCCGAGCCCCCAGCCGCCACCGTGGGCCCGTCAGTCGTCTTCGGGGTCGAACTCAAAGGTGAAATAGATGCGCAGCGAGTAGGGCTCATCCTCGTCGTGCAGGAAGTCCCAGGAGACGTCCACCAGGAAGATCTTCTGTTCCGCCACCCACTCGTGGGCCCTCTTGAAGACTTCCGCGGCGGTGGTGGCGGTGAAGAACCTGCTGGCCACGGGATGCACCTGATTCTCGGCATCCGAGTCGTCGAAACCCTCAGGAACGTCCAGGCAGTGGCCGGCGTCGAATTCCATGGCAGCGCCCTTTCCGGTAAGTCATCGGTACGCGTCGGGCGGAGGCCGACCCGCTGAAGACGGACGCACGGTAAGACCGGCGCCCACCGCAAAGGGTTGTCCGGGGGACCCGTCAGACGCGGGTCGAGCCGGGCCTGACTGATCGTTTCCCGCGCCGGCTGCGGGCAGCCGGCGCGGGATGCGTCTGGTTCAGGGGATCGCCCAGTGCTGGTTGTTGCCGTTGTTGCAGGTCCAGATCTCCAGCTGCGTGCCGTTGGCTGTGTTGCCGCCGGGGTCGTCCAGGCACTTGCCGGAGGCGGGGTTGACCAGGGTGCCGTTCGAGACGGTCCAGCGCTGGGCGCCGGTGCCGTTGCAGGTGTACAGCTGCACCGGGGTGCCGTCGGCGGTGCTGGCGCCGGTGACGTCCAGGCAGGCGCCGTTGATCCGGATCGTGCCGTCGGTCTGGCGGGTCCAGGTCTGGGCGGGGGTGCTGTTGCAGTCCCACATCTGGACATGCGTGCCGTTCGCGCCGGAGCCGGCGTTGTCGTCGACGCACTTGTTGCTGTTGACGCCGGACAGGATGGTGCCGGTGGCCGGGGTGGGCTGGCCGCCGGTGAGGGTGATGTCCACGGTGTGCGTGCCGGTCAGCGACGTGGGCACGGAGTGCGTGGACGTCGTCGTGCCGTCGAGCTTGAAGGAGCTGATGACGTTGCCGGAGCCGTGCAGCGCGATGTTGAGTGTCGCGCCCCGGTAGGTGACCCCGTTGAGCGTCGCGTCGCCCCAGCCGGCGGGCAGCGTGGGCGTGAAGGTGATGCCGCCGGTGCCGAAGGTGATGCCGAACAGGTCGTTGTCGATCATGCGCAGGTAGGCGGTGGCCGACCAGGTCTGGTCGGGGGCGGCGCCCCAGTGGCCGCCGGTCTGCCAGCCGCCGTCGACCGCGCCGGTCTGGGCGTTGTAGATCTCGGCGAACTGCCCGCTGTTGTTGGCGAGTCCCGCCAGTTGCTGCACCTCGTTGGCGAACCGCGGCTGGTTCCCGGACTGCGCGGCGGCGTCGGCCCAGTAGCCCTGGACCATCGGCCAGACGACGACGTTGTGCCGGCCGGGCCTGGTGTCGCTGTAGCGGGCGTAGTTCGGGTACGTGTCGACGATGCCGTACGGCTGGAGGTGCGCGTTGGCCAGGATCGACTGCGCCCGGCCGGCGTCGGCGATGCCGAAGAGGACGGCGAAGGACAGGCCGGTGCCCTCCTCGGTCTGGTCGAGCTGCCCTGACAGGCTGTCGTTGCCGTGGACGAAGTACCCGTACAGGCCCTTGGCCGGGTTCCACAGCCGCTGGTTGATCGCGGTCTTGAGGCTGTCGGCCTGCGAGTTCAGCGCGTTGACCTCGGTGGCGGGCCTGCCCAGGGCCGTCGCCATCAGGGCGGCGCTGCGGTAGGCCTGGTAGTACACCGCGTTGGTGCTCAGCGTCATCATCGTGGACGTCGCCGAGTAGTCGCCGACGTAGCCGCCGTGGCTCTCGGTGGCGTCGGCCGGCGGGGCCGGGTAGCCGGCGATGCCGTCGTTGAAGAACGCCGGGCCCTGGAACAGGCCGTACGAGGAGTTGTAGTTCGCGCTCCTGCGTGTGCTCAGGGTGTTGGTGGCCGCCTGGTAGGCGTTGGTCAGGAAGCCCTGGTCCCCGGTGACCAGGTAGTGGTTCCAGGCGCCGACCGCCCACACGACCTGGTCCCACTGCTCGTTGTCCTGCTGGACGATCAGCTGCCCGTTGGACTGCTTGACCACCGCCGACCACAGGGTGTTCGCGGCCTGCCTGGGCTCCAGCAGGCTCGCCGCGTTCCAGGAGTTGACCGCCGCGTCCCGCGTCCACGGCTGCGCGTAACCGCCGCCGGCCCGGATGAACTGCTGCGGGTTGTTCGTCATCAGCCCGGACGAGTTGTACACCGCCGGGTCGTACGACACGGTGTTGGTGTCCAGCAGATTCGTCAGCGCCTTGGTATAGGCCGCGCCCAACGTCGCCTGCGTGCTCGCGTTGGCGAAGGCCAGCGTCGGACGGGCGACGCCAGTGGCCGCTGCCGCGGGAGCGGCCGCCGTTCCCGTCCCGGTGACGGCGGCCGCGGTCAGGGCCAGCGCGCCCACGGCGACCAGCAGACGTGGACGCCGCCGCGGGACGCCGGACGCCTGCGTGCGGCCGCTGTGCTGTTCGGCTTTGCTGACGTCCAGCCGCGGGTGTGGTTGTGGATGGTGACGTCTGATCATTTGCGTCTCTCCGTTGAGAATGTTGTCGGTCTGGGCCACGGCACGAGGTGCTGGGGGTTGGCTGGCCCCGCTTTCAGCAGGTGTCGGCCGACAGGATTGGAAGAGGGGGCCGTCGAGCGGGGCAGCGCGGCACAGCCATGGCCGGGCTGGCTGCCACGAGTGCACCGGAGCGGCTGCTGCTCCACCAGGCTCATTGCGGGCCGGTGAGCCTGGTGGGGCGTACGCCGGTGCGGCGTTGGTGGGAACGTCAGCGGCGCGTCAGGTCCTGGTCCATTTCTGGTTGGCGCCGGCGTTGCAGGTCCAGATCTCCATGAGGGTGCCGTTGGTGGTGCCGTGGCCGGTGGCGTCCAGGCACTTGCCTGAGGCGGTGTTGACCACGGTGCCGTCCGGGTGCAGGGACCACTGCTGGGCGCCGGTGCCGTTGCAGTCGTAGATCTGCACCGGGGTGCCGTCGGCGGTGCCGGCCGAGCGGACGTCGAGGCGCTTGGTGCCGTAGACGGTCAGTTGGCCCGAGGAGCTGGCCGTCCAGGACTGGTTGGCTCCGCCGTTGCAGTCCCACAGTGCGACCTGTGTCCCGCTGGTCTGGGTGGCGGTGGGGACGTCCACGCACCGTGAGGACTCCTGCCCGCGCAGGACGCCGGTGCTGGACACCGCGCTGTTTCCCTGTGCGGCGACGAGCGCGGCTGCGGCGCCGGCCTGGCTGGTGGGGGTCCACTGGGCGAACGGCCCGACGAAGGAGTTGCCCTGCTGGCCGGAGCCGTTGGTGTCGTTGGTGATGATCGAGTTGGCTGTGGTGGTGAGGAAGGAGTCGTACTGGGCGGTCTTCGCCGCGGTGGCCAGAGCTCGCAGGTAGCGGGCGAAGATGCCCTTGAACGCCTGGCCGTCACCGGTGCAGTCGGGCTCGCAGCCCTCGTAGAGCACGCCGTTCTTGTTGAAGTGCGCGGTCGCCGCGCCGGCGATCGACTCGGCCGTGGTCAGCAGAGAGGTGTCGCCGGTGGCGCGGGACTGCTCGATGAGGCCCTGGAGGACGACACCCTGGTTGTAGGTGTAGTTCGCGGTGCTGAAGGTGCAGCCGGAGACGTTGAGCCCGTCCTGGACCAGGTTGCCCTTGATCAGGCCCGAGTTCTTGAACCAGTTCCACTCGGAGGCGGCCCAGCCGCCGTAGGTGGTGTCACCCGCGATGCGGTTGTGCAGGCCGGCCGTGGCGGCGAGGAAGAGCTCGTTGGCGATCGAGGCCTTGTACTGCTTGGCGGTGCTCCAGTAGACGCCGCCACCGCAGGCACTGTCCCAGTAGGTGTGCATGTAGTTGGTGGTGGTCCTGGCCATGTTCAGGTAGTTCGTGTTGCCGGTGAGGTCGTAGGCCTGGAGCCAGACCAGCGCCCACCAGCCGGTGTCGTCGATGTAGTCGTTGGTGAAGTTGCTGTTCTTGGCGTACGCGCCGGTAATGGCGTAGTCGTACTGCCGGTCGCCGGTGGTCTGCTCGTAGGTCATCACGGTGCTCAGCGACACCGCCGAGGTCCACCAGCCGCCCGCGTCGATCCGGCCGCTGTTCGCGTCGTAGGACTTCATCAGGACGGCGATGCTGCTGGACGCCGGCGTCGACGCCGCCCGGGCGCCGCCGACGGTGTTCGGGGCCACCACCAGCAGCAGGCCCAGGAGCGGGACCACCGACCGGATCAGCCATCTCTTCATCGCGTTCACGTTCATGTCGACTTCCACTTCGTGGGGGGTGGAGGTGTGCCGTCCGCCGGGGCCTGTGGGGGTGGGGAGGCGGCGGCGGCCGGGTGGCACCGACATCGGCGGCGTTGGGCCTTGCCCGGCGCCGGCGGCCGGGGTCCGGCCGGCCGCCGGTGTTTCGGGCAGCGCGTCAGCCGGGGAGGTTCCATTGCTGGTTGGTGCCGTTGTTGCAGTCCCAGATCTCCAGCAGCGTGCCGTCTGCGGAGTTGCCGCCGGTGGCGTCCAGGCAGCGGTGGGAGCCGGCGTTGACCAGTGCGGTGCCGTTGCGGGTCCAGGTCTGGGCGCCGCTGCCGTTGCAGTCGTAGAGCTGGACTTTGGTGCCGTTGGCGGTGCCGGCCGCGTTGACGTCCAGGCACTTGCCGAGCGCCCGCAGGGTGCCGTCCGTGCTCACGGTCCACTGCTGTGCGCTGCTGCCGTTGTACGTGTACAGCTGGACGGCGGTGCCGTTGGCGTTGTTGGCGGCGGGCACGTCGACGCATTTGCCGGCGAGGCCGGTGATCGGGCCGGTGCCGCCGCCGGTGGTGCCTGCCGGGTTGGTCCACTTCTGGTTGGCGCCGCCGTTGCAGTCCCAGATGGTCATCTGGGTGCCGTTGGTGGTGGAGTTGCCGGGGTCGTCCAGGCACCGGCCGGAGGCGGGGTTGCGGAGCGATCCGTCGGCCTGGTGCTGCCATTGCTGGGCCGCGCTGCTGTTGCAGGTCCAGAGCTGGACCTTGGTGCCGTTGGCGGTGCCGGCCGCGTTCACGTCCAGGCACCTGCCTTCGGCCCGCACCGTGCCGTCGGGTGCCTCGGCCCACTGCTGGCCGGTGGTGCCGTTGCACGTGTAGATCGCGGCAGGGGTGCCGTCGGTGTTGGCGGCGCCCGGCAGGTCCAGGCATCGTCCCTGGTAGCCGACCAGGGGGTTGGCGGGGGCGGCGTCGGCGGGGACCACCGTCCACAGGAACGTGGTGGTGGCCTGTGCTCCGGCGCCGTCGCGGGCGGTCACGTCGACCGTGTAGGTGCCGGCCTGTGTCGGGGTGCCGGTGATCCTGCCCGAGCCGGAGACCGACGTGCCGGGCGGCAGTCCGGTGGCGGTGAAGGCGGGGGTCTGTCCGGCGGTGGTGTCGTGCGTGGCCACCTGGAGCGAGACGGCCGTGCCGGCCAGTCCCTCCTGTGCGCCGGGATTGGTGACGGTGAGCGGGGTGCCGAGCTGGGCGGCGGTGACGTTCAGAGTGCCGGTGAGCGGCAGGCCGGCAGCGGAGTCGCCGACGGAGACGGTGTAGGTGCCGGTGCTGGTGGCCCAGGCGTTGGAGGAGGTGTTCCAGTACGACAGGCTGCGCTGGGTCAGCGGGAAGGTGACGGTCTGGCTGGCTCCGGGCTGGAGGGTGACGCGGGTGAAGCCCTGGAGCTGCTTGGGCGGTTCACCGTTGCCGGCCGGCTGGGTGACGTAGAGCTGTGCGACGTCGGAGCCGGCCCGGGAGCCGGTGTTGGTCACGGTCGCGGTGACCGTTGCGGCGCCGCCCGCGGCCAGGGTGCCGACGTGCAGGTTGCTGTAGGAGAACGTGGTGTAGGACAGGCCGTGGCCGAAGGGGAAGAGCGGGGTGAGGTGATTGGCGTCGTACCAGCGGTAGCCGACGTTCACCCCTTCGCTGTACTGGGCGGTGCCGTTGGTGCCGGGCCACTGCGCGGTGGTGTTCGCGGGTACCTGGGACAGCGAGACGGGGAAGGTGACGGGCAGGTGCCCGGACGGGTTGGTGTCACCGAACAGCAGGGAGGCGATGGCCGTTCCGTAGCCCTGCCCGGGATACCAGGCCTCCAGGACGCCCTTGACCGAGTTCACCCACGGCATCGTCACCGCGGAGCCGGTGTTGAGTACCACGACCGTGTTGGGGTTGGCGGCGGCGACCGCCGAGACCAGATTGTTCTGGGCACTGGACAGGTCGATGCTGCTCAGGTCGCTGCCCTCGGCCTCGAAGTTGCTGACGAACACGACCGCGGCATTCGCCGCGGAGGCGGCACTGGCCGCCGAAGAGGTGCTGGAGCCGTTGTCGTAGGTCACGGTCACACCGCTGCCGGCCCTGGCCTGGATGCCCTGCAGCGGGGTGACCGTGCCGCTGGAGGTGACCGACGCGCTGCCGCCGCCCCCGCTCTGCACGCTGGTCGAGGCCGCCGCGCCGATCACGGCGACGGACTTCGTGGCGGAGGTGAACGGCAGCACGTTGCCGCTGTTCTTCAGCAGGACGGTGCCCTGGGCCGCCAGCTTGGTCGACGCGCTCTGGTTCGCCGTGCTTGTCGCGGTCTGCGCGGGCGAGCCGGTGGGCGCCTTGTCGAACAGGCCGAAGGCGAACATCTCGGTCAGGATCCGGGACGCCATGGTGTTGAGCGTGGTCTGGCTGACCTGGCCGGCGTTGACGGCGCTGATCAGCGCGTTGCCGTAGTGGGAGTCGTCGCCGCCGGGCATGTCCTGGTCCAGCCCGGCGTTCGCCGAGGGCGCGGTGGACTGGTTGCCCCACCAGTCGGAGGTGACGAAGCCCTGGAAGCCGAACTGCTGCCGCAGCGCACTGGTCATCAGCGTCGGGTTCTGGCAGGCGCCCGTCCCGTTGACCGTGCTGTAGGAGCACATCACCGAGGACGCCGCGCCCTGCTGCACCGCGTCCTGGAAGGCGGGCAGATAGATCTCCTGCAGCGCCTTCGTACTGACGGCAACGTTGTCAGACGGCGTGTTGCGGTTGGTCTCCTGGTTGTAGACGGCCAGATGCTTGACCTGTGCCAGCACGCCGGTGGACTGCACGCCGCGGATGTCGGCCGCGCCCATCTGCCCGTTGAGGTAAGGGTCCTCGCCGACGGTCTCGAAGGCACGGCCCCACCGCGGGTCGCGGTCGATGTTGATGGTGGGTCCCAGATCGATCGTGGTGCCCTTGGCGCCCTGCTCGGCGCCGATCAGCGCACCGTACTGCTGCTCGGCCGCGGTGTCCCAGGTCGAGGCGAGCGCGACCGGGGCCGGCAGCTGGGTCACCCCGGTGAAGCCGTCGCCCACCCCGGCCGGGCCGTCCTGGAGATTCATCGCGGGGATGCACAAGGCCCCGATGGCCGGCGTGAGCCCCGCATACCGGGAACCTCCCGCGCCCGTGGCGAGCTGCACCTTCTGCGCGACGGTCATCCTGGCCAGCACCTGACTGACCCGCTGGGGAACAGGAGCGGTGGAATGCACCCACGGGCAGGCAGCCGGCACCGCGGCACCCGCAGCCGCCGCGGCAGGCGTCCCGACCGTTGAGATCACCCCAGCGGAGCCGAGCAACAGGGCCATGGCGGCCAGGACGGTGGTGCGCCGTCGTCTCACGGCATGCATCTGCGTACCTCCGGTGGGGGGCGGAACGGGACAAGCACGGGCTGCACGGACGCCCGCGGTTCGGACACGGTCGGACATCCGGTGCCGACATCCGGTGCCGAAGGAGTGGGAAACCTGGCAGCCGAGCGAAGGCGACGTGGACCCTCAGGCGCTCATCCAGGGCCGCTGTCGCAGTCGCACATGCCACGCGCGCTGAGAGACGGGCGCCACGCCCAGCGGCGCGGCATCACTACGGCGCGTGTCGAAGAGCAGGACGACATCGTTGTCATCCAGTAGCCAGAAGGAACCGGTGATCATCGGGAAACTCCCGTTGGACCTGGGGCGTTGTGGGTAGGGGCGCAGACTGGCGACTCTTGGAGAGCGCTCCCCGAAGTTAGCCAGAGGTTACAAGTGCGTCAATGCCCTTGACACATGGTCGGATGACTTGGCCGCCGGCGCCGCTTTCCGCTTGCGCCTGACAGTCCTCCCGCGTCGGCGGCTCGGATCACAAATGGGATGAAGGGCAGCGCGCGCCAGCTGCCGTTCGGCCCGCGCGTCACCCGCGAGCAACTCGACAGCCAGTGCGAAGCGGGAACGAAGTGGGGCCACTGGACCTCGCGCACCCCCGGGCCACCCACGGCACTGTGTGGCTGCGGCTGTTTCATCTGCGCAGCCCGTCAGCGCTCCGATCTCTGTTGAGTTCTGATCGCAAGTTCGGTCGAATGTGTTGACAGGTGTTCAGCGTCTGTCTTTTGCTGTGCGCACTTCACCTCTGGCGTACCCCCACCGGTCCGGTGACAGTTCACTGTCCGATCCTGGAGCCGCAACGATGAGACGATGGCGCATTCCCCTCACGACCTGTCTGCTGATCATGGGGCTCGCCGTGCCCGCCACTTCGGCGCACGCGGCAGCACCTGCCGCAGTGGCCGACCCCGCTTCCCTCGTCAACCCCCTGCTGGGGACGTCGAACGAGGGCAACACCTTCCCCGGCGCCGACACCCCGTTCGGCATGGTCCAGTGGAGTCCCGACACGCCCTCGCGGCCCCCTGGCGGTGACTACGCATACTCCGACAACGTTGTCACAGGCTTCAGTCTGAACCATCTCTCCGGTCCCGGCTGCGGCGCGATGGGCGACATCCCCGTCCTGCCGACCACCGGAAACGTTGACGGCGGGGCGACCGTCGGCTTCAGCCACAGCAACGAGAGCGCCAGCGCGGGCGCGTATCAGGTGAACCTCAACAACGGCGTCAACACCGAGCTGACCACCACGGCCCGCTCCGGCATGGCCCGGTTCACGTTCCCCTCCACCACCCAGGCGAACCTGCTGTTCAAGCTGAACGCGGACGGCGCCGGGAACCTGCACTTCAACAAGGTGAGCAGTACCGAGGTCAGCGGTTCGGTGGACACCGGCCGGTTCTGCGCGTCGGGCGTCCCGTACACCGCGTACTTCGACATGGTCTTCGACCAGCCGATGACGGGCAGCGGCACCTTCAACGGCGGTGACTCGGTCACCTTCAACACCACGAGCAACCGGACGGTGCAGGCCAAGGTGGGCCTGTCGTACGTCTCGATCGCAGGCGCGACCGCCAACCGCCAGTCGGAGAACCCGAACTGGGACTTCAACGGCACCCGCACCGCCGCGCACAACGCGTGGAACAACGTGCTGGGCAAGATCGCGGTCAGCGGCGGCACCTCGGACCAGCAGAAGGTGTTCTACACCTCGCTGTACCACGCGCTGCTGCACCCGAATCTGCTGAGCGACTCCGACGGCCGCTACGTCGGGTTCGACCGCCAGGTGCACACCGTCACCGGTGGCCAGAAGGCGCAGTACGGCACCTACTCCGGCTGGGACATCTACCGCAGCCAGGCGCAACTGGAGGCGCTGGTCGCCCCGCAGCAGGCCGGCGACAGCGCGCAGTCGATGGTCAACGAGTACGCGCAGAGCGGCCAGTTGCCCAAGTGGACGCTCAACTCCGGCGAGACCAACGTCATGAACGGCGACCCGGGGCCGGCGATCATCGCCGACTACTACGCCTTCGGCGCCCGGAACTTCGACACCGCCGCCGCCAAGGCGGCCATGGTCAAGGAGGCCAGCACCGACAACGGCATCCGCCTGGGCGAGAAGTACCTGTCGAACTACGGCTACCTGCCGTCCGACGGCACCTACCCGTACGGCTTCTACGGTTCGGTGGCCACAACGTTGGAATACGGCGCGCAGGACTTCGCCGTCTCCGCGTTCGCCGGTGCGCTCGGCGACACCACCACGCAGTCGCAGTTCGCCAACCGCGCCCAGGACTGGCGCAACGTCTTCAACACCGTCACCGGTTTCATGCAGCCCAAGCTGCAGAACGGCACGTGGCGCGGTGGTTTCGACCCCGCCAGCAGCGACCAGTTCGTCGAGGGCACCTCCTGGCAGTACACCGGTGCGGTGCCGCACAACATCCGCGGCCTGGCCGACGCCATGGGCGGCAACGCCAAGATGGCCGGCTACCTCGACAGCGTCCTCTCCGACTTCCACGGTTCCGGAGGCACGCACGCCGACCTCGGCAACGAGCCGTCCATCGAACTGCCCTGGGAGTACGACTACATCGGCCAGCCCTGGAAGACCCAGAAGATCGTCCGCCAGGTCCAGGACCAGCTCTGGCCGAACAACCCCGCGAACTGGAGCGTCGGCAACGACGACCTGGGCACCATGAGCGCCTGGTACGTCTTCTCCGCCATGGGCTTCTACCCCGAGACCCCCGGCACCTCCGACCTCGCCCTGGGCAGCCCGCTGTTCACATCCGTCGACGTCACCCTCGGCAATGGCAGCCACCTCCTGGTCAACGCCCCGGCCGCCGCCGACAACGCCCCCTACGTGCAGAGCGCCACACTCAACGGCGCCAGCTGGAACAACGCCTACCTGCCCGCGAATACCGTCATCAACGGCGGCACCCTCAACCTGACCCTCGGCACCGCGGCCAACACCAGCTGGGCCACGGCCGCCTCCTCCGCCCCGCCCTCCTACAACGGGAACGGCGGCGCCCAGCCGCCCGCAACCGTGGCAGGGCCGACCGGCACCGTCGCCTCGGGCGTGGCCGGCAAGTGCCTGGACTCCGCCGCCGGCGGCACCGCCAACGGCACCAAGGTCCAGAGCTACGACTGCAACAACAGCGCCGCCCAGCGCTGGACCTTCCCAGGCGACGGCACCGTGCAGCAGTCCGGCAAGTGCCTCGACGTCAACGCCGGATCGACCGCCAACGGCGCACTCGTCCAGCTCTGGGACTGCAACCAGAGCAACGGCCAGAAGTGGATACCCAAGGGCAACACCCTGGTCAACACCGGTTCGGCCAAGTGCCTTGACCTCCCCGGCGGCACGACGGCGAACAGCACCCAGGTGGAGATCTGGGACTGCAACGGCGGAACCAACCAGCAGTGGAACCTGCCGCGCACCCGCACCGGCCAGACCACCTCCGGCATCGCCGGCAAGTGCCTGGACGACAACGCCGCCTC
This sequence comes from Streptomyces sp. NBC_01477, assembly GCF_036227245.1. GTDB lineage: Bacteria > Actinomycetota > Actinomycetes > Streptomycetales > Streptomycetaceae > Actinacidiphila. Next base: position 2,837,556 of record NZ_CP109445.1, read on the forward strand.
GACCACCAACGGCACCAAGATCCAGACCTGGACCTGCAACGGCAGCAGCGCCCAGCAGGTCAGCGTGCCCGGCGACGGCACCCTCCAGATCTACGCCCGGTGCCTGGACGCCACCGCAGGCGGCACCGCCAACGGCACCCTGATCGAGATCTGGGACTGCAACGGCGGCGCCAACCAGCAGTGGACGTACAACCCCACAACCAAGGCGCTGGTCAACCCCGCCTCCGGCCGCTGCCTGGACGTCACCGGCGCCAGCACCGCCGACGGCACGCAACTCGAGCTGTGGGACTGCAACGGAACCGCCGCACAGATCTGGTCACTGCCCGGCGCGTGACCAGCCGGAAGCCCCCGGCGGATCGCCGCCCGGCCGACGGGGAGCCGAGCGGCATCCCTCACCCTCGCCGACGGCGAACTCCGCACGACGAATCCTGCGCGGCAGCCTCGGAGGGCGGGCGGCGCGCTGGTCCAGCAGAACTACCGGAAGGTGAAGGTCGTTCATGAAGAGATCTGTCGTGACCACCGCGTTGGCGCTGGTCACCATGGTGGGCGGGGCCTGGGGCCTGGGCACGGGATCGCCGGCTCAGGCGGTGTCCGACGCTGCTCCGCCCGCCGCCCGCGCCACCGGATCGGCCGTCCGGGCCGCGGCCGTCCAACCGGTCAGCCTGCGCCTGGAACCGCTGGGCGCGTCGTTCACCTACGGCTCCCACAGCAGTGCGGGCAACGGCTACCGGGGCCCGCTGTGGGACGACCTGACCGGTGAGGGGTACCGGCTCGACTTCGTCGGGCCGGTACGCCACGGGACGATGGCCGACCCCGACAACGAGGGCCACCCGGGGCTGCGGATCGACCAGGTCGCCGGTCTCACCGACGCGTCGCTGGCCGCATACAAGCCGAACGTGGTCACGCTGGTGGTGGGCACGAACGACCTCGTCCAGAACTACCAGGTGCCCACCGCGCCGGACCGGCTCAGCGCGCTCATCGACCGCATCCTGGCCGACGACCCGGGAGTGACCCTCCTGGTCGGCAATCTCATCCCGTCCGCCCTGCCCGACGTGCAGGCGGCGACGCCCAAGTACAACGCGGGCATCGCCTCCGTGGTCCAGTCCAAGCAGACCGCGGGCAAACACGTGGGATTCGTGGACATGAGCGCGGTCACCCTCTCCGATATCGGTCCCGACGGCATCCACCCCGGGGACGCCGGCTACCAGAAGATGGGCGACGCCTGGAACAAGGGGGTGCAGGCGGCATCGGCCGCCGGCTGGATCACCGCGCCGGTCTCCCTCGGAGCACCCGCGGCCGGCGCCACCGGCCAGATCACCTCGGGCATCACAGGAAAGTGCGCCGACATCGCCGCGAGCGGCACGGCCGACGGCACCGCCGTGCAGCTGTACGGCTGCAACCACACGACGGCGCAGTCCTGGAGCGTCTACACCGACGGCAGCCTGCGGGCGCTCGGCAAGTGCCTGGACGCGACCGGCGGCGGCACCGCCGACGGCACGACAGTGCAGCTCTACACCTGCAACAACACCGGCGCCCAGATCTGGCAGGCCTACAAGGGCCGTTACCTCAACCTCGCCTCCGGCAAGTGCCTTGACGTCACCGGCGGTTCGGCTGCCGACGGCACCCGGCTGGAGCTGTGGGGCTGCAACACCACCGCGGCCCAGCAGTGGTCCACCCCCGGCGTCGGCCCGGTGACCACGGGCTTCGCCGGCAAGTGCCTGGACGTCAAAGCCGGTTCCAACGTGAACGGCACCAAGGCCGAAATATGGGACTGCAACGCCACGCCGGCGCAGAACTGGGTCGTGCGCGACGGCCAGCTCCAGGGCAGCGGCCTGTGCCTGGACGTGATCGGGGCCGGCACCGCCAACGGCACGCTGGTGGACCAGTGGGACTGCAACGGCACCGCCAACCAGGTCTGGAAAGCCGGCCCGAACTCCAGCCTGGTCAACCCCGTCTCTGGCAGGTGCCTCGACGTCCCGGCGGCCACCACCGCCAACGGAACCCAGCTGGAGATCTGGGACTGCAACGGCGGCACCAACCAGCGGTTCGCGCTCCCCGCGAGCTGACCCGGCAGGCGGTTGCCACGCCGGTAGTCACCGGCGTGGCGACCGCTGTCCCGCCCAACTGCCCGCCGTGCCGCAGGCTCACGCGGCCGGCCGCGTCACGCGCCCCACCAGCCGAAGGAGTGGGTCGGGGCGTACCGGAGGCGGGCCCGGTCCAGTCGTACCAGCCGACCGCGGTAGGAGACCAGGGCATGCTTGCCGCTGACAGCCGACGTGAGGCGGCGGACCCGGCCGACGACCGCCGACCGAGCCCCGACGGAGCGCCTATTGACGTCGAAATGCCATCGTCGAACCCGTCGTCGACAGAACGTGACTTGCCGGAACGGCCGCCGAATCCTTCTCGCGGTGACGACCGAGCGGAGGTCTTCGGTGAGAGGCCGGACGGGGTGGGGCGGGGCGCCTCACCGGCCGATCGATGATGCGTGAACGTGGGAACCATCCACGCTCGTCCTCCCACCCCGGCCGTTCTACGAGCCTGAGTGATCGCGCCGGCCGACGGCGGTGTCCACGACGCGTGGCGGAACCCCCACTTGTCCGGTGAGCCGGCGATCGCACGGACCAGAAGTCGGTCCGTGCGAACAGCCCGTTCGATCAGGAACGATGGTCACGGCTCGGTTCTTCAGGCCACCTTGACGCCGGACCCGAGGGTCCACTTCTGGTTGGCGCCTCCGTTGCAGTTCCACAACTCCAGGCCGGCGCCGTTGGGGTTGGTGGCCCCGGTGACGTCGAGGCAGAGCCCGGACTGAACGCCGGTGATCGTGCCGTCGGAGTTGACGTTCCACTGCTGGTTGGTGCCGCCGTTGCAGTCGTAGATCTCCACGTGCGTACCGGCGGTGGTGGCGCCGCCGTGGGCGTCGAAGCACTTGCCCAGCACCTTCAGCGCCTTGGCCGAGGAGCTGTAGGTGATCTTCTGGTTGGCGCCGCCGTTGCAGTCCCACACGTCCAGCTGAGTGCCGTTCACCAGGGTGCTGTTCGGGTCGTCGGCACAGCGGCCGGAGAGTCCACTGGTCAGGTTGCCGCCGGCCGGAGTCGAGGAGCCGGACGGGGTGACCTTGAACAACGCGGACTCGTGCGGGGCCAGACTCCGGCTGACGGAGTTGGTGAGAGTCTCGTTCGACTTGCCCCAGAGGTTGCGCACCGTGGCGGAACCGCTGAACCCGAGGTCGGAGAAGTTTGCCGTCACCGTCTCGTTGCCGGCCCGGTCGGAACGGTTGAACAACGCCACCGTGTAGCTGCCGTCCGGGTTCTTCTGCTTCGTGGCCCACACCTGCAGATCGTTGGTGTTCGAGATCTGGCCGGCCACCACGGAGTCGGTCTGGTTGACGTTGGTCACCTCGGCGTTCTTCAGCATGTTGAGGTCACCGGCGTCCAGGGTGGTCAGGTCGCTCCCCAGCATCATCACCGACCGCGTGATCGCCCACAGAGTGATCACGCTCTGCCGCTCGTTCACGGTCAGACCGTTGTGGTCACCGTTGCCGACCTCGATCGAGTCCGGGTCGTTCCAGCCACCCGGACCGGCGTACTGCCCCCACTGGGCCAGGTTCGCCCAACGCGGCCCGACGTTGCTCCAGGTGGTGAGGGTCGAGCAGTAGCACTCGATGTCACCTCCCGTCCGCCAGCTGTTGGAGTACTGCTGCCAGGTCTTGATGTTGTTGATGTCCAGGGTGTTCGACAGGCCGAGGTGGATGGTGCGGCCGGTCTGGTTCAGCGCCTTCGACCAGGCGATGACGTCGTCCTGGTCGCTGGTGTGCACGCCGTCGATCTTGATGTAGTCGACCCCGTAGGAGGCGAACAGGTTCGCCCACGAGTTCACGAACGCCTGTGCCGCGGTGGGGTTCTTGTTGTAGTCGATGAAGTACATGACGTTGCCGAACCCGCCGTAGTTCGACTCGAAGGTCGACGTGCTCGAGACGATGTCCCGTGCGTGGTACGACGTGCCCTCGATCGGGGTGTTCTGGTCGTACGCCGCCTTCGAGATGCCCGGCGTCACGTACATGCCGAACTTCTCACCCAGGCCGTGGATGAAGTCGCCCAGGTTCTTCATACCGTCCGGGAACTTGCCGGTGTCGACGACCCAGCGACCGTACTGATCGACGGTGGTGCCGGGGTTCTTGATGTAGTAGTCGTCCAGGTTGATGTACTTGTAACCCGCGGACATCAGGCCCGAGTCGTGCATCGCCTGAGCCTGGGCCTTGATCTTGGCCTCGGTCGGGTTGTTTCTGACGGAGCTCCAGCTGCTCCACCCCATCGGCGGTGTGCGCGACGCACCGTTGTCCTGGGCTTGCGCGGGCGTCGAGCCTGTCAGGGTGGAGAGGAACAGCGACGACGCCAGGGCGACCGTCGCGACGAGCGCGCGCTTGGACATGACTCTCCTTTGAGTCGACTCACTTCACGTCAGGAGGTTCAGACTGTTCCGTATTGAGCCCTAGTGTTCGATCAGGTGTCAATACATCCAACCAAGCGGACTCGATCGAACAGATTCATTCAGTTCCGGACCGACACGGTGGCTGTAGTACGTCGACTGGCGGGGGCGCGATCTTGCTGCCCCAGGTGGCGAGCCCGCGCCACCGCAGGACGCGAACAGCCGTCAGCGGTCCGCGACTCCCCGGGTTCCGGCGGCCGCCGGTCCCTCCTTGTTTTCCCTACCAGGGTTCCAACCTGCGGCGTACCAATGCGCAGTTGTGTTGGAAGTTGCTTCTTTGTTCTGAGGGTTGACCTCAAAAGCAACACGAGACCACACTGTGCACCGTCTTCCCGGCGGCACCAGATGCGATGCGTTCTCCTCGGGCATCTCTCCTGCCGCTCCCCCATGGGTGAAGGACTTCTTCATGCGCGGAACGGTTCGCTGTGTCCCTTTGTGGATCATGGCGCTCCTGGCCGCCCTGCTCACGGTGAGCATCGCTCCCGCGCAGGCGACGACGACGATCAGCAGATCCTCATCACTTCCACCCTCATCATCCGCAAGGAGACATCCGTGTTCGGTAGAACCCAGCACAGACGGCACCATCGTCGATGGCTGACCGCTCTCGTCGCCGCTGTCGCCGCGATCGCGGCGCTGGTGGCCATGCTGACGACCAGTGCGTCCACGGCTCTGGCGGCCACCGGTTCGCATGTGACGGGCACGGCGTCGGGCCGGTGTCTGGACGTGATCGGCCAGAGCACGACGGACGGCGCCGGGATCAACATCTACGATTGCAACTCCCAGGCCAACCAGGCGTGGACCCTGACTGCGGCCGGTGAGCTGCGGGTCTACGACAGTGCGAAGTGCCTGGACGTCGCGCATGCCTCCACCGCTCCCGGCGCCACGCTGGAGATCTGGACGTGCAACGGCGGCGACAACCAGAAGTGGAAGGTCAACAGCAACGGCACCATCACCGGCGTGCAGTCCGGGCTGTGCCTGGACGTGGTGGGCGCGGGGACCGCGAACAGCACGCTGGTGGACCTGTGGACCTGCAACGGCGGGGGCAACCAGAAGTGGACCACCGCCGCGGGTGACACCTCGGCGCCGACCGTGCCGGGCAACGCGCGGGTCAGCGACCTGCTGTGCGACTCCGTGACGTTCGCCTGGAACGCCTCCAGCGACAACACCGGGGTGGCGTTCTACGACGTCTACCACGACGGCCAGTTGATGAAGTCGGTCAGCGGGACGACGCTGTCGACCAGCCTGACCGTGGTCCCCGGGGTCACCTGGGGGCTGTACGTGAACGCCCGTGACGCCGCCGGCAACGTCTCACAGGCCGGCGCCACGGTGTCGATCACGCCGCCGCAGTGCCAGGTCGACACCCAGGCGCCGACCGCGCCCGGCAACCTCACCGGATCGGTGTCGGGCACCACGGTCACCCTGAACTGGTCGGCCTCCAGCGACAACATCGCGGTGAAGTACTACGACGTCTACCGCGGCAGCACCAAGGCCGGCACGATCACCGCCAACGGCACGACCCCGCCGGCCACCAGCTTCATCGACAGCGGGCTGACGGCGAACACCACCTACGCGTACTACGTGGTGGCCCGCGACGCCCAGGCCAACGCCTCCGCGCACAGCAACACCGTGAGCCTGAAGACCGGCGCCGCGTGCGGCGGCGCGGTGTGCGCCGTCACGCAGATCACCACCGACACCGACATCCCGTGGGGCCTGGTCACCCTGCCCGACGGAACGATCCTGTACAACCGGCGCGACGCGCACGACATCATCCACCTCAACCCCGCCACCGGCGCCAAGACCACCGTGGGCACCGTGCCCAACGTGGACGAGACCGACGGCGAGGGCGGCCTGCTCGGTCTGGCGATCTCCGCCGGCTACGCCACCGATCACTGGCTCTACATCATGCACACCTCCCCGTCCGACAACCGGATCGTGCGGATCAAGCTGGAGAACGACAAGCTCACCCTCAGCAGCGAGCAGGTCCTGCTCAGCGGCATCCTACGCAACAAGTTCCACAACGGCGGCCGACTGCGCTTCGGCCCCGACGGCAAGCTCTACGCCACCGCCGGCGACGCCCAGAACGGCGACAACGCCCAGAACAAGAACAGCCTCAACGGCAAAATCCTGCGCCTCAACCCCGACGGCTCAGTCCCCTCGGACAACCCCTTCGGCAACTACGTCTGGAGCTACGGGCACCGCAACCCGCAGGGTCTGGCCTTCGACTCCCAAGGACGTCTGTGGGAGCAGGAGTTCGGCAACTCGGTGATGGACGAGACGAACCTGATCACCAAGGGCGGCAACTACGGCTGGCCGGCCTGCGAGGGCACCAGCGGCACCTGCGGCAGCGCCGGCTACATCGCGCCCAAGCACACGTACTCCACCGCTGACGGCTCCTGCTCCGGCATCGCCGTCGTCCGCGATGTCCTGTACATCGCCTGCGAGCGCGGCACCCGGATGTATCGGGAGGTCATCAGCGGCAGCGACCTGACCAATGTGCAGATCTACTTCAACGGCACCTACGGCCGGCTGCGCACCGTAGAACCCGCCCCCGACGGCGGGCTGTGGCTGACCACGTCCAACAACGGCGACAAGGACAGCATCCCCGACAACAGCGACGAGAAGCTCTTCCACGTCACCCTCGGCTGACGAACGGCGCCGCGCACGCCGGCAGCCCGCTGCCACGGGCCACCGCAGCCCCCGCAGCCGCGGCGGCGTTCAACGCCAGGGACTACGGGGCGCTGGGTGACGGTCACGTCAACGACGGTCCCGCGACCGCGAGCGCGATCAGCCTCTTCGGCGGATGGGAACTCACGCCGTCCGGAGCGGATCACTTCTGCTGAACCTCCGGAGCCGCGGGGTGTGGGGGCGGGTGCCGGCGGCGGTGGGGGCATCGGGGTCGTACGGGGGTGGTCAGGGCTTGCGGGGACGGGTGAAGGGGCGGGCGGCGGGGTGGCGGGTGTGGTGTTCGAAGCCGATCAGCCAGGCGGCCAGCAGGACCGCCGCGGCGATCCACAGGGCGTGGATCTCGATGCCCAGGCCGAATGCGGCAACGCCCAGCAGGAGAAGGAGTATCCAGAGGAACATGTCCGGCCCTCCGCTCATACGCAGGGCTGTGCGCCCTGCGTTCCGCGGGGTCCGGGCGGAACGGGCGGGGGCGCGTCGCCCGGATGGTCCGGAGCGTCATAGCCGCACGCCGTACGTGTCAGTGAACGACCGTGTTCCCTGCCCTGTCAACGGGGCCTTCGGGTCGCGGAGTTGGGGCCTCTCGCGGAAGGACGGGGACTTCGCGTCAGGGCGGGCCCAGGGGCGTACCCCGCACGCCGGTCCGCTGTCCGCGGTCCAGGCAGCCGCCGTTGCCCCCGCCCGATCGTCTCGCGTGGCCGCTCGCCGGGCGGTCAGCTGCGGACCGTCGGTCGGTGGGGGCGCGGGATCTCGGAGGTGTCGAAGGTGCCGGCCGCGATCTCGCGGGAGAGCTGCGCCAGTTGGAGGCTGTGGGAGCGGGCGTACGCGCGGAAGGCGTCGAAGGCGGCGTCCAGGGAGACGTGCCAGCGTTCGGCGAGGATGCCCTTGGCCTGCTCCACGACGATGCGGCTGGTCAGGGCGTACTGGAGTTGGGCACGCTCGACCTGGCCGTGGTCCACGGTGCGCTGCTGGAGTATGGCGATGGTGGCCACGTCCGCGAGGGCCTGGGCCAGGGTGATGTCCTCGGCGCTGAGCGGGTCCGGGTCGGTCTGGAAGAGGGCGAGGGCTCCGATGACCCGCCCGCGCAGCCGCATCGGGAGCACATTGCTGGCCACGAACCCGGTCTCGGTGGCGCGGGTGGCGAACTGCGGCCAGCGCGCGGTCGTTTCGGGGTCGGTGAGGTTGATGTCGGTACGCGCCTGGCCGCTGTGGTAGCAGTCCACGCAGGGGCCCTGGTCGTGTTGCAGGGCGAAGAGTTCCAGCAGCCGGGTGTGCTCGTCGGAGGCCGCCATGGTCTGCAGGCTGTCGTGCACGTCGGCCAGCAGGATGCCGACCGCGGCCACGTCGAGCAGTTCCACGCAGCGCACCGAGAGCTGCTGGAGGAAGTCGATGAGGTCGAAGTCGTCGGTCAGGGAGTCGGCGACCTCCACGAAGACCTCGGTCATACGCTGTTCGCGGGTCATGTCGATCAGTCCTTGTCTACGGCGGTCGGGGGTGTGCCGTTGCCGCCCGGGTCCAGGCGAAGGCGCCGGTCCACCACGTCCTGGGCGACGTCGGTGAGGGAACGCCCGCTGCTGTAGGCGTGCGCGCGCAGCCGCAGCAGGGCTTGGGGCAGGGGCAGGGCGAGTTGGACGCTGAGCATGCCGGTCGCCTGGTGGACCACCGCGTGCCGCAGGGAGTGGGAGGAGTCCGGGAGGGAGGGGGCCTCCGATGGACCCGGGTCCGGACCGCTGCCGCCGGCCAGGCAGCGGGCGGTGAGCGCGGCGGCCAGGATCGTGGCGTCGTCGATCTGCTGGGCCGTCATCGGGCCGGGGGTGCGGCGCACGGCGGTCAGGACGCCGACGCTGATGGCGCCGATGCTCATGGGGAAGCAGAACAACGCCCGGGCGTCGAGGTCGGGGGCCTCCATGGCCAGGGCGGGCCAGCGGGCGAACGGGACCCGTGCCAGGTCCGGTGCCCACGTCATCGCCCCGGTACGGGCCGCGTCGGGCCCTGGTCCTTCCCCCAGGGTGAACTGCAGCTCGTCGATGTGCCGTGTCGTGGCGTCCGAGCACCACATGGGTTCGGTGAGGTTGTCCCCGGTGACCAGCGATACGGCGAGACCGTCCATCCCCAATGCCTCGGCGCCGGCCGCGGAGACGACGCCGGCGATGGCGTCGGAGCCCGCGCCGACCTGAAGGAGGCGCAGGATCCGGGCCATGCCGTCGCTGATCACCCGGCCCCGCTCTCGAAGGGCGGCACCCGATGCGCGTCCCGCGTCTTGGTCACGGGGTCAGCAGTCCGGGATAGGCGGCGGCCACGGGGTCCGAGGCCGGGCGGCGTTCCGCGGCGGGGTCCGAGGCCGGCTGGCGTTCCCCCGCGGAAGGCGGCGAGCGGAGCAGGAAACCCGTGCCGCTCAGCTCCAGGAGCCGGGCGATCGCGGGACGCGGATGGCGCAGGCGAAGAAAACCCCCGAGCGACGCGGTGCGCTCGGCGACGGCCAGGAAGGCGTTGAGGCCGCTGACGTCGCAGAAGTCCAGGACAGTCAGGTCGATGTCGATGGTGCGGATTCCCTCGCGCAGGCAGTCCTCGACCGTCATGTGCAGCCCCGCTGTCACGTTCAGGTCGATTTCACCCGCCAAAGTGATCATTGTGTGGTGTCCGCGATCATGCCGGTGGATGGTCAGGCTGGGCAGAACAGACATACCGCCTCGGTTCTTGTGACCTCGGGTACGGCGCCTGCTCCGGTCGGCCTTCCCCGACGCGCCTGGCACACCCCGCCTGTGGCAGAACGCCGGAAACAGGTCAGGCGAAGGCTTGGTCTCGGCAATCCCGCGGTCCAGGACCGCCGGCAGAATCCGCCTCGCCTCGAAGGTGTGCCGACCGATTCGATGGATCGTCCGCTCCCGCAGGCACCTGTACGACAACGACAACAGCACTGTCACGCCGGGGTCCAGGACGTCTCTCCCAGGAGAACCCCACCGCATACCCCCGGTCGCCGATTTCAGGCGGTCATCTTCCGCTCGCGTCACGCCGTACTGGCACGAGTGCCGCCGGGGCGCCCGCGGCGAACCTCTTTCGCCAGGCCAGGGCGACGTGGACCAGGCCGATCAGGACCGGCACCTCGATGAGCGGGCCGACGACACCGGACAGCGCCTGGCCCGAGGTGACGCCGAAGGTCGCGATGGCGACCGCGATGGCCAGCTCGAAGTTGTTGCCGGCCGCGGTGAACGCCAGCGTCGCGGTGCGGTCGTAGGGCAGCCCCAGGCTCTTGCCGAGCGCGAACGTGCCGAAGAACATGACCGCGAAGTACGCCAGCAGCGGCAGCGCGATCCGTGCGACGTCGCCGGGCCGGTGGGTGATCGTGCCGCCCTGGAGCGCGAAGAGGATGACGATCGTGAAGAGCAGCCCGTACAGCGCCCATGGGCCGATCGCCGGCAGGAACCCGGACTCGTACGCCTCGCGGCCCATCCTGCGCTCGCCGACCCGGCGGGTCAGGAATCCGGCCAGCAGCGGCACGCCGAGGAAGACCACGACGTTCACCGCGATCTTCCACACCGGCACCTCCAGGCCCTGGCCGTCGCCGAGGCCCAGCCAGTGGGGCAGCGCGTCGAGGTAGAACCAGCCCAGCAGGCTGAACGCGAGCACCTGGAAAATGGAGTTGAGGGCGACCAGGACGGCGGCGGCCTCGCGGTCGCCGCACGCGAGGTCGTTCCAGATGATGACCATGGCGATGCAGCGCGCCAGGCCGACGATGATCAGGCCGGTGCGGTAGGCGGGCAGGTCCGGCAGGAAGACCCACGCGAGGGTGAACATCACCGCCGGTCCGACGATCCAGTTGACGGCCAGCGAGGACACCATGAGCGTACGGTCGCCGGTGACCCGGTCGAGCCGGTCGTAGCGGACCTTGGCCAGTACCGGGTACATCATGACCAGCAGGCCGACCGCGATCGGCAGCGAGACCCCGCCGATCCCGACCTTCGCCAGCGCGGTGTCGAGGCCGGGAATCGCCCGGCCCAGACCGATTCCGGCGCCCATGGCGATCAGGATCCACACCGCCAAGTAGCGGTCCAGCGTGGAGAGTTGTCTTACCACCGGGTCGCCCCCGGTCGAAACGACGGTCTGTTCGGCGGAGGTGCTCACGGACAGGCCCGCTTGTTCTGCCCGGCGACGGCGGCGGAGGCGGCGAGCTGCGCGAACCCCTCCGACAGGGCGGCCAGCACCTCGGGCTTGAGCTTGTAGTACGTGAACCGGCCGCAGGGCTCGGTCTCCACCAGGCCGGCCTCGCGCAGCACCTTCATGTGGTTGGACAGGTTGGTCTGCCTGGCCCCCGTCTCCTCGACCAGGTGCGTGGTGCACAGCGTCTCGCGCGCCAGCAGGGTCACGATCCGCAGGCGGAGGGGATCGCCCAGCACCCGGATCACATCAGCGTCGACTGAAGTCAGCATGCACTGATACTCTCACATCACTGCCTGCTGATACCAGCGGGCGCTGATATTACCGGCGGCCGGCGCCGCCCCCGCGAGACGAGAGAGTCGCCCATGCCGCCCACGCCAGGTACGCCCGACACGCCTGCCACGCCTGCCACGCCCGACAGCAAGCCGTCCGTCCTGTTCGTCTGCGTCCACAACGCCGGCCGCTCCCAGATGGCCGCCGCCTGGCTCACCCACCTGGCCGGCGACCGCATCGAGGTCCGCTCCGCCGGCTCCGCCCCCGGCCACGCCGTCAACCCCGCCGCCGTGCGGGCCATGGCCGAGGTCGGTATCGACATCTCCGCCGAGGCTCCGAAGGTCCTCACCGCCGACGCCGTCCGCGGGTCCGACGTCTGCGTCACCATGGGCTGCGGCGACACCTGTCCCGTCTTCCCCGGCAAGCGCTACCTCGACTGGCAGCTCGACGACCCGGCCGGCCAGGGCGTGGACGCCGTCCGCCCGATCCGCGACGAGATCAAGGCGCTGGTCCAGAACCTGATCGCGGAGCTCGCCCCGGAGCCCCAGGCACCGCCCGGGACCTGATTCCGTACGTCGCTCGTCCGAACGACGGGCACGGCGCGAGGCGGCCGTCGGCGGCGACACGAAAGATCCGGCCAGCCCGGCGGATCAGCGCGGCAGGGCTGGTTGTGCGGGGAAGTGCACGACGTCAGGAACGTCCTCGGGCGTACCGCCGGTCGTCCGGAGCCGGGGTCCGGTTCCCGCGTCATCCGCACATCACGGAGGAAGCACCCGACAACGCCGCCATCAGCAACATCACGGTGGACCGGCAGCAGCCAACCAGCCCGGTGGGGCCCCTGGGGGCGCCCTCGAAGGCCGCCGTGAGCCGCTGTCCGGACGGCCGGGAGGACGACAGGTCCGGGCGGATGAGGAGGAGGGCGCGGTCGGCGGGGTAGGTCGTGTCGGGCCGGCGGTCGAGGGACAGCTGGCAGAGGTCGTGCACGTTCATGCCGAAGCCGCGGCGGGCGGTCTCGGACAGCCGGCCGCGGTCACGCCATTCGGCCGCCCGCTCATCGGCCCACGCCGGCCTCCTCGTACGAGAGCGGCCGGCCCGGTCCGGACGGTACGGGGGTGCCCCGGTACCCGTACCGGGGCACCCGGATCGCGGAGCCGCCGTCGGCCGTCGGCTGTCGCCGTGCCGACGGCGGCCACCGGGGCCGCGGCCCGGGCATCCCGTGCCGCGGCCGGGCCGCCCGGGCCGGGCGAAGGCGTCCATGACGCGATGCCCGGGATCTCGCGCCCGGCCGTCGCACCGGCCCGCGGATCCCTTGCCGGGGCAGCCCTCAGGCCGCCGCGTCAGATCGTCGGTGTGTCGTCGACGACTTCCTCATGCGGTTCGACAACGAACTTCCAGCCGTCGCTGGGCTCCAGGAAGCGCACCCGGGTCGGGTAGATGTCCAGGGCGCGGCGGTCGCGGTTCTGGCCGTTCGGGCTCTTCCGGCCCCGGATCGGCTCCTCGAACAGGTCGACCTTGACTTCCGGCACCGCGACGACTTCCTCGCTCCAGCGCTGGACGATCCCCGCGCCGAATGCTTCCCGCGCGGCGGTGTAGAGCGAATCGAGGGATTCCTTGTCCCCGCCCGGCACAAAGAGGGCGAGATTCAGCAGAATTCCGGCGCTCTGCAGAACCTCGATTTCCTCCCCCGCCGCGTCGGCAATCCAGATCCCGCGCTCCTCCGCGTTGTCCGGCAGGAGCTGGATTTCGTCACCGAATATCGTCCGCGCGGTGAAGGACCCTCCTTCAAAGCTCTTGCCCGGCCGCGAGAGGTTGGCCGGGGCGTAGCAGTCAAGAGGAAGCCCCTCCGTCTCCGCGGAGACGAAGATGCCGTCCTGGGGCCCCAGTTCGGCGACCTCCTGGGCCGTAAGACGTCGAGCCGTAACCTTCTCGGTATTCACACCGTTCCCCTTTTCCGTGGTGCCCTGTGAATTAACCACGACTCTATCACGAAAAATAGGCCCTCCAGCGCGTCAGCAACCGCGGAAACCAGCAGTGCCAATTGCGCTGACCGAGGCCACGGTAATTTACCCGTTCGATGTCACAGGCGACGGGTACCCTGCGCAGTCCGGTACGACGAACAGCGTCTGTTTGTCCTCGGATCATATGGACGGAGGGTCCAGGGACGTCCCTGGACCCTCCGTCTTTGGAAGCGATTCCGTTACGAGCCCGGGTGCCGCCGCCGCATTCCCGTACGCACTCCGCGAGATCCGTCGTCCGCCGTGCCGGACTCGGCCGCGTGCTCCCGGAGCAGCCGGACAAGGAGAGGCGGGAGGCGGGATTCGGGGCGAGGTCCGGGGGTGGGTCAGGCGGTGGCGCGGATGTGGTGCCGCGCCCATTCCTCGAAGCTCGTGAGGGAGAGGCCGAGGTCCTTCGCGTACTGCGGGCGGCCCGGCTGGCCGGCCACGTTCAGCCACTCATGGGTGGCGCCCATCGGCGGCATTCCGGCGGCGAGCGCCTCCTCCTCGGTCATGTCGGGCGCGGACAGTCGCGTACCCAGGGCGCGGGAGAGGACCTCGGCGATCTCCGCCATCGACAGGTAGTCGCTCGCCAACTCCAGCTCGACGCCGTCGAATCGCTCCGGCGCGGCGATGGCCGCGGCGGCGGCGGCGCCGATGTCGTCCACGGCGACCAGGGACAGCCGGGTCCCGGGCTTCACCACGCTCACCAGGCCGCCCGCGGTGCCGCGCGGGAAGAGGAACGCCATGGACGGGAGGAAGTTCTCCATGAAGAAGCCCGGCTTGAGAAGCGTCCAGTGCGGGAAGTCGGCCGCACGGACCCGGTCCTGGATCGCGCTCTTGGCACCGAGCGTGGGTTCCATCGAAGCCCAGCGGCCTTCGGCCCAGCCGGGGACTTCGGTGTGCCGGCCGGCGCCGGTGACGGAGGTGTGCACGAACTGCGGCACTCCGGCGGCCTTGGCGCCCTCGACGAGGTTGACGCCCTGGGCCACCTCCCCTTCGAAATCGAAGCCGTCCGCGGTGATGCCGGGCATCTGCACGGAGAAGACGGCGCGGGCGCCCTCGGCGGCCCTGGTCACGGAATCGCGGTCGTGGAGGTCGCCGGTGACCAGTTCGGCGCCGAGCGCCTCTACGGCCTTGGCACGGTCGGTGGCCGGGTCGCGCACCAGGGCGCGGACGGGAACACCCGCCGCGAGCAGGGCGCGGGCGGTGGCCCCGCCCTGCCTGCCGGTGGCGCCGGTGACCAGGACGGGTGCAGAAGTTGCGGGCATGGTGCTTCCTCGGATCGCTCGCCGAAACTAAACGGCGGGGTCCGCCGTTTACGTTCCGCTACGATACGGCGGGGGCCGCCACTTAACAATCCCGGAGGTGACGCCGTGCCCGAGCACCAGCGTGCGGACGCCCGACGCAACTACGCGCGCATCCTCGCTGTGGCCGAGGAGGAGGTCGCCGCCCGTGGCGCCCACGCCTCCCTCGAACAGATCGCCCGCACCGCGGGAGTCGGCTCGGCGACCGTGCGCCGGCACTTCCCCACCCGCCGCGCACTGCTGGAGGCGGTCTCCCGGAACCGGATCGAGGCCCTCGCCGTCCGCGCCCACGACCTGACCGGCCAGGGCGACAGCCGGGACGCGCTCCTGGAATGGCTGGACGACGTCGTCGCCTACTCCGTGTCCGCCCGGGGCCTGGCGGCGGCACTGGCCCACGACGGCCCGGTGCACGAGAACAGCTGCTCGGCGGCGCTGGAAGAGGCGGCAGGCCCGCTGCTGCACCGCGCCGCGCAGGACGGCGCGGTGGCCACCGACGTCACCGTCGCCGACCTGATCACCCTGGTCGTCGGCATCGTCCTGGCCACCGAGCACTACTCCGACCCCGGCACCCGGGCGACCCGCCTCTTCCGCCTGGCCGTGGCAGGCCTGAGCCCGCAGAACTGACCCCCGAAAACCTTCGGCGCCCGGCGGCGGATCTCCGGCACCCGCCGCGGAGCGGCATGCGGTACTCGCCGCCCCCGGCCCGGTCAGTCGTCCCCACCTCCGACCCCGACGACCTGACCGCCCTGGGCGGCGGGCGCCAGGTGACCGTGATCAAGGTCTGACGCCGGCCGCAGGCCCGTGGTCGCGCTCACCCAACGGCGGCTAATCAAGGCAGAATTCGTTGCCCTCGGGGTCGGTCAGGACGAGGAAGCCGAACTCGCCGACCGGCTCGGCGTCACGTCGCGCACGGTCCGGCGCGATGTCGAGCGGCTGCGCACGCTGGGCTATCAGGTGCACGTCAGTCAGGGTGCCGGCGGCGGCTACCGGCTCGGCCCCGGGCAGGACCTGCCGCCGCTGCTGCTCGACGACGAGGAGGCGATCGCCACCGCGGTCTCCCTGCTCGCGGGCGCGGGCGCGGGTGCGGGTGGCGCCGGTGGCGCGGGCAGCACGGGCGGCGGCGACACGGAGGCGCCGTGACCCGCGAGCGGCGCGCCGGGCGCGTACGGCCCGCTCACCGGGACCGCGCGACCGCCGTCCGCACCAATTCGGGCTGCGCTTCCAGCCGCTGCGCCGGTACGAGCACCGGTTCCCAGCGTTTGGCGGTCCGTACGTAGCCGTGGATCACGGAGGCCATCGCCAGCAGGAGAAGCGGGCCGAACACCCACGGATGGTCGGCCATCGTCGTCGGCAGACAGCGGTACGACACCAGGAGCGCGGCGAAGACCGTCGCGCCATAAGCGGCCAGCCGGATTCCCGCCCGGTCCCAGCCGCGGTCGAACGAGCGGATCGCCGCTTCTGTCGTGAGCGAGAACACGACGCCGGCGATGAGGTCCACGCCGTAGTGGTAGCCGAATCCGAGCGTCGCGGTGAGGGTGGCTACCAGCCAGAAAGCGCCGGCGTACCGCAGGAATCGCGGGCCCTTGCGGGAGTGGATGAAGATGGCGGTGGCCCATGCCGCGTGCAGGCTGGGCATGCAGTTGCGCGGGGTGATTCCGTCGAAGCGCATCGGGTGCGGGGCACCGATCGGCGGCGGGGTGTTCGGCCACACATCGGCCAGCGCCCAGTGGCCGCCGTCCGCGCCGTAGGCGAAGACCGGTCCGACCACCGGGAAGATCATGTAGATGCCCGGCCCGATGAGGCCGATGATCAGGAAGGTGCGCACCAGATGGTGGCGCGGGAAGCGCCGCTCGGCCGCCACGTGGCGCAGCTGGTACACCGCGACGACGACCGCGGCGAGCGCGAGCTGTATGTAGATGTAGTCGAGGGCGTGGGTGCCGATCGGGCCCGAGGCCCTGACGATCCGGCCCACCTGCCACGACGGGTTGCCCAGCGCGTGATCGGCGGTCGCCGTGTACTGGTCGAGCACCATGGGCCGGGTCTTGGAGGTGATCAGCAGCCAGGTGTCGCCGGTCTTGCGGCCGGTCACCAGCAGCAGGCCGAGACCGACGCCCTTGAGCAGCAGCGCGCGCTCCCGGCCGGTGCGGCGGGTGACGGCGATGACGGCGCAGCCCAGCAGCACCCACAGCGCGCCGTTGCCGAAGGTCGGCTCCGCGTCGGCCGCCCACCGCACCAGCAGGAAGACGATGTCGATGCCGACCGCGGCGCCGACCGCGATGAGCCGTTGCCGCCAGGTGAGCACCACCAGCATCAGACCCATGCTGGCGTACAGCAGGAAGCCCGACTTGGGGGCGAACACCACCTCTTGCGCCTGGCTGGTGAGCGGTCCCGGCAGGCCGTAGTGGCGTGCGGCGATCTCCAACGCGATGAAGAATCCGAGGACCACGGCGCCCGCCGCGGCCCACAGGATCGCCCGCGGCCGGCGCCACCCGGCGGGTGTTGCGCTGCTGCTTATTCGCGAAAACACCCGCGATGCTATAGGTATCAATTGTCTGGCCGATGTGTGAGGTGTGCGCAGTAGGCCACCCTTCGGGCCGGATGATCTGACGTTCCGGTGAAGGACGGGCGACGATGGAGCCACCGCCGGGAGTCCGAACATGCTATCGGAGCGGCCCGGGGGCGTTCTGGCTGGTCACCGGGAGGCGCGGCCACCGCACCCGGACGCGGCGGCCCCGGGCGTGCGTCTGCCCGCCCGGAGGGATCCTCCGGGCGGGCAGCGGGTGGAACGTGACGGGCTCAGTCGTGGGTGTGGAAGATGTCCTTCGCCGCGTCCTTGGCCTTCTCGCCGGCCTGGCGGGCGTCGGCCTGGGCCTGCTCGGCGCGGCCTTCGGCCTCCAGGCGCTCGTTGCCGACGGCGTGGCCGATGGTCTCCTTCACCTTGCCCTTGGCCTGGTCGACCTTGGCGTGCGTCTTGCTGTTGTCACCCATGACGTCATGTCCCATTCGTAGTCGTGTGACGGTCTGCGTGCGGTGGCCTCAAAAGGAGGCCGGGCCGTTGCGCGTTCGAGGCCACCTCGGTGCCCGGGTGCGGTCCCGGGCCCGTGCGCCGCACCGGGCTCGCGCCCGGTCGGCTACCAGCGGTACCAGCGGCCCCGGCTGCCGTTGGAGCCGGTCGAGCGCACCAGGAATCCCAGCGCCCACAGGACCAGCACGATGATGCCGACCCACAAAAGCAATTTCACTGCGAAGCCCGCGCCGATAAGGATCAGCGCCAGCAGAAGAACAATGAGCAACGGTGCCATGATGATCAACCTCCGAAATGTCGCCTACCCCCGGATCAACCGGCCAATCCTTCAGATTCCCGAGGTTCTGGATGGAAAGACCGCCCGGTTTTTCACGGCGGGCGATCCGGTGGTGCCGAAGGGGGTGCCCTTCACTTGCGTCGGCGCCGTTCAAGCGCTTCGGCGACCTTCTTGACCGACTCCGGACTTTCAAACGTCGGGCGCCCGGACTTCTCGGCGCCCGGCCCCGCGATGCGTCGGCCGGGCGGGACGGGGTATCGTCCGGCCACCGTACGAGGAGGACGGGACGTGATGGGGAGGCCGGTATGACGGGGCATGGTGCGGCGGTGTCCGCCCGGGCCGCCGAGGGCGGGGTGTGGCTGGTGCGGATCGCGGGCGAGTTCGACGACGGCCACACGGTGGAGATGGCGGACGCGCTCCAGCGGGGTCTGCACGCCGCAGGACGGCTCACCGTGGTGGACGCCTCGGACGTGGCCTTCGCGGACTCCTCGGTCCTGGACACCCTGCTGCGGGCCAGGGCCGAATACGCCGCTGCGGGCAGGGAGCTGGTGATCGCGGGTCCCAGCCTCGCCGTACGCCGGCTCCTCGACGTGACCGGTACGGCGTCGGCCTTCGTCGTGGCCGACAGCCTCCAGGCGGCGATGACGTATTGACGCCGCCACGCGCGCACCTTCGGGCCCCGGGAAGGGGGCGGGAATGGCGGCGCGGGAGCCGGGCATACGGGCATCTGTCGTGAACGGGGAAGAAGAAGGCGAGCAGTACGGCGCGGGTACGGGCAGCGGGCCCGACAGCGCCGCCGGACCCCCTGCGGGAATTCCGGTGACCGGCCCGGACGGGATTCCGGCGCCCGGCACGGGAGCCCGCGCGGACGGGATTCCGGCGTCCCCCACGGCGGCACCCGGGGAGGTGGTTCCGGTGCCCCATGCGAAGGCACCCGCGGCGGGAATTCCGCCGCCCGGCACGGAAGCCCGCACCGCGGGGATTCCGGCGACCAGCGCGGAAGCCCGCGCCGCCGTCCTGGCGGTGCTGGAGAGCTGCTTCGGCGGTCCCGGGAACGGCCGGCCGCAGGACGTGGTGGTAGCGGACGTCCTCCTGGTCACCTCGGAGCTGGTCACCAACGCCCACCGGCACGGCGGCGGGCTGACCCATTTCACCGCCGAGGTCGACGGGGACGCGCTGCGCCTGTGTGTCGGCGACGCGAGCCCCGTGCGTCCGGTCAGCCCGCCCGCGCCGGCCGTACCGGCGGAGATACCCCGGATCGGCGGCTACGGCTGGCAGATGGTGCGCCGGCTGGCCCGCGAGGTCACGGTCACCACCCACAGCGCCGGCAAGACCATCTCCGCCGTGCTCATGCTGACCTGAGGGGCGGCACCACCGGACCCGTACGCCCTCCGCGTCCCGGTCCGGCGGCGCTCCGGCAACTCACGAGGGCCGCACGCGGGTTGGTTGCCAGAAAGACGCGGCATGCGGGATGGTTATTTGAAAACAGCAATTCCTTTGAGATGAGGTGAGGGATTCGCCCAGCGGGTCCTCAGCATATGGTTTCCACTCGCGCGCAGACCGGCGCCGGCGCACAGCACGGTTCGCTGTGGAACCATGCTCCCTACCCCGCCCTGGTCGCCGACCTCCAGGGCACTGTCGTGCTGCGCAACGACGCCGCCGGGGTGGTCCTGCCCGCGGCCCGGCCCGGGGCACGCCTGGCTGACGTGGTCCCGTCCTGGCTGTCGGAGGCGCACGACGCCCTGCGGGCGCCCGGCGCGCGGGCCGGACAAGGGACCGGCGTACCGCTGTCGGGGGAGATCGGTGAGCGCAGCTTCGAGGCGCATCCCAGCACGCAGGACGACGGCACGGTCGTGTGGTGGCTGGTGGACGACACCGACCACCGGCTGGCGCGGGAAGCCCTGCACATGGAGCGGGAGCGGACCGCGTTCCTGGCCGAGGCGTCCAGCACTCTGCTGTCCTCGCTGAACCTGGGGCGCTGCATGGACGTGGTCGCGCAGCTGGCCGCCGAGCACCTCGCCGACGCGGCGCTGGTGATCGCGCCGACGCGCGGGCAGCGGCTGCCGGTGGTGACCTGCCTGCGCGGCGGCAGCCCGGCGCTGTCCCACGAGCCGGTGGACCCGGACGAAGTGCCGGGTCTCGGCGAGGCGTTGCGCGGCTTCCCGCCGGTGCCCTCGCGGTGGATCGACCCCGGGTCGGCGCCGGACTGGCTGGTGCCGGAGGGCTTCGGGCGTGTCGGCTCGATCGTGATCACCCCGCTGCCCGGTCACGGCGTCGCGGCCGGTGTCCTGGTCCTGCTGCGCCGCGCCGGCAGTGCGACCTTCACCGAGAGCGAGGAGGTCTTCGCCCGGCTGTTCGCCGCGCGGGCGGGAGCGGCGATGTCGGCCGCCCGGCTGTACGCGGAGCAGTCCTCGATCACCGAGGTCCTGATGCGGGAGCTGCTCCCGCCGTCGCTGCACCAGATCTCGGGGGTGGATTTCGCCGGCGGCTACCGGCCGTCGGCCGACCACGAGCGGGTCGGCGGGGACTTCTACGACGTCCACCCCGCCGTCATCGAGGGTGAGGCGTCGCTGATCGCGCTCGGGGATGTGTGCGGCAAGGGGCTGGAAGCCGCCGTGCTGACCGGCAAGATCCGCAACACCCTGCACGCCCTGCTGCCGATGGCCGACGACCACCAGCGGATGATCAGCCTGCTCAACACCGCGCTGCTCAATTCGCACCACACCCGCTTCGCGACCCTGGTCCTGGCCTCGGCCGTACGCAAGGGCAGCGAGGTGGACCTGCGGCTGACCAGCGCCGGGCACCCGAGCCCGCTGATCGTCCGGGCGAGCAGCGAGGTGGAGGAGGCCGAGACCCGCGGCACCCTGGTGGGGGCCATGCCGAGCGCCCCCGCCCGGACCACCAGCCTCACCCTCGCGCCCGGGGAGTCCTGCGTGCTCTACACCGACGGGATCACCGAGGCGAAGGGCGGCCCGATGGGCGGTGCGCACTTCGGTGAGGAAAGGCTCCGGCGGGCGCTGTCGGAATGCGCCGGCATGCCGTCGGAGAGCATCGTCGAGCACATCCAGATGCTGACCTCCCAGTGGGTCGGCCAGGGCTCCCACGACGACATGGCCGTCGTCGTGATCTCCGCGCCCCGCACTCACCATCTCACCGCGGTGAACGGACGGACTCGGGGCAGATTCACCGCATGAGTGCGCGTAGTCCACACCGTCTTTCCGGAGGCGGCGCGGTCCAGCAGACGGCTGACGAGCTGTGGGAAGCCGTCTCGGTGTGCGACGAGTACACCGCCGTCGGCGCGGTGCTGCGCGCGCTGGAGGACGGCGTCGATCCGGAGAGCGTGCTGCTGGACGTGATTGCGCCCGTGCAGGGCAGGGTCGGGGCGGAGTGGGCCGCCAACCGCCTCAGCGTGGCCGCGGAGCACGCCGCCACCGCCATCAGCGAACGGGCTGTCGCCGCGCTCGCCCTGCACCCCGCCGCCCGCACCGCCCCGACGCGGGGCAGGGTCACGGTGGCCTGCGTGGACGGGGAGTGGCACGCGCTGCCCGCCCGGCTGCTGGCCGAGGTCCTGAGACTGCGCGGCTGGCACGTGGACTACCTCGGCGCCCAGGTCCCGTCCCCGCACCTGATCGCCCATCTGCACCGCACGGACGCCGCCGTGGTCGCCCTCTCGGGCTCGATCGCGACCCGGCTGCCCGCCGCGCACGCCGCGATCACCGCCTGCCAGGCGGTCGGCGTCCCCGTACTCGTCGGGGGCGCCGCTTTCGGACCCGACGGCCGTTACGCCCGGCTGCTCGGTGCCGACGCCTGGGCTCCCGACGCGCGCGCCGCGGCCGACCGCCTCGCCCGGGGCCGGCTGCCCCGCCCGCGGCGCGACCACCAGCCGATCGAGGACCTGCCCCACCTGGCCGACCAGGAGTACACCATGGTCGCCCGCAGCAGCGGCTCGCTCGTACGGGCCGTCCTCGCCGGCCTGGAGGACGGCTTCCCCGCGATGCGGGCGTACAGCGCGCTCCAGCGGGAGCACACGGCGGAGGACCTCGCGCACATCGTGGACTTCCTCGCCACCGCGCTCTATCTCGGGGATGAGGAACTCTTCGCCTCGTTCATCTGCTGGACCGCGGAGATCCTGACCGCTCGCGGCGTACCCGCGCGGAGCCTGCCGCCGGCCCTGGACATCCTGGCCGGCGAGCTGAAGGACTTCCCGCGGGCCACCCGCGTTCTCGCACGCGGCACCGACGCGCTGGCCTCCGTCCTTCGGAGCGGCACCGGTCGGACCGCCGCCGATCGCACCACCACCGGGAGGCAGGCATGACCACGATGCCGTCCGCACACCTGCGCCTGACCACGGTCGACTCCGAGGACACCGTCCGCATCGAGCTGCACGGCGATCTCGACTACGACAACGCCGAAGTCCTGCTGGCCGCCGTCACCGCGAAGATCGCCGACAACCCGCGCCTTGGCCACCTGCACCTGCACTGCGCCGGGCTGGTCGACGTCGACACCATGGGGCTGTCCGTGCTGCTGATGATCCGGCGCCGGACCCGCCACGCGGGCGTACGCCTCCATCTGGACGGGCGCACCGCGCAGTTGGACCGGCTGCTGGACGTCACGGGCAGCCTGGACTACCTCACGGCGCCCGCCGACGGCGCCGAGGAGTCCTCCCTCGGCGGCGGAAGTCCCTCCAGCGCGGGCGGGGAGGCGCAGGCGGCCCGGCCCAGCGGTCCTGACAGCACCAGCTGACACCGCACGGGGCGGTCCGGCCGTCCGGCGCCGTCGCCCTGGTCACCGCCGGGGCCCGACGGCCACCTCGGCGACACCGTCTACCTGCGCTACGGCAGCTGACCGCGCCCGGACGACGCGCGGGGGTGCGGGACCCGGTCCCGTAACCCCCGTCGGTACCGCGCGTCCGTACCGCCGGCCGGTGGACACCCGCACGTGGACGCCCGCCCGTGGACGCCCGCCCTCGCGCCGTCCGCCGGTCAGAAGACGCGGAGCGCGATCTCGGCCGGGGCGGCGAGCAGTTCGGAGATCTCGTCGTCCAGCCGGACCAGCGAGAGGGACGCGCCGGCCATGTCGAGCGAGGTGCAGTATTCGCCGACGTAGCTGCGCCGGATCTCGATGCCGCGCTCGGCCAGTTGCTTGTGGGCCCGCCCGTACACCAGGTACAGCTCGCTTATCGGTGTGCCGCCGAGGCCGTTGACCATGAGCGCGACCTTGTCGCCCGAGGTGTACGGCAGGTCGTCCACCACCGCGGTGAGCAGTTCGCGCACCAGTTCGTCGGCCGGCTGGAGCTTCTCCCGGGTCCGGCCGGGCTCGCCGTGGATGCCGACGCCCATCTCGACCTCGTCGTCGGGCAGTTCGAACAGCGGGGAGCCCTTGGCCGGCGGGGTGCAGGCGGTGAGGGCCATGCCCATGGTGCGGGTGACGGCGTTGACCTTCTCGCCGATGCGGTACAGCTCGTCGAGGTCGGCGCCGCGCTCGGCGGCGGCGCAGACGGCCTTCATGACGAAGAAGTTGCCCGCCACCCCGCGCCGGCCGACGGTGTACGTCGAGTCCTGGACGGCCACGTCGTCGTCGACGAAGAGGGTACGGACGGTGTAGCCGTCGGCCTGCGACAGCTCCTCGGCCATCTCGAAGGCCATCCGGTCCCCGGTGTAGTTGTTGACCAGCAGCAGGACGCCCTTCGGGGAGGCGACCAGCTTGACCGTCTCGTAGACGAAGTCGGCCGGCGGGGCGGCGAAGACGTCGCCGGGACAGGCCGCGTCGAGCATGCCCTTGCCGACGTTCATGACGTGCGCCGGCTCGTGGCCGGAGCCCGACCCCTGGACGACGGAGACCTTGTCCTCCCGCGGAGCGTCGGCGCGCATGATCAGGTTGTACTCGGGGACGTACCTGAGGGTGTCGGGGTTGGCCAGGGCCAGCCCCTCCAGCATCTGCGGGACGTAGTCCTTCGGGTCGTTGACGAATTTCTTCATGCCGTCGCTCCTGGTGCTGTCGGTGCGGGAGGTGTGGGACAGTCACGCGCGTCCCACTCGGCGGCGATGCGCTCCGCCATGACCGCGATCGCCACGGCGCCCGGGTCGGGCGAGCCGATGCTGCGCTCCCCCGTGTAGCTCTGGCGGCCACGCCTGGCCTGCATGGGCGTCGTCGCGTCGGCGGCGCTGCGCGCCGTCGTGGCGGCCAGCCGGGCGAGTTCCGCCCCGCTCGGCGCCGCCCCGCCGGCGGACAGCCGCCGCTCCACGGCGTCGGTCATCGGGATCAGCGCGTCCAGCAGCGTCTTGTCCCCGAGGTCGGACTTGCCGCGTGCCTTGATCCCTTCTGCCGCGGCCCGCAGCATCGCCACCGCGTCCGCGGCGTTCAGCTCGGGCCGGCCCTTGACGGCCGCCGCGGCCCGCAGGAAGGCGGTGCCCCATAGCGGGCCCGAGGTGCCGCCGACCCGCTTGGAGATCACCACGGCGACCTTCCGCAGGAAGGCGTCGGGCGGACCGTCGGCTTCGAGGGTGTGCCAGTCGGCGAGCACGATCTCGAAGCCGCGGGCGAGCGAGAAACCGAAGTCCCCGTCTCCCGCGACGGCGTCGAGGTCGCCGAAGGTCCCTTCGTTGTCGACCGAGGTGCTGGCGATGGTCCTGACGACGAAGGCGAGGTCGCCCACATGTGTCGATGGCATAGACATGGCTCTCTCCTGACTGCCGCGACGTCAGTTCTGACGGGGATGGGATACGGGGGGTGGCCCGGAGGCCGGCGGGTCGGACGTGGCGGGGACGCCGGGGACGCCCGCCTTGTCCGCCGTGAGCAGGAAGGCCAGGTCGGCGAATTCCACCCAGTGCCCCGGGTGCGCGCCGAGCGGGTCGTCCAGCACGTCGGCGACCTTCTCCTCCGGGGGCGGGTCGCCGAGCGAGGTGACCACCAGGGCCGCCCCGGTGAAGTCCTCCTCGCGGGTGTAGGCGCTGGTCGTGACGGCGCAGACCAGTCCGGCGGCGAGCGCGGCCAGCATCCCGTTGCGGCTGTCCTCGATCGCGACCGCGTCGGCCGGGGAGACGCCGAGCTGCTGGACGGCGTATGCGTAGATGTCGGGGGCGGGCTTCTTGCGCGGAACCACGTCCCCGGCGTACACGCCGAACCGCGGGGCCAGTTCGGGGCCCATGGCGAGTTCCAGCACGCTGCGGACGGAGGCCTCGGCCGAGGTGGAGGCGACGGCGAGCGTCCATCCTGCCTCATGGGCCGCCGCGGCGACCCGCCGCACACCGGGCCGCGGCGGGATGGCCCCGCTGCGGATGATCCCGGTGTAGATCCCGGTCTTGCGCCGGTGCCAGCGGGCGACCTGCTCCTCGCGCGCGTCCGGGTCGGCGGGCAGTCCCGCGGCGGCGACGACGTCGGGCGTCAGCATCGCCCGCATCCGCTCCTTGCCGCCGCCGACCTTCACCATCCGCGCGTAGTCCGCCTCGCTCCACCGCACCGGCAGGCCGAACTCCTCGAACGTGGTGTTGAACGCGGGCAGGTGGCCGTAGCGCTCGGTGTCGGCGAGGACGCCGTCGCAGTCGAAGATCAGCGCGGGCACGGTGTCAGCCCGCCCGGCCGGCGCTGCCGAACAGCGTCATCAGGGAGCCGGCCAGGTCGATGACGTCCTCCCGGACGGACCGGAACAGCGAGGGCGGGTCCCACTTCTGCCGCTCGGCGGCGGCGGTGAGGAAGGCCAGGTTCGACTTCATGAACGTCTCCTTGAGCGCGGTGGAGATGTTGACCTTCGCGCACCCCCGGGAGATCAGGTCGCGGAACTGCTCGTCGGACAGCCCGCTGCCGCCGTGCAGCGCGATCGGCACCGGATAGGCCGCGACCAGGTCGGACACCCGCTGCGCGTCGAGCACCGGTGCCTTCTTGTACGACCCGTGGGCGTTGCCGATGGCCGGTGCGAAGACGTCGACCCGTGTGGTCCGCAGGAAGTCCAGGGCGACCGCGAGATCCTGCTGCTCGGCGGCGCTGTCGCTGCCTATGCCGTCCTCGACGCCGGTGATCGACTCGATCTCGCCCTCGACGGCGGCCCCGAACCCGCGGGCCTCCGCGACGACCTCGACGGTCTGCCGCATGTTCTCGGCGACCGGCAGCCTGGAGGCGTCGAAGAGCACCGAGTTCCAGCCCTGCCGCAGGCACTCGGTGATGACCTCGCGCTCCGGGCAGTGGTCCAGGTGCAAGGTGACGGGCACCTCGATACCGGCGGTCATCGACGTCCACATCGCGTACAGGACGTCGCTGCCGATGGTCCTGACCGTCTTCACGGAGGTCTGCACGATCAGCGGCGACGACTTCTCCACGGCGGCGGCCAGTACGGCCTCCAGGGTGAGGTCGTTGACGACGTTGATCGCGGGTACGCCGTAGCGCTCGTCGAACGCTGCGGACAGGATCTCGGTCAGCGGTACAACAGCCACGACGCCTCCACGGTTCGCCCTTGCCGCTCCATTGGACCCCCGGGTACCGCCCCCCGCCACTTGGCGAGGGGGCGGCCGGGCGGCGGTGTGGGCCGGTCGGGTGAACGGGGGAAGCCGTGGTTCCGGGAACGCGGGGATCCGGGGGCGCGGGGGCCCGCGGGGGCCGGGCGGGGGCGCCGGTGGGGGTGCCCCCGCTCAGGAGGCGGACAGGCGGCGGGTGACCTGGACGCGGGACTGGCAGCCGAGCTTGCGCATCACCTTGCGGAGGTGGTTCACGACGGTCCATTCGGCGATGCCCAGCTCACGGGCGATGACCCGGTTGGTCAGGCCCTCGGCCACCAGCAGGGCGACCTCCAGCTCGCGCTTGGTCAGCAGGTCCGCGACCTCGGCGGGCACCTCCGGCACGGCGGCCGGCGCCGGGTCGTCGCCCGGGATCAGCCGCAGGGCCGCCTCCCAGGCCAGGCCGGCGCCCGAGCGCCAGGCCCGGGCGTACTCGTCGGAGCCGAGTTCCTGGCAGGCGGCGGCGAGGACCGGGGTGACCAGCGCGGTCAGCGGCCTCGGCCGGGGCGGGCCCGTCCTGCGGCGCAGGTGTTCCGCCAGGCCCAGGACGGAGGTGAGCAGCCGCCAGTCGGTCACCCGGCGCCACTTCCACACGGTGGCCGCCAGCAGTTCCAGGCACTCGGGGCGCTCGGGCGCGTCGGGCAGGGCGCCGATCTGCCGGGCGGCGTCGGCGAAGAGCGCGCGGGCCTGCGCGGAGTCGTGCTCCAGCCAGCGGACGGTGGCGAGTACGTATCTGGCCAGCGGCGCGCCGGCCGCGTCGTCCCGGCCGAGGTCGGACTCCAGGGCGGCCAGTGCCCGTTCGCCGGCCCGGGTCAGGCTGCCCGCGTCCCGCAGGACGGCCGCGAGCCGCCGGGTGAGCCGCCGCCGCTCGGCCGCCGCGCCGTCCGCGGCCGGGTCGGCCGGTACGGCCAGGCCCTCCTCGAAGCGGCGGCGCGCCCGGTCGAGGTCGCCCGCCGCGTAGGCCTCGTCGCCGAGCAGCCCCAGACACCGCACCGCGCCGTCCCGGTCGTGCAGCGCCCGGTAGGCGTCCCTGGCCCGGTCGAGGTGGCCGCGGGCCGACGCGGAGGCCAGCAGCAGGGCCGACGCGCCGGCCGCCTCCAGGGTGCGGGCGTGCAGCCGCGGGTCGTCGACCCCGGCCCGCAGCACCTCCTCGGCCAGCCGCAGGCACTGCCGGGCCTGGGCCGCTCCGGCGGACTGGCCCCGCAGCGCGTGCGCGATCACCGCCATGGCCCGCCCGTCGCCGGCCTCCCGCCAGTGGTCGAAGGCCGCCAGCAGGTCCGCGCGGGTCTCGGGTCCGGGCCCAGGCCTGCCGCCGGTCGCCCGGGCGTCGGCGACGGTACGGAAGTATTCGGCGTGCGCCTGCCGGAGCGCCGCGTGGACCGGCAGCCGGGCCAGCGCGCCGGCCGCGGCGAGCCGTACCGCGCTGGGGATGCTCAGCCGCAGCTCGCCGTCGTGCCGCTCGTCGGCGATCAGGGCGCTCTTGTCGATGAGCTGTTCCATGGTCCTGAAGGTGCCGCCGCCGAAGCCGTCCACCACGCCGACGGCCGCGCGCATGGTGAACTGCCCCTCGAAGACGGCCAGATGGGTCAGCTGCCGGCGCTCGTCCGCGCGCAGCCGGGCGAAGACCCAGGACACCATGTCGCTCACGCTGGCGTGCCGCGAGTACGGGTGGTGGTCGAATCTGCGCAGGTCGCAGGCCCCTTGTTCGAACCGCTCCAGGATCAGGTCGGGTTCGGCCAGCTTGACCTGCGCGGCAGCCAGTTCGATCGCCAGCGGGAGGCCGCCGACCCGCCGGCACAGCGCGAGCACATGGCGCGCGTTGGCCGCCGTCAGCGTGAATTCCGGCCGCACCGCCCGCGCGCACTGCACGAACAGCTCGACGGCCGGGACGCGGGCGACGGCCGCCAGGTCGTCGTCCTCGGCCGCGCCGGCGACCGGCAGCGGCCCGAGCCGGACGACCCGCTCGCCGTACAGGCCGAGCCGGGCCGTGCCGACGGAGACGATGCGCACCTGCGGGCAGCGCCTGCGCAGTTCCGCGACCAGCGGGGCGAGGTCGTCGGCGACGTCCTCGTAGTGGTCGAACAGCAGGGTGTGCTTGCCCGCGCCGACCCTTTCCAGGGCCTTCCTGACGCGCGGCGAGCCCTCGTAGCACTGTTCCCTGAGCTGCCGGAGCATCAGGCCGGCCACGGAGGTGTCCGTGACCTGCCCGAAGTCGAAGACCTCGACCGCGCGGCCCGGCCGGCTCTCCTGGTGGCGGAAGAACTCCATCACCATGCGGCTCTTGCCCACCCCGGCGGGGCCGGTCACCGTCACGAGACCGGCCTCCGGGGCGGCGGTCACCGCGGCGAGCCGCTCCAGGTCACGGGAGCGGCCGATCAGCGCCGTCGGGGTGGTGCCGATGTATCCGGCAGGACTTGTCATCCGATTGAGCAGCAGGTCGCCGAGGCCTGACGTCTCCTCGTGACCCTTCGTAGGAGCTGCGGCGGCACCGGTCATGGCAACGCATGCCTCCACCACTAGTCCGTTGCGCTCCCGCCCACACCGCCGGTCTGCTACCGGGCGAAGATCAATGTGGCCGGCGACGCCGTGGTCTGGAAGGTGATGTCCTCGTAGCCGGTCTTGGTGAGCCAGTCGTGGTAGTCCGAGCGCCGCCAGGTGCTGCCGTGCCTGCTCTTGAGCAGCATCTCCGCGGCGAAGGTCAGCGGGTACGGCGGCCCGCTGCGGTCGTCGTCGACGATGTAGTCGGAGACGACCAGGGTGCCGCCGGGCTTGAGGACGCTGCGCACCTTGGCGAAGACCGCCATGTTGTCCTCGGGGCCCTCCTGGTGGGCGATGTTGGAGTACACCACCACGTCGTAGGCGGCGGAGGTGCCCAGCTCCGTGGTGTGGAAGTCGCCGTCCACGTAGGTGACGCGGTCGCCCACGCCCCGCTCGGCCAGCAGCCGGCGGGCGATCGCGTTGATCGGCGCCCAGTCGAGCTGCGTGGAGCGGGCGACCGGGTTGCGTTCGAGCCAGATGCCCGAGTAGACGCCGGAGCCGCCGCCGATGTCGAGGATCGAGATGTCGCCGGCCTCGGCGACCTTCAGGGTGTCGGCGGCGATCGTCGCCACCGGGACGGACTGCGCGGCGAGGGCCTGGACCAGTTCCTCCCAGTGCGGGTTGTCGGCCACCTCGACCACCGCGTCGGTCAGCGGACCGCCGGCGCGGACGACCTCGGGCAGCCCCGCCAGCGAGGCCATGTGGCCCGCCTTGAGCTTGGCGAAGCCGCTCAGGCAGGTGGGCCGGCCCTCCACCAGGAAGGCGGACGCCTCCGGGGAGTTGCGGTAGTGGCCGTCGCGCAGTTCGACCAGGCCGACGCTGACCAGGCCGTCGAGCAGGGCCTGCGCGCCGCGGTGCGAGATCGCGGCGCGGTCGGCGAGCTGGTCGGCGGTGGTCGCGCCGTCCTCCAGGTGCGTGAACAGCGAGTGGCTCGCCGCCGCTCCCAGGATGCCGGTGGCCCAGTAGCCGGTGATGAGCCGCATGATCCGATCCGATGTCGGCTGGTCGTCGCTCATGACGCCCCTTCCTGGTTCTCGGGCTGGTTGTCGACGGGGGATGTCGCCGCGGGTCCGCGCTGCGGTCCCGCGTTGTTCCGCAGGGCGGCGCGCAGCGACGTCACGACCCGCTCGGCCTGATCGACGGTGAGTTCGGCGTGCATGGGGATGGCGAGCTGGCGCCGGAAGAGGTCCGCCGAGACCGGGCAGGTCTGCTTGGTCCGGTAGACCGGCTGCAGATGGCTGGCCCACGTGCCGTGCCCGCAGCCGATGCCCTGGGCCCGCAGTTCGGCGGCGACGCCGGCGCGGTCCACCCGCGGGTCCAGCGCCACCAGGTAGGACTGCCAGGCGTGGGTGCGGTCGGCCGGGACGTGCGGCAGCGTGAGCAGCTCCTCGTCCTTGAGCAGTTCCGCGTAGCGCGCGGCCACCGTGTTGCGCCGCTCCAGCAGCTCCTCGATCCGGCCCAGCTGCACCTGGAGGATCGCGGCGGCGATGTCGGACAGCTTGTAGTTGTAGCCGATCTCGGTGAACTCCGGGATCGGCAGGCCGACGATCTGCGACTTGTCGAAGATGCTGCCGATGCCGAACGACGACCGCAGCCGTACGTCGGCCCCGACCGCCGGGTCGGCGGCCAGCAGGGCGCCGCCCTCGCCGCTGGTGATGCCCTTGCGGCCGTGGAAGGACAGGCAGCCCACCGGTGCCAGCGCTCCCGCGGGGCGCCCCTGGTAGGTGGCGCCGACCGCGCAGGCGGCGTCCTCGACCAGGAACAGGCCGTGCCGTTCGGTGATCGCCAGCAGTTCGGCGTAGTCGGCCGGCAGGCCGACGGTGTCCACCGCGATGACGCCGACCGTCCGCGGGCCGATCAGGTCGGCCACCGCCTGCGGGTCGATGGTGCCGGTGTCGGGGCGTACGTCGGCGAAGACCGGGACCGCGCCGAGGTAGTGGGCCGCGTGGGCCGGGGCGGGGAAGGTGTAGTCGGCGACGATCACCTCGTCGCCCGGTTTGACGCCGAGCGCGAGCAGCGCCAGGTGCAGGGCGGCGGCGCAACTGCTCAGCGTGACCGCGTCGGCGACCCCGTAGCGCTCGGCCAGTTCCACCTCCAGCGCTTTGCCCCGGGGGCCCTGACCGGCCGTCCAGTCCGACGAGAACACCTCCTCGACGGCTGCCAGCTCCTTCTTGCCCAAACTCGCGTGAACCAAGGGAATCGGGTCCAACGTGGCCACCTCCGGCGACGCTTCAGGAGACCGGAGGCCGGCCCGCGGACCTCCGGTCGGAACGAACATGCTGCTTTCCGCGCCCGCGTGGACGAGTGGGTCGTGTGCGCGACGTGTCACGCCAGGGGGGTCGCCGAAGCGGCGAGCGGGGTCGGTTCCGCGGTCCGCGGCGCGTCCGTCACCCAGCTGCCCACGGCCATCTCGGCGGTGATGCCCGGGCCGAAGCCGGCGATGATGCCGCTGGCGCCGGGCAGCATCGTGTCCTCCTCGAACAGCCTGCGCAGGGCCTCCAGCACGACGGCGCTGGCGATGTTCCCGTAGTCGGTCAGGGTCGCCCAGCTGTGCCGGAACATGCTCCGGTCGACGTTGAGGAACTTGCACAGGTCGTCCAGGATCCGCGGACCGCCGGCGTGGATGATGTAGAAGTCCAGGTTGGCGACGTCCCAGCCGTGCTCGGCGGCGAGATCGCGCAGCACCGGGGCCAGCGGTTCCATCGTCCCCGGCACCCGGCGGTCCAGCTGGAAGTGGAAGCCGGTGGAGCGTACGGCGTAGGAGATCCAGTCCTCGGTGCCCGGGATGAGGTAGGAGGCGTTGCGCTCCAGGCGCATGCCGGTGCCCCCGGTGTCCCGGACGACGGCGGCCGCGACCGCGTCGCCGAACAGCCCGTCGGACAGCAGCGCGCCGATGTTGTCGTCGACCGGCTGGTAGCACAGCGAGCACAGCTCGCAGGAGACGATCAGCACGTTGGACTCGGGGTGGGCCTGGCAGAAGTCGTAGGCGCGGTTGATCGCCGCGCCGCCGGCCGCGCAGCCGAGCTGCGCGATGGGTATCTGCCGGGTGTCGTACCTGAACCCCATGGTGTTGATCAGCCAGGCGGTGAGCGAGGGCATCATGAAGCCGGTGCAGGAGACGTAGATAATGGCGTCGATGTCCTGGGCCGTCACGCCCGCGTTCGCCAGCGCCTTTTCGATGACCTCGGGGCACCGCTTCTTCGACTCGACCTCGTAGATCCGGTTGCGCTCCTCGAAGCCCGGGTGGCTCAGGGTCTTCTCGATGGGCTGGACGATATGCCGCTTGCGGACCCCGGTCTTCTGGATCAGCCGGAGCGCCAACGGAAGCTGCGGCTTTCCCTTGTGCACCTTCTTGGCAAATTCCAGGGTGTCTTCCATGGTGATGACGTATTCCGGCACGCTCACCGCTGGCTTGCACAGAGTTGCCATACCTGGCATCCGCCTTCTGTGGGTAGAGATTTCCCCGTGATCTCGTGACGCTGCCCACCCGTCACAGCAGGACCGGCCGTATCGCGGCCACCTGCAGGGTGCACAAGCCATATCGTTTCCCATTTAACTTGCGATCGGCTTGGTGTCGACTTGGCAGAGTCGGGAAAATGCGGAACCGATCTTGTCGGCGCAGGTCACAGGCGCGCAGCGCGGCTCAACGCGCCCGGCGGCGCGGCTTTCGGCGGGGCGGCGGCGCGGGCCGCCAAGTCGGCGCCAACTCGCGGAACAGTCACCGCCGGCTTCTGCGGGCACGACTTACCGGCCATCTCAATCGGCCGGAGTGACAATAATTTGCCCCACCGTCATCCTTGTGTTCGCCCCCGGCGTTCTCCACCCTTTCCCATATGGCTACCACATTGGAAAACACGCAGCAAGCGGGCGGCAAGAAGGTCATTCTGGCAGAACCGCGTGGCTTCTGCGCCGGTGTGCGCAGGGCCATTGAGATCGTGGAGCGCGCGCTGGAGATACACGGCGCGCCGGTGTACGTACGCAAGCAGATCGTGCACAACGAATACGTGGTGCGCCGGCTGGAGGAGCGCGGCGCCAGGTTCGTCGATTCGGAGACCGAGGTGCCGGACGGCGCGGTGTGCATCTTCTCCGCGCACGGCGTGTCCCCGCAGGTGCGCAGCAATGCCGCCGCGCGGCAGCTCGACGTCATCGACGCGACCTGCCCGCTGGTCGCCAAGGTCCACCAGGAGGCCATCAGGTTCGCCCGCGACGAGCGGACGCTGATCCTGGTCGGGCACGCGGACCACGAGGAGATCGAGGGCACCTACGGGGAGGCCCCGGAGCGTACCGTCATCGTGGAGAACGCGGAGGAGGCCAGGCGGCTCGACCTCCCGGCGGGGGCGGCGGTCAGCTACCTCACCCAGACCACGCTGTCGGTGGACGACACGATCGAGATCGTGTCGATCCTCCAGGAGCGCTTCCCCGGGCTGACCGGCCCCGGCACCGACGACGTCTGCTACGCCAGCCAGAACCGGCAGAACGGCGTGAAGGCGCTCGCCGAACTCAGCGACCTGGTGCTGGTCATCGGGTCGGCCAACTCCAGCAACACCGTGCGGATGGTGGAGGTCGCGCGGGACGCCGGCACCCGGTCCGAGCTGCTGCCCGACGTGGACCACCTGGACCCCCGGTGGCTGGCCGGCGTCGGCACGGTCGGCGTGACCTCCGGGGCGAGCGCGCCGGAGATCCTGGTCGACCAGGTCGTCGAGCGGCTCGCGTCGCTGGGGTACACCGACGTCGAGACCGAGGTGTCCGCCGTGGAGACCGTGGTGTTCAGGCCGCCGCTGGGCCTGGAGCCGCCGGCCCGCGGCGACGCGGCGGAGGCCGCCGCGGACGCCGCCGCCGCCGAGCTGCTCGCCCGGGTCACCGCGCGCATCGAGGACCTGCTCAATGCCGAGTGCTCGCGCTGGGGAGCGGTCGACGCCCGCGCGGCGGTGCCGGTCGAGGCGATCCTGGAGCTGGTCTCGGCGGGCGGCAAGCGGCTGCGCCCCACCTTCTGCATCAGCGGCTACCTGGCGGCCGGCGGTACGGTCGGCGGCCCGGACGCCGACAAGGCGGCCGAGGACGCGGTCGTCGCGGCGGCGGCGGGCCTTGAGCTGCTGCACGCCTCGGCCCTGCTGCACGACGACGTCCTGGACAACTCCCCGACCCGGCGCGGTGTCCCGACCGTGCACGCCAAGCAGGCCGCCCTGCACGCGGCACGCGGCTGGACCGGTGAGGCCCGCAGGTACGGCGAGGGCGTCGCGATCCTGGCCGGCGACCTGGCCTTCAGCTACGCCAACCGGCTCACCGGCGGGCTGCCGGGCCCGGCCATGGAGATCTGGTCGCACCTGGGCACCGAGATGCTGATCGGCCAGCAGCTCGACATCGCGCTGGCCGCCGAGGCGGTGCCCGACCCGGAGCTGGCCCGCTGGATCGCGGTGTGCAAGTCCGGCCGCTACACCATCCACCGGCCGCTGGAGCTCGGCGCGTCCATCGCCGGCCGGTCGGACCTGGAGGCGGCCTTCGAGGCGTACGGGGTCGCGGCCGGCGAGGCGTTCCAGCTGCGCGACGACCTGCTCGACGCGTTCGGCGACTCCGCGGCGACCGGCAAGCCGGCCGGCCTGGACGTCAGCGAGCACAAGGTGACGCTGCTGCTGTCGCTGGCCGCCGCCAGGGACGCCGAGGTGGCCCGGCTGATCACGGACGGCGAGGACGGCAGCTGGGACCCGGTCGCGCTCAGCGCCGCGCTGCTCGCCTCGGGGGTGCGCCAGGACGTCGAGCGGCAGATCGACCAGCTCGTCACGGCCGCGCGTGCCGCGCTGGCGTCGGCGCCGCTGGCCGAGGGCTGGCAGCGGCGGCTGGGCGCGATGGCGGCGCAGGTGGCCTACCGCGACCGCTGACGGCGCACCGAGACCGGGAGGCACCCGATGTGCCGGCCCCGCACGACCGCACGGCCCGCATGACCGAACGGAGAGGATTTTCACACATGGTGGATCTCGGCATGCCCAAGGTGCCACAGACCCTCGGCCCGCGCAGGGTGAGCCGGCAGCTGAGGCTGGGCCACGACGACAGAGCGGTGCTGGTGGGCGGCGGAGCGCCGGTGAGCGTGCAGTCGATGACCACGACGGTGACGGCGGACGTCAACGCCACGCTCCAGCAGATCGCGGAGCTGACGGCGTCCGGGTGCCAGATCGTACGGGTGGCGGTGCCGTCGGCCGACGACGCCGAGGCGCTGCCGGAGATCGCCCGCAAATCGCAGATACCGGTGATCGCCGACATCCACTTCCAGCCGCGGTACGTGTTCGCCGCCATCGACGCGGGGTGCGCGGCGGTGCGGGTCAACCCGGGCAACATCAAGCAGTTCGACGACCAGGTGGCGCAGATCGCCAAGGCCGCGGGCGACGCGCAGGTGCCGATCAGGATCGGGGTCAACGCCGGGTCGCTGGACAAGCGGCTGATGGCCAAGTACGGCAGCGCGACGCCGGACGCGCTGGTGGAGTCGGCGCTGTGGGAGTGCTCGCTGTTCGAGGAGCACGGCTTCCAGGACCTGAAGATCTCGGTCAAGCACCACGACCCGGTGGTGATGATCTCGGCGTACCGGAAGCTGGCGGCGGCGTGCGACTACCCGCTGCACCTGGGGGTGACCGAGGCCGGGCCGTTCTTCCAGGGGACGGTGAAGTCGTCGGTGGCCTTCGGGGTCCTGCTGGCCGAGGGGATCGGGGACACGATCCGGGTGTCGCTGTCGGCGCCGCCGGCCGAGGAGGCCAAGGTCGGGATCGCGATCCTGGAGTCCCTGGGGCTGCGCGAGCGACGGCTGGAGATCGTCTCGTGCCCCTCGTGCGGCCGGGCGCAGGTGGATGTGTACAAGCTCGCCGAGGAGGTCACCGCGGGTCTGGACGGGATGGAGGTGCCGCTGCGGGTCGCGGTGATGGGCTGCGTCGTCAACGGTCCCGGTGAGGCCCGCGAAGCGGACCTGGGCGTCGCCTCGGGCAACGGCAAGGGGCAGATCTTCGTCAAGGGCAAGGTCGTCGCGACGGTGCCCGAGTCCAAGATCGTCGAGACGCTGATCGACCATGCCATGCGGCTCGCCGAGGAGGCCGCGGAGGACGGCGACGCGCCGGCCGGCAAGCCGCAGGTCATCGTCCCCTGACGGGCCGGGCGCACCGAGACGGCAGCGCCGCCCCGCAGTGTGCGGGGCGGCGCTGCCGTCGGGTGCGGGTGCGCGCTAGCTGCCGCTGTCCAGCGCGGCGACGAAGGTACGCAGGTCCTCGAACTGGGCGTGCAGCGCGTGGTCCACGTCGCCCAGCGGGTCCTTGAAGAAGTACGCCAGCGACTCCAGCGGCCCGCTGCGGCCGGCCTCGTGCGCGGCCAGGGTGATCCGGGCCAGGTCCAGGACCAGCGGCGCCGCGAGCGCGGAGTCGCAGCCCTGCCAGGTGAACTGCAGGCACATCCCGGTGCCGAGGAAGCCGCCGAAGGTGATCAGGTCCCACGCCGTCTTGAAGTCGCCGATGTCGGCCACGTAGTCGATGCGGGTGTCGCCGTCGGGCGCGTAGCCGAGGGTCTCGTGCAGCACCCGCTGCTTGCTCTCGGTCTTGGCCGCGTTGGCCCCCGGGTCGACGAGGTTGGCGCCGTCGCCGCCGCCGAGCAGGTTGACGCCCGACCAGGAGCGGACCTGGAGGTTGCGCATCGCGAACATCGGGGCGAGCACCGACTTCAGCAGCGTCTCACCGGTCTTGCCGTCGTGGCCGGCGTAGGGCAGGCCGCGTTCGGCCGCGAGTTCGGCCAGCGCCGGCAGCCGGGCGCCGGTGGAGGGGGTGAAGTCCACGTACGGGCAGTCGGCGTTGAAGGCCGCGTAGGCGTACAGCGAACTGGCCGGCAGCACCTTGCCGTGCCCGGCCAGCGCGGTCCTCAGCGCGTCGAGGCCGTCGTGGGCGGGGTGCGGCGCCGTCGCGGGCTCGGTGGAGGCCACGTTGACCACCACGACCCGGTCGAGGCGGTGCCGGGTGCGGAATTCCGTCAGGTCGCGGGTGATCGCCTCGGCGGTGTCGGCCTGCGTGGCGCCGTCGGGGGCCTGCCGCAGGTCCGCGTCCACCGCGGCGAGGTCGGATTCCAGGGCCTGCACCAGCCGGGCGGGTACGACTCCGGCGGCGGCGAGCTGCTCGGCCTTCTTGGCCAGCGGCCCGGTCGTCACGTCGTGGCCGCCGAAGAAGAGGTCGCCGTAGCCGGGCAGCGCGGCGGCGTTCAGCGCGGGGTGAGCGGTCACGCAGCCCACCGGGTCGGTCAGCCCGGCGCGCAGCGCGAGCGCTCCGACCACGCTGGTGGCGGCGACGGATCCCCGGGCGCCGATGAGCCAGATGCCAGCACGCATGGTGGTGTTCTCCGATCACAGAACAGTGGACGGATCCTGCGGTGCCCGTCGCGGGCCGCGGCCGGTTCGGCCGCGGCCCGCGACGGAGGTGACCGGCCGAGATCAGCCGATCTTGACGATCTCACCGTCGTGCGCGGTGACGGTTCCCGAGGTCGTGCAGGCCGGTGCGTCGTCGCAGGCCGGCCACAGCATGGTCTTGTTGGCCACGTAGATGGAGCCGTCGGGGCCCGCCAGGAAGCCGGTGGGCGCGAACAGCTTGCCGGAGGCCAGGACCGTGCGCGAGTTGTCGTTGTGGTTGATCTGGACGACGTCACCGATCGGGTCACCGGTCGGCAGGAAGCCGGTGGTGTCGAACTCGGTCACGTAGAAGTCGCCGTTGGCGCCGAAGCCGCAGCCGCTGATGGCG
The DNA here is from genome assembly GCF_036227245.1 of Streptomyces sp. NBC_01477. Taxonomy (GTDB): domain Bacteria; phylum Actinomycetota; class Actinomycetes; order Streptomycetales; family Streptomycetaceae; genus Actinacidiphila. The sequence continues at coordinate 2,875,528 of NZ_CP109445.1, forward strand.
CTGAAGCCGCTCTGCCACACCGTCAGCTTGCCGGTGCGGGGCGCGTACTTGAAGATCTTGGCCTCGGTGGACGAGCTGGGCTTGCCGGTGATCTCACCGACGTAGACCGATCCGTCGGGGCCCACCGCGACGCAGGACGGCACCGCGTCCGGGCCGGTCGAGGTGTCGGGGATGTACTTGAGCACGTGGACGTTGCCCCACACGTCGACCGAGTCCAGCGTGTTCGACGCCGCGTTCACGGTGTAGAAGCCGCCGCCCGGCTTGGGCGTCACCGCGTACGGGTTGGACTCGGGGAAGTCCTCGGGGTTGAGGTCCTTGTGGACCTTCGTCCACTCGTAGTCGACGTAGCCGACGTTCGCCACCGACTTCACCGAGTTGCCGGTGACCTTGAGCAGGCCTCCGTACTGCTTGGTGAGCGCGCTGCGCAGGTCCGCGGGGACCTCGGGCACGATCTGCTGCGCCGAGCCGGTCTCCAGGACGTAGAGGTGGCCGTTGGCGTAGGTCAGGCCGTTGGCGCCGACCACTTCTTCCTGGTTGAAGTTGGACGCGAGGCCGGTGACGACCCGTACCGGCGCACCGGACGAGACGTCCGCGACCGACCCGGTGAAGCCGAAGCACTTGGTCGGGAAGCCGGTGCCCACGCAGAAGTCGGGGGCGCCGCCCACCTCGGAGGCGTAGAGGTGGCCGCGCGGCCCCCACACCAGGCTGCGCGGCGAGTTCAGCCCGCTGGCCACCACGGTCACGGGTGCGTTACTGGTCAGATGGGCCGGATGGTGGCGGCTTTCCGCCTGGGCCTGCGCCGAGGGTCCGGCGCTTACGCCGACGAGCGCTGTCGCCGCCGCGACGCCGGCGAACAACATCCGACTCGTTTTGAGACGCCACATCTTGGCCTCAACTCCTCCGGGTTCGGGTGATCCGATTGCCTTGACGCCGGGTCGCACCGCAGACGACGGCCCCTCACGGCTGTGACAGGCCCGGTCCTCGCTGCTCCAGGCGCCTCAGCATTGATCACAAGTCTTGGCTGGGACTGTTCGGCCGCTTGGCGCCGACTTGGCGGATCAGGACCGTGCGGTCTCGGCCGGCGCGGCCGGCTTGGCGGCGGGCGCGTAGGCGGGCGCGGGCAGCGGGCCGCCGCGCAGGATCGCTCCGCACACGACCGCGCCGACCGCGAAGATGGCGGTGCACCACCAGAAGACGGTGGTGTAGCCGTGGATCGTCGCGAGGTGGATCTGCGCCGCCGTGGGCTTCGCGTGCACGTGGCTGCTCAGGTAGTCGGTGGTGGCGCTGGCGGCGATGGTGTTGAGCAGCGCGGTGCCGATCGCGCCGCCGAGCTGCTGCCCGGTGCTGATGGCCGCCGAGGCGATGCCCGCGTCGCGCGGTGTCACCCCGGAGGTGCCGGTACGCAGCGCCGCCGCGTAGATGAAGCCCATGCCGAGCCCGAACACCATGGTCGGCCCGAGCAGGGCCGTCGCGTAGCCCGAGTCGGGGCCGATCCTGGTCAGCCAGGCCAGGCCGGCCGCGTTGAGCAGCAGGCCGCCGGCGACCAGCGGGCGCGGGCCGGACTTCGGCATCACCACGATGTTGCCGACGTTGCTCGCCACGGCGGTGACGCCGACCATCGGCAGCAGGGCGACGCCCGAGGTGATCGCCGAGTACCCCAGGTCGGTCTGCATGTAGTAGATGAGGAACAGCAGGACGCCGAACATGCCGACGCCGACGATCAGCGCGGTGAGGTAGGCCCCGCCGCGGTTGCGGTCCAGCACGACCCGGGGCGGCAGCAGCGGGTCCGCGGCGCGCAGCTGCCACAGGGCGAAGGCCACCAGCAGCACCCCGCCGACCGCGAGTACGCCCCAGGTCGAGGTCGCGTGCCAGCTGTGCGAAGCCGCGTTGGAGAAGCCGTAGACCACGCAGAACATCCCGCCGGAGCCCAGCACCACACCGGGGATGTCCATCCGGGCGCCGGTCCTGGGCTGCCTGGCCAGCAGCGTCAGCGCGCCGGCCACCGCGAAGGCGGCGAAGAGCAGGTTGACGTACATGCACCAGCGCCAGGACAGGCCCGAGGTCAGCGCACCGCCGATGAGCAGGCCCAGGCCGCCGCCGCTGGCCGCGACCGCGCTGAAGGCGCCGAAGGCCTTGCCGCGCTCCTTGGGGTCGCTGAACGTCGTGGCCAGCAGGGACAGGGCGGTCGGCGCCAGCAGCGCGGCGAAGGCGCCCTGGCAGGCGCGGGCCGTCACCAGCATGCCGAAGCTGTTCGAGGCGCCGCCGACGGCAGAGGCGCCCGCGAAGCCGACCAGGCCGATGACGAAGGCCTCCTTGCGGCCGATCAGGTCGGCCAGCCGCCCGCAGAACAGCAGCAGGCTGCCGAAGGACAGCGCGTACGCGGTCACGACCCACTGCTTGTCCGCGTTCGAGAAGTGCAGCGCGTCCTGGGCCGACGGCAGCGCGAGGTTCATCACCGTCACATCGAGGGTGATCATGAGGTAGGCGGTGCAGATGACGATGAGGATCAGCCACCGCCGTGAATCGGCGGCCGGTGGCCCGGCCGCACCCGACCCCGGTCCCGCCGCGGGTGCCGCACTCCGTGTGGACATGATCGTCTCCTAGTCGCGTCGAACGGACGGCGAGGCTCCGCTGGGCGCCCAGGCCTTGCAGAACTACCGCCCGTCAGTGGCCTTGTGCTCCAGAATTCGGGAGATCGCCTCTCCCAGGACGTCCGCCGGGCTGTCGCCGGCGCCGGTGCTGCGCCATGCCACGTGGTTGTCGGGGCGCACCAGGATGGCGCCCTCGTCGGTGATCTCCCGTACGGCGGCCCACCCGCCGTCGGTGTCGGCGTAGTGCGCGCCGTCCCCGATGGCGGCGGTGACGATCGGGATCGAGAACTTCTCCGCGACCTGCGCCGCGGCCTCGCTCCAGGCGGTTCCCGCCGGGCCGGTCAGCAGCGCGAAGGAGGTCCCGGACCCGGTCAGGTCATGGGTGGACAGGCGGTGCCCGTCGCGTTCGATCCACGCGTGGGCCAGCAGGTGGCCCGGGCGGGTCGTGGGGTGGTGGACGTCGGCCATGGGGGCGCGCGGCGGCGGCTGGCTGCCGTCCGGGATGAGCGCGCCCTCCTCGTAGTTGAAGCCGATCTCCAGGTCGTGCGCCTGGCATTCGGCGCGGTGGGTGCCGAAGATCTCCGCCGCCCGCGCCCGTACGGCCTCGCCGACCGGTGACGGGTCGAAGTACGCGGCGAAGGCCGAGGGCCGGCGCTCCGGCGGGATGTGCGCGCCCAGGCCGACGGCGGCCTCGGTCATGAGCCGGTGGTGGAACCAGGTGGAAAGGCCCCAGTCCACGTTCCGCTTGCCCAGCGGCCGGCGCTCCGCCTCGTAGGTGTCGAGCAGGCTGTCGTCCGCGCGGCCGGAGACCACGGCGGCGAGCTTCCAGGCGAGGTTGTGCACGTCCTGGATGCCGCCGTTCAGGCCGAGCCCGGTGGTCGGCGGCTGGCGGTGGGCGGCGTCGCCGACGATCAGCACGCGCCCTTCCCGGTAGCGGTCGGCGAGTACGCCCTCGACGCTCCAGTACGACACCTTGTGCAGCGTCAGGTCCAGCTCCGGCAGGCCCAGGACCTCGCGGATCCTGGCGGAGATCGCGTGCGGGTCGTTGGGGTCGGCGCCGCCCGGGACGAAGTGCAGGCCCCACTCCTCGCAGTTCCTGCCCCAGCTCGGCCCCATCTCCAGCAGGGTGCTGGACAGGTCGGGGCGGTAGGGGTTGAGGAACCAGGTGATGATCGTGCCCTCGTGCCACCACGGCGACAGGTCGGCGGAGAAGTAGGCGGTGGTGACGTCGACCATCCGCGTCACGCCCTGCATCTCCACGCCGAGCGCGGGTCCGATCGTCCGGCCGCCGTCGGCCGCGATGACGTGCCGTGCGACGACGCTAGTGGTCTCGCCGGTCGCGAGGTCGCGGATCTCCGCGGTGACGCGGTCGCCGTCGTCGGAGAAGGAGACCAGGTCGTGGCCGAACCGGATCCGCCCGGGATTGCGCTGCTCGGCGTGGCTGCGCAGGATCGGCTCCAGCCGCAGCTGCGGGAGCTTGATGGGCAGGATGGGGCCGGCCTTCGCGTACGGCTCGGTCAGCGCGCCGCCGCCGAAGGCGTCCATCTCGTGGATGACCTTCGTGTCCAGCGGCCCGTCGCCGGTCAGCGTGGTCTGCCAGCGCACCTTGCCGAACTTCTCCAGCGGTGCCGCCCGCTCGGTCACGGCCTCCGCCAGGCCGTGCTGGCGGAAGATCTCCATGGTGCGCTGGTTGAGGTAGTGCGCCTTGGGCAGCTTCGACGTGTCCGTGTGCCGTTCCACCAGCAGGTGGTCGACGCCGTGGTCGGACAGGAAGACGGACGCGGACAGGCCGCACCCGCCGCCGCCCACAATCAGAACCGGAACCTCGATAGCCTCCATGTTCTGCCTTCCCTGAGGTGACGGCCCGAAAGTTGACGGGCGGAAGAACAACGTCCGCTGGCGCGTGCGCAGGGCACCCAGCATCGGCCGGAGGAATTGGCCGGGACTGGTCACCGGGTTGGTGCCGGCTTGGCGGCGTCCCGCACGCCCTGCCGGGCCGGGCCCCGGACGGCCGCCGGACGCGGCGAAGCTCCGCTGCGCGAGGGCGACATGACAGGTCGCCCTCGTGCGGCGGAGCTTCACTGCCGGCGGTCAGGCCGACTTGGCGACCGCCCTGGGATGGGGCCGCCAGTCCAGCGCGGGCGCGTGGTTCAGTATCTCGTTCTCCAGGTGCTGGAGCGCCGGTCTCGGGTCGATCCCCAGCTCGTCGGCCAGCCGCTTCTGGTTGGTGCGCAGCACCGCCAGCGCGTCGGCCTGCCGGCCGGCCCGGTAGAGCGCCAGGCTCAGCAGCTCACAGCCGTACTCACGCAACGGGTGGGCCCGGGTGAAGGCCTCCAGTTCCGCCACGGCCATCTCGTGGGCGCCCACCGCGAGCAGCGCCGCGCAGCGGCCCTCGACCACCGACAGCCGCAGCTCCTCCAGCCGGGCCACGTCGGGCCGCACATAGGTGGTGTCGGCCACCTCGGCGTAGGCCTGGCCCCGCCACAGGGCGAGTCCCGCCTCGAACTCCCGCACCGCCTGCTGCGGTTCGCCCCAGTCCAGCGCCTGCCATCCGGCGGTCGCGCGCTCGCTGAAGCGGTGGACGTCGACTTCGACGACACGGTTGTCCAGCAGATAGCCGCGGCCGTAGGTACGCAGAACAGTGGCGGGCGTCCGCGGCGCGCGATGCGGCTCCAGCACCCGTCGCAAATTGGCCACATAGGCCTGGAGCGAGGTGATCGCCGACGGCGGGGGATTTCCGGTCCACAGCTCTTCGACGATCATGTCGACGGCCACCGGCTGCCCCACCTTGCTGACCAGCAGCGCCAGCAATGCGCGCTGCTTGGGCGCTCCCGGATCGACCAGCCGGCCGCCCACGACCGCCTCGATCGGGCCAAGTGCCCGGAACTCCGCCATGGGTTGCGGGGTGTCCGGAATACGCGGCGGCTGTGCGGGCGTCCATCGCACCGTGCCGGGCGGCGCGGGAGCCGCCGCCGCGACGGCGTCGGCGTGGATTCTGTCGCCGATCGTACCGACCACCCGGGCGGCCGGCGGGGTTTTCGGATCAAGGTCGAGTTCTTTTGCGAAATACACTTTCAAAAACTCGTTGGTGCGGCGCAGCTCCCACACTTCACGTTCCAGCTCCGCGATGCGCCGCGCATCTCCATTGCCGGGTCCCGGCCGCTCCTCGCCATCGAGCCGCGACCTGGGGTCGCCGCTTAACTCAGCGCCGATGGCTGGCGTATCGACGTTGACTTTATGGTTCGCCATCCCGAACTCCCAACATCGCACCGCCTGATCCGGGCGCCTGGCCAGGACCGGGTTACGGCTTGGCAGGCTGGCGGGCGTCCCCGCCAGGCAGTATCCAGTCGCCGAACGCCCCGTGCAGCGTGCGCGAACGGCCTAAATGAGACGACTTTCAGAGCGCACTCACCCATAAAAAATGCAGCCCAGAGATCACGCAACCCTTCGGGGGATGCGCTGCTCGGCTGCTGTGCGGTCGGCGGAGAGCGCGTGCACCGCACGAAGACCCGGCGACCAGAAACACCTCATCTGGTCATGACACCCGTGGCCGGATTCCAGTCGTGCGGCAAAAATTGCATTTCGCGCCCCCGCTGCGATACGTTATTCTGCTCCGCCCGAGCCAGTGTAGCTGCGAACCGATAGCCAGTCAAGGGCCGCCAGGATTCCTGGCGGACCATATATCCAATAGCCGACTCAATGAATCTTTCACTTACCGTAAGCAGCCAGAGTGAATGCGTTGGAACCGGCGCAGTGTCCGCTTTCGCGGCGGATGGCCCCAGGGATCCCGTTTCCTCATGGAACGAGGACGTGCGTCCCGGCCGACCGCCGAACGGTCACCCAGGCTGCACCGTAACAAGAAACTGTCACCCGGTCGACCAGGGGCAATATGTTGCTCCTGGTGACGACTTGACTGAATTTCAGCGGTGCCAGGAGTGTTACGGCATGACACTCCTTGATTCACTCCGCGGCCCGCAGGATCTCAAGGGCCTGGGGCCGGAAGAGCTGACCGTCCTGGCCGCGGAGATCAGGGACCGCCTGATCTCGACGGTGTCGGCGAACAGCGGGCACCTCGGCCCGAACCTCGGGGTGGTGGAGCTGACCATCGCGCTGCACCGGGTGTTCGACTCCCCCCGCGATCCGCTGGTCTTCGACACCGGCCACCAGTCGTACGTCCACAAGCTGCTGACCGGCCGCCAGGCCGAGTTCGGCACGCTGCGGCAGCCGGGCGGCATGTCGGGCTACCCGAGCCGGGCCGAGTCGGCGCACGACCACGTGGAGAATTCGCACGCCTCGACGTCGATGTCGTACGCGGACGGGCTGGCGAAGGCCTTCCGGCTGCGCGGCGAGCTGGACAGGACCGCGGTGGCGGTCATCGGCGACGGCGCGCTGACCGGCGGGATGGCCTGGGAGGCGCTGAACAACATCGCGGCGGCCAAGGACAACCGGGTGGTGATCGTCGTCAACGACAACGGCCGCTCGTACGCGCCGACCCACGGCGCCCTCGCCGCGCACCTCGCCCATGTGCGCACCACGCGGCGCTACGAGAGCGTCCTGGACTCGGTCAAGACGACGCTGCCGCGCGCCCCGCTGGTCGGCACCCCGCTGTACGAGACGCTGCACGGCATCAAGAAGGGGATCAAGGACGTACTCCAGCCGCAGGTGATGTTCGAGGACCTGGGCCTGAAGTACGTCGGCCCGATCGACGGCCACGACGAGGCCGGGGTGGAGCGGGCGCTCGCGGACGCGCGGGGCTTCGGCGGGCCGGTCATCGTGCATGTGCTGACCCGCAAGGGATACGGCTACCCGCCCGCCGAGAACAACGACGAGGACCGCCTGCACCAGGTCGCGGCGGGCACCGACCCGCTGACCGGGACGACGGTGAAGGCGGCGGCCAGGACCTGGTCGCACGTCTTCGCGGACGAGATCCTGCGGATCGCGGGGCGGCGCCAGGACGTGGTGGCGATCACCGCCGCGATGCTGCACCCGACCGGGCTCGCGCCCTTCGCGGCGGCGTACCCGGACCGGGTCTTCGACGTCGGGATCGCCGAGCAGCACGCGGTGACCAGCGCCGCCGGGCTGGCCATGGGCGGTATGCACCCGGTGGTGGCGCTCTACTCGACCTTCCTGAACCGCGCGTTCGACCAGGTGCTGATGGATGTGGCGCTGCACCGGCTGCCGGTCACCTTCGTGCTGGACCGGGCCGGCGTGACCGGCCCGGACGGCGCGAGCCACAACGGCATGTGGGACGGCTCGCTCGGCCAGCTCGTACCCGGGCTGCGGATCGCCGCGCCGCGTGACGCGCTGCGGCTGGCCGAGCTGCTCGCCGAGGCGGTGGACGACTCCACCGGGCCGACCCTGCTGCGCTTCCCGAAGGCGCCGGCCGGCGACGAGGTCCCCGGCCTCGGCCGGCTCGGCGGCATGGACGTCGTGGCCCGCCCCGCCGAGGGGTTGGCGACGGATGTGCTGCTGGTCGGCGCCGGGGTGATGGCCGGCGTGTGCGCGGACGCCGCGGGCCGGCTGGCCGACCAGGGCATCGGCGCGCTCGCCGTCGACCCGCGCTGGGTCAAGCCGGTGGACCCGGCGCTGACCGCCGCGGCCCGCGACGCGCGGCTGGTGGTCACCGTCGAGGACAACGGCATCGCCGGCGGCTTCGGCGACGCGGTGGCCCGCACGCTGCGGCTGGCCGGCGTCGACACCCCGGTGATCCCCTTCGCCCTCCCCCAGGAGTTCCTGGACCACGACACCCGGCGCGACATCCTGGAGCGGGCCGGGCTCACCGGCCGGGACATCGCCCGGTCGGTCACCGAGGCGGTCTCGGGGCGCGGGAGCCAGGACGAGGTCGTCGGCTCACGCTGAACCCCGCGCCGGGCCGGCTCAGGACCGCGGCCCCGCTCCGCACCCGGCCCCGTACCGGGACCGCGCCCGGTCCCCCCCGACCCCGTACCGGCCTGGCGGTACCGCACGGCCGCCAAGCCGACGCCAACCGGACCCACAGTCCCGGCCAAGGCGCGTGACCAATGCTTGGCCGGATGGATCGTGTACGCAGCGCCACCTTCAGTGACGCCGCCGGGGCGCCGCCCATGATCCGAGTCCGTTCAGACAGCCCGTCAAGATCGACGCGTGGAGGATTCAATGTCCGGAGCCGCTGAAGTCGAGCGCGTGTATTCGGCCATGGAGGAAGCGGCCCAACTGCTGGATGTGGCCTGCTCACGTGACAAGATCCGGCCGATCCTGACCGCGTTCCAGGACACACTCGCCGACGGCGTGATCGTCTTCTCGATGGCGAGCGGACGGCACGCGACAGAGCTCGACTTCAGCATCTCGGTGCCGGCCGAGCACGGCGACCCGTACGCCGCCGCTCTGGCGAGCGGCCTCATCGAGGGCCAGGACCACCCGGTCGGCGATCTGCTCGCGGACACCCAGAAGGCCCTTCCGGTGTCCATGTTCGCCGTCGACGGCGAGGTCACCGGCGGCTTCAAGAAGACCTACGCCTTCTTCCCCACGGACAACATGCCGGGTGTCGCGCAGCTGATCGACATCCCGTCCATGCCGCCGAGCGTGGCCGAGAACGCCGAGCTGTTCGCCCGCTACGGCCTCGACAAAGTGCAGATGACCTCGATCGACTACAAGCGCCGCCAGGTGAACCTGTACTTCAGCAACCTCTCCTCCGCGTACCTCCAGCCCGGGCCCGTCCTGGAGCTGGTGCGCGAGCTGGGGCTGCACGTCCCGGGTGAGGCGGGGCTGGAGTTCGTCAAGCGGTCCTTCGCCCTCTACCCCACCCTCAGCTGGGACTCCGGGAAGATCGAGCGGCTGTGCTTCGCGGTGATCTCCACCGACCCGACGCTGGTGCCCGCCACCGACGAGGCGGACATCGCGCAGTTCTCGACGTACGCGAACAACGCCCCGTACGCGTACGCCGGCGAGAAGCGCACGCTCGTCTACGGCCTCACGCTCTCGCCGACCGAGGAGTACTACAAGCTCGGGGCGTACTACCAGATCAGCGACATCCAGCGGAAGCTGCTGAAGGCCTTCGACGCCCTCACCGACTGACGGCCGCAGCCGGGCGGCCGGCCGGCTCCTCGTCAGGGGCGGTCTCCAGGAGACCGCCCCTGACGCGTGTCCGGGCGGGTCAGCTCACGGTGATCCGGAGGCCCGCCAGTTCGGCCTGGACGTCGATGGCGGTGATCCTGCCGTCCTCGGTGGTGAAGCGGAACGCGGCCCGCGTCTCGCCGTCCTGCGACCAGATCAGGCCCGGGACCCCGTCGATGAGGGCCGGGACCGGGGACCAGACGCGGTTGACGAAGGCGCGGGTGACGGCGTCGGAGCCGCGCAGCTCGGCTTCTATGGACACATCGGCGTCGGAGCCCATCTTGATGGCGGCCTGGTCGGTGCGGACCACGATGTCCGGGTCGAGCATGGCGAGCAGCGCCTCGAACTGGCCCTCGCGGGAGGCCGCCAGGAAGGCGCGGACCAAGTCGGCCTTGCCCGCCTGGACGGCGTCGGCGCTGTCCTCCTGGGCGCCCTTGGACACGGCGCTTTTGGGAGCCGCCCCCTTGGGACCCGCGCCCTTGGCACCCGGCCCTTCGGCGCCGGCGTCGGAGCCGACCTGCTGGACCCGGCGGCGGGCGCGGCTGGCCAGTTGGCGGGCCGCGGCCGGGGAGCGGTCCACTATGGGCGCGATCTCCTCGAACGGGACCGCGAACATGTCGTGCAGGACGAACGCCAGTCTCTCCACGGGCGTGAGCGTGTCGAGGACGACGAGCAGGGCGAGGCCGACGGAATCGGCGAGCAGCGCCTCCTGCTCGGGGTCGGCTCTCGCGTCCGCCCGGTGCGTCCCGCCCGCCTCGTCCGCGTCCATGAGGTCCTCGCGGCGGGACTTGCGGGACTTGAGCATGTTCAGGGACACGCGGGCGACAATCGTCGTGAGCCAGCCGCTGAGATTCTCCACGGCGTCGGCGTCCGCGCGGCTCAGTCTGATCCAGGCTTCCTGAACGGCGTCGTCCGCCTCCGCGAGCGAGCCGAGCATCCGGTACGCCACCGCGCGCAGCCGGGGGCGGTCGGTTTCGAATCGTTTGGCCAGCAAGTCGTGTTCGTTCATCGCGTCACATTCTCTCACCGGTGCCTGCCGAATATGTGACTGACGAGAAGCCGGTGATGTGACAAGTCGGGGGCGCGTGGATCACCGGGGGCGCTCAGCGGGGCGCTCAGCAGGCCTGTCAGCGGGGCGCGGGCTCCGGCGGGGGCGGCGCGGGCGGCTGCTCAGGCGGCTTGAAGTCGACGGCCGCGGTGAAGTTGGCGCGGCGGGCCGCACGCCGGAAGGTCGTCAGGGCGGCCGGACCCGCCAGCAGGACGCACAGGAAGTTGGTGACGGCGCGTCCGGTGTCCCAGCCGAGCGAGGTCGCGACGTCGAAGGCCAGGTAGCGGTGCCACTGCTCGGTGAAGGGCAGCCCCGGCAGATAGGCGAGGGAGCTGCCGGGGTCGGCGGAGAAGGGCCAGAAGGACAGGTTGAGCAGGAAGCCGAAGAGATAGCCGGAGGCGGAACCGTATACCGCCAGGAGCAGGATCTCGGCCTTTCCGCGGGCGCGGGGCAGGAGTCCGGCGAGCAGGCCGACGAAGGCGCAGCCGAACATCTGGTACGGCATCCACGGCCCGACCCCGCCGGTGAGCAGCGCCGAGGCGAAGAGCGAGGTGCAGCCGAGGGTGAAGCCGAAGCCGGGGCCGAAGACCCGGCCGGCCAGGACGAGCACGAAGAAGACCGTCTCGACCCCGGCGGTGCCCGCGCCCAGCGGGCGCAGCGCGGCGTTGACGGCGGAGAGCACCCCGAGCATGGCCAGCGCCTTGGCGTCGATGCCGCCGTCGGCGATCTGGGCGAAGACGACGGCCAGGACGAGGACGAGCAGTACGCCGAAGATCAGCGGCGGGGCGTACGAGCTGCCGAAGCGGCCGGGGGCGACGACGAACGGCCAGAAGAAGGCGACCAGGCCGATGAAGGCCGCCAGCACGACGGTGACCTGGGCCATGGCGTGCACGCGGACCGCGGTGCCGGGCCTGCGGGCCGCGCGGACCTGCCCGCCCGCCGCGGTCATCGGCCGACTCCCGTTGTGGTGAGGGCGTCGGCGACCTGGGCGACGGTCAGGTACGGCAGTGGGGCGAGGATCTTGGCCGCCTGGGGCGCGAAGGCCGGTGAGGCGACGATGACGTCGGCGGTGGGGCCGTCGGCGACGATCTCGCCCTCGGCCATGACGACGACCCGGTCGGCGCTCGCGGCGACGAATTCCACGTCGTGCGTGGAGATCACCACGCTGCGGCCCTCGGCGGCCAGCGCGTCCACGATCCGGGTGAGCGCCCGCTTGGCCTGGTAGTCCAGGCCGCGGGTCGGCTCGTCCAGCAGCACGACGGTGGGCGCGGTGGTGAGCTGGATGGCCAGTACGAGGGAGAGCTTCTGGCCCTCCGACAGGTCGCGGGGGTGGGAGCCGTCGGCGATGCCGGGCGCCAGCCGGTCGAGGATGTCCCGCGCGGCGGACGCGGCCCCGGCGCCGGCCTCCCGGTCGGCCCGGTCGAGTTCGGCGCCGACCGTCTCCAGGTAGAGCAGGTCGGTGGGCGTCTGCGGCACCAGCCCGACCCGCCGCCGGTCCTCCCGGCGCCCGGCCGCCGCCCGGCCCCCGAACCAGCGCCGCGCACGGGCGGGGCCGGTCGGGGGCGCCCCTGCCGGTGCCGGTCCGGTCGCGGAGGCGGCCTCGGCGGAGGGCGGTGCCGGGTCCGTACCCGGCACCGCCGGCATCGTCACCGTGCCGCCCTGGCGGGGGCCCGCACCGTGCAGTGCCCACAGCAGGGACGACTTGCCCGAGCCGTTGCGGCCCATCAGGGCGGTGACCCGGCCCGCGCGCAGGTCGAGGTCGACCTCGCGGACGGCGATCACCTCGCCGTAGCGGACCACCACGCCCCGCGCGCTCAGCAGCGTGGCGCTGTCGCCCGTGGCGGGCCGGGCCGGCGGTACGGGCCGCGCGGCCAGTTCCCGGCGCAGGGACGCGGCGGCGCGGCGGGCGTCGCGTACCGACAGCGGCAGCGGGTCCCAGCCGGCGAGCCGGCCGAGGTCCACGACGGGCGGTGCGACCGAGGCGGTACGGAAGACGTCGGCGGGCGCCCCCGCGGTCACCGTGCCGTCGCCGGTCAGGTGGAGGACCCGGTCGGCGTACTGCACGACGCGCTCCAGGCGGTGTTCCGCGAGCAGCACGGTGATGCCGAGGTCGTGGACGAGCCGGGTGACCGCCGCCAGGACGTCCTCCGCGGCGGTCGGGTCGAGCGCGGAGGTGGGCTCGTCCAGGACCAGGACGCGCGGGTGGGCGGTGAGGACCGAGCCGATGGCGACGCGCTGCTGCTGGCCGCCGGACAGTTCGCTGAGCGCCCGGTGCCGCAGGTCGGCCAGGCCCAGCAGGTCGAGGGTCTCCTCCACGCGCTTGCGCATCACGTCGGCGGGGACGGCCAGCTGCTCCATCGCGTAGGCGAGTTCCTCCTCGACGGTGTCGGTGACGAAGCCGGCCAGCGGGTCCTGGCCCACCACGCCGACGACGTCGGCGAGTTCGCGCGGCGGGTGGTCGGCGGTGTCCCGGCCCGCCACGGTGACGCGGCCGGCCAGCGTGCCGCCGGTGAAGTGCGGGACGAGGCCGTTGACCGTACCGAGCAGGGTGGACTTGCCCGCGCCGGTACGGCCGACGACCAGGCACAGTTCGCCTTCCTCGACGGTCAGGTCCACCTCCCGCAGCACGGGCCGGTCGGCTCCGTCGTAGCGGACGCTGACCTGGTCGAATCGGATCACAGCAGGGCCTCGCTGGGAGAGTCGGCGCCCTTGGCCGGCCGCGGTCGCGCGGACGCGGCCGGGGCGCCGGGGACGCGGGAGGGGGGCGGCGCGGCGAAGGAGGCGACGCCTGCCAGCAGGATCGCGGCGGCGGGCAGCCACGGCAGCGACGGCCAGCGCAGCGGGTACAGGCCCGGGTTGAGGTCGTTCGCGCTGTAGCCGGCGGTGACGAACAGGACCACGGCCGAGGCGCAGCCGCACAGTGCGACGGTCCACTCCGGTGCCCGCCACGGGTCGGGCCGGTAGCTGGTGCGGCGCACCCGCCGGCCGCCGAGCGCGAGCCCGGCGCAGCACAGCAGGGATCCGCCCAGCATCGCGGGCAGCCCGAGCGAGCGCGGTGTGGTCCCGTCGAGCAGCCCGTAGACGCCGGTGCACAGGCCGAGCATGCCCACCAGCATCAGCGCGCCGGTGATTCGCCGGGAGGCCCGGGTCGCGGTGCCGGCCCGGCCGTAGCCGCGGGAGTCCATGGCCGCCGCGAGGTGCAGGGAGCGCTCCAGGGCGTCCTCCAGGACCGGGATGAGGATGCTGCGCAGGGCGCGCAGGCCCTTGGCCCGGTCGGCGCGGAGCCTGCGGGCGCGGTTCACCCGCTGGACGCTCTCCACGAGTTGGGGGGCGACGCTCATGGACACGGTGACGGCGACGCCGAGTTCGTACAGCGCGCCCGGCAGCACCCGCAGGGCCCGCTTGGGATTGGCCAGGGTGTTGGCGGCGCCGATGCAGCACAGCAGGCAGGCCAGCCGCAGCCCGTCGGTCGCCGCCGACAAGGTGGCCTCCAGCGAGACGGGGCCGCCGAGTTGGATGCCGGCGTACCAGTGCGGGGTGGGGATGTGGGGCAGCCGGAAGACGATGTGGTCCGCGGGGGTGATGCCGGTGGCGAAGACGCAGCGGAAGACCACCCGGACGGCGACGACGGTCAGCGCGAGCCACAGGTAGTACTTGAAGCCCTTGGCCCAGGGCGCGTCGGTGCGGCGCTCGGTGACGGTCCAGCCGAGGACGGCAAGGACCAGGCCGAGCAGCAGCGGGTTGGTGGTGCGGCTGACGGCGGTGGCCAGGCCGATGCCCCAGATCCACCAGGCGACCGGGTGCAGCGTACGCGGCAGCCGCCGCCCCGCGGCGGGGCGGGGCGGCGGCCGGCCGTCGTGGGCGGCGGGTGGGGCGGCGGGCACCTGTCTACTCCGCGTCTCGCCTGCGCCGCACCCGCAGGACGGTCAGTACGGCGATCACGGCCACGACCGCGGCGGTGATCGCGAACGGCAGCACGGAGCCCGTGGAGTGGCCCGCGGCGGCCGTCGGCTCGGCGTCCTGGGTGCGGGGCGCGGACCCCGGCGTGCTGCCGGCCGTGGTGGCGGTCCCGGTCGGGACCGGGGTGCCGGTCGGCGTCGCGGCCGGTGTCGCGGGAAGGGCCGTGGGCGACGCGGTGGGCGCGGCGGAGGTGCGTGCCGGGGTCGGCTTCGCGGTGGCGGGGTTGCCGGCCGGGGTGTTCTTCACGGGCGGCCTGGCGGCGCCGGAGGACGTGCCGGGCGCGGTGTTGTGCGCCCTCACGGTGTCGGGCGGGAACGTCGGGCGGCCCTGGGTGCCGGCGGTGTTGGTGGCGCCGAAGATCCACAGGTCGACGCTGCCCGGCTCGGGGTGGTAGCTCATCGCGCCGAGCTTGCTGTACGACCAGCTCTTCTGCCCCGGGTCGGCGTGCCAGTACGACCAGTAGGCGGTGGCCGGCGGCGTCAGCACGCAGGGTTCGCCCTTGACGGTGGGGTATTGGGTGCCGCCCTGGTAACCGGCGTACCCGATGCGGCAGATGAAGGCGGGCCCGTCGTGCTGGGTGCCGGTGGTCTGCCAACCGCCCTGGTTGAGCAGGGCGTAGCCGGTGGTGGGGGTGGTGCCGCAGGAGCGCAGCAGCGGGCCGCCCCAGTGGCTGAAGTCCACCGCGAGCACGACCCCCTTGGTGGTCGTGCACGCGCTCATCGGCTGCGCCGCCGCCACGGCCGGGGCCGCGCCGAGGGTGAGGCCGCCGCACACCGCGGCGAAGACCAGCGCCAGCGCGGCGGCGGCGCGGGCGGCGCGCCGCCCTGCCGGCGGGAAGGGGCGGTGTGTCACTGGTGCCTCCCGTTGTGCTGCCCGGTGCGGCGGCGGGCCGCGGTGAAGGCGCCGCCGACGGCCAGCAGCAGCGCGGCCAGGCCCGCCGCCGCCAGCGCGCCGGTGCCGGTGGCGGCCAGCGCGCCGCCGCCGGAGGACCCGCCGGACGTACCGCCGTTGGAGCCGTCGCCGTCGCCGTCGCCCTTCGAGGGGGTGACGGGCGCCAGCGCGTGGGTGAGGGTCGTCAGGGACGTACCGGCCAGCGCGGGGACGGCCTGGGTGCTGGAGCGCAGGTCGGAGTCGCCGGCCTCGTCGGTGATACGGAAGCCGCCGTCGCCGTTCTGCACCGAGCGCAGGAACTTCTGCCCGCCGCGGGCGGGTTCGGGCCGGAGCTTGTCGGTGGCCAGCAGCGCCTGGACGGCAAGCGCCGTGGAATTGCTGCTGGTTCCCGCCGCGCCCTGGTAAGCGCCGCCTCTCTGCTGGGCCTTGACCAGGTACGCGCGCGCCGCGGCGACCGTGTCGGCCTGGCCGGGGACCAGGACCAGCGCCTGCACGGCGTAGCCGGTGGTGTCCACGTCGGACGCGCAGGCGGCGCCCGCGGTGATCAGGGTGGAGGAGAAACCGCCGTCGGCGCACTGGAGACCGGCCAGCCGGCCGACCGCCGCCGCGGGCGGGGTCTCCCCGGCGCGGGCCAGCGCGAGCACGCCGAGGGCCTGGGAGACCGTCGAGTACGCCTGGCTGAAGTCGCCGGGCGCGGTGCAGCTGCCGTCCTCGGCCGCCGCGGCGCACACGTGGCCGGTGAGCGTGCCGAGCAGGTCGAAGCCGCCGAAGCGGCGCGGGTCCTGCCCCATCACCTCGGCGAGGACGGCGAGTTTGGCGGTGGCGCCGCTGTAGGGGCCGGGGTAGGCGGAGGTGCCCGCCGGGTCGGCGTAGTCGGCGGCGTGGCCGGCGAGGTAGGCGGTGACCTTCGTCAGCGCGGTGTCCTGCCGGCCGGTGGCGGCCAGCGCGAGGGCGACGTCGGCGGTCAGACCGTAGTCGGGGCCGTAGTCGTTGGACAGGTGGTCGCCGCCCGCGAGCTGCTTGACCAGGTACGCCGCTCCGGCCGTGACGGCCTTCTGGTCGGCGAGGTCGCGCAGCAGGGTGCCGAAGGAGGTGCCGGCGGCGCCGCTGACCGCCTGGGCGGAGGCGCGGACGTCGGAGTGCTTGTCGTCGGAGTCGGAGGCGACGCGGAAGCCGCCGTCGGGGTTCTGCTCGCCGGCCAGGAAGGCGCGGGCCTTGGCGATCTGCGGCGCGTAGGCCTTCGCGGCCAGGCCGAGGCCCTGGAGGGCGAGGCCCGCGGAGTTCACCGAGTCGCCGGCCGCGCCGTGGAAGCCGCCGTCGGCCAGCTGCCTGCCGGCCAGCCAGGCGGCGCCCTTGGCCACGGCGTGCGCGGCGGCGTCACCGGGGACCAGGTCGAGGGCCATCATGGCCACCGCGGTGCTGTCGACGTCGCTGTCGCCGGTCGCGGGGATCAGGCTCGGCCAGGATCCGTCGCCCTTCTGCAGGCTCTCCAGGTACGCGATCGGCCCGGCGGCCTTGGCCGCCTCGCCCGCCCGGATCTGGGCGATGACGCCGAGGGACTGGGAGAAGACCGAGGCGGCGTAGGCGTAGTTGCCCTTGGCGGCGCAGCCGGCGGAGGTGTCGGCCGCGGCGCACACGGTGCCGTCCAGGGCGGCGATCAGGTCATGGCCGCCGTAGGCGCGCGGGTCGGCGCCGGTGACCTGGGCGGCGAGGGCCTCCTTGGCGAGCGAGCCGCCCTGCGCGTAGGAGGTGCCGATCAGCGTCCAGTCGTCGATGCCGCGCCCGGTGCCGTCCTTGCCGTGCTGGAGGAAGTCGGTCACCCCGGCCAGGGTGTCGTCGGCGCCGCCGGTCGCGGACAGGGCGAGGACGCCGTCGATGGTCAGGCCGAAGTCGGCGAAGCCGGTGTGCTGGCCGGAGCTGGACTCGTAGTAGTGGCCGTCGATGAGGTCGCCGCGGTTGATGAGGTAGGCGACGCCCTTGGCCAGGTCGGGAGTTGTCGCGGCCGGGGCCGAGGGCCCGGTCGTCGGCGGGGTGGTGGGGGGCGTCGTCGGAGGGGTGGTCGGCGCGGTGGTGGGCGGGGTCGTCGGCGGCGTGGTCGGCGCGGTGGTGGGCGGGGTCGTCGGCGGCGTGGTCGGCGGCGTCGTCGGCGGGGTCGTCGGGGGCTGGGTGCCGCCCTGGGCGCGCACGGAGTCGGGCGTGAAGGACGGGCCGCCCGTGCTGCCGCCGAGGTCGGTGGGCCCGAAGGTCCACGCCTCGACCTCGCCGTCCTGCGGCTGGTCGCTGAGCGCGCCGAGCGGGGAGTACGTCCAGGTGTCCTGCCCGGCGGGCGCGATCCAGAAGGACCAGTAGGCGTCGGCGGGCGGGGTGAGCACGCACGCCTCGTCGGCGGCGGTCGGGCGGGCGGTGCCGCCGTCGAAGCCGTCGTTGCCGATCCGGCAGATGAAGCCCTCGCCGTCGTGCACGGTGCCGGTGGTGCTGAACCCGGCGTTGTGCAGCAGGTTCATGCCCGTGGTCGGGTGTGCGTCGCAGCCCCGCAGGACCGGTCCGTTCCAGTGCCCGTAGTCCACCGCGACGATCGCGCCCGTGGTGGGGGTGCAGTCGCCGATCGCGTCCGCGTGCGCGGGCGCGGCCACCGACAGCGCACCCGCGGCGACGCTGCCGGTGAGCAGCGAGGCCGCGGTGAACAGGGCGGCGGTACGCGGCCGTCCGGGACGGCGGCGCGGGAGAAGACGAAGCACAGGTGCCCCCGGGGTCGGCAGTCGGGGAGCCCGGCCGCGGAGGAGGGACGGCCGCGCGGTGAGCGTGCCGTCCGGTGGTCCGCGCCGCAGTCCTCGACGGCGATCGTGACGTGTGTCCAGCGCAGGTGGTCCGGCTCGCCCACCGGTGCGGTGGGCCTACGGTTGCGGGTCAGCGCCGGACTCGGACCGGCTTCCCCTGGCTGCTGAATCGGAAATGCGTTTTATGGCACCATGCGGCGGGCCGCCCCGTCAACGTGGCGCACAGTTGCCTTCACCACTCCCCGCGTGGCCGCGGCGGTACGCCGACGCGGGCCGCGGCGCTGAACAGAAGGCGCCCCGGCCGCGTGTTCCCGGAACCCGCCGCGCTCGCGGCGTGCGCTACTGGCCCGCCTCCCACAGGGTCCTGAACCGCTGGACGCGCTTGGCGACCCGGTCCGAGCGCAGGTCCATCAGCGTCTTGGTGTTGACCCCGCGAAGGTCGGAACCGATCTCGTAGGACAGCGACTCGTCGAAGACGATGAAGTCGTTGGTCTCGTCCATCCGGGCGATCGGCGACAGGTCGGACAGCGCGAGGACCCGGACCTCGATGCCCAGGCTCTGCTGGTCGTCGCAGAGCTGGCCCAGCTCCAGGGTGTTGTCCTCCGGCTTCTCCACGATGAACAGCCGTCTGATCTGCACCCCGTGCTGCTCGATGGCGTCCCGCTGCGCGCGCAGATAGCGCTGGCCGAGTTCGCTGGGCCAGAAGTCGCGGTCGACCGCGGTGCTGGTGGCGTCGATGGTCATGACCGCGCAGCCGGTCAGGGTGACGATCCAGTCGTGGTCCTCGCCCTCGTAGTCGACCAGCTTCTGGTTGAGGTTCTCCATCAGGCTGGTCAGCTTGTCGACCTCCTCGCGGGCGAAGGCCTGCATGATCACCGAGCCGCCCGAGGCGACCAGGGTGGCGCTGCGGATCAGCCGGGTGACGCCGTCGGGCGGCAGGGCGGACCGGTCGACGAGGCCGAAGAGTTCGGTGACCTCGTTGATCCGGGCGAAGCCGTTGTGGACCAGTTCCTTCATCTCGCCGTTGTGGGTGGCCAGGGCCTCCTCGACCGAGGTGAGCCGGCGCTCGAAGTCGGTCATGTACTGGATGATCAGGGCGGCGCCGCCGAGGAAGATGGAGGCGGTCAGCTTCCACACCTCGGGCTGGTTGGTGACGTCGGTCAGGACGTAGGTGGCTCCCCCGACCAGTGCCGTGACCAGCGTCTTGAACAGGACGGGCGGTACTCGGGGCCCGGCGGTGGCCGCCGCGGAGCCCGAGCCTGTGGTGTCTAACGATCCGGCCATGTCTCGTCATCTCCCCCGGTGGGATCGTGCGCGTCTACGCCCATGGCTGGGCGGGTCAGGGCTGCACGTGCGCGGACACGGCCAGCAGGGCGAGCTGGTCCCTGATCCGCTGCACCAGGATCTGCCACTGCCGGCTGAATCCCGGCTCCCGCTCCAACACCTCCCAGAGCGGGTGGAGGACCTGGTCCACACGTGCGGTGGGCATCCACAGATGGAGCAGGTGGTCGACGGCAGGGCGCAGCGCCGCCACCGCGTCGCGTCCCTCCACCGAACCGAGCCGGCTGCGCTCGACCATCCGTACCAGCGTCGTGAGCAGCCAGTCGTGCAGGGCGAGGTCCTCGCAGAGCCTCGCCGCCGCGGCCGTGACGATTCCCCCCGTCAGCCGCAGTTCCACCGTGCGCAGTCCGTCCTGCGCGACGGTGAAGTTCTCGATGGACGACGCCGCTCCGTCCGGGGCGCGCAGCGCCACCCAGCGCAGCCGGGTGACCTGGGCGCGGAAAGGGGCCGCCCGGTCCAGCGCCGGGTCGCGCAGCACGTGGCGCAGGACGCGCTCGGCGACGGCCCCCAGGTCGAGTTCGCCCGGCTTTCCTGCTCCGGCCAGGCAGCCGTCGGCGACGTCCCGGTCGGGCAGTTTGCCGAACGGTTCGACGATGCCGGGCCGGGCCAGGTAGTGGCCCCAGGGGCGGCGCCGGTCGGGGCCGTCCGCGGTGGCCGCGCAGAAGGCGTCGGCCTGGAGCAGCCGGCCCTCGGTGAGCGCGGCGCGGGCGGTGACGGTGCCGACCGCGCGGACCTTGGCGCCCGAGGCGGTGGGCAGGTTGCAGTCCACGCCGGTCAGCACCTCGGGCGACAGCGCGTACGGGTTGGGCCGCTCGGACAGCAGGACGCGCTGGCCCGCGCGCAGCCGCAGCAGGCCCGCGGCGGCCGTGCCGGGCAGCGCCTGCGAGTGCTGGAGCAGGCAGGTGCGCACCTCGCCGCAGGCCAGCACGGTGTCCACCGCCTCCGCCCCCCGGCCGCCCGCCATGTCAGGGTCCCGGGTAGAGGACGTAGGAGATCCGGTCGGCGATCTCCTCGGGCACCGGCAGGCCCTCGCCGCGCGAGCGCCCGGCGACCTGCGCCAGGGCCGCGGGGTCGGCGTCCACCTGGTCGAGGATGACCCGGACCGCGTGTTCGACGGACAGGAAGCGCGAGGGCAGGACCGAACAGGTGCGGTAGGCGGAGAAGGGCGCGGCCGACGGATTGAGCCGGACCAGCGGCGGCAGGTCGTCCCAGTCGCGCGGGAATCGCGGGTCCTGCCAGGCCAGCGGCTGGAGCACCGGGTCGCCGGCGTGCCGCAGCAGGCCGAGCCGGGCGAGTTGCCAGACGGCGGCCAGGAACGGGCAGGACCAGGTGCGGTGTTCGCCGCGCTCGTCCCACAACTCGACGTCGAGGAAGACCGAGTGCCGGCGGGCGGCGGTCTCGGCCGGCGGCTGCCAGGGCTCGGCGCCGGCCATCGCCTCGGCCAGGCCGCCGGGGCTGCGTTCGCCGTTCGCGAGCCAGCCGGTCTGGACGGCGGGCGGCCGGGAGCCGTCGGTGCCCGGCGCCGGCGACTCGACCAGCCGGGCCTGCACCTCCTCGGCCACGGCCACCCCGTCGGCGACCGCGCAGCCGGACTCGCGGGCCAGGTAGTCGATCACCAGCCCGGCCCGCGCGGCCTCCTCGACCAGCATCGGTACGAGTTCGGCCGGCGAGGAGAAGCGGGTGAAGTAGTCGTCCACCAGGAAGCAGGTGCTCACCCTGGCCCGCCGCCCGCCGGCCCCAGCCAGCGCCTGGGCGGCGTCGGCCCACGGCTTGACCTGGGCGAAGTGGGCGCGCAGCCGGTCGGGTCCGGCCTCGAAGTCCTCCATGTAGAGGTGGCCGAGTTCGAGGGAGACCTGCGCCAGCGGCACCGCCGCGGTGCGCGGCTGGGCGGTGGTCTCCCGGAAGACGGCCGCGGTCCCGGTGTCGGTCATACCGGACCCCACGCCTCGTCGTCGGTCAGCTTGTCGGCCAGGTCCTGGATCGCGGTCAGCGTCTCCAGGTTGGCGACCCGGCTGGAGAGTACGTCCTCGTCGGTGATCAGCTGCTCGCGCCACTGGAGGACCGGTTCGAGCGGTACGGAGCCGATGATCGCGGTGAAGCCGATGTCGCGGTCGGCGGCGAGCCGGTCCAGGTCCTGGTCGCACTTGCGCATCCAGGCGGACTGGGCGGCCGGCACCAGCGACCACGGCGGCGCCTCGGGATCGGGCACCGCGGCCCGCACGAAGCGGATCCTGCCGCGCAGTTCGTCGGCGTCGTGCCCGCGGGCGACACCGCCGGCGAGGATGCCGCGCGGGCCGAAGACCAGCCCGGAGGCGGCGATCACATGCTGCCGGGTCCAGCGGTGGTAGACCAGCCAGCGGTTGCCGACGCCGCGCATCTCGGGCCGGGCGGTGACGTCCAGCGCCATGTCCATCGCATAGCTGCGGCCCGCGCTGAGGTCGATCACGACCAGGTCGAACTCGCTGTCCAGCCGCAGGAAGAGGTCGATGCAGCGGGTCACCGTGTCCTTGACGACGGCGAACTCACCGCCGCTGCGGTCGCCGGGGAGCAGTACCAGGTTGCCGGAGTTGGCCGGCCGGTCGCGCAGTACCTGGTGCTCGGTCTGCGCCCAGACGTCCAGCCGGGCCGGCTCGTTGGCCTTGCCCTGGAGGTAGGAGTGCAGGCCGCCCTGCTCGATGCCGCCCATGGCGCTGGGCACGTCGAAGACCGCGGCGGCGGTGGGCGAGCCGAAGTCGAAGTCGAGGTAGCAGACGTCGTCCCCGGCCAGCGCCCGGCGGAAGGCGATGTTGGCGCTGGTGACCGAACGGCCGGTGCCGCCCTTGTCGGACGCGGCGAAGACGAGCACTGCTCACACTCCCCGGGAGGCGGTCTGTCTGGCGAGCGCCAGGCCGTCGAGTTCGCCGAGGATCGCCATGGTGAGCGCGAGCGCCGAGCCGGGCTGCCGGTCCAGGAGGTCCCTGGCCCGGTTCAGCTTGACCTCGACGGACTTCAGCGCGCGGCCGCGGGAGGCGTCGTGGCTCGATGTGGGTTCGAGTTGCTCGTTGCCGAGCAGGTGGGTCGCCTCGCTGAGCATCGACGAGGCGTAGGAGGCCAGTTCCGTGCTGCGGATCGGCGGCTGCACGTACAGCTGGCGGCCGGCCACCATGCATTCGGTGACGCGTTCGGTGACGCTCCACGACAGCGGTCCCTCGGGGATGGGCGCCTCGGGGAAGACGGCCCGCACGTCGTCCCACAGGCCGGCGCCGACGCCCTCCCGGATACGGCGCTTCCACACATGGTCGAAGATCCGCTCGGCCAGCCGCAGCAGCCGGTCGTGCGAGGAGATGTTCCGCGACAGGGTGCACAGCTGGATGCTGCGTTTGAGCAGCTGGGCGGAGAAGTCGCCCATCGTCCACTGCATCGGGTTGCCGGTCTCGCTGCTGCCCTGGAGGGGGAGCCGGACGCCGGGGATGTGCAGGCCGACCGCCTTGTCGTCCTTCGTCATCCGGCTGCTGATCCGGCCGCGTTCCGCCAGCCGCTCCATGACCGCGACGGTACGGGTCAGGTCGTCGTCGGTGGCGCGGCGGCGGACCAGGTCGTGGACCAGGATGGAGGCGATGCACAGCGAGAAGTACTCGGACTCCAGGCGCTGTCCCGTGGTCCGCCAGGGGATGTCCTCCAGCGGCCAGACGGTGTCGCCGAAGCGGGCGATGCCCGACCAGTACTGCTGGGTGATCTCCCAGCGCAGGCGCAACGCCTCGGCCAGCCGCTGCTGTTCCGGGGTGAGCAGGCCCAGGGTCAGGGTGCGGTCGCTGAACAGGTCCTGGATGCCGTCGAGGGCGACCACGGTGAAGTAGAGGTACGGGATCGGCCGGGCGACACCGTTGGGCTGCGGGCCGATCGGCTCGGTGGTCTCCACCGGCGGGGCGTCCTTGACCAGGCTCCAGGCCCAGCCGCACTCGAAGAGCTGGTTCTCGTCCCTGAGCCGGTCGGCGATGTCGACGCCGAGCGTGAAGCTCTCGCCGATGGTGGCGCGCAGCGCCTCGAAGCGGCTCTGGAAGCGCTCGACCACGACCCGGTCGGAGAACCGGCCCTGCCCGAGGACCGAGCACAGCGTGCGGCCCTGCGGCTCCTCGGCGTCGAAGACGTTGACCGTGAAGGAGCGCAGCAGGCTGACCATGGCGGCGGTGAGCCGGGCCTCGGTGGCCGTCTTCAGCTCCTCGATCTGCGCCCGCACCTCGCTGCGGCGGGTCTTGCCCTCGTAGACCTTGAGGAAGCCGAGCGTGGCCAGACACAGGGTGACCGACATCGAGAAGGAGTCGACGACGCCCAGGGAGCGCTGCTCCTCGGAGATCGGCTGGTCCGGGTCGGCGGACACGAAGTAGTAACCGCCGGCGAAGCTCGGCTGCTTCTCGTCCGTGGTGTGGGCACGCATGAATTCGGCGAGGATCCTGACCAGTTTGGCGGGGATCTCCACCCGGCCGCCGACGTTCTTGAGCGCGGCGTGCACGTCGCGCTCCGTGGTGTCGGGGTCGTCCAGCCGGAAGGCCGGGATTTCGGTGGCCGGATACATCAGGCACAGCAGCCGCTCGGCGTCGGCGACACTGCTGCGACCTCCCCATTCCCCCCATTCCCAGTCGCCGCTCTCGAACGAATGGCGTGAAATCGCCTGCCAGATGTCCAGCAGGTGCTGGCGCGGCTTGATCTGCATCCCCCACTCCTCGCCTATCCGGGACCGGCTATTCGGAACCGCGCCGTCCGCAGGCCACGATCATTCCCTCGTACCCCTCGCGCAACGCGCCCCCCGGCATTCCGATCGGAGTGATCGCGACCTCTTCCCCTTCCGCGAACGGGCTCAGGCTCTTGCGCACGTCGGCCGCCGAGACACTGCACGCGGGGAAGGAGTGCTCACCGACTTTGTACCCCAGCGAGCCTTCCATGAAAGCCGCGGCGAATGGCGCGCCCGGCGCCAGCGCCTCCATGAAGCGCTCCACGGCGAGGAAGAACTCCGCCTCCGAGGTGGACATCGACTCGGCGACGAAGAACATCGTCCCGATCTGCCAGCCCGCCGGGCGCCTGCGCAGGTCGAAGAGGTTGCCGCGCTCGACCGTGACGGCCCGCCGGAAGTCGGCGCGCGGGTCGGCCACCCGCCGCGCGTAGACGTCCTGTTCGCACAGCGCCGCCCAGAACTGGTCCCAGTGCGGGTCGTAGGACACGCGCTGGTCGTTCAGATAGGCGACATTGGCCGTCGAGGTCTCGAAGAGGGTGATCTCGCCGCACCACGGCAGCATGGACAGCGCCGGGTAGAGGTTCGCGCCCGCGCCGACATCGATACCGCGCAGCCGTTCGCCGCCGTGGTCGGGGCTGTCCCTGAAGTGGTCGGCGAAATGCTTGCGGACGATCTCAAGGATCTTGGCGTCGTCGGAACGCAGGCTGCCGTAATTGTGATCAACATAGGCAGCCGGGTCGAACGCGTCCCAGGGTGCCTCGGAATTCAGCCTGCGAACTGGCGTACGCACCGGGTCATTCGCCGTCTGAGGCGTTCTGAGATCCATCGTTCCATAATAGCGACCAACTCCCCGACCGACGCCCGGCTTGGCGGACCGGGGGAAATGATCAGGGCGCACAGAGGGCGCGTTGCAGCATGCACGCAATTCGACCGCAAAGCGGCTTGAACAGCCGGAAAACGCGGCTGATCCTGGTCTGGCCCGGTCAACACGATGCCGGGTCAACCCTACGCACCCCGTGCGGCTCGTGTCACCCGAACGGGAGAACGTCACCTTGACCTCCGGCCGGCCTCGCAGCCGGCCCCCGCCCGACCTGGGTTCCCCAGTCCCCAAGCCCCTGAGGAGTGGCATGACGACCCCCCTTCCCGGCACCGGAACCACCCGCATCGCGGCCCTGCCGGCCCCCGCCCCCGCACTGCGGCTGGCCGCCGGCGGCCGGGCGCCGCGCGTCCGCGCGGTCACCGACGCGGACCTGCCCGAACTGCACCGACTCGACCAGGAGGTCTTCCAGGAGCACGCCTATCCCTACTTCGTGCTGCGCCAGTTCTACGACCTCTACCGGGACGACCTCTTCGTCGTGGACGACGGCCGCACCTTGTGCGGCTACGTGCTGGCCGGCGCGGTGTCCGACGGCAGCCGGGGCTGGATACTGGGCCTGGCGATCGACCAGAACTGGCGCAGCCACGGCTTCGGCCGCCGGCTGATGGCGGAGTCGCTGCGGAACCTGCGCCTGCGGGGGGTGCGGGAGGTCTGGCTCACCGTCGAGCCGGGCAACGCCACCGCGGTCGAGCTGTACCTGTCGCTCGGCTTCTCCCGGGTGGACCACCGCGAGGACTACTTCGGACCGGCCGCCGACCGGCTGCTGATGGTGCTGCCGCTGCACGATTAGCCCGACCCACGGCCCGCTGCCGATCCCGCCGGACGCCGAACCCGCCGGGCACGGGCGGCCGAGGGAGCGCGGGCGACCGCGAGCGCCCCCGCGTCGGCAACGACGCCGGGGCGCTTGTCACCGGCGGCGGCGGCCCCACGACTCGGCGCCGCCGTGGCGGCGGGTCAAGCGGTGGCAAAATCCGGGCGACTGGTCTAGTCCTTTCCACCAGCATGGACGCGCTCTCAAGCGCGGAATTGGTCCAGTCCAATTCTGGCCCGGCGCATTGCCCCGGCCGGGGACTTCGGTTGTCCTGTGGGTGCCGCCCTCGCGCCCCCACCCACCGAGGAGTGCCGTGTCCGCTCGACCCGGAATCCGGAGATTAACCAGACCCCTGACCCACCTGCCGACCCGTCCGCCGGGCCGTCTCCCGGCCCGTGCCCGCCGCCGGCTGGCCGCCGTGATCGCCACGCTGGCCATGGCGCTGGCCGGGCTCGCCGGGCTGAGCGCGCCCGCCGCGCACGCCGCCGGCGCGCTCACCGCGGTTTTCAGCAGCACCGGCAGCGGCTCGTCCTGGACGGGCACCTACACCGTCAAGAACGGCACCGCCGCCGCGGTGAACGGCTGGACCGTGGAGTTCGACCTGCCCGCGGGGGTCACGATCACCTCGGAGTCGTACGGCACCTCGACCGTCAGCGGCTCCCACGTCGTCGCCTCGCCCGCCTACTACAACGCCACGATTCCCGCGGGCGGTTCGACGTACCCGTACAGCTACACCTTCCAGGCCTCGGGTCCGCTGGGCACGCCGAGCGGGTGCCTGGTCAACGGGGCCAAGTGCGACGGCAGCCCCGCCGTGCCGCCGCACGCGCCGACCGGTGTCGCGGTCGCCGACGCCACCGCCCACACGGTCAGCCTGCGGTGGACGGCCGCCGCGGTCGGCGACTTCCCCGTCGCCTCCTACGACGTGCTGCGCGCCGGGGCCGTCGTGGCCTCCAGCGCCACCACCACGG
The DNA here is from genome assembly GCF_036227245.1 of Streptomyces sp. NBC_01477. Lineage (GTDB taxonomy): Bacteria > Actinomycetota > Actinomycetes > Streptomycetales > Streptomycetaceae > Actinacidiphila. The sequence continues at coordinate 2,902,592 of NZ_CP109445.1, forward strand.
CCACCGTCCAGGGCCTGGCACCGGCCACCGCCTACCAGTTCACGGTCAGGGCCAAGGACTCCCGCGGCAATACCGGGGACGCCAGCGCCCCGGTCACCGCGACGACCTTCGACCCGGCGACCGACACGGTCCCGCCGACCGCGCCCCCCAACCTCCGGGCCGGCACGGTCACATCGAGCACCGTCCAACTGTCCTGGGACGCCGCCACCGACAACAACCGGGTGGCCGCCTACGACGTCTACCGGGGCACCGCGATCGCCGCGACCGTCCCGGCCGACACCCGCACCGCCACGCTGACCGGCCTGGCCCCCGCCACCGCGTACAGCTTCACCGTCAAGGCCCGCGACCTCGCCGACAATCCCTCGCCGGCGAGCAACGCGGTCGCCGTCACCACCCAGGACCCGGTGGCCAACGGCGGTTACGCGAAGGTCGGCTACTTCGTGCAGTGGGGCATCTACGGGCGCCAGTTCTTCGTCAAGAACCTCGACACCTCGGGCGCCGCGGCCAAGCTGGACGTCGTCAACTACGCCTTCGGCAACATCGATCCGAAGAACCTCACCTGCCTGAACGGCGTGACCAAGGGCACCACCGCCGACCCGGAGGACCCGAACCAGGGCGACGGCGCCGGTGACGCGGAGGCCGACTACGGCCGGGCCTTCCCCGCCGCCCAGTCGGTCAACGGCCAGGCCGACGACGGCTGGGGCAAGCTGCGCGGCAACTTCAACCAGCTCAAGGAGCTGAAGGCGAAGTACCCGAAGCTGAAGGTCGTGATGTCGCTGGGCGGCTGGACGTACTCCAAGTACTTCTCCGACGTGGCCGCCACCGACGCCGCCCGCAAGAAGTTCGTCGCGTCCTGCATCGACCTGTACATCAAGGGCAATCTGCCCGCCTACGAGGGCGCGGGCGGCCCCGGTGTCGCCGCCGGCATCTTCGACGGCTTCGACCTGGACTGGGAGTGGGCCGGCTCGCCCGACGGCCACCCCGGCAACCACTGGAGCACCGCGGACAAGGCGAACCTCACCGCGCTGATCGCCGAATTCCGCACGCAGCTCGACGCCTTGGGCGGCGACCACAAGCTGCTCACCGCCTTCACCCCCGGTGACCCGGCCAAGGTCGCGGCCGGCTGGGATCTGCCGCAGGTGTCGAAGAACCTGGACATCGAGAACGTCCAGGGCTACGACTTCCACGGCTCGGGCAGCGACAACTCCTGGGAGCCGAACCGCACCGGCCAGCAGTCCAACCTCTACCCCGACCCCACCTCGCCCTACCCGAACGACTTCAGCATCGACCGGGCCGTGCAGACCTACCTCGACGCCGGGGTCAGCCCGCGCAAGATCACCATCGGGCTGCCCTTCTACGGCCGCGGCTGGCAACAGGTCGCCGACGGCGGGGTGCACGGCGTCTGGCAGACCGCCAACGGCGCCGCGCCGGGCCAGTTCGCCGAGGAGGCCGGGACCCGGGGCTACAACAACCTCATCACCTCCGTGCCCGGCCTCACCGTCTACCACGACGACCAGTCCGTCGCGACCTACGGCTACACCGGGGCCGGCGGCCAGTGGTGGTCCTTCGACGACACCTGGTCGATCGGCAAGAAGGCGGCCTACATCAAGTCCAGGCACCTGCTCGGCGCGATGATCTGGGAGATGTCGGGCGACACCCCGACCGGCACGCTCCTCGGCGCCCTCAACACCGGCCTCCAGGGCTGACCCGCCGCCGGCCGCCTGGCAGGACGGCCGGCCGGGAGCGCTCCCTCCCCTCCACCCCCCGGAGGGAGCGCTCCCCCCACCCCCCGCACCCCACACCGGAGGACCAGCCATGCCCGAAAACACACACGCGCACCCCACCAGACCACCCGCGTCCCGCCGGGCGGCCCGCCGCGGCGGGGCGCTGACCCTCGCCGCCGCCCTCGTCGCGGCCGGCCTCGCCCTGGTCACCGCCCCGGGCCACGCCTCGGCCGCGGACGTGCAGCTGCTGGCGAACCCCGGGTTCGAGACCGGCACCCTGAGCGGCTGGACGTGCGCCGCGGGCTCCGTGGTGGCCACGCCCGTGCACACCGGCACGTCCGCCCTGGCGGGCGCCGCCGGCGCGTCCGACACCGCGCAGTGCCAGCAGTCCGTCGCCGTGCAGCCGAACACCACCTACACCCTCGCGGGCTGGGTCCAGGGCTCCTACGTCTACCTCGGCGCGACCGGCACCGGCGTCAACGCGAGCACCTGGGCGCCGTCCGCCGCCTCCTGGACGCAGCTGTCCACCACGTTCAAGACCGGCGCGAGCACGACCTCGGTGAGCGTCTTCACCCACGGCTGGTACGGCCAGGGCACCTACCACGCGGATGATCTGAGCCTGACCGGCCCCGGCGGCGGCGCCACGACCCCGCCCACCACACCGCCGACGACTCCCCCGACCACCCCGCCCACGACTCCCCCGACGACACCTCCCACGACGCCGCCCACCACCCCGCCGACCACTCCTCCGACCGGACCCACCGGCGACGGAAAGATCACCACCCCCACCGGCCTGGCCGCGACCAAAATCACCGGCAACGCCGTCGTGCTCAGCTGGAACAAGTCCACGGACTCCTCCCAGAACGGCGACGTCGCCGCGTACAAGGTGTACTCGAACGGCCAGATCGTGGCCACGTCCATGGGCACCACCGTCGCGGTCAGCTCGCTGCTGCCGAAGACGGCCTACACCTTCGCCGTACAGGCCTACGACCGGGCCGGGCACGCCTCGGCGACACTGTCGGCCCCGGTCACCGCCACGACGGCGGCGGCGCCGGCCGCCAAGCAGTTCGCGTCCGCCTACTTCGACCAGTGGGGCATCTACGAGAACGCGTACTACCCCAAGCAGATCGGCACCAGCGGCGCCGCCGCCAAGCTCGACGTGGTCACCTACGCCTTCGAGAACATCCACCCCAGCACCCATACGTGCTTCGAGGCGATCAAGGCCTCCGACGCCGCCAACGAGTCCGACCCGAACGCCGGTGACGGGGCCGGCGACGCCTACGCCGACTACCAGGCCGACGTGGCCGCGGGCGACAGCGTCGACGGCACGGCGGACGTCTACGAGCAGCCGCTCAAGGGCAACTTCAACCAGTTGCGCGCCCTCAAGGCGAAGTACCCCAACCTGCGGCTGACCGTGTCGCTGGGCGGCTGGACGTACTCCAAGTTCTTCTCCGACGCGGCTGCCACCGACGCCTCCCGGAAGGCCTACGTCTCCTCCTGCATCGACATGTTCATGAAGGGCAACGTGCCGGCCAACGTCCAGGGCGACCCGTCCGGCGGCACGGCGTCGGCGGCCGGGCTCTTCGACGGCATCGACATCGACTGGGAGTACCCGGGCTCGGCCGGCGGCCACACCGGCAACCACTACGCGGCGGCGGACAAGGCGAACTTCACCCTGCTGCTCAAGGAGTTCCGCACCGAGCTGGACGCGTACGGCAGCAGTGTCGGCAAGCACTTCCTGCTGACCGCCGCGCTGCCCAGCGGCCAGGACAAGATCGCCTACCTGGAGACCGACAAGATCGGCGCCTACCTCGACTACGCCGACGTCATGACCTACGACATGCACGGCTCGTGGGACGCGACGGGACCCACCAACCACCAGGACCCGCTGCACGACAGCCCCGCCGACCCGACGGGGCCGATCGCGCCGGGCACCGCCAGATACAACGTCGACACCGCGGTGGCCGCCTACACCACGGGGCTGCCCGCGTACGGCATCCCCGGCGGATTCCCCGCCGCCAAGCTCGTGCTCGGCGTGCCCTTCTACTGGCGCGGCTGGACCGGCGTACCCGCCGGCGGCGACTACGGCCTCTACCAGCCGGCCACCGGACCCACCGCGGCGAAGGCGCTGAGCCAGGAGGCCGGCCTGGCCGCCTGGAAGGAGCTGAACGCCACCGCGGCCACCACCCACTGGGACCCGGTGACCGAGAGCGCCTGGATCTACGACGGCACCAACTTCTGGACCGGCGACAATCCGCAGGCCATCCAGGCCCGCGCCGCCTACGCCAAGTCCAAGGGCCTGGCGGGCATGTTCGCCTTCTCGCTGGAGAACGACGACGCGTCGGGCACCCTGCTGAACGCGATGACCGGCAGCCTCGGCTGACCCCGGCCGCCCGGCCCCGGGCACGCTGACCGGCCGTACCGCCGACCTCCCGGCGGTACGGCCTTCGCGCTGATCCTGACCGCCCAGGACGTCGGCCATCTCGTCCTGGCCGGCATCGCCACCAGCGGCATCGTCCTGTCCACCGCGCTCCAGGCGGCCGACCTCGACTACCGCGTCACCGTCCTGTCGGACGCCTGCGCGGACGCGAATCCGGCGCTCCACGAGACGCTGCTCACCGACCTCCTCCCCCGCCGCGTCGACGTCACGACCACCCCGGAGTGGTCCCGCATCCTCGTCCCGACGTCCTAGCCGGCCCCCTCCCCGGCCCCGGGAGCCCCGTGCCGCGGGTGGTTGAGTGGGATCATGCGCGCCTTCGAGATCGACGAGACCCTCGTACGCACCCTCGTACGTGAGCAGCATCCGGACCTCGCGGAGCTGGACCTGCGTGCGGTGGTCGGCGGTTGGGACAACCAACTGTGGCGGCTCGGGAACGAGTTGGCCGTACGCATGCCGCGCACGGAGCGTGCGCCGTCCCTCCTGCGCAAGGAGCACCGGTGGCTGCCCGCGCTGGCTCCGGGCCTTCCGCTGCCGGTCCCGACCCCCGTGCGCATCGGCGAACCCTCCGTGCGCTTCCCGCAGCCGTGGACCATCGCGGCCTGGGTCCACGGCGAACCAGCCGACCGCGTCCCGATCAGCCACGGCCGCGCGGCCGGTACGCTGGCGGACTTCCTCACGGCGCTCCATGTGACGGCGCCCGCCGACGCACCGGTCAGCCCGGACCGCGGCGTACCGCTCAGGACAGTCGCGGACACCGTCGGAAAGCTGCTTGAGGACTTCGCGCCCGAAGAGGTCGGCCTCCAGCGGGTCCAGCAGGTCTGGGACGAGGCCCTCGCGGCTCCCGAGTGGGAGGGCCCGCCGGTATGGCTGCACGCCGACCTTCACCCGGCGAACGTCGTCGTCTCGGACGGCACCCTCTCGGGCGTGATCGACTTCGGTGACATGTGCGCGGGCGATCCGGCGGTCGATCTCGCGGCCGCGTGGGTGCTCCTTCCCGCGGGGGCCGCCGCACGGTTCTTCGAGGCGTACGCGCACGCGGACGAGGCGACGGTCCGGCGCGCACGAGGGCTGGCCGCCCTGAAAAGCCTGGCCCTCATCAGCATCGGCCAGGCCGGCGAGCGGGGCCTGCCCGGCGGCAAGCCGACCTGGGGACCCGCGGGCCTGGCGGCGCTCGAACGGGTTCTGGCGCCCGTGTGAGGCGGGCGTCACCAAGTGCCGCTGTGCGCGCGGACACTGAGCGCGATCCGGTGGCGTCCGGAAGGGAGGTCCCCCGTCCCGCCGTCCCGCCGTCCCGCCGGGCCGCCGGGCCGCCGGCTGCCGGCGTCCAGGACGGGTGTCCGTAAGATCACGTGCTCATGGACGCACGCGCAGGAAACGAGATGACCGCCATCCCGCCGGGGCGGATAACGCTGTCGGACCGGCGGACACAGCGCACGTGGCCGGTCGAACTCGCGCCCTACGAGCTCGCGACGTTCCCGACCACCCAGGCGCTGTACGCGGAGGTCACCGGCCGGCGGCCGAGCACCGCCGACGGCGACCGACTGCCCGTCGAGGGCGTTTCCTGGTGGGACGCCGTCCGGTTCTGCAACGCGCTGTCCCAGCGCGACGGGCTCGCCCCCGCCTACCGCCTGCACGCCGACGGCGAAGGCGTCGAGTGGGACGCGTCCGCCGAGGGGTACCGGCTGCCGACCGAGGCCGAGTGGGAGCACGCCTGCCGTGCCGGTACGACCGGCCCGCACTACGGCCCGCTCGACGAGATCGCCTGGTACCGCGACAACTCGCACGAGCGCGTCCACGACGTGGGCGGCAAGCGGCCCAACCCGTGGGGCCTGCACGACATGCTCGGCAACGTCTGGAACTGGTGCTGGGACGTCTACGACGCGGAGGTCTACGGCACCTACCGGGTGCTGCGCGGCGGCGGCTGGTTCGACGAGCACTGGAGCTGCCGGGCCTCCGCGCGACGCCGCAGCCACCCGAGCTTCCGGGTCGATGACGTGGGATTCCGCGTCGCCCGCTCCATCACGCGCTGACCCGGGCCGTGCGCGGCGCCCACCGCGACGAGCCGGGCCATCAGGGTCTCGGTCCGGTGTCCCCGGGATGCCGCCGCACCGGCCCGGGTCAGCGGAGGCCTCAGCCGGCCCCCTCCGGTGCGGCTGCCGGGGGTTCGGGGGGCGGGCGGCGGCGGGACTTCAGGGACTGGCGGCGGGTGTCCTCCTCCTGCCAGAGGCGGCGGAGTTCGGCGGTACGGGGGTCCGGCTTGCGGGGCTGGAGGTCGTTGCCGTCCTCGTCGATCACGCCCTTCTCGCGGAGCTGGCGGGTCTGCACCTCGACGGGGGGCTCGGGGTCGTAGTCGGAGGGGCGCGGCTTCTCGGGGCCGTCGGGGCCGATGCGGACCAGCCGCTCGACCCGGGTCACCCGGAATCGGTGGCCGTCCACGCACACCGTGTTGCCGCGATCGTCGTCCAACCGGTCGGCGGCAGCCGCGTATGCGGCCTTCGGGGCGCCCGTCAGCCGGAGCGTGAACGGTGCCATCACCCGCAGCCAGTACGCGAGCGCGTCCCGGGCGCCCTGCGGGGTGGAGTACGTCGAGCCGGGGTCGTGGAATTCCCATCTGCCCCGCACCCGGTCGGAGATGAGGAAGGCGGGGGGCAGCAGCACGCCCCCGGGGTAGTGGTGGACCGCCTGGCGGGCCTCGTCGTTGATCTCGTCCGGCGCGCCCGGCAGGATCGCCGCGAGCGGCAGCAGGTCCAGCTTGAGGACGCCGTCGGACAGCCCTGTGCCGGTGTGCGGGTCCACCACGAAGCCCTTGGTGCGCGACGGCACCCGGTGCGCCTCGCCGACCTCGGCCGGGTCGGGGTCGGAGGGGCGTGGCGGCTCGGGTCCCTCCTCGCCGGAGCGGATGAAGTGCGAGGTCCGCACGATCCGGTACCGCTCGCCCAACGCCCACACCTCGTTGAGGACTTCGCGGTCCATCCGCAGCGCCGCCGCCATCCACTTCTTCGCGGCCCCGCCGTCACCCGCCGACTCGGCCCGGTGCGCGCTCAGCCGGAAGTGCGAGCCGAGCGAGTCGCGCGCCTGCTGCGGCCAGCTGCCGCCGTATTCGGAGAGCGCCCAGCCGCCGGTCTCCAGCTCCCGGGCCCAGAAGTATTCCGCGATCCCCACTCCGTGCAGCTGCGGATACCGCTCCCTTGCCTGCCACGCCTCCTGGTCGGCGAACGCCGCGACGGGACCGTCCTGCTGGACCATCCGTACCGTCAGATAGGCGGGGACATTGTCCTCGTAACCGCTCATAGGCAGACTGTGCCCGATCGGGCCGTCCCCCGTGACCGAATCCGCCGACCGACGGCCCGAAACCGCCCGTATGTGGCCAGGACACCTGGTGGCATGCTAAGCGCCATCGGGAAGCCGCCCCGTTTCCGGCCGACAGCGCCGCCTCATTGCGCCAACTGCCGTTCTATGCGCGCGCGTACGCCCTCTGCCCTCGGGTCGGTGTAGGGCGTCAGGTGGGTCAGCGCCCGCGTCCAGCAATCGCGGGCGACGGCCGGGTCCTTGGGGTGGAGCACCGCCGCGAGGTGGTCCAGCTCGACGGCGTGCTCCCAGGCGTCGCCCAGCTCCTGGTGCACCGCGGCGGCCTGCCGGTGGAGGTCGGCGGCCTCACCGGGGCGTTCCATGGCCGTGTACGTCAGCCCGGCCCCGCGCCAGGCCAGCGCTTCCCGGCCGCGGTCGCCGAGCCGGCGGTGCAGGGTCGCCGAACGCCGGTAGGAGGTGAGGGCCTCGTCGTGGCCGCCGGTGGCGCGCTGGGTGTCGCCGAGGGCGATCAGCCAGTACGCCTCCAGCGTGTCGCTGTGCAGGGTGAGCGCGATCTCCAGCGCCTCCTGAGCCGACCGCAGGGCCGTGTCGGCCTGGCCCGACTCCAGTTGGAGCACCGCCAGCAGGCGCAGCGCGTTCCCCAGGCCCCGCCGGTCGTCCGCCGCCCGGTTGATGGCCAGCGCCTGGCCGAGGGCGGTCGCCGCCTCGGGCAGCCGGCCCGCCTTGTGGCTGACGGCCGCCACGTTGGCGTGGACGGCGGCGGCCAGGCGCCGGTCGTCCAGCTCCTCCAGAATCGCCGCGGCCTCGGTGAAGTGCGTGCCCGCCAGGTCGAGTTGCCGCCTGCGCAGGTGTATCAGGCCGATCGTGTTGAGCACCCGGGCCTCGTCGAAGCGGCGGCCCGTGCGGCGCGCGACCTCCAGCGCGCGGCGCAGGCACTCCAGGCCCGCTTCGAAGCGGTTGGTCTCCCGGTGGATCGTGCCCAGGACGGTGAGCAGCCGCAGTTGCGCGTGCGGGTCGTCGGACCGCTCCGCGGCTTCCAGGCCGGCGTGCCCCGAGTCGATCCAGTCGGCGCGGGCGGCGGACGGCGCCATGGCCCGCCACGCCAGCTCCGCCATGGACGTGGCGTGCGCGTCCAGGCCCGCGGCGACGGCCGCGCGGACGAGGGCGGGGAAGGTGAAGTGCTCCCGCTCGGCCCAGTCGGCGGCGGCGTCGTGGTCGGCGAAGGCCTGCGGCGGCACACTGCCCACCAGGTCGGGCAGCGGCAGGTGGTCCTCGGCGGGCTTGATCCAGGTCTGTGCCGCGTCGGCGGTGTGCAGGTACCAGTCGAGGACCCGGCGCAGGGCCGCGTCCCTCTCCTCCGGCGGCTCTTCGGTCCGCGCCCGGTCGGCGGCGTACGCGCGCAGCAGGTCGTGGAAGTGGTAGCGGTCGGGGGCGGTCCGCTCCAGCAGGTGCGCGGCGGCCAGGTCGTCCAGCAGCCGCCGGGCGCCGCTGACCGGCAGGTCGGCCAGCGCGGCGGCGGGGTGCGGCCCGAGGTCCGCGACCGGGTGCAGCCCCAGCAGCCGGAAGAGCCGGGCGGCGGGCGCCGGGAGGGCGCGGTACGCCCAGGCGAAGACCGTGAGGACCGCGTCCGCCTCGTCCTCGCCGCCGCTGCCCGGCGCGTCCCGCAGCGCGGACCCGTCCCGCAGTTCCGCGGCCAGCTCCGCTGTCCGCAGGTGCGGCCGGCCGGCCGCGCGTTCGGCCGCTATCCGCAGCGCGAGCGGCAACCGGGCGCACAGCCGGGCCAGTTCGGCGAGCGAGTCGAGGTCGTCGTCCGTGCGCCGGCCGCTGGTGACCGCCTGGAGCAGGGCCACCGCCTCCGGCTCGGGGAGGGTGCCGAGCGTGACCCGGCGGGCGCTGTCCCGTACGGCCAGCCCGGACAGGCGGCTGCGGCTGGTCACCAGCACCATGCTCTCGCCTGCGCCGGGGAGCAGCGGGCGCACCTGGGTCGCGCTGCCCGCGTTGTCCAGCAGGACCAGCACCCGGCGCTCGGCGAGCAGCGAGCGGTACAGCGCGGCGGCGGTCTCCGCGTCGCCCGGCACCCGGGCGGCCGGCACGCCGAGCGCGCGCAGGAATCCGCGCAGGGCCTGCTCGGGCGTGACCGGCTCGCCGGGGTCGTAGCCGCGCAGGTTCACGAACAGCTGACCGCCGGGGAAACGGTCCTTGACCCGGTGCGCCCAGTGCAGCGCCAGCGAGGTCTTCCCCGCGCCCGCCGTCCCGGCGACCACGTGCACCGACACCACGGCCCGGCCGCCGTCCCGGTCGGTCAGGGCCGCGTCGAGCAGGCCGAGTTCACCGGAGCGGCCGACGAAGCCGTCTGTGCCGGCGGGCAGTTGCCCGGGCGGGGGACCGTGCCGGTCCGGTAAGTCCCGGTGGAAGGGGATGTCCCCGGTGACGCTCCCGGCCCGCGCGTCATGTCCCGAGGAGCCCGACAGGTCGTTCCGCGAATCCCCGGCGTTCGTACCGCTGATCGCTTTACCCCCGCTCACGCGACGGGTGGCGCCGGAAGTGGCGCCACCACTCGTTCGAAATACGGCAGCACGTCCTCGGGCTGCCCCGTAGAGGTCCCGCGGACAAGCCGTCCACGGCGTGGCGACGTCCGGGCCGTGGAGTCGTCCCGGAGGAGTCGTCCGCCCTGCCGGTCCGGGAACTCCGGCGCCCGGAGGCAAGGCGTCCGGGGTGTCCGGCTTCGCCGCGCTGAGCATGGCGCGGGGATCACGACCGGCCGCCGGTCGGACAGCGCCGGCGGATCGGCCTCCCACACGCGTGCCATGCCTGCCTCCCAGCAACCCCACTGTCACAGACCGTGCCCGCCCATGTTACCCGGAGTGCCAGGCCGGACGCGGGGTGGAATCGGCCATTGGCCGGACCAATTGGCCTGACACGGCGGGCCGGTGCGCTTGCTGGGGCGGGTGAGGCCCGTGTCAGCCGTCTCTCGCGGGCCGCTGCTCGATCCGGGCGCGCAGCGCGTCGGCGCGCGGGTCGGTGAAGGGGGTCAGGCAGACGAGGGCCTGGGTCCAGTGGCCGCGGGCCGCTTCGGGGTCGCGCGAGTGGAGGGCGGCGCCGAGGTGGTCCAGCTCGACGGCCTGCTCCCAGGCGTCGCCGAGTTCGGCGTGTACGGCGGCGGCCCGGCGGTGGAAGGCGGCGGCCTCGGCGGGGCGGTCGAGGGCCTCGTACGTCAGCCCGGCGCCGCGCCACGCCAGGGCCTCGCGGCTGCGGTCGCCCAGACGCCGGTGCAGGGCGGCCGAACGCTGGTACGAGATCAGGGCGTCGCCGTACGTGACGGTGGCGCGCTGGACGTCGCCGAGCGTGATGAGCCAGTACGCCTCCAGCGCGTGGTCCCGGAGGGCGAGGGCGATCCGCATCGCCTCGCGCACGCACGCCTCGGCCTCGTCCAGCTCGCCCAGCTCGGTGTGCAGCGCGGCGGCGAGCCGCAGGGCGTTGCCCTCACCCCAGCGGTCGTCCAGCTCCTGGTAGGCGTCGAGCGCGAGCCGCACCGCTTCGGCGGCCTCGGCCGCCGGCCCCGCGTTCAGCCGGGTGGACGCGACGTTGGACAGCACGACGGCCACCCAGCGGTCCGCGCCCGTCTCCCGGAAGGTGGACAGCGCCGAGCCGAAGCACGCGGCGGCGCTGTCCAGCCGCCGCGCCCGCAGGTGCAGCAGGCCGACGAGGTTGAGGGCGTGCGCCTCGTCCAGCCGGTTGTCCGAGCTGCGGCACAGCTCCAGCGCCTGGGCGAGGCTGCGCAGGCCCTCGTCCAGCCGGTTCGCCGAGCGGTACGCCGTCCCGAGGCTCATCAGCAGCCGGATACGGCCGTCCGTGTCGCCCTCCCGCTCGGCCGCCGCCAGGCCCAGCTGACCGATACGCAGCCAGTCCGCGTCCGCGGCGGACGGCGGCCAGACCTGCCACAGCGTCTCGGCCAACTGCCAGGCCTGCTGGTCGAGTCCGGCGGACGAGGCGGCCTGGACGAGGCCGGCGAAGCCGGGCTGTTCGCTCTCGGACCAGTCGACGGCCGTGTCGTAGTCGGCGAAGACGGGCGGCGGCCAGAGCGGGGGCGGCAGCGGCAGGGGCGGCTCGGCGGGCGCGAGCCAGGCCCTGGCGGCGTCGGCGGTGTGCAGAAACCGCTCCAGGCGGCGGCGCAGCGCGGCCTCGCCGTAGTCGGGGTAGTAGCCGGGCATCAGGCGCGCCCTCCGTAGAGCCCTGCGGGCAGGTCGAGTTCGGCCCGTACGGTCTTGCCGACCGGGAAGCGGTCCAGCACCGCCCAGCGGTCGGCCACCGCCTCGACCAGCAGCAGCCCGCGACCCGACTCGGCCAGCGGGCCGACCGGGGCGAGGTCGCCGGGGCCGGGCGGACGGCGTTCGGTACGGGTGTCGGACACCTCGATGCGCAAGGTGGTTCGGCTGAGCGCGAGCCGCAGTTCGAAGTCCCTTCCGGAGACGCAGCCGTGGGTCACGGCGTTCGCCGCCAGCTCGGCCACGACGGTCTCGGCGGACTCGAAGGCGGAGCTGCCGTACGGGAGCCCCCAACTGTTCAGCTGATGCAGCGCCAAGTGCCGCGCGAGTCGGGCACCACGCCGGGTGGAGCTGAACTGCTGCCTGAACTCACCCTCGGCACACGGCAGTTGGCGGGTGGCTGGAGTTGTCATGACGCCCAATGTGGCCTGCGGAAACGCGGTCTGCCAGGACCCCGTTATGTACGCTGCGCGAGCGTACATGCACCAAGGGTGGACAGTACACATCACCGAGCGTAAGCATGGCCCGGTCAGCAAGTGACCCCAGGGCGAATGCGCGGGAGGTGGCCGATGACGGCCAACAGTACGGGCGGTGGCGGCGTGACGAGCATGGGTGGTGAACCCGAACCCTCCGACAGTCTGCGGACGTTCGGCGCGTTCGTCCAGGCCTTACGCGAACATGCCGGTCTCAGTCGTGAGGACTTCGGCGCGCACGTCGGCCTGTCCAAGCACACGATCACCTCGATCGAGGTGGGCCGCCGAATGCCGGACCCGGACTTCGCGGACCGTGCCGAGCCGGTGCTCGGCAACACGGGCGCGTTGCGGAACGCGGTCAAGCACATCGCCCGCCAGCCGGGCCTGGCCAGCTGGTTCAGGCAGTGGGCGAGGGAGGAGGCAACGGCGATCACCTCGTGCACGTACGAATGTCGGCTGATCCCGGGTTTGTTGCAGCCGGAGCGGTACGCACGCGCGCTGTTCGAGGAACGCCTGCCGCCGCTGAGCGACGAGGAGGTCGACGCCCAGTGGACCGCTCGGTTCGACCGGCAAAAGCTGCTCAGTGAACGGCCGAACACCGCGTTCAGCTTCGTCCTCGACGAACACCTGTTCCTGCGACAGACGGGCGGTCCGGACGTCACGAGGGAACTCATCGATCACGTGCTTGAGGTCGGTCGGCGACGGAACATCGAGATCCAGGTGCTGCCGCTGGCCACAGGCGTACATCCGGGGGTGAACGGCCCCATCCAGCTGGTGGAGACGCCTGACAACAGGTGGCTCGCGTACAACGAGGCGCAGGGCACCGGACAGCTCATATCCGACCCGAAACTGGTCAGTGTCCTCCAGATGCGGTATGCAAAACTGCGCTCGCAGGCCCTCACCCCCGAGGAGTCCAGGAGCCTGCTGTTGCAACTGCGAGGAGAGCTATGAGCACCGAACTGACCTGGTTCAAGAGCAGCTACAGCAGCGGCCAGGACGGCGACTGCATTGAGGTGGCTGTCGCCTGGCGCAAGTCCAGCTACAGCAGCGGCAGCTCAGGCGACTGCATCGAGGTCGCCGTCGCGTGGCACAAGTCCAGCCACAGCGGCGGCCAGAGCGGCGACTGCGTCGAGGTCGCAAGCTGCCCCGAGGTCGTGCACGTGCGCGACTCCAAAGACAAGGAAGGCCCCCAACTGGCCTTCTCCCCCACGGAGTGGTCCACCTTCCTCGACTACGCGCGCGGCCTCTGATCCACACCCGGGGCGGGGGTCCCCAACCCCCGCCCCGATCCGCGTTCCCCGGCGCAGAAGGCATCGGCGGAGATGAATGAGGAAGCACTCCCCATTCATCCGAGCTGATCTTCGCAGAACGCCAGCCGCTTGAGAGCGGCCCTTTCCAGCCAAACCGGAGGCGGAGAGCGCGGGTCGGGCACGGGCCGGAGGCGGCCCCTGGCGGGTCAGTCTCCGGTCGTGCCGTCGGCCATCTCGCGGAGGATGTCCAGGTGGCCGTTGTGGCGGGCGATCTCCTCGATCAGGTGGAGGAGGATCCAGCGCAGATTGATCGCGCTGCCGTCGCGGAGCGTGCGCTTCGCCATCTCGTCCAGCGAGTGGGCGGCGACCAGTTCGCGGTGGCGGACGTTCTGGGCCGTGTACTCGGCGAGCAGGTCGGCGAGCGGGATGTCCACCGCGACGCGCATCTCGCGGTCGGGGTCCTCGTCCGTCCAGGGACCCTCGTCCTTCCCGTCCAGGAACATCACGTCGAACCACCAGTGCTCGACCCACCGCACATGGTTGATCAGGCCGCACAGCGTCATCAGCGGGGAGCCGGGCAGCGGGGCGCTGCGGGCGTCCTCGGCCGAGACGCCGTCGCATTTCATCCGGGCGGTGTCGCGGACGTAGTCGAGGAAGGTGACGAGGGAGGCGCGCTCGTCACCGGTGGGCGGGACATCGGTTCTGGTCATGGGGACGCATCGTCTTCGATCGGCCGCGCGTTGTCGAACGGTTAAGGGCGTGTCGGCGCCGGTCATGGCCCCGGGTCGCTCGGCAGGAAGGCGGGCGGCCCGCCCGTACAGCCCGCGGCAGGCGCATGGCAGCATCGGAAGAGCCGCCCCATCCCCCCGCACCGAGACGAGAACGCGCCATGCCGCTCCAGATCAGGGCCTTCGACGCCGACCATCCGTCCGACCTGCTCGACCTCGAATGGCACGTGCCGCTCGAACAGTGGTCGGACAAGTCCCTGGTCGCGCTGCCGCGCGGCATCTCGCGGCACGTGGTGCGCTTCGCGCGGGCCGGTGACGAGGTGGTCGCGGTCAAGGAGGTCAGCGAGTGGGCGGCGGTCCGCGAGTACGGCCTGCTGCGGGACCTGGACCGGCTCGGGATACCCGCGGTCGACCCGATCGCGGTGGTCACCGGGCGGGTCGGCGCGGACGGCACGGCGCTGGAGCCCGCGCTGATCACCCGGCATCTGAACGGCTCGCTGCCGTACCGCTCGATGTTCGAGACGACGATGCGCCCCGGCACCGTCAACCGGCTGCTCGACGCGCTGGCGGTGCTGCTGGTGCGGCTGCACCTGGTCGGCTTCGCGTGGGGCGACTGCTCGCTGTCCAACACCCTCTTCCGCCGGGACGCCGGCGCCTACGCCGCGTATCTGGTGGACGCCGAGACCGGGCAGATCCAGCCCGAACTGACCTCGGGCCAGCGGGACTACGACATCGAGCTGGCCCGGGTGAACATCGCGGGCGAGCTGATGGACCTGGAGGCGGGCGGCTCGCTGCACCCCTCGGTGGACCCGGTGACCTTCGCCGAGGCGATCTGCTCGCGCTACACCGACCTGTGGCACGAGCTGACCCGCGAATCGGTCTACCCGGCGGACAAGCGGCACTACATCGACCGCCGCATCCGCCGGCTCAACGACCTCGGCTTCGACGTCGCCGAGATGCAGATCCAGCGCTCACCCGGCGGCGACAGCGTGACCTTCGTGCCGAAGGTGGTGGACGCCGGGCACCACCAGCGGCAACTGCTGCGGCTCACCGGCCTCGACACCGAGGAGAACCAGGCCCGCAGCCTGCTCAACGACCTGGACTCCTGGATGACCACCCAGGACGACTACGCCCCGGGCGACCCGCTCGGCGCCCGCCCCGAGGTGCTCGCGCACCGCTGGGTGCGGCAGGTCTTCCGGCCCGCGGTCCGCCTGGTGCCGCTGGAGTCGCGCCGCCATGTGGATCCGGCGCAGGTCTACCACGAGCTGCTGGAGCACCGCTGGTACCTGTCGGAGGCGGCGGGCCAGGACGTCGGCCTCGAAGCGACCGTCGCGAGCTACATCACCGATGTGCTGCCGCACGTGCCGGACCCGACCGCGGTGGTGGCCGAACCGGAGTGACCATGCGCCCGGGTCCCGGCGGAGTCCCGCCCCGGTCCCGGGCGGGCCGCGCCCCGGTCTCAGGTGAGCCGCAGCGCGGCCTCACGTACCGTCAGCGCGTCCTCGCGCACCTCCCGCAGGCCGGGCAGCGGCCGGTCACCGGTGCGCGGGCCGGGGCCGGGCGCCTGGGAGACGCTGCGGGTCCAGGCCCGCAGCTGCTCGCGGAAGCCGGTCACGGCCGGTCCGGCCCGGTGGGTACGGCGGGTGGACAGGCCGGTGGCCTCGTCCCACGTGTCGATGTGCAGCGTCGCGCCCTCGTCGCGGGCGTACGGCGAGGGCAGGGTGAGCGTGGCGACCGAGTCGGTGCCGGTGAATTCCAGCGTCTCGCGGTAGCGCCGGTGCGCGGGCAGCCGCAGATGGCTGGCCTCCACGACGAGGTCGTCATCGGGCCGCCAGCGGCAGCTGACCGCGCTGCCGCCCGCCCACTGGAGGCTGTGCTCCAGGCTGCCGTACAGCTCGCGCCCGGTGCCGTCGAGGGCCGCGTGCACGATGTTGACCTGGTGGATCAGCGAGCCGCCGAGGCCGCGGGCGTAGACCTCGCGCTGGAGCGCCGAGGAGTCCGCGCCGAGCGCGCGGGCCAGCGCGGCCCGGGCGGGCGGCGGTTGCGGGCCGAAGGGCGGCGGCGGGTAGGGCACCAGGTGGTCGACCAGGTGCGGGGCGTTGGGGTCGTGGATGTCCACGGCGATCCGGCGGGCGGTGGCCGCGTTGGCGCGGCAGTGGTCGATGAAGAGCCGCACCACCGGGTCGTGCCGCTTCATGTAGCCGGCGGTGACGGGGACGCCGCTGAGCCGCTCGGCGGCGATCAGCTCGTCGATCTCGGCCGGGTCGAGGCTGACCGGCTTCTCGCACAGCACCGGCAGCCGGGCTTCCAGGCAGGCGAGCACGACGTCCTTGTGGGTCCACCACGGCGACAGCACGAGCGCCGCCCCCGCGCCGGCCCGCGTCGCCTCCTCGGGCGTGTCGCACACCGCGACCCGGGGGAAACCGGCCATCACGGCGGCGCGGTGCCCGGGGTCGGGGTCGATCACCGCGACGGGCCTGATCAGATCCGGCAGGTCGCGGATCTCGCGCAGATGCGCGGCGTGCGCGACCTTGCCGGCCCCGATGATCACCATCGGTACCGGAGCGGGGGTGGCCAGCGGTTCCTGTTCCAGGTCGGCGCCGGGACCGGGGCCGCGCTCCGCGAGGTCGTCCTGCCCTGGTGCGCCGGGCTCCCTGCCCTCCTGCGAGGGCCGCCGCCCGGCCGGTGCGGGCGCCCTTCCCCCCGGCGGCCCCTGCTGCCCCGCGTGACGCATCGTGCTCATCCTTTCGGCCGGTCGGCACTCGTTCCTACCAGGAAACGTGGCGCGACCGCGACGCCGGGGTGTCCGAACCGTGATCTCAACCATGGCATGAGGGCCATCCATTGCTAGAGTCGGTATAGGGTGCGGTTGCCACCTTGCAGGCACCTGCACGTTTCGGCGCACCCGGCGACGAAAGAGGGAATCCGTGGCCAATTCGGTGAGGGGTGGTGGGCCGAATGCGGCCGACATCGGGCTCGCCCTTTATCAGGCACTGCGCACCAATGGCTCCTCCGTCCCGGCGAAGGCCGCGGCGGCGATCGGGCTGACCGAGGCGGAAGCCGAGGTGGGCTGGCGCGAGCTGGAGGAGCTGGGGCTGATACGCCCGGGCGACACCGCGGACGTGGTGGATCCGGTGGAGCCGGACACCGCCCTGATCGAGCTGCTGGCCCGGCAACGGGCCTCGTTGCGCCGTCAGCGCGACGAGTTGACCTCGATCGTCACGGCCGCCGAGTCCCTGATGGAGCGCTACCGGCCCGCGGTGATGCGGGAGAACGCCGAGATCGAGGTCGAGCTGGTCACCAAGGACCACCGGCGGCGGCAGTTCCTGCGCGACTTCGACGCCACGATCACGGAGTCGGCCAGCTGGATGCACCCGGGTCCGCTGCCGTCCAGCGAGGTGCTGGCGGGCTCGCTCACCGCCGACAACGCGCTCATCGCCCGCGGTATAAAGGTGCGCGCCATTTACGGCCAGAGCATTAATTCCGCGCCCAGGCAGCGTAAATACCTCTCCGATCTGACGGCCGCGGGCGTGGATGTCAGATTGGCGCCGCAGGTGCCTTTCGATCTCCTTATGGCCGATACCCACAGCGCGCTGGTACTGGCAAATCCGGAAGATCCCTCGGGCCCCGCGGTTGTTGTCAGGGGACCGGCTCTTGTTCGTTCCTATGTGGCAATGTACGAGGATTGCTGGCTGCGTTCCGTTCCGTACTCCGTGAACGCGGCGAACGGCCTGGACCCGGACAGCGAGCTGACCGAGCAGCACCGCACCACCATGCGACTGCTGGCGAACGGCCTGACGGACGAGCGGATCGCCAGGAAACTCGGGGTATCACTGAGGACCGTGAGTCGCCTGGTTTCTGAGATCATGCGGTATCTTGAGGCTGACAGCCGATTCCAGGCAGGAGTCCTCGCTGCGGCGCACGGCCTGATCTGACGAGGATCACACCGGCGCATTCACGCCATGGCGGAAATACGCACAAGCGAAAACTGGCCTGTGCCTGTGTGTATTTGCCACCATTGGGAAAGTTACGTGTCACCACACCACCATAGTGAGCACCCCCTTACTCCTGCCCACCTAAGGATTACGATGTCGCGGATCAGGCGTTCGACACATGTCTCCGCTGTTGCAGCACTGGTGCTCGTTCTGTCGTCGGCCGCCGGCACAGCCGTTGCCGCCGATGCTGCTTCGTCCCCCGCTCCGGCGCCGGCTCCGGTCGCATCGACCGATCCCGCCTCGCCTGACGGCTGGTTCCCGAGTGTGACGCCTGACGGTTGGTTCCCCCAGACCACTCCCGCGGTGGCCCCTGCCGGGTGGTTCCCCAGCGCGAAGCCCGCCGGGTGGTTCCCGAGCGTCGCTCCCGCCGGCTGGTTCCCGCAGACCACTGCGACGGATGTTCCCGACGGCTGGTTCCCGCAGACCCCTGGCACGGATGTTCCTGACGGCTGGTTCCCCCAGACCACTCCCGCGGTGGCCCCTGCCGGGTGGTTCCCCAGCGCGAAGCCCGCCGGGTGGTTCCCGAGCGTCGCTCCCGCCGGCTGGTTCCCGCAGACCACTGCCCCGGTCGGCTGGTTCCCCGCTCCCGTCGAAGCCCCCGTCGAGGTCTAGCAGTCGCGAGTCCGGCGGCCACCCGCCTGGCAGCCCCGGGCAAAAGCACCGTGCGGTCCGTGATGGTTCGCGGACCGCACGGTGCTTCTTGCATTCTGTGGGGGGATCCTTGGGGGTGGTG
Source organism: Streptomyces sp. NBC_01477 (assembly GCF_036227245.1). GTDB lineage: Bacteria > Actinomycetota > Actinomycetes > Streptomycetales > Streptomycetaceae > Actinacidiphila. Next base: position 2,921,509 of record NZ_CP109445.1, read on the forward strand.
GGAAGCCAGGTCGGAGCTCGGGTCAGGGCCCGACGGAGGCCGCCATCGCCAGCGGTGCGCGATGGGGCCTGGCGACCGCCAGTGCGTGCTGCAGGACGGTGTCGATGTCGGTGGCCGCGTCATCGGCCGCGGGGTGGACCGCCAGCCAGCTGAGGTGGCGGCGCAGGAATGCCGCGAGGGCCGGCACCGTCCGCAGGGGGAGGCGGACGGTGCGGCCCTCGACTATCAGATCGGCCCAGGAGGCCAAGGTGTCTCGTACAGCGGCGCGCGCCTCGACTGCCGGCCCGTTCAGGGGGATGCCGGGCCGGTCAGTACCGGACAGTCTGTCGCCGGGGTCCTGCGCTGCTACGAGGACAACCTCCAACTCGCCGTATACCCGGGGAAGCAAGGCGAGTTGCCGATCCAGCCGCTCCTGGCAGGGCAGGCAGAGCGCAGGATCCGTCTCGACACACAGGTGGCCGGTCCGGAATTCGTAGTCCTGCACTTCCACTGTCCCTTCTCGTCGCCGGGGCGGTGATTCAAGAAAACCAGCACCCCCGCCCCCGGACAACGCCCGCAGTCCGGCCGGATTCTGCCATGGCGCGTACGCGCATCTAGGCACCTCCGCCCCAGGTCAGGCCCGGGCCTGCCACCCCGGAGAGTGGGTCAGCGCGGGAGCAGCGCCTCGATCGCCCCAGTGACCTCCGGCGTCTCCGGAGCGACGGCGGGACGGAACCGGGAGACGGCCACCCCGTCCCCGTTGACCAGGAACTTCTCGAAATTCCAGGTGATATCCCCCGCTTCGCCCGCCGCGTCGGGCAGCTGGGTCAGCTCGGCGTAGAGCGGGTGCCGGTTCGCGCCGTTGACGTCGGCCTTCGCGAGCAGCGGGAAGCTGACGCCGTAGGTGGTCGAGCAGAAGGTCTGGATCTCCTCGGCGCCGCCGGGCTCCTGACCGCCGAACTGGTTGCAGGGCACACCGAGGACCGTGAAGCCGCGCTCGGCGTACTTCTGCTGGAGCCGCTCCAGGCCTTCGTACTGCGGGGTCAGCCCGCACTTGGACGCCACATTGACCACCAGGACGGCCTTGCCGCGGTGCTCGCCGAGGGTGGTGGCGGCGCCGTCGAGGGTCTGCAGCGGGATGTCGTGGAGGGTGCTCATCGCTTGGTGCTCCTGTCGGGTTCTGACGCGAGGGCGGAATCGGCCACGGTGAGGCCGAGGGTCTGGGCGAGTGCGGGGGCGAGGTCGAGCAGCTGCGGGTGGCTGATCACGGCGCCGCGCAACGACTCGTAGCCGTCGGCGAGGTCGATGGACAGGGCGCCGCGCAGGTCGACGTTCTTCAAGGTGGCGCGGCCGAACCTGGCCCGCTCGATCCGGCTGCCGGGAAAGGTGACACCGTCGAGCCGGGCCTCGCCGAAGTCGACGTCCCGCAGCACGCAGTCCTCGAAGGCCACGTCGTGCAGGGCGGCGGAGCGCAGATTGACCGAGTCGAGCTTGCAGCGGACGAAGGCGACCCGGCGCATCCCGGCGTCGAAGGCCTCGACGCCGGCCAGCGAGCACCCGACGAGCGCGGAGTCCAGCCACTGGCTGCCGGCCAGGGTGCAGCCGGTGAAGCGGGTGCCGGACGCCCAGGCGTCGTTGAACCGGGCGCCGCGCAGGTCGGTGCCGGCGAAGACGCAGTCGGTGATCGCGGACTCCAGGAAGCGGGAGCCGGGCGCGCGGGTGCCCTCCGCGATGTCGAGCCCGTCGAGATGGACGGTGTCGTAGTCCCCCTCGACGGCCAGCGGCCCGGTGTGCGGGCGCAGCAGGGCGGCGTACGGCAGGTCCGCGAGGTCGTGCGGCACGGTGGGGCGGGCGTGCGATGCGGTCACACCGATCACCCTACGCGCGGGGTCCGACAGCGCCCCGGGGGGACCGGCGGCGCCGCCCCAGGGGCGACATGACGGACATGTCGCCCGCGCCTTGCTAGGTTGCAGCCCATGAGCGCAACGTCGGCTGACGCTCCGCCACCCCAGGCTCCGCCCGCCGCGGTCCACCGCCCGGCGCCGCCCCGGTCCCGGCGCCGCGGGGTGGAGCTGTCGCTGACCGCGGCGGCGGTGCTGGTGTCGGTGTACGGCTACGCGGAGGTCGGGCTCGCCACCCGGGGCGCGGTCCCCGGCGACGCGGCCGGCTACGGCGCCGGACTCGCGCTGCTCGCGCTGCTGGCCCATCTCGCGGTACGGGCCAGGGCGCCCTACGCCGATCCGCTGCTGCTGCCGATCGCGGTGCTGCTCAACGGCTTCGGCCTGGTGCTGATCTACCGGCTCGACCTGGAGCCGTCGCTCGGGCCGCGGGCCGCGCCGACCCAGCTGGTCTGGTCGACGCTGGGCATCACGCTCTTCGTGCTGGTGGTGCTGGCGCTCGACGACCACCGGGTGCTGGCCCGCTACTGCTACGTCGGGGTGACGGCCGCGCTGGCGCTGATGGCGGCGCCGATCTTCTTCCCCGCGGTCAACGGCGCCAAGATCTGGATCAGGGCCGCCGGATTCTCCATCCAGCCGGGCGAGTTCGCGAAGGTGCTGCTCGCGGTGTTCTTCGCCGCCTACCTGTCGGCGAACCGGGCGGCGCTCGCCTACACCGGCCGCCGGGTCTTCGGGCCGCGCGGGCTCCAGCTGCCGACCGGGCGGGTGCTGGGGCCGGTGCTGGCGATCTGGCTGCTGAGCGTGGGCCTGCTGGTGCTGGAGCGCGACCTGGGCACCTCGCTGCTCTTCTTCGGCCTCTTCGTGGTGCTGCTCTACGTGGCGACCGGGCGCACCGGCTGGGTCGCGGTGGGGCTGCTGCTCAGCGCGGCGGGCGCGGTCGCCGCGGGCGCGCTGGAGCCGCATGTGCACAGCAGGGTCGAGGACTGGCTGCACCCCTTCGCCAGCATCGGCGCGGGGCTCGGCCCCGGCCAGCTCGCGCAGTCGCTCTTCGCCTTCGGCAACGGCGCGGTGCTGGGCACCGGACTCGGCCAGGGGCACCCCGAGCTGATCGGCTTCGCCACGAAGTCGGACTTCATCCTGGCCACCGTCGGCGAGGAACTGGGCCTGGCCGGGCTGTGCGCGCTGCTCGCGCTGTACGCCCTGCTGACGGCCCGCGGGATGCGGGCCGGGCTCGCGGTGCGCGACCCCTTCGGGCGGCTGCTCGCGGTGGGCCTGGCGACGATCCTGGCGCTCCAGGTGTTCGTGATCACCGGCGGGGTGACCGACCTGATCCCGCTGACCGGGATGGCGATGCCCTTCCTCGCCCAGGGCGGCTCGTCGGTCGTCACCAACTGGATCATCGTGGCGCTGCTGGTCCGGGTCAGCGACAGCGCCCGCCGCCCGCCGCCCGAGCCGCCGGAGGACGCCCCATGACCCGCTGCATCCGCCGCTGCGCCGCCCTGGGCCTGGCCCTGCTGCTGGCGCTGGCCCTCAACGCGGTCCGGGTGATGGTCCTCGACGCGGGCGCCGCCGCGGCCGACCCGGCCAACCGGCGGATCGCCATCGCCCGCTACCAGCACCCGCGCGGCGGCATCCTGGTCGGCGCCGCGAAGGTCACCGGGTCGCAGGACACCGGCGGCCAGCTGGCGTACGCCCGTACGTACCGCGACGGGCCGCTGTACGCGCCGGTGACCGGTTTCGCCTCGCAGACCTACGGCACCTCGCTGCTGGAAGGCACCGAGGACGGGCTGCTGGCCGGCACCAGCCCGCGGCTGGCCTCGGTGCCGCTGTGGAAGGAGATCACCCGCAACCGGCAGCGCCCGGGCGACGTCCACACCACGATCGACGCGGCGGCCCAGAAGGCGGCCTACGCCGGTCTCGCGGGCCGCCGGGGCGCGGTCGCCGCGATCGACCCGGCGACCGGGCGGATCCTGGCCCTGGTCTCCTCGCCGTCCTACGACCCGGCGCTGCTGGCCGGTACGGGTCCCGGCGTCACCGCCGAGTGGCAGCGGCTGAACGACGACCCGGCGCAGCCGATGCTGGACCGGGCGATCCGCCAGACGTATCCGCCGGGTTCGACCTTCAAGGTGGTCACCGCGGCGGCGGCGCTGGAGAGCGGTACGGTGACCGACCTGCTGGCGCCGACCGACTCCCCCGACCCGTACCAGCTGCCCGGCACCACGGTGTCGCTGACCAACGAGGGCCGCGGCTGCGACGACGCCAGCGTCTACGACGCCTTCCGGATCTCGTGCAACACCGTCTTCGCCAAGCTGGGCGCCGACGTGGGCCTGACCGCGATGGTCCGGCAGGCGCAGGCCTTCGGCTTCAACGACACCAGGCTGCGGATTCCGCCGGGGGTGGCCAAGAGCAACATCGACACCGCGATGGGCCCCGACCAGGTGGCGCTGTCCTCGATCGGGCAGTTCGACACCACTGCGACGCCGCTGCAAATGGCGATGGTGGCCGCCGCGGTCGGCAACGGCGGTGAGCTGATGACGCCGTATCTGGTGGACCGGGTCACCAACCACGCCGGCGCGGTCGTGGCGCGTACCGGACCCGTACGGCTGCACCGGGCGGTGAGCGAGGGCACCGCCGAGCGGTTGCAGCAGCTGATGGAGGCGGTGGTCAGCGACGGCACGGGCACCAACGCAGCGATCCCGGGCGCGGTGGTGGGCGGCAAGACCGGCACCGCCCAGCACGGCTTCGGCAACAAGGGCACGCCCTACGCGTGGTTCATCAGCTACGCCAGACCGCCCGGCGCGGACCGGGCGGCGGTGGCGGTGGCCGTGGTGGTGGAGGACGCGGAGGCGGCCAGGGCGGACATCTCGGGCGGCGGCACCGCGGCGCCGATCGCGAAGGCGGTGATGCGGTCGGTGCTGGCCGCGCCGCCGCGGGCGTTCGGCGGCTGAGGGCGCGGGCTCGTGCGGGGCTCTCGGGGGCTTTCGCGGGCTCGTGCGGGCTCTCGCGGGCGTCAGTTCACCTTGGGGAAGCTGAAGGTGTAGCCCTGCTGGGCCAGCCAGGTCAGCGACTGGTCGAGGGCCGCCACGGTCTGGCTGCGGTCGCCGCCGCCGTCGTGGAAGAGGATCGTCGGGCCGTTGTGGATCTCGCTCTTGACGGTGGCCACGATGGTGCCGACGCCGGGCCGGGCGAAGTCCTTGGTGTCGATGTTCCAGCCCAGCGGCCGCATCCCGTGCTGCGCGGCGAGCGCGCGGCTGGCCGGGGTGAAGGCGCCGCCGGGCGCCCGGTAGTACGGCACGGGGGCGCCGCCGGACGCGCCCTTGATCATGGTGTAGGCGTCCATGATCTCCTTCTGCTGGTACGCGAAGGGCTTGTGGTCCATGTACTCGTCGTGGTGGACGGTGTGGTCGCACAGCCGGTGGCCCTCGGCGACGACCCGGCGGACCAGGGCGGGGTTGGCCTGCGCCTGCGGGCCGATCATGCAGAAGGTCGCGTGCACATGGTGCTGCTTGAGGACGCTGAGCACCTGGGGGGTCCACCGGGGGTCGGGGCCGTCGTCGATGGTGATGTTGACGGCCCTGCCCGGCGCCTCGGGCTGGTGCTGGATCGAGTCGGGAACGGCGGGGACCGCGGGCGGGGCGGTGGTGCCCGGGGTGCGCGGGGGGCGCGAGGTGTGCGGCGCCGCGGGCTGCCGGGTGCCGCCCTTCGGGTCGCCGGGACCCGCCGCGTCGCCGCCGCCGTCACCGCCGGGTGCCAGCAGCGCCGAGACCAGTGCCGCGATCAGCACCACGGCGACCGCCACGCCGACCACCGCCGCGTGCGGCGCGCCCTTCAGCCGTGATGGCGCCAGCCGCCCCAGGGATATCCGCCGTCCCGTCATGATGTGAAACCCCGCCCACTTCGTCGCCCGTCCCGTATGCGCAGATCCGTGAACTGCGCGGCCTGCGCACGGATAGATGCGGTCGCCAAGGGTACGGTTCCGCCGGCCTTCCCGCGTCGGGGGGTCGTTACACGATCAGGACGTATCAGTGCGGAGCGGTCGTCAGTCCGGTACAGGACCGCAGTTGCCCGTAGCGGTCGGTGATCTGCCGGCCCGCGGCGCCGGTCCGCGGCTGCGGCACGCCCTGGCCGTCGACCAGGGCCGGGGCGAAGACGGCCTTGGCGACCTTGCCGTGGGTGACGGTCAGGGTGGTCACCCCGGTCTCGTCGGAGTGCGGGTAGGGCGAGGAGCCGTACCAGAGGAAGTTGCCGAAGCCGTAGGCGACGTAGGTCGGCCCGAGCATGCCGGAGCCGAGCATCACATGGGCGTGGGTGCCGACCACCGCGGTCGCGCCGGCCGCCGACAGGTCCGCGGCGATCGACTTCTGCTCCGGTCCTGGGCAGCTCTGCCCCTCGGTGCCCCAGTGCAGGTAGACCACGACCACGTCCGCCTTCGCCTTCGCGGCCTTCACGGCTCGCAGCAGCCGCGGCCGGTCGAGCGCGGAGGCTATGCCGGGGCGGTCCGGGCCGGCCCTGAAGTTCTGGTTGGTGATGTCGTGGACCTGGCTGGCGGCGACCACCGCGAGGCGTACGCCGTTGACCGTGGTCGCGTACGGCCGGTAGGCGGCGGTGTCGTCGGGGCCGATGCCGAGCACCGGGATCGGCGAGTCGCGCTGCGCGGCGAGGGAGTCGGCGAGGCCCTGGGCGCCGTAGTCGACGGCGTGGTTGTTGGCCATGGTCACCGCGTCGATCCCGGAGCGCTGGAGGGCGCCGAGGGCGTCGGGGCCGGTACGGAAGTGGTACTTCTTCGGCTGCGCGGTGCCGCGGGTGGTGATCGCGCTCTCCAGGTTGACCATCGCGAAGTCGGCCGCGGACAGGGCGGCGGACATCGGGCCGAGCGCCGGATCGACGCCGAGCCGGCCGGCGGTGCGCTCGGTGAAGTGGACGTCGCCCGCGAAGGCGAGGGTCAGCGTGCCGGGCGGCTCGGCGGGCGCGGTCGGGCGCTTCGCGGCGGCGGCCGGCGTCCCGTCCGGCGCGGCGCCCTGCCGGGCGGCGGCGTCGGCCGGGCTGCCGCTGCGGCCGAGGACCGCCCAGCCGGCAGCCGCGGCGGCGACGAGCAGGACCGACAGGCCGACGGCCGCGTTCCTCCGGCGCCGGCGGCGCGCCTTGGCCCGGCGGGCGGCGCGCCGCGATATCGGTCCGGTGTCGGTCATCGGACAAGCGTACGATCCTACGGTTGTCCGTCCGCCCCCTGGGTGATGGTTTCGGCTACTTCCGCCACCCGCGCGTCCTCCTCGGCGGCGAACCGCTCGGCGTCCAGCCGTTCGGCGATCTCCTCGTCCTGGGCCATCAGCAGGTCGAGGTTGGAGTCGCCGAGGTCGAAGACGCCCAGGTCGACGTAGGCCTGCTGGAGCCGCGGCCCCCACAGGCCGATGTCCTTGACGCACGGCACGATCCGGGAGAAGAGCAGCTTCCTGAACAGGGCCAGGAATTCCGACTTCTCGGTCAGCTCGGCGGCCTCCGCGGTGGGGATGCCGAAGTTCTCCAGCACCTCGACACCGCGCAGCCGGTCGCGCATCAGGTAGCAGCCCTCGATCACGAACTCCTCGCGTTCGCGCAGTTCCGCGTCGGTGAGCTGCTTGTAGTAGTCGCGCAGCGCCATCCGCCCGAAGGCCACGTGCCGGGCCTCGTCCTGCATGACGTAGGACAGGATCTGCTGCGGCAGCGGCTTGGTGGTGGTGTCCCTGATCATGCCGAAGGCGGCCAGCGCCAGGCCCTCGATGAGCACCTGCATCCCGAGGTAGGGCATGTCCCAGCGCGAGTCCCGCAAGGTGTCGCCGAGCAGCGCCTGGAGGTTGTCGTTGATCGGGTAGAGCATGCCGATCTTCTCGTGCAGGAAGCGGCCGTAGATCTCGGCGTGCCTGGCCTCGTCCATGGTCTGGGTCGCCGAGTAGAACTTCGCGTCCAGGTCGGGCGCGGACTCCACGATCCGGGCCGCGCACACCATCGCGCCCTGCTCGCCGTGCAGGAACTGGCTGAACTGCCAGGAGGTGTAGTGCTGCCGCAGCAGCCCGCGGTCGGCCTGCGACATCGCGTCCCAGTGGCGGGTGCCGTACAGCGGCATGACCTCGTCGGGGGTGCCCAGCGGGTTGAACGGGTCGACCTCCAGGTCCCAGTCGATCCGGCGGACCGCGTCCCACTGCTTGTCCTTGCCCTTCTGGTACAGCGCGAGCAGCCGCTCGCGGCCGTCGTCGTACTCCCAGGAGAAGCGGGCGGTGCCGTGGGCGGGCACCTCCCAGCTCCACTCGGTGGGGGGCTGGGTGTAGCGGCCTTCCGTCGACATGGTGCGGCTCCATTCACCTCGGTCGGGTGGCGGGCGGGCCGGCCGCGTGGGGCCGGTTCCTGTGCGGGGTCTTGACGGCCTTGTTGACACAGAGTCTCATAAGACCCGTACCGCTGGTAACCTTCCTGCACCGGAGGCCTGTTCGGCATGGACGCCACACTGACCGACCGCGAGAAGACCGCGGAACGCCTGCTCGCGGCGTCCGCGAAGCACTCCTTCGACCCCGATACCGAGCTGGACTGGGACGCGCCCTTCGAGGAGGGCCGCTGGTTCTGGCCGCCGGAACTGGTCTCGCTCTACGACACCCCGCTGTGGAAGCACATGTCGCAGGAGCAGCGGATCGCGCTGAGCCGGCACGAGACGGCGTCGCTGTGCTCGATCGGGGTGTGGTTCGAGACGATCCTGATGCAGCTGCTGCTGCGGCACACCTACGACCTCGACCCGACCAGCGGTCACGTCCGCTACGCGCTCACCGAGATCGCCGACGAGTGCCGGCACTCCAAGATGTTCGCCCGCGCGGTCACCAAGATGGGCACCCCCGCCTACCGGCCGAGCCGGCTCGACCTGCAACTCGGCCGGGTGCTCAAGACGGTGTCCACGACCCCGGGCTCCTTCACCGGCACGCTGCTGGCCGAGGAGATCCTCGACTGGATGCAGCGGCTGACCTTCCCGGACGAGCGGGTCCAGCCGCTGGTGCGCGGCATCACCCGCATCCATGTGGTCGAGGAGGCGCGGCACATCCGCTACGCCCGCGAGGAGCTGCGGCGGCAGATGGTCACCGCGCCGCGCTGGGAGATCGAATTCACCCGGATGACGTCCGCGCAGGCCGCGCGGGTGATAGCCCGCTCGCTGATCAGCCCGCAGGTCTACGCGGAGGTCGGCCTCGACCCGAAGTACGCGACGCACCTGGCGCTGAACAGCCCGCACCGGCAGGACGTGATGCGGCAGTCCGCGAAGCGGCTGATGGACTTCTTCGAGGAGATCGGGCTGATCCGGGGCCCGAGCAAGCGCCTCTGGCGCGCCTCGGGCTTGGTCGCCTGACGCCGGGTCGGCACCGGCCCCGGTGGGCCTGACGGCGGGCCGGGCCGGGCTCCGGGTCGTCGGCGGCCCCGGTGCGGCCGGCGGTGAGTCGGCGCCGCCGCTGGGTCGGCTGACGCCGGGTCTTGTCGCCTGACGCCGGGTCGGCACCGGCCCCGGTGGGCCTGACGGCGGGCAGGGGCGGGCTCCGGGTCGTCGGCGGCCCCGGTGCGGCCGGCGGTGAGTCGGCGCCGCCGCTGGGTCGGCTGACGCCGGGTCTTGTCGCCTGACGCCGGGTCGGCGGCGGCCCCGGGTCTCGTCGGCTGATGGCGGGGGTACGCGGGGGGCGCGGGGCCTCATGGGGGGGCCGGGCGGTCCCGGGGGGCTACTCCGGGGGGAGCAGGTGGGCCGTCGCAGGGGCGAGGGGGGCCAGGCGGGCGAGCAGGGCGCCCGCCGGGCTGTCCCGGGTCTCCTGGGGCAGCGCGCCCGCGGCCGCCACCGCCGTCTCCGGGTCGGTGGTGGCCGTCACCAGCAGCAGCCCGATGAAGTGGTCGACCAGCCAGTCGCGCAGCTCGCCGACCGGCGGGCGGCGCCCCTCGTCGATCCAGATCAGCGAGACCGCCTCGACGGAGGCGATCCAGGACCGCACCATCATCGCCAGCCGCGGGCCGGGGGCGGTCACTCCGAGGTGGCGCAGGACCTGTTCGGCGGCTCTTCGGCGTACGCCGTCCACGATCGCGCCGGTACGGCTGGTCTCCGCGACGCCGGCGCCGCCGAGCAGGGCGGCGTACGCCGGGGCGTGCTCGTCCACGTAGGCCAGGTAGCGGTCGAGCGCGGCGGCGAGCCGCTCGGTGGGCGGGCCTTCCGACGGTACGGCGAAGCGGCCGATCAGCTCTTCGGCGGCGCCGTGCACCGCGGCCTCGTACAACTGCTGCTTGCCGCCGGGGAAATAGCGGTACACCAGCGGGCGGGAGACGCCCGCGGCGGCGGCCACGTCGTCGATGGACACGTCCTCGGGCCTGCGGTGCCCGAAGAGGTCGACGGCCGCCTTGAGCAGGTGGGCGCGGCGCTGCTCCACGCTCATTCTGCGGTACGCGGGGGCCGCGCTGCTGCTCATGCGCCCGAGCGTACGCCCCTCCCGGGCGGGGTCGCCCTCCCCCGGCCGCGGCGGCTCCGGCGGCCCCCTTCCGGCCAGGGCGCGCCCCTGGGCGGCGCCCCCGACGGAGGGGAACCGGCGAACCGGCCGCGGGGCGGGTGGGTGGGCCCACGGGCACGTGGGAGGGTAAGGGCGTGAGGCATGAGGAGACGGAATTCGTCGGCGGGCCGCTCGACGGGCGGGTCATCGAGGTCATCGTGGGGATGACGGGGCAACCGCCCCGGGCGTACACCGTGCCCGCCGGGGAGACGACCTACGTCTACCACCGCGCCCACGGCGCGAAGGGCACCCACCGCACCCCGTGGGTCTTCGTCTACGACCCGGAGGGCAAGCCGCCGCCAGGCCCGAAGTGGCCCTGGTCCAAGCGGGGCTGACGCGGCCCAGGGGGCGCAACTTTGGTCCGGACCATTGACAAGAATTGGTCTGGACCTGTTGGCTGCGCGGTACATGCTCGCGCCCCGCTTCGCCCCCACCGAAGGAGCATCCTCCATGCTCACCATGCCCACCCGGAGAAGATCACTCGCCGCCGCCTCCGCGGCCCTGGCCGCCGCCGTCGCGGTGGGCGGCCTGGTCGCCCTGGCCCCCGCCGCAAGCGCCGGCGAATTCCTGGCCAACGGCGGCTTCGAGTCCGGCAGCCTGACCGGCTGGACCTGCGACGCGGGAGCCTCGGCCGTCAAGGGCCAGGCGCACAGCGGCAGTTACGCGCTCCAGGCCACGCCCTCGGCCTCCGCCACCGGCCAGTGCAAGCAGACCGTGACCGTCGCGCCCAACACCGCGTACACCCTGACCGCCCAGGTCAAGGGCAGTTACGTCTACATCGGCGTGGACGGCGGCACCAGCACCTGGACGCCCGGCACCGGCAGCGGCTACGCCCAGTTGAGCGTGTCCTTCACCACCGGCGCGAGCCAGACCAGCGCCGCCGTCTTCGTGCACGGCTGGTACGGCCAGCCCGCGTACCTGGCCGACGACATCTCGCTCCAGGGTCCGGGCGGCGGCACCACGACCCCGCCGACCACCCCGCCGACGACACCCCCGACCACCCCGCCGACCACCCCGCCCACGACCCCGCCCACGACGCCGCCCACCACTCCCCCGACGTCGCCGCCGCCGTCCGGCGGGCTGCCGACGCACGCCCTGGTCGGCTATCTGCACGAGACGTTCGCCAACGGCTCCGGCTACACCCGCCTCGCGGACGTACCCGACAGCTGGGACGTCATCGACCTGGCCTTCGGCGAGACCAGCTCGCCGACCTCGGGCAGCATCCACTTCACCCGCTGCTCGGTCGCCGAGTGCCCCTCGGTCGAGTCGGACGCCGACTTCAAGGCGGCGATCAAGGCCAAGCAGGCCAAGGGCAAGAAGGTGCTGCTGTCGATCGGCGGCGCCAACGGCGAGGTGCAGCTGACCACCGCCGCCGCCCGTGACGCCTTCGTCTCCTCGGTGAGCGGCATCGTCGACACCTGGGGCCTGAACGGCATCGACATCGACTTCGAGGGCCACTCGCTGTCGCTGAACACCGGCGACACCGACTTCAAGAACCCGACGACCCCGGTGATCGTCAACCTGATCTCGGCGCTGAAGACCCTCAAGGCCCGCTACGGCAGCGGCTTCGTGCTGACCATGGCGCCCGAGACGTTCTTCGTGCAGCTCGGCTACCAGTTCTACGGTTCCGGCCCCTTCGGCGGCCAGGACCCGCGGGCCGGCGCCTACCTGCCGGTGATCTACGCCATGCGCAACGATCTGACGCTGCTGCACGTCCAGGACTACAACTCGGGTCCGATCATGGGCCTCGACAACCAGTACCACACCATGGGCGGCGCGGACTTCCACATCGCCATGACCGACATGCTGCTCACCGGCTTCCCGGTGGCCGGCAACACCGCCAACATGTTCCCGGCCCTGGCCCCCTCCCAGGTGGCCATCGGCCTGCCGGCCACCACCAACGCGGGCAACGGCTACACCGCCCCCGCCGCCGTGGACCAGGCGCTCGACTGCCTGACCAGGAAGACGAACTGCGGCGGCTACGCCACCCACGGCAGCTGGCCCGCGCTGCGCGGCCTGATGACCTGGTCGGTGAACTGGGACCGGTTCGGCAACAACGAGTTCTCGAACAACTTCCACAGCTACTTCGGCTGACCGCCGGGGAGCGCCCCTGAACGCGTACGGCTCGGTCCCGAGGGCGGCGACCGGGCCGTACGCTTGCGTGCCGCCCGCGCCGGGCAGAGGAAGGGCGAGGACGGTCGGTCACTCGTCGGTGTGACCTTCTTGGGCGGAATTGCCTAGTCCTGCTGTCGTAGATACGACAACCTATGACACGATCCTGAGGGCTCGTCACATGGAGGACAAAGGGGATGCAGGTGGCTCGGACGACCAGGACCTGGCTTCGCGCGGCCGTCGTGTGCGGGGCGCTGCTCGCCTCCGCCGCCCTGTCGCTGCCCGCCGCCCAGCGGGCCTCGGCCCGCCCGTACCCACCGGCCCCGTCGTCGTCCGCCCCGGCGCCGTCGGCCGCCCAGGCTCCCCCGGCGAAACCGGCGAAACCGAAGAAGGCGAAACCCGCGGCGCCGGCCGTTCCGGCCCCGTCCGCCACCGCCGACCCGGCCTCGCTGCCCGACCTGCTGACCCAGCTCCAATCCCTCTACCAGCAGACGGAGTCGGCCACCGAGTCGTACAACAAGGCCAAGGAGACCGCCGACCAGGAGCGCGCCAAGGCCGAGGCCCTGGACGCGCAGCTCGCAGCCCAGCGGACCAAGGTCGTCGCGGGCCGGGACCAGGCCGGGCTGCTGGCCCGCCAGCTCTACCGCTCAGGCGGCATGTCGCCGTATCTGTCGATGCTGAACGGCGAGACCCCGCAGGACTTCTTCGGCGGGCTGCACATCGCCCAGCGGGCGGTCGGCCACCAGGAGGACGTCGTGGCCGGCCTGACCGCGGACGAGCAGCGGCTCACCGCGCTCAACGCGCAGGCCCAGCGCGCGCTGGACGCCGCCCAGGTCGCGCAGAACAAGCAGGCCGCGCAGAAGACCCAGGTCGAGACGCATCTGCGGCAGGTCGAAGCGCTGCTCGCCGGGCTGAGCGGGGTGCAGATCAGCGAGTTGCAGGCGCTGGAGCAGCAGGGCACGGACAAGGCGCAGCAGGAATTCCTCGACTCCAAGGCGCTCGGCACCGGCTCAGCGCTGCGGGCGCCCTCGAAGACCGGCGACCGGGCGATCGCCTACGCCTACCAGCAGCTCGGCAAGCCCTACGTGTGGGGCGCACAGGGACCCGGGTCCTTCGACTGCTCGGGCCTGACCTCGCAGGCCTGGGCGCACGCCGGGGTCCCCATCCCGCGCACCGCGGAGGAGCAGTGGGCCCGGCTGCCCCGGGTGCCGCTGTCGCTGCTGCGGCCCGGCGACCTGGTCGTCTACTTCCCCGGCGCCACCCATGTGGCCCTCTACATCGGCAACGGCCTGGTCATCCAGGCCCCGCACACCGGCGCGGTCGTGACGATCTCGCCGATCGCCGTGAACCCGATCCTGGGCGCCGTCCGCCCCGACCTGGGCGCCCAGCCCCTGACCGACTACAAGCCGCGCCCGGTCCCGCCGAAGACCGACCGGCCGGAACCGCTCGGCTGACCGGCCCGAACCGCCCGGCTGACCGGCCCGAACCGCTGGGCTGGCCGGGCGAGCGGGCGCCGGGCGCTGCCGTACCGGTGAAGCTCTCCGGCCGCCAGGACAGGCCCTAGCCCGCGGCCAGGTACGCGTCGGCCGCTTCCCGGTCGAAGAACCACGGGTCGAAGTCGGCCGGGGCGTCGAAGCCGTTGGCGATGCGGTCGGCGATCCGCGGCGAGGTGGCGGCGGCGGTGAGCAGGTCGCGGACGTGACCGGCGGGCGGGGCCAGCATCGTGTTGGTCCAGCGGGTGGACGGGCCGGCCGCCGACCAGAAGCGGTCGAAGGCAGCCTCCATCCACGGCCGGTCGAAGGGCTGTTCACCGCGCTCGACAATGCTCGCCAGGTAACTGGCAGCGCATTTGGCCGCGTTGTTGGAACCCTGGCCGGTGACCGGGTCGTTGGCGACGACCACGTCGGCGACGCCCAGCACCAGGCCGCCCGCGGGGAGTTCGCCGATCGGCTCGCGTACGGTCGGGGTGAGACCGCCGACGAGGGTGGCGTGCGCGTCGGTCAACTCGACGGCGGACGCGCGCTCGTACTCCCACGGGGTGAAGCGGCGCATCAGGTCCAGGGTCAGGCGCAGGTGCTCGGCCGGGTCGGTGACCGGGCCGAAGACGTCGAGCGGGCCGCCGGGCACGCCCTCCCAGAACAGGATGTCGCAGTGGCCCGAGGTGGTCAGGGCCGGGATGACGATGAGTTCGCCGACGCCGCGCACCAGATTGCAGCGGACCGCCGGCACCTCGGGCTGCTCGGGGCGCGGCTCCAGGCCGTGGACATAGGCGACGGCGAGCGCGCGCTGCGGGGTGTCGTAGGGCGAACGGGCCTTGTCGGGGCGGAACATGGAGACGGTCTCGCCCTTGCCCGCCGCGACCAGGACCAGGTCGTAGGCGAGCGAGAAGTAGTCGAGGTCGGCGGTGGTCGCGGCATGGATGACGAGTTTGCCGCCGCGTTCGGCGAAGGTCTCCATCCACGCGGCCATCTTCACCCGCTGGTCGACGGACTGCGCGGGGGCGGCGAGGCGGCCGAGCCAGTCGACGGCGCGGGCGCGGCCGGGGCCGGGGCCGGCGGCGGGACCGGAGTCCTGGTCAGCGGCGACCGATATGCCGAGGCCGGTTATTCGCGGTGCCTGGTCGGACCAGAAGTCCAGGCCGTCCGCCCGCTCGTGGCCGAGCGCGGTGCCGAACATGCACTGCGTGGAGGTGACGCGGCCGACGCGTATCTCATCGGCGGTCCTGTTGGACATGACCGTGACGTCGTAACCGCGGGCCTGGAGGCCGAGGGCCAGTTGCAGGCCGGCCTGACCGGCTCCGACGATGAGGATCTTGCGCACGGCACCCCGCTTCGGGTCTGATCACGTCGGACCGGTGGCCGATCGGTGTCGGATCACTGTCGGATAGGTCCTGACTAGAAAGGCTGCTCCGCGAGCGCGTGGGCGACCAGCGCGAGCAGGGCTTCGACCACGGAGGACCGTTTCCGCGCGTCGATGATGTGCACGGGGATGTGCGACGGCACCGCCAGCGCCTCGCGGACGTCGTCCCCGGTGTAGGCGGCGGTCCCCTCGAACTGGTTGACCGCGACCGTGTACGGCAGTCCTGTGCCCTCGAAGTAGTCGAGCGCGGGGAAGCAGTCCGCGAGTCTGCGGGTGTCGGCGAGCACGATCGCGCCTATCGCCCCGCGGACCAGGTCGTCCCACATGAACCAGAACCGCTGCTGCCCCGGAGTGCCGAAGACATAGAGGACCAGGTCCTCCTCCAGCGTGATCCGGCCGAAGTCCATGGCCACCGTCGTGGTGACCTTGTCGGGGGTGGCGGCCAGGTCGTCGAGCGCCTCGCTGGCCTGGGTCATCACCGCCTCGGTGGTCAGCGGGGTGATCTCGGACACCGAGCCCACGAAGGTGGTCTTGCCCACGCCGAAGCCGCCGGCCACCACGATCTTGGTGGAGACCGGCGCGCGATCGCGCTCGTTCTGCCAGTCCTGCAGGCCGTCCGGCCGGTCAGAGCCTGCGTAGTCCACTGAGCACCCTTTCGAGCAGCGCGCGATCGGGGCTGCCGGACCCGTGCCCGGTGCCGTACACGCGAATTCTTCCCTGGTCGGCGAGATCGCTGAGCAGCACCCGGACGACGCCGAGCGGCATCCGGAGCAGTGCGGAGATCTCGGCCACCGACCGCATTCTCCTGCACAGCTCCACGATCGCCCGTCGTTCGGGCAGGACGCGTTCGGCCCAGCCGCCCCTGGCGGGGGCGTACGGCTCGTCCGGGCCTTCCACGGTGGCCACGAACGTCTCGACGAGAAGCACGTGGGCGAACCGTGTACGACCGCCGGTCAGAGAGTACGGGCGGACCCTGTCCGTCCGGCGGTCGGCTCCTCGTTGCGGTACCCCGCGCCGGGGCAGTGCGGACATCGAGGACATCAGCGGCTCCCGGTGGCCTGGCGCAACTCGCTGCGGAGCGCGGGCGTCAGCACGTGTCCCGCACGGCCGACGAACAGCGCCATGTGGTACGCGATGATGCTCATGTCGCAGTCGGCCGCCGCGTGCACACCGAGCAGCGAGCCGTCGCTGATCGACATCACCACGAGCACTCCGTCCGTCATCGCGACGGTGGTCTGCCTGACCCGTCCGCCGTCCATCAACCGGGCCGCGCCCACGGTGAGCGAAGCCAGACCCGACACGACCGCCGCCAGATCCAGCCGGCCCTGGCCGGCCAGACCCGGATGCGCGGGCGCCTCCGCTGTATTCTGCCCCGCCTGCGCGGCCGATCCCTCGTCAGGTTCCGAACCGAGCAGCAGCAGGCCGTCCGAGGAGACCACGGCGACCGAGTGGATGCCGCGCACCTCCTCGATGAAATTCTGCAGCAGCCACTGGAAACTGCGGGCCTCATGGCTGAGCGCCCCGGTCTTCGTGCCGACCGCGTTCAACGGGTCGCCTCCTCAACGGTTCCTGCCGGATCTTCGTGTCCCCGCGGCCCAGCGGGCGGCTCGCCGCTCTCGCGTACGGCGTCGGCGCGGCCGGCTCGCAGGCCGCGCTGCAACCCGTCGAGCCTGCGCCGCAGTTCGGCGGCGTCGACGGGCGGCACCGGGGCGGGTGCGGCGGGCCGCACGGTCGTGCCCGCACTCCGCGGCACGCGCTGCGGCAGCCCCCGCCCGGTGAGGCCGCCGCCCCCGGGACCGGATATGCGGCCGGCGGGCGGAGCGGATCCGTGTCCGGGCGCGGGACCGAGTGCCCTGGGGGGCACGGGAGCCGATACGGGGTCCGGCGGGGCGGGCGTGAAGGGCCGTGGTGCGGGCGCCGGCGGCTGCGGGGCGGGCACGGGCAGTTGTGCGCCGAAGGCGGGCGGGAAGGGCTGCGGGGCCGGCGGGTAGGGCTGCGGGGCCGGCGTCGGCGACTGGGGGGCGGGCGGGTAGGGCTGCTCGGGCCGCGGCGGCTCGGCCGGCCCGGGAGGGAGCTGCGCCAGGTCCGGCAGCGGCGCGTAGCCGTGGACGGTGTCGGGGCCGGTCGACTGCGCCGGTACGTAGACGGGTCCGGCCGCCGCCGCGGTCGCGGACCGGCGCGGGTCGCCGCCGGTGAAGGTGGTGGTGTTCAGCGGGGTGATGGGCGGCTCGTCGGGGCCGACCGGGGGGACCAGCAGGCCGGGCAGCAGCACCACGGCCTGGGTGCCTCCGGAGGCCAGCGGGTGCAGCCGTACCCGGACGCCGTGCCTGCGGGCCAGCCGGGAGGCCACGTACAGGCCCATGCCGGCGACCGCGCCGGGCGGCGCCGGATCGGGGTCGGCGAGCAGCGCGTTCAGCTCGTCGAGCCTTTCCGCGGGCAGGCCGATACCGGAGTCCTCGACCGCGACGGCCACCTCGCCGGTCTCCAGCAGCTGCCCGGACAGCACGACTTCGGTCACCGCCTCGGAGAAGCCGGTGGCATTGTCGAGGAGTTCGGCGATCAGGTGGGCCACGTCGTCGGCGGCCCGGCCCGCGACCCTGACCCCGGGCAGCACCTGGATGCGTACCCGCTCGTAGCGCTCGATCTCGGAGATCGCGCCGCGCACGACGTCGACCAGCGGGACCGGGCGGGCCGTGGCGCCGTGGCTGTGCTCGGTGCCGCCGAGCACGAGCAGATTCTCGCTGTTGCGGCGCATCCGGGTGGCGAGGTGGTCCAGCTGGAAGAGCGTGGCCAGCCGGTCCGGGTCCTCCTCCTGCCCCTCCATGCCCTCGATCAGGGCGAGTTGCTGTTCGACCAGGCCCAAGGTGCGCAGGCTGAGGCTGACATGGGTCAGGTGCGCGGCATTGCGCGCCGCCGCCGCGCTCAGCTCCCGGTCCAGCTCCGCCGAGTGGGCGATCAGGTCGTCGTGGGCGCGCCGCAGGGCGTCCTTCTCCGCCAGGGCGCCGGCCAGCGAGCCCCGGGCGCTCTGGGTGGCGCCGCGCTGCGCGGTCAGCTCGTTGCCGAGGTCGGCGGCGCGGGCGCGCAGGGCCTGGGCCTCCTGGGTCAGCGCGTTGGCGCGGCGGGCGACGGCGGCGTATTCGTCGTGCCCGATCACCTCGACGCCCTGGCCGCTGTCGGCGTCGGACCGCGACCAGCGGTGCAGGGCGGCCAGCGGGCGGGTCAGGCTGCGGAAGAGCGCCATGAGCACGCCGGCCAGCAGCAGCAGGCACAACCCGGCCAGCGCGGACCGCAGTTCGAGGACGGTGACGGTGTGGTTGCGGTGGTCGGCGGCAGCCGCGGCCCGGTCGGCGGCGGCGGACGCCTCGACGCTGCGGATCAGCCCGATCCTGGCGGTCAGCTCGGACTTCACCGGGTCGGCGCCCAGCGCCCGGTCGGTGCGGGTGAGTTGGTCCGCGTCGAGCAGTTCCGCGGTGTCCTCGTCGGCCCGGGTGACATCGGCGCCGGTCACCGTCTTGTCGTAGCGCTCCCGCAGATCGGCCGGCGCGGTGGCGCGGAAGTCGGCGAGCGCGGACTTCTCCTGGAGCCGGGCCGCCTGCGCTGCGGCCACCAGCGCGGACTGTCCGCCGCCCTGGGTGAGGGCGCCCACCAGCAGCCCGCGCTGGAGCGCCGCGGCGCCCGCCACCCGGGTGAGCGGATCGGCGCCGGGCCCTTCCCCGGTCCGGCCGAGCGCGTCGATCAGCGGCTGATACGCGGTCACGACGGCCTGGACGCCCTGCTGGCCGGCCCGCGCGGCGAGCGCGGCGGTACGGATGCCGGGCAGTGCGGCGAGCGCGGTCCGCAGCGCGGCGGGCGGGTCGGCCGCCAGCACGTCGTGCGCCTGCCGGTCGGTCCTGGTGCGGTCCGCGGCGGGCGTCTGCGGCGCCTTCGTGCCGGCCGCGACCAGGGCGGCCACGTCGTCCCGCTCGTCGGCCAGGTCGTGGGCGAGAACGGCGGTGCGGGAGGCCAGCACTGCGGCGGAGGACCGGTTCTGGGCCGCCCTCAGGTCGCCGACGCCGAGCGCGACGCCGGGCGTGGCCGCGGCCAGGACCGCGGCAGCGGACACCAGCAGGGCGGCGAGCATGCGCTGTCTGACCCGACGCTCACGCGCTTGACGTCGTTCACGCACTTCTGGCTCGCAATCACGTATCGCCGGCGGGGGTTCCCCAGGAATATGCAGGGGCTGACACCGACCCTTGCAGTCCCGCCAGGAGGGGGGCCATGCCTCCCTCCTCCGGACACTCGAACGAGTGAAGCGCACCGGCGACACACCGGACAAGCCGAGCCGCGTGGGCGGCGGTTCGCCACTCCGGGCACGTACTGGCGCGTACTGCCCGGCTTTGACAGGATGCCCGCCCACAGGCGCGCCGACCGACCGCCCGGTCGAAAGGTTTCGAACGCGCACTGCCGCACACTGAGCACTATGCGTATCGAGACGGCGACGGCTCCCGGTGTGCCCGGGGCGCCCAATGAGGACTTCGTGGCGGTGGCGCTGCCCGCCGGTGGGCACGGCGGGGCGCTGGTCCTGCTGGACGGTGTCACCTCGCCGCCGGACAACGGGAACTGCGTCCACTCCGTGCCCTGGTTCACCGCCCGGCTGGGCGGGGCGCTGCTCGAACTGTCCGTTTCGCGGCCTGACGCCACTCTTGCCGAGTGCCTGTCGGCCGCGATCACCGTGACGGCGGATGCGCACCGGGGCACGTGTGACCTTTCTCACCCTCTGACGCCGCAAGCCACTGTCGTGGCGGTGCGGTGGGGGGCGGCGGAGCTGGAATACCTCGTGCTGTCCGATTCCGTTCTGCTGGTGGAGGGGACGGACGGCGCCCTCACGCCGGTGCTGGACGACCGGATCGACCGGCTGCGGGCCGCCGGGCACCAGGTCGCCGCGCTGCGGAACCTGCCGGGGGGCTTCTTCACGGCCGCCGCCGATCCCCGGGTGGCCGGGCGGGCGGTCACCGGCTCCGTGCCGGCCGCGGCGGTACGGGCGGTCGCCGCGCTCAGCGACGGGGCCGCGCGGGGGGTGGAGGTCTTCGGTACGGACGACTGGGCGTCGGCCTTCGCGCTGCTCCGCAAAGGGGGGCCTGACCGCCTGCTCGCCCGGGTGCGCGAGCTGGAGCTGGCCGATCCCGAGGGTTCCGCTGTGCCGCGGGGCAAGCCGTTCGACGACGCGACCGCCGTGCTGGCCGAGCTCTGAGCCCCCGGGGCGCCCCCGCGCCCCGGGGAGGGTGGTGGCCGCCCGTGCCCGCACGGCGGTCCGTCGCGGCCGGGGGCCAGAGGACCGGGCCGCGGCACGGAGGACCGCTCACCCGGGTGGAGGCGGCTGTTCAGAGGACTTCCGCCGTGGACTCGTTCAGGTCGTGGAGGAGGCGGGCCAGCTCCGCGAGATCCGTGCGGTTCCAGGCGGCGAGCTGGCGGAGGTAGGCGGCGCGGCGGGCGCCGCGCACCCGGTTGAAGCGGTCCCGGCCGCCCGGGGTGAGCCGCATCAGGAAGGCCCGCCCGTCGGCGGGATCCGGCTCCCGGGTGACCAGCCCGAGAACCTCAAGTGCCCGCAGCTGACGGCTCATCGTCGCCTTGCCGACCCCGAAGTAGGACGCCAGGTCGGTAGCCCGTTCGGGCTCGACCTCCTGGAGCCGGACCAGGAGCCCGTAGGCCGCCGGTTCGAGGTCGGGATGCACCGCCCTGGCCAGCTCGCCCGAGGCCGCCCGGGCGCGCCGGAAGAGCACCGTCAGCTCCCGCTCCAGCGCGTCCGCCGACGGGTCCGCGCCCGTCGCATCTGCCGCATTGCGCGCGTCGGTCACAGCATTCCCGCTTTCAACGCCTGAAAGTTGTCTTTACACACGGTGGTTTCCGCAGCACGCCAAGTATTTCGCAGGAGTAGACCAACGGCGGTAACAGGACCCTTTTCCCACGCGCGCAGCGTCCCACGTACCGTCCAACTGTCATGACCATTCCAAGGTCATGCCGAGTCCCCCACCTGGAGGCACGCATGTCCCACGGAGATCTCTCCGTCGTGCACGGCAACGGCTCGGTCCGGACCAGGCTCGCGCTCCTGGCCGGTTCACTCGTCACGATGCTCGCGATGGCGCTCGCCGCACCCGGCACCGCCCACGCGGCGAATTCCGGTCATATGACGCACCCGGACCTGGACTGGCTGGGCTCCCAGGTCAAGATCCACGAGGGCGCGATCGCCCCCGGGGACTCCAAGGCCGCCACCCCGAAGGTCAGCCAGACCCCGGGCCTGGACGTCTCCAGCTACCAGGGCAACGTCAACTGGGCCGGCGCCTGGTCGAACGGCGCGAAATTCGCGTACGTCAAGGCCACCGAGGGCACCTCGTACACCAATCCCAAATTCACCCAGCAGTACAACGGCTCCTACAACGTCGGCATGATCCGCGGCTCCTACCACTTCGCCCTGCCCGACGTGTCGACCGGCGCGGCCCAGGCCGATTACTTCGTCGCGCACGGCGGCGGCTGGTCCAAGGACGGCAAGACGCTGCCGGGCGCGCTGGACATGGAGTACAACCCGTACGGTGCCACCTGTTACGGGAAGACGGCCGGCGCGATGGTGAGCTGGATCTCCTCGTTCTCGAACGAGTACCACGCCAGGACCGGGCGCTACCCGACGATCTACACCTCCACCAACTGGTGGACGGCCTGCACGGGCAACAGCGGCGCCTTCGCCGCCAACAACGCGCTCTGGCTCGCCCGGTACGCCACCTCCATCGGCACCCTGCCGGCCGGCTGGGGCTACCAGACCTTCTGGCAGTACGCGGACTCCGGCACCTTCCCCGGTGACCAGGACCGCTTCAACGGCGCTCTCGACCGCGTCAAGGCCTACGCCAACGGCTGATCCGCCCACGCAGGCGGCCCCTTCCCCCGCGTTCGGGGGAAGGGGCCGCCTGCTGTCGCGGTGGCGGGGCGGCCGTCAGGCGGCCACCGGCACCTCCGGGACGCCGGCCTCGGCGGTGTCCAGGGCCAGCGCCAGCACCTGGCGGACATCGCTGACCGGGTGGACGTCGAGCGCGTCCAGGATCTCGGCGGGCACGTCGTCCAGGTCCGGCTCATTCCGCTTGGGGATCACCACGGTGGTGATCCCGGCCCGGTGCGCGGCCAGCAGCTTCTGCTTGACCCCGCCGATCGGCAGCACCCGCCCGGTCAGCGACACCTCACCGGTCATCGCGACGTCGGTGCGCACCCGCCGCCCGGACAGCAGCGACGCCAGCGCGGTCGTCATCGTGACACCGGCGCTCGGCCCGTCCTTGGGCACCGCTCCGGCCGGCACGTGGATGTGCACGCCCCGCTCCTTGAGGTCGCCGACCGGCAGCTCCAGCTCGGCGCCGCGCGAGCGCAGGAAGGACAGCGCGATCTGCGCGGACTCCTTCATCACGTCGCCCAGCTGGCCGGTGAGCTGGAGCCCGGAACCGCCGGTCTCCGGGTCGGCCAGCGACGCCTCGATGTACAGGACGTCACCGCCCGCGCCGGTCACCGCGAGCCCGGTGGCCACCCCGGGAACCGCCGTGCGCCGCTCCTCCGGGTCCTGCGCCGCCTCCGGCACGTGGTGCGGCCGGCCGATCAGCTTGCGCAGGTCGTCGGGCCCGACGGAGAAGGGCAGCTCCTGGTCGCCCAGCTCGTGCCGGGCGGCGATCTTCCGCAGGATGCGGGCGACCGTGCGCTCCAGCGCCCGGACCCCGGCCTCCCGGGTGTACTCCCCGGCCAGCCGGCGCAGCGCGCCCTCCTCCAGGGTCACCTCCTCGGCGTCGAGGCCCGCCCGCTCCAGCTGGCGCGGCAGCAGGTGGTCCCTGGCGATGACGACCTTCTCGTCCTCGGTGTAGCCGTCCAGCCGCACCAGCTCCATCCGGTCGAGCAGCGGCTCGGGGATGGCCTCCAGCACGTTCGCCGTGGCCAGGAAGACCACGTCGGACAGGTCCAGCTCGACTTCCAGGTAGTGGTCGCGGAAGGTGTGGTTCTGCGCCGGGTCCAGGACCTCCAGCAGGGCCGCGGCCGGGTCGCCGCGGTAGTCCGAGCCGACCTTGTCGATCTCGTCGAGCAGCACCACCGGGTTCATCGACCCGGCTTCCTTGATGGCCCGTACGACCCGGCCGGGCAGCGCGCCGACGTACGTCCTGCGGTGGCCGCGGATCTCGGCCTCGTCCCGTACGCCGCCCAGCGCGACCCGGACGAACTTGCGGCCCATCGCCCGCGCCACCGACTCGCCCAGCGACGTCTTTCCGACGCCGGGCGGGCCGACCAGCGCCAGCACCGCGCCGCCGCGGCGACCGCCCACGACGCCGAGGCCGCGGTCGGCCCTGCGCTTGCGTACGGCCAGGTATTCGGTGATGCGCTCCTTGACGTCGTCCAGACCCGCGTGGTCGGCGTCCAGCACCGCGCGGGCGCCCGCGACGTCGTACGTGTCCTCGGTCGTCGTGCTCCACGGCAGTTCGAGCACGGTGTCGAGCCAGGTGCGGATCCAGCTGCCCTCGGGCGAGGCGTCGGAGGACCGCTCCAGCTTCTCGACCTCCTTGAGCGCCGCCTCGCGCACCTTGTCCGGCAGCTCCGCGGCCTCGACCCGGGCGCGGTAGTCGTCGGCCTCGTCCTCGGGGTCGCCGTTCAGCTCGGACAGTTCCTTGCGGACCGCTTCGAGCTGCTGGCGCAGCAGGAATTCGCGCTGCTGCTTCTCCATGCCCTCCTGGACGTCCTTGCGGATCGTCTCGGCGACGTCCTGCTCGGCGAGGTGGTCGCGCAGCCACTGGATGGCCAGCTTCAGCCGGGCCACCGGGTCGACGGTCTCCAGCAGTTCGACGCGCTGCTCGGCGGTCAGATAGGGGCTGTAGCCGGAGTTGTCGGCGAGCTGGCCGACGTCGTCGATCTGCTGCACCCGGTCCACGACCTGCCAGGCACCGCGCTTGCGCAGCCAGCTGGTGGCCAGCGCCTTGTACTCCTTCATCAGCTCGGCCACGGTGCCGGGCGACTCGGCGGGGGTCGGCTCGTCTATGACGGTGCCCTCGACCCACAGGGCCGCGCCGGGGCCGGTGGTGCCCGCGCCGATCCTGATCCGGCTGCGGCCCTTGATCACGGCGCCGGGGTCGCCGTCGGACAGCCGTCCGACCTGCTCCACCGTGCCGAGGGTGCCGACGGCGGCGTATTGGCCGTCGATCCGCGGCACGAGCAGCACCCGCGGCTTGCCGCCGCTGCCGGCCGGGTGCGCGGCCTGCGCGGCCTCGACGGCGGCGCGGACCTCGGAGTCGGAGAGGTCGAGCGGCACGACCATGCCGGGCAGCACGACTTCGCCGTCCAGCGGGAGGACAGGCAGGGTCAGCGGGTTGGAGGGGAGGGACTCAATCGGCATGATCGCTCCTAATGCAAGCAAGTTGAGTACACCTGGCTCAATGCGGGGAGCTCCGCTGGTGTTCCCGGGTGCGTGTTCGCCCTGAGCGATCGCCTGCGCGGCGGGCGTCACCGGCCCCTGCGGGGCTCGTGCCGGTTCCACGACTGCGGCACCGTCGTGCCTGGTCGCGCAGTTCCCCGCGCCCCTGGGTGGGTGCCACTTGCGGTGGCGTGCTTGCCTGCGGCTGCGTCGTGGCTTGTCGCGCAGTTCCCCGCGCCCCTGGAAACGCTTGCCCTCTGCGGCGGGGGAGCCGGACCTCACCCTCAACGGCGGAGGAGACGTGCCCCGAAGGGGCGCGGGGAACTGCGCGCGCAACCATGACCGGCTCGCAGTGGTGCCGGAGGCGTGGCCACGTCCGTATGCACATGGCGGGCCCCCGCCCGCGGTCCCACGCGGGCGGGGGCACCGGCGCCGGTGGGCGGTCGGTCAGCGTTCCAGGAGAGCGATGCGGATGGCTCGTTCGACATGCGCGGCGGTGTTGGCGTATCCCGCGCCATTGGGGTGGACCAGGGTGACGCGCTTGTTGATGAGACCGCAGTTCAGTGCGGTGCCGGGGAGGCTTGAGGGCCAGTAGCCGGCGGCGTCGCCGCAGATTCCCTCGACCCACTTGGTGCCTGCGGGCTGGCAGGCGTCATGGCCCACGCTGGAGGAGTAGACGTCGACGTAGCGGTCGCCGAAGAACGAGGTGACCCGCTGGATGGTGCTGTTCAGCGGCTTGAGGACGTTGTCACGGAGCCAGTCGATGTCGGCGTGTTTGATCGAGCCCAGCTCGGTGAGGGACAGGCGGTTGCAGTCACTGGCCCGGTCCGGCAGGACCGCCGGGTAGCCGACGGTGATCACCTTGGCGTTGGGCGCGGCCTCGTGCACCTTGGCCAGCATCTCGATGTACTCGTCCTGGACCCTGGCGAGCTTGTCCTGGATGCTCTCCTCGCCCGCGGGCGGGTCGGTAAAGTGCTCGCGGCAGGACTCGCCGGTCTTCGGACCCAGTTCCAGGCACTTGAGGAGCATGCCGCCGAAGGGCAGGCTGTTGCCGCCGACGCCGATGGTGACGACGTCGGTCCGGTCGTTCAGGTTGGCGCGCTTGATCTGCGGGTCGACCGCGGGCCAGCCTCCGGCGGGGGGCTGGACCGGGCTGATCGGCGTCTGCTTGGTCTTGCCGATGTTGTCGATGGTGGCGTTGCCGCAGCTGACGTTGGTCAGGTGGACGGGTTCGCCGGGCGGGAACTCGTCGAGCTCCTGCTGGACCAGGCCGGGGTAGGCGCCGGTGGTGCGGTCGCAGCCGTCCCGCGACGCATCCCCGAGCGCGGGCTGCGGGTCCCCGACGAAGCCGCCGGCGGTGTACGAGTCGCCCAGGGCGGCCCACTGGTACTGACCAGCCGCACCAGCGGAGCCCGCGGGTACGAGGGCGACCACGGTCAGGGCGAGCCCGACCGCCAGTGCTCGCGCCCTGAGTCGGGAGACAGGGTGTCGCATCAATCCTCCAGAATCGACAAAAGACAGCCCGGAGCTCGCAATGTGCCCCACATCGGAAGGCGTCTCGCCAAGATCATCCACACCGCTTGCCCACGGCTCGACTGAATCGGCCCCGTCAGACCCGATCGAGCTAAATGATCGGATTTTCGCGCCGCCGCCTGCCACCAGCCGACTCAGCCACCGGATCGGCGAGTCAGCCGGGTCTTGGCCTGCCCCCGGTAGCGGCAGCGGCGCATGCCCGGCCGTGCGGGCGGTCTCCTCCAGCGCGGCACGGACCGCCTCGGTGACCAGTTCCAGCCGGGTCGGATCGCGCACCGCGGCCAGGACGTGGGTGGAATCGGTGCGCTGCGTGCTGCGCTCGCGTACCAGTCCGGCTTCCTTCGAACGAAAGAGCGCAGGATCGAGAAGCCATCCGTCCAGCGGATCAGGCGCAAAGGTGTGGAGAGGCATGCCGGGCCGCTGAGGATCCCGTCCGGTCAGCGAGTGCTGTACCCGGTTTCGAGGAGGTTGCGCAGGGTGGGGAGGGCGTCGTCCCCGACCGGGGCGTTGCGGGTCCAGGCGAGGAGGAGGGCGGCCAGGAAGAGGTCCCTGCCGCGTACGGTGGGACGGGCTGTGCCGTGCCGCTGAGCGGCGTCGACGAAGTCGTCCGTGATCGCGACCAGCTTCTCGCAGTTGGCGGCGAGGGGAGAGTCGTAGGAGGCGAGTGCCGTGAGGACGGGTTCGGGCAGGCCGCTGAAGGTGCTGAGGTAGTCCTCCAGGACCCGCATCCAGCGGCGCAGGGTCTGATCGGCATTGGCCGCGTCTTTCAGGGACGGCAACTGTTCCAGGAGTGCCTCGCCGTGCACGTCGAGGGCAGCGGCCAGCAGTGCCTCCCGGGTCGGGAAGTGCCGGTAGAGCGTGGCGGGCCCGACGCCGGCGTCCTTGGCGATGGCCTCCAGTGAGGTGCCGACGCCATGCTCGGTGAAGTGCCGTAGCGCTGTGTCGAGGACGCGCGCCCGGTTGCGAACGACGTCCGCCCGGGGTTTGCGCGCCACCGGCTGCGGGGCGCTCACGGCTGTTCCTGGGGGGTGGGACGGGTGGTGAACAGCACTCCGAACATGAAAAGGATGCTACCTCCGTTTTTTCGTGGTAGAAAACGGATGCAGCCTCCGGATCATCGGCCGGAGTCTGTCGGCCGCCGGGCGCAGCCGTGTTCGCCGGCGCCTCATGGGCGGTCCGGTGCCACACCGATGCGTCCCCCCCGCCCTCCAGCGCCGAGAGGCGCCCGCAGGGCTGCGCCGGCTCGCGGCCGCCGCCCACCGCAGAAGGAGAAATCGCAGTGCCTCGAACGCTCGGCCTTATCGGCAGCGGACTGATCGGTACCTCCCTGGCACGCCTCGCTGTGGCGGCCGGAATGAACGTCGTCCTCAGCAATTCCCGCGGGCCCGACACACTGGCCGACCTGGTGGCCTCGCTGGGCGAGGGGGCTCGTGCGGCGACCCCGGACGAGGCCGCCCGTGCCGGTGACCTCGTCGTCGTCACCATCCCGCTCAAGGCCTACGACCGGCTGCCCGTCGCGGCGCTGCGCGGCAGGACGGTCCTGGACACGATGAACTACTACCCGCAGCGCGACGGCCGCCTGGCGGTGCTGGACTCAAGCGAGCTCACCTCCAGCAGCCTCGTGCAACGCCACCTCGCGGGCTCGCGCCTGGTGAAGGCGTTCAACAGCATCGGCTCCAACCAGCTGTTCACCCTCGCTCGCCCCGCCGGAGCGCCGGACCGCAGCGCCCTGCCCGTCGCGGGCGACGACGAGACGGCGAAACAGGAAGCGGCACAGCTCCTGGACACCCTCGGCTACGACACCGTGGACACGGGCACGCTGGCCGAGAGCTGGCGCAGCGAGCCGGGCACGCCCGTGTACACCAAGCCGTACCTCGGCGAACCACCCGCCGGTCTCACCCCCGCCGACTACTTCCCGTGGTTCCTGAGCACTCCCGGGGTGCCCGTTCCGGCGGCCCGGGTCCGCGAACTGGTCGCCGAGGCGGAACGGGGGCGTGCGGGCGGGGTACTGCCGCAGGGTGCGGGAGGCAGCCAGGCCAGCCTCTGACCGGGTCCCCTCAGTGCCCTTCGACCGGGCCCTGGCCGACACCCCGACCACCAGGCTCGGCACCTCCACACCCGCCTGGCCCGGCGCGGACCCACCAAGATCACCGACAGGGTCGCACTAGGGTGGGGGGATGATCGCGGGAGACGGGGGGCC
The DNA here is from genome assembly GCF_036227245.1 of Streptomyces sp. NBC_01477. GTDB lineage: Bacteria > Actinomycetota > Actinomycetes > Streptomycetales > Streptomycetaceae > Actinacidiphila. Next base: position 2,950,021 of record NZ_CP109445.1, read on the forward strand.
GGTCGTCGTGGACCGGCGGAACGGGCCGGCCGGGGAGATCGTGCTGCGGCGCCGCGGCGAGCGGCGCTACGAGATCATCGCCAACGGCTGCTTCCTCATGGACACCTCCGACGGCAGGTCGGAAAGGCTTCTGGTCGACGCCGCGCTGCAAGCGCTGGACCGGGGCGGGGACAGGGGCGAGGACAAGCCGAGCGTCCTCCTCGGCGGCCTCGGCGTCGGCTTCTCACTGGCCCGGGCGGCAGCCGGGCCGTGGGGGCGTATCGAGGTGGTGGAGCGCGAGCCCGCCGTCGTGGCGTGGCACCGCGAGGGGCCGTTGCGGGAATTCTCCGCGGGCGCCCTGGACGACCCGAGGGTGTTCCTCGTGGTGGACGACCTGCTGGCGCACCTGCGGCGCCCGGGTAAGGCGTACGACGCCTTGTGCCTGGACATCGACAACGGGCCGGACTGGACAGTCACCGAGAACAACGGCAGTCTCTACAGTCCCAGCGGCCTCGACGCCTGCCGGAACCGGCTCACGCCGGGCGGCGTCCTCGCAGTGTGGTCGGCACAACCGTCGGCCGCATTCGAGGCGGCACTGCGGTCCGCGGGATTCGAACGGGTGCACACCCTTGAGATCCCGGTGCTCCGCGGGGTGCCTGATGTCGTGCACCTGGCACACCGGGCGTCCTGAGGCGTGATGGTCACAGCAGCGGCCCGCCCCGTACGCTGCCGGTATTCCAGGACGATTGTGGTGGGGCGGAATTGGACGGCACGCAGACGACGGGCGCGCAGCGCCGGGTGCTCGTGGTCGAGGACGACCGGACGATAGCGCAGGCGATCGCGGCACGGCTCCAGGCCGAGGGCTTCCAGGTGCGGACCGCGGGGGACGGCCCGGCCGCAGTGGAGGCCGCCCATTCGTGGCAGCCCGACCTGCTGGTCCTGGACGTGATGCTGCCCGGCTACGACGGGCTCGAAGTGTGCCGCAGGGTGCAGGCGGACCGGCCGGTGCCGGTGCTGATGCTGACCGCGCGGGACGACGAGACCGACATGCTGGTCGGCCTCGGCGTCGGCGCGGACGACTACATGACCAAGCCGTTCTCGATGCGGGAGCTGGCCGCCCGGGTGCATGTGCTGCTGCGCCGGGTCGAGCGAGCCGCGACGGCCGCGCACAGCCCGCGGGGCGCCGCGATCCAGCTCGGCGACCTGGAGATCGACCACGCCCAGCGGCGGGTCAGGGTCGGCGGCTCCGACGTACATCTGACGCCGACGGAGTTCGAGCTGCTGGTGTGCCTGGCGCAGCAGCCCAGGGCGGTGCTGTCCCGCGAGCAGCTGCTGGCCGAGGTGTGGGACTGGGCCGACGCGTCGGGCACCAGGACCGTGGACAGCCACGTGAAGGCGCTGCGCCGGAAGATCGGCGCGGACCGTATCCGTACCGTCCACGGTGTCGGCTACGCGCTGGAGATGCCCTCGAAGTGAGCGGGAGAGTGCGGCGGTGAGGCGCTTGTGGCGTCGGGTGTGGGCGGCGCTGCGGCCGTGGGACCCGTACCGGTCGATCAAGGCGGCGCTCCAGCTGCTGGTGCTGGTGTCGGTACTGATCACCACGGGGCTGGTGATCCTGGCGATCCACTCGGCGACCGAGCTGCGGGTGATCACCATCTTCTCGATCATCGCGTCGCTGCTGATCACCCAGATCGTGGCGAACGGCCTGACGGCCCCGCTGCGGGAGATGACGGCGGTCGCGCGGGCCATGGCGGGCGGCGACTACAGCCGCAGGGTGACGCGGGTGCGCAGGGACGAGGTCGGCGAGCTGGCCGAGACGTTCAACCGGATGGCCGCCGACCTGGCCGCCGCCGACCGGCACCGCAAGGAGCTGGTGGCGAATGTCTCGCACGAGCTGCGCACCCCGATCGCGGCGCTGCGCGCGGTGCTGGAGAACGTGGTGGACGGGGTGTCGGCCGCCGACCCCGAGACGATGCGGCTGGCCCTCCAGCAGACCGAGCGGCTCGGCAAGCTGGTCAGCCAGCTGCTGGACCTGTCGCGCCTGGACAGCGGGGCGGTACGGCTGGACACCAAGCCGTTCGAGGTGTGGCCGTACCTGTCGGCGGTGCTCAAGACGGCGAGCCTGGGCATGGGCACCGGCGGCTCCGGGTCGCGCTCCAGGGCCCGGGCGGACGTCCCGCTGCACCTGGACGTGTCACCCCTGGGCCTGACCGCCTACGCCGACGGTGAGCGGCTGCACCAGGTGGTGGCCAACCTGGTCGACAACGCCGTCAAGCACAGCCCGCCGGGCGGCCGGGTCACCGTACGGGCGCGTCGCGGAATGGCGCCGGGCAGCCTGGAGATCGACGTGGTGGACGAGGGCCCCGGCATCCCGGCGGCCGACCGCGTACGGGTCTTCGAGCGCTTCCACCGCGGCTCCCATCCGGGCGGCGACGGCGGTACGGGACTGGGGCTGGCGATCGCGCGCTGGGCGGTGGATCTGCACGGCGGACGGATAGAAGTGGCCGAATCCCCCCGGGGCTGCCGCATCCACGTCACCCTCCCAGGTGTCGCCGCGGCCGGATCTTGACTTAGAGTGGCCGCAGTTCACGCAGCGCGTAAGGCCGACTTCTGACCGGGCAACCCTCAAGAGGGACCAATTTCCCGCCAGGAACGGCCCTGAAACCAGACTTCGGGTGTGACTTGCGCGACGACTGGGCCCCGGGCCTGCGGCGGAGGGTCCGGTAGGCGTAGCCTTTATTTCCGCTGTCCACCATCTTGTGAAGCGGAAGAGGGCGGTTACCGCCGTGTCGCCACAGTCCCCCAATAGCTCTAGTGTCACGACCGACCACGAAGTGCAGGGCGCAGGCCCTGCAGCGGGTTTCGGCCCGAACGAGTGGCTGGTCGATGAGATCTACCAGCAGTACCTCCAGGATCCGAACTCGGTAGACCGAGCCTGGTGGGACTTCTTCGCCGACTACAAGCCGGACGGCTCCGCCGCTCCGGCGGCGCCCGCGGGCCAGGGCGGGGCGTCCGGTGCCGCGGCGCGTGCGACCACCGCACCGGTGACTTCCGGCCAGCCCGTGCCCCCCGCGCCCGCCGCCCCCGCGGAGCCGGCCCCCGCGGCCCCGGCTCCCGTAGCGGCGGCCCCGGCGCCCGCGGCCCCCGCCGCGCCCGTTCCCGCCGCCGCGGCGCCCGCGAAGCCCGCAGCTCCCGCGGCGCCCGCCGCCGCCCCCGCGGCCCCCGCACCCGCCGCCAAGGCGGCGCCGGCCCCGGCCGCCGAGCCGGAGACCGAGTTCGTGACGCTGCGCGGCCCCGCCGCGGCTGTGGCGAAGAACATGAGCGCCTCGCTCGAACTGCCGACGGCCACCTCGGTGCGCGCCATCCCGGTGAAGCTGCTGTTCGACAACCGCATCGTCATCAACAACCACCTCAAGCGCGCCCGCGGCGGCAAGGTCTCCTTCACGCACCTGATCGGCTACGCCATGGTGCAGGCGCTCAAGGCGATGCCGTCGATGAACCACTCCTTCGCGCTGAAGGACGGCAAGCCGACGCTGGTCAAGCCCGACCACGTCAACCTGGGCCTGGCCATCGACCTGGTGAAGGCCAACGGCGACCGCCAGCTGGTCGTCGCGGCCATCAAGCAGGCCGAGACGCTGAACTTCTTCGAGTTCTGGCAGGCCTACGAGGACATCGTCCGCCGGGCCAGGTCCGGCAAGCTCACCATGGACGACTTCCAGGGCGTCACGGCCTCGCTGACCAACCCCGGCGGCCTGGGCACCGTCCACTCGGTGCCGCGGCTGATGCCCGGCCAGAGCATGATCCTCGGCGTCGGCTCGATGGACTACCCGGCGGAGTTCCAGGGCACCTCGCAGGACACCCTGAACAAGCTGGGCATCTCCAAGGTCATGACGCTGACCAGCACCTACGACCACCGGGTGATCCAGGGTGCCGCCTCCGGCGAATTCCTGCGGGTCATGAGCCAGCTGCTGCTCGGCGAGAACGACTTCTTCGACGACATCTTCGCCGCGCTGCGCATCCCGTACGAGCCGGTCCGGTGGCGTACCGACATCGACACCGCGCACGACGACGACGTCACCAAGGCCGCGCGGGTCTTCGAGCTGATCCACTCCTACCGGGTCCGCGGCCATGTCATGGCCGACACCGACCCGCTGGAGTACCGCCAGCGCAAGCACCCCGACCTGGACGTGCTGGAGCACGGGCTCACCCTGTGGGACCTGGAGCGGGAGTTCGCGGTCGGCGGTTTCGCCGGCAAGTCGCTGATGAAGCTGCGCGACATCCTGGGCGTGCTGCGGGACTCGTACTGCCGGACCGTCGGCGTGGAGTTCATGCACATCCAGGACCCCAAGCAGCGCAAGTGGATCCAGGACCGCATCGAGCGCCCGCACGCCAAGCCCGAGCGCGAGGAGCAGCTGCGCATCCTGCGCCGGCTGAACGCCGCCGAGGCCTTCGAGACCTTCCTGCAGACGAAGTACGTCGGCCAGAAGCGCTTCTCGCTCGAGGGCGGCGAGTCGGTCATCCCGCTGCTGGACGCGGTCATCGACGCGGCGGCCGAGTCCCGGCTCGACGAGACCGTGATCGGCATGGCCCACCGCGGCCGGCTCAATGTGCTGGCGAACATCGTCGGCAAGTCGTACGCGCAGATCTTCCGCGAGTTCGAGGGCAACCTCGACCCGAAGTCGATGCACGGCTCCGGCGACGTCAAGTACCACCTGGGCGCGCAGGGCACCTTCACCGGCCTGGACGGCGAGCAGATCACCGTCTCGCTGGCCGCGAACCCCTCGCACCTCGAAGCGGTCGACCCGGTGCTCGAAGGCATCGCGCGGGCCAAGCAGGACATCATCAACAAGGCCGGCACGGACTTCACCGTCCTGCCGATCGCCCTGCACGGCGACGCGGCCTTCGCCGGCCAGGGTGTCGTCGCGGAGACGCTGAACATGTCGCAGCTGCGCGGCTACCGCACCGGCGGCACCGTGCACGTGGTGATCAACAACCAGGTCGGCTTCACCGCCGCCCCCGAGTCCGCGCGCTCGTCGATGTACGCGACCGACGTGGCCCGGATGATCGAGGCGCCGATCTTCCATGTGAACGGCGACGACCCCGAGGCCGTGGTCCGGGTCGCCCGGCTGGCGTTCGAGTACCGCCAGGCGTTCAACAAGGACGTCGTGATCGACCTGATCTGCTACCGCCGCCGCGGGCACAACGAGTCGGACAACCCGGCCTTCACCCAGCCGCTGATGTACGACCTGATCGACAAGAAGCGCTCGGTGCGCAAGCTCTACACCGAGTCGCTGATCGGCCGCGGCGACATCACCCTGGAAGAGGCCGAGCAGGCGCTCCAGGACTACCAGGGCCAGCTGGAGAAGGTGTTCACCGAGGTCCGCGAGGCCACCGCCGCGCCGGCCGAGCACGAGCAGTCCGGCACGCAGTCGGAGTTCCCCGTCGCGGTGCAGACCGCGGTGTCCTCCGAGGTCGTCAAGCGGATCGCCGCCTCCCAGATCAACATCCCCGAGCACGTCACCGTCCACCCGCGGCTGCTGCCGCAGCTCCAGCGCCGGGCGGCGATGGTCGAGGACGGCACGATCGACTGGGGCATGGGCGAGACGCTGGCCATCGGTTCGCTGCTGCTGGAGGGCACCCCGGTCCGCCTCGCGGGCCAGGACTCCCGGCGCGGCACCTTCGGCCAGCGGCACGCGGTCCTCATCGACCGGGAGACCGGCGAGGACTACACCCCGCTGCTCTACCTGTCCGAGGACCAGGCCCGCTACAACGTCTACGACTCGCTGCTCAGCGAGTACGCGGCCATGGGCTTCGAGTACGGCTACTCGCTGGCCCGCCCGGACGCGCTGGTGATGTGGGAGGCGCAGTTCGGCGACTTCGTCAACGGCGCGGCCACCATCGTGGACGAGTTCATCTCCTCGGCCGAGCAGAAGTGGGGCCAGACCTCCGGCGTCACCCTGCTGCTGCCGCACGGCTACGAGGGCCAGGGCCCGGACCACTCCTCGGCCCGGATCGAGCGCTTCCTCCAGCTGTGCGCGCAGAACAACATGACGGTGGCGGTCCCGACCACCCCGGCGAACTACTTCCACCTGCTGCGCTGGCAGGTCCACAACCCGCACCACAAGCCGCTGATCGTCTTCACCCCGAAGTCGATGCTCCGGCTCAAGGCGGCGGCCTCGAAGGCCGAGGACTTCACCACGGGCGCCTTCCAGCCGGTCATCGCCGACGACGCGGTGCAGGCCGACGCGGTCCGCAAGGTGGTCTTCTGCTCCGGCAAGGTCTACTACGACCTGGTCGCCGAGCGGGAGCGCCGCGGTGCGAACGAGGTGGCCTTCATCCGGATCGAGCGGCTCTACCCGCTCCCCGGTGTGGAGATCCAGGCGGCCATCGCCCCGTACACCAAGGCGCAGAAGTTCGTGTGGGCGCAGGACGAGCCCGCCAACCAGGGTGCCTGGCCGTTCATCGCGCTGAACCTGATCGACCACCTCGATCTGCTGCTCGGCGCGGCCCCGGACAACGCCGACCGCCTGCGCCGGGTCTCCCGGCCGGCGTCGTCCTCCCCCGCTGTCGGCTCGGCCAAGCGCCACCAGGCCCAGCAGGAGGAGCTGATCAACGAGGTCTTCGACATCTGACGCCCTCGCGCCTTCGCAGGCGGTGGAACGGCGGGTGGCCCGTACCGGTGAGGTACGGGCCACCCGCCGTTCGCGTGCGGTCAGGTCAGGTGGTGAACGGCTCGAAGTCCCAGTACGGGCGGGTCCTGGAGCGGGCCGAGACGGTGTGCGGGTGCTGCGGGCCCAGCGTGCCGGACAGCGCCGCGAGCGCCTCCTCCTCGATCTTGTCGGCCTCCGTGCGCCTGCGCAGATTGCGCAGGTCGGTGGCCAGCGCGATCTGCGCGGACAGCGTCAGCGGGTGGTGCTTGCCGAGGGCGGCGGCGGACCTCTCCGCGGTGGCGCGGCTCAATTCCGCGGCGCTCTCCGGGTCGCCGGCGAAGTTGCGGGCGCCGGTGGCGTTCAGGGCGCAGCCCAGCGTCCAGGGGTGGTCCTCGCCGACCGCGCGGATCATGGCGGTCAGCGAGGTCTCGATCTCGATCTGCGACTGCTGGCGTTCGCCGGCGGCCCGCAGGACCAGGCCGTGGTTGCCGAGCACACCGGCGCTGTAGGGGTGCTCGTCGCCGAGCTGCCGGTGGTATTCGCGCAGCGCGAACTCGCTCAACTCGCGGGCCCGGTCCAGGTCGCCGTGCTGGCGCTCGAAGCTGGAGAAGGTCACCGCGACCCGCACGGTCAGCGGGTCGAGGTCGCCGAGCACCCGCTCGCAGCGCTCCAGCAGCCGGGCCAGCAGATTCGCCGCCTTCGGGCGGTCGCCGGCCCGGTAGAGGCACAGGGCGAGGTTGTGCTCGGCGCGCAGCGTCTGCGGGTTGTCGGCGCCCAGCACGGTCCTGTGGACCTCGCAGTTGCGCTCCTGGACCGAGGTGGCCTGCTCGTAGCGGCCGACCAGGCGCAGGTCGTGGGCGAAGTGGTTCTCCGACGACAGCGTCCAGTTGTGCCGGTCGTGCAGCAGCTCGCGGCGGGCCTCCATGGTGTCCTGGTCGAGCTTCATCGCCTCCTGGTAGCGGCCGAGCAGCCGGTAGGTGATGGCGACGTTGTTCTGCGCGCTGAGGGTGCGGGAGTCCTCCTCGCCGACCAGTTCCGCGTAGCCGTCCCTGACGACCAGCGACAGGTCGAGCGCCTCGTCGTAGCGGCCCAGTGTGCGCAGGTCGGCGGCCAGGCTGCCGGCCGCCCGCATCACCAGCAGGTCGCGGTCGCCGCGGTCGGCGAGCAACTGCTCGTAGGCGGCCCGGTCGATGGCCTCGGTGGCGGTGTAGTCGCCGGTGGCGCGCATCAGGTTGGCGCGGTGGTGGATGAGGTCCCACAGCCGGGGGTGGCCGGGCTCCAGCAGCTGCGGCCACTGCTCGGCGGCCAGTTCCGCGACCCGCAGGCCCGCGCGGTACTCACCGGACAGGTACAGATAGCGCAGGCAGTTGAGCACCATGTTCTGGATCTCGGGGTTGGTGCTCTCCAGTGCGCCGGACGCCGCCAGGTGCGGCACGATCTCGGCGTACCGCGGCCACAGCCGGGTGTCGCTGGGGCGGCTGGGGTCGGCGGCGGCGAGGATCCTGCGGACCACCCGGGAGTAGGTGCTCAGCTCCTCCTCCGGCATGTCGGCGCGCACCGCCTGGTAGACCAGCCGGTGCATCTGGACGATCTCGGTGGAGCCGACCGACTCCTCGGCCCCGCTCTCCTGCGGGTCGGACTGGATCACCGACCACTGGGCGAGTTTGCTTATGGCCGAATTCCACAGCAGCGGGTCTTCCATCAGCCCGGCGAGCTGCTCGGGCACATCGCGGATCGGCAGGTCGCGCAGCAGCCGTACCGGGATCGGCCCCGGCGCGAAGAAGACGCACAGCCGCAGCAGGTCGACGGCCTCCGGTTTGTCCTCGCGGAGCCGGTTGAGCAGTATCGAGAAGGCGGTGTAGTACGTCATCTGGAAGTCGGCCGCGACCTTGAGGCCCGGTTCGATGTCGGCGCCGTGCCGCAGCAGTTCGATGTACTCGTCGACCGGGGTGTTGGAGTCGTTGAGCGCGCCCGCGTTCTGGTCGAGGGCCAGCGCGAGGTCGCCCAGCGCCTCGGCCAGCTTGTCGGCGTCGGCCTCGTCGAGCCGGGGGGCGCGGCGGCGGACGAAGGCGACCGATTCGACGCGGTCGTAGACCGGGACCTCGATCAGGACGCTGTTGTGCTCGCTCCACTCGCGGTTCTGCGAGGTGATCAGGACGTGCCCGGGCCCGTTGGGCACCAGGTCGTGGATGTCGTCGGGCTGGTCGGCGCCGTCGAGGATCACCAGCCAGCGGCCGTACGGCTCGCCGCGGCGCAGCGCGTCCCTGACCGCGCGCAGCCGCTCGCCGTACTCGCGCCCCGTGACCAGGCCGAGTGCGGGGGCCAGCCCGGCGAGCTTCTCGCGCAGCGTGCCGCGCTCGGCGGCGCGGACCCACCAGACCACGTCGTACTCCGGGCCGAAGCGGTAGACGTACTCCGTCGCGATGTGCGTCTTGCCGACGCCGGACAGGCCGAAGAGGGTGACGACACCCGCCCCCGGCTCCGCCCGCTGGAACTCCTGGTACATCTCGCCGAGCAGTTCCTCGCGGCCGGTGAAGCGGGTGTTGCGGCGCGGCATGCCGCCCCACACGTCGGGCTGCTCCAGCGGGAAGCGGGGGCCGCCGGGGGCGCCGAGGCCGTCGCCGGTGGAGCCGCGGGAGGGGGTGATGCCGAGCCGGGCGAGCAGCCGCCGCTCGGCCTCCGCTGCGCCCAGGTTCCACAGGTCGGCGGCGCCGAGCGAGACGACAGCGCTGGGCAGCGCGGCCGGGGTCACCGAAACCGCCGCGAAGCGCTCGCTGTTGGGCGGAACGATACGGCGCAGGGCGGCATTCCACTCGTCGTGGCCGCGCGGGCCGAGCCGGAAGTACCACTCGGACAGCACGATCAGCACCCGGCCCTCGGACAGCAGCAGGTCCTCCAGCGCGTCGCCGATGCTGCTGTCCGGGGTGAGGTCGAAGCGCTGGAGCACGGCCCGCACGCCGTATCTCTCCAGCCGGCCGGCGATCCAGGAGGCCCAGGCCCTGTTGTAGCCCGCGAAGCTGATGGTCACCGGGCCGCGCGCGATTGCCGCCGCGGTGCTACGCCCTCCGGCCATTGGACCGTCTCCCTCGTGTACGTGCGGTGTGCTGGCTGGACCCGGCGGTGCCCTGACGGACCAACAGGTCGCCTCTGCCAGAAACTACACCGGTTGGTCGTCCGTTGACGTGCCGTCACGCCCGCTTGCGATGTCTTCCCGGCCGTTCAGGCGCGCTGGCGCCGCCATATGACGCGGGCGGTCTCGACGTAGGCGGTGGCCCGCGCGAGGTGGCCGTCCGGCGGTGGATGCCGGGTGAGCCGGGTGTGGTGCGCCGCCATCGCCGTGACCAGGGTGCGGCCCTGCCGGGTGAGACGCGAGGAGCCGAGCAGTTGCGGCAGCGCGGCGGCCACCTGCTGCCTGCACCGGCAGTGGTCCGCCCACGCGGCGTCCCTGACCGCGGGCGGGGCGCCGCCGCTCAGTGCCACGCCGAGGTGGAAGTCGGCCAGGCCCAGATGGGCGTAGGCGCCCTGGAAGAGCCCGTCGAAGGGCCGCGGGTCGGACCGCCACGGCGCCCAGTAGCGGGGGCTGTCGTCCGCGGTGTGCAGCACGGTCAGCGCGGACAGCGCCAGCAGCCGGGCGTGCTGCAACTCGTGGACCAGGGTCGTGGCCAGCTCAAGGCCGCTGCGCGGGGTGCTGCTGAGCAGCGCGCCGAAGGCGTCGCCCCGGGTGGCGCTGCTGTGCGCGGTCGGCGAGCGGGTGAGCGGCACGAAGCAGTCGAGCAGCGCGCCGACCCCCGCGGCGCGCTCGCCCCCGCCGAGCCGCAGCCAGGGCTGCGCGTCGCGCCACGCGGTACGCCAGCGGGCGTGCTGCCCCGGCTCCAGCACGCCGGACACGCTGAGTCCGTACGGATTGGACCGCCGCTCCTCGTCCCGGTGCGGGTCGGCGTCATCGATCAGCACCGCCCGCCCGTCCTCCCGCCACAGCGCCCTGATCGGCCGCCACCCGCTCGCCGCGGACCGCCACACCCCGTCCGGCCCGCGCCGCACTTCGACCGGGCGCCCCGCGGGCGGCGGGGGGCCGGCGGGGGCGGCAGGTGCGGGGATGTGGAGCCAGAGGCGGGGGCCGTCGCCGGTGACGGTCACCGCGGGGCAGGCGGCGGGGACCGTGCAGGCGCCGAGGGTGGGGAGGGCCAGCAGGCCGTCGTGGACCGGGACGTCGGCGGTGAAGCGCAGGCCCGCGCGGGCCGCTGCCGCCGCCGCGAGGGCGCCGAGGTAGGCCAGGGCGGCGGCGGGCCGCCGCGGCGGGCCGGGCGCGGCCAGCGCGCGCAGGGCGCGTTCGGCCCAGGCGCCGGTCATCGGGTAGTGGACGACGCGGCGGGCGGCGGCCGGGTCGGCGCGCTCCGCCGCGGCCAGCAGCCGCCAGTCCGCCAGCACCCGGGCCGCCGCGGCGGGCGGCAGCGCGCCGGGCGGCGCCTCGGCGACGGCGTCGAGCAGCGCGCGCAGCGTGAGCAGCCGGCGGCGGCGCTGCTGGGCGACCAGCAGGTCCAGGGCGTCGGCGTCGCCGCCGCTGCCGCCGAGGGCGCGGAGCACGTCGTCGGGCACGGTCACCGGACCGCCTCCCGGGGCGGGTGGCCGCCGACGCCGGCCGCCGACGTGAGCCGGGACCCGATGTGCCGGATCAGGAACGCCAGGTCCGCGCAGTACACCGACCGGTTGCGGAAGCCGCTGCCGGCCAGATAGCGGTGGGCGTAGTGGCCGCCGCCGCAGACGGTGACCAGCGGGCAGGCACGGCAGGCGGCGCCGAGCGCGGCCAGGCCCGCCTGGCGGGCGGCGACCCCGGGGTGGGCGAGCACGTCGTCGAAGCTGTTGCGGAAGACGTCCATGCCGGTGGCGGCGGCGCCCTCGTACGCGGATTTCAGCGAGTCGACCTGCTCGATGCTGCCGTCGGTCTCGACGACGGCCGCGGTGAACGGCTGGAGGCCGAGCCGTTCGGTGGCCGCGGGCACACCGAGCAGCAGCGCGACGCACTCCTCGAACAGCCGCACCCTGGTCTCCCGGCGGTCCGCCCGCCACCAGCGGTCGAAGACGGCGGTCAGCCAGCGGCCGTACGGCGCCGGGTCCGCGGCCGGCGCGGGCAGCCCCGGCGGCGGCGTCGTCCAGTTGCCGTGCGGCAGCAGCAGGTCGATCGCGGGCGGCGCGAAGGCCAGCAGCGAGTCGTAGACCTCGACCGGGTCGTGCCGCAGGTCCACCACGCACAGCACTCCCGCGTAGGCCTCGGGCGCGGTCGCCGCGAGCAGCCGCAGCCCGGCCGCGGCGGCGGGCCACCCGGGGCGGCCCGCGTGGTCCACCCGGGCCGCGTTGTGCGCGGGACGGCCGCCGTCGAGGCTGACGCCGACGCGTATACGCGCGTCACGCAGCCGGGCGACGCGGTCCGGGGTGAGCAGGGTGGCGTTGGTCTGCACGCTCGCGTGGACCCTGGCCGGTACGGTGCGCCGCAGCCGCTCGACGTCGGCGGCGAGCCGGTCGGCGCCGGCCAGCAGCGGTTCGCCGCCGTGCAGGACGACGGCGACGTCGCGCAGCCGGTGGGTGGCGGCGTGCTCGGCGATGCGGTGCGCCGTGCGCTCGGCGACGCGGGGGGCCACCGCCCGGGGGCGGTGGCGCCAGCCCTGGTCCTGGGCGGCGTAGAGGTAGCAGTACGTGCAGGCGAGGTTGCACCGGCTGTGCGCCTTGATGATGAACTGGCGGATCGGTTCTGCGGGTCGCGCCGCGGGTTGGTGGTGGGTCACGTCGCCTCCCCGTGCTCAGGGCCGCCCCGGTGGCCCCCGCGGTTGTTCCCGCCGGGTAACCCACCGCAAACGCCCGGCCGGCGTTTTGGCCTTAACCCATCTCCCCGCCCGGCCGCGGCCCGGTGGTGGGCTGGTCGCGCGGTCGCCCGCTGCGGCAGAGCACGAGCCGCGCAGGGGCGCGGGGAACTGCGCGCCCAGCCGCGGTGCGGCCGCGGGCGAATCGCCACCGCAAGTGGCACCCCCTCAGGGGCGCGGGGAACCGCGTGACCAGCCCCCGCCGGGGGAAAGAAGCGACGCCACCGCAAGCGGCACGCGCCCCGGGGCCGCGGGCAAGCGCGCAGCGCAAGCGGCACGCGCCCGGGGCCGGGGCTGGGGCTGGGACTGGGACTGGGCCCGGGGCTACATCGAGTTGTCGAAGCCCCAGAGCGCTTCGCCGCCCGGCGCGGCAACGCGGTCGCGAAGGTCGCTGACCAGTGCGGCCAGCACCGGATGCTCAACCGTCCGCAGCGCTTCAAGGTCGAGTCCGAGGATGTCGGGAGCGGACGCCCCGTCCGCACCCTCCACCCCGCCCCGCGCGGGCTCTTCTTCCATCACGGACCTCCGTGTTCCATACGCGCCGTATTCAGACGTCCCGGTTGAGCGCGGCCAGGCGCTCAACGGTCAGGCGGCCGAAGTCGCCGCCCTCGTCCGGGAGTTGCCGCCAGCCGGCCAGCGCGGCGCGATACGCGTCGGCCGCGGCCCTGTTGCGGCGGGCGAATTCGTACACCACGCCACGCCAATGATGCGCCTGTGCGGCGAGCCACACCATGGGGCGCGACTGCGAGGGGCGGGCCGCGGCTGCCGCGCCGGCGGCCTCGGCCGCGCGCCGGTAGGCGTCGGCCGCGAGGTCGAGGCGTTCCGCGCGCCGCGTGTGCACGTATCCGAGCCGGTGCACCTCGCCCAGCTCGAAGTTGATCCTGGCCCGCTGGCTCGGGTCGATCGCGGGCTGCACGGCCCGGCTCAGTACGTGCTCGGCCTCGCGCAGGTCGACCAGATCCCCTTCCGCGGTGTAGCGCAGCACGAGTGCCCGGCCGAGCATCAGCAGCCGCGCGGGCAGCCGCAGGTCGTCCGCGGCGGTCTCCATGCGGCAGTCGCGCAGGACCAGGACGGCCCGGTTGACGAAGAGTTCGCCGCCGGGGAGCGCGGCCCGGTCGAGCAGGGCGGCGCCCCACTCGGCGACGAGGTCGCTGTATTCGGGGCGGTCGCGCGGGGTGAGCCGGCAGGCTTCCGCGAACCGCCCGGCGGCTGCCTCGAGTTCGCCCGGCGGGCCGCCCTCGGTGTGCCGGGCGACCCTGATCCGGCCGGCCCTGGCGAGGATCGCGGCCCGCAGCAGTCGGTCGCGGGTCTCGCCGAGCGCGCGGTCGACCAGCTGCTGTGCGGCGGGCAGCCGGCCGCCGGCCGTCACCAGGGCGTCGACGAGGGCGAGGATGGCGGCGACGAGCTCTTCGGGCGCGGCGTCCTCGCGCTGCAGCGCGTCGAGGCCGGCCTCGAAGGACGCGGCGGCGTGCTCCGCGCAGACCTGCTCGCGTTCCCGGTCGAGGGCGGCGCCGGCCAGCCGGAGCAGGGCACGGCCGTGGGCGAGGGCGAGTTCGCCGGGGCGGTCGTCCGAGGGCGGCCAGGAGTCCGCGAAGGCTTCGAGCATGCCGACGGTCTCTTCGAGGAGTACGGCGTCACCGCTGATCAGCCACTGGTCCTCCAGCACCTGGACGCGTTCCAGGGTGGCGGCGAGCACTTCGCGGCGGCCGAGCCCGGGGGACGCGCAGACGGCGGTCAGCTCGCGGTCGGCGCGGCGCAGCAGTTCGAGCGCGGCCCGGGTGTCGCCGACGGCGGCCCGGTCGTCGGCGGAGGCGCGCAGCACCGCGGCCCTGACCGCGCGGGCCTTGATCGAGCCGGGGTGGGCGGCGGCGGTCTCCGCGGCGTCCTGGGCCTCGCGCAGCAGTCCCGGGCCGCCGCGCAGCCGCCACAACCGGATGAGCTGTTCGGCCAGTTCGCTCCACAGCTCCGGGTCGGTGCCGAGCCGGAACTCCTCGGCGGCGGCCCGGCGCAGCATCTGCACGGCTTCCATCAGGTTCTGCACCATGCCCTCGTCGCGGAATTTCGCGACGAGTTCCCTGGCCCGCAGGACGACACCGGAGGTGCCGCTCGTACCGGCGACCGGCAGGGCGCCCAGGCTGCGGCTGCCGGCCAGCGGCACGAAGCGTTCCAGGACGCGGGCGGCGACCTCGGCGAAGGGCTGCTGGGAGTCGACGCCGACGGCGGCGCCCTCGGCGCGGGCGGTGTCCCGGGCGGCGGAGGCGACCGCGGCGTCGGAGACGGCGTCGCTCGGCCCGTCGGTGAGCTGGGTGATGGCCAGGGCGGGGAAGTTGGGGCCGCTGCGGCCGAAGCGCTGCTCGACGTATTCGGAGCAGTGCTTGAGCACCAGGCGGGCCTCGTCCAGGCCAAGCGGCCCGAGCAGTACGTCGCGGATGCCGGGCGCGAACTCGTACCACCGGTGGTCGTCGTCCTCGGCGCGTACGACCAGTCCGCTGAGCAGCACTTCGGCCAGCTCCGCGGGTCCTGAGTCGGGCAGCATGGTGCGCTGGACGAGCTGCATGACGGGCAGGAAGAGCGGGGCCGCGGACAGGTAGACGGCGAGCTGGGCGGCGGCCGGGGAGGCGGCGGAGCGGAAGCGGCCGACCAGGATGGCGGGCGGCAGGCTCGCGCCGCGCGGCCTGGCCGGGCTCACGGGCTGGTCGGAGCGCACCCAGCCGACGGCGGCCGCCACCTCGCCGGCGCCGGTGCCGGCCAGCAGCCGCGCCCACGCGCCCAGCGCCTGGGCGGTGGGCGGGAGTACGGGCACCGGCAGCGCGTCGCCCGCGGGCGGCGAGGTGAAGCCGCCGGCGCCGGCCGAGAAGCGCAGCGGCGCGGCGGGCAGCGGGCCTTCGGCCCG
This sequence comes from Streptomyces sp. NBC_01477, assembly GCF_036227245.1. Classification (GTDB taxonomy): domain Bacteria; phylum Actinomycetota; class Actinomycetes; order Streptomycetales; family Streptomycetaceae; genus Actinacidiphila. The sequence continues at coordinate 2,965,398 of NZ_CP109445.1, forward strand.
GTGCAGCACCCCGTAGGAGACCGGCAGCCGGGTGCGCGACCACAAGCGGGCGGGCAGCGGCTGGAGCACGGCCACCGGGCCGTGTCCGGCGAGCCGGTGCAGCAGCCGGTGCGCCTGGCCCGAGCGCCACAGCGGCCCTGCGCAGTCGCTGACCAGCAGGGTGATCCGGCGTCCTGTGGGGTCGCCGAGCTGGTCCGCGGAGCGCAGCGCGGACGGCTCGGGGTCGAAGCGGCCGCTGACGGCGGGGGCGCCCTCCGGGGTGGCGTGCAGATGGCGGACCAGCACCTCGCGGAAGGCGCCGAGGCGTTCGAAGACACCGCCGAGTTCGCGCAGCATCCGCTCCCAGACGTACATCGAGGAGGAGGCGTCCATCAGCAGCTGCATGGAGGCGTTGCCGCGCCTGACCGGGCGGAAGACCGGCAGCAGCAGGCCGCCGGCCCGGGCGGTGCGGTCGGCGGTGGCGGATTCGTCCAGGGTCACCCGCAGCGGCCGGGCGGGGCTGCGGTAGCGCTGCAACGGCCGCAGCGCCGACTGGAGTTCCAGCAGCCGGGGCAGCGCGGTGGCCTCCGGGACGGCCACCGTGGGGCCGCCGGGTCCCGCGTGGCTGCGGCCGGGTTCGGCTACGCCGGGGTAGAGGTCGACCATGCCGGCGTCGTCCCGCTCGGGCGGGACCAGCCGCTTGCCGCCCCCGTCGGTGCCGTCCGCCGGGACCTGCGGCAGGTCGCCGGGCGCGCCGCCCGAGCCGCCCGCGCCGTCGTGGGCGGGGTCCCGCGGCCGGCCGGCCGGGACCGGGGCCGGCTCGGTCGGCGCCGACCACCGGGCCAGCCAGAGCGCGTCGGCCAGTTCGCCGGTGCCGGGTTCGAGGCCGGCCCGGGTCAGCCTGCCGACGAGTTCGGCCAGCGGGTCGGGCGGGGGCGGTTCGCCGGTGGCGTCCCGCGCGAGTGGTTGCGGCTGCTGGGCTCTCGGGTTCGGCTCGGCGTCCACTGCTGCCTCACCTGGGCCGGTCGAGCCGTTGGATGAGCATGTCCGCGAGCCGGGAGCGGGTGGGCGGCGCCGCATGGTGGGTGAGGTAGATCGCGTTCAGCAGCTGATCGGTGGCCAGCAGTTCGCTGCGGGAGCGGTCCAGGAAGCGGGTCACCAGGTCCTCGCCCACGGTGGCCGCCTCCTCGCCGAGGTGGGCGCGTACGACGGTGGACAGCCGCTGGTGGTCGGGGCGGTCCAGCTCCAGGTGGATGCAGCGGCGCAGCAGCGGCGCGGGGAAGTCCCGCTCGCCGTTGCTGGTGAGGATCACGAAGGGGAAGGCGCGGCAGCGGACCCGGCCCTCGCTGATGGTGACCTTGGCGCCGTCGTCGGTGAGGACGTCGACCTGCGGCTCGCGTTCGGAGAGGCGTTCGAGTTCGGGGATGCCGTACTCGCCCTCCTCCATCACGTTCAGCAGGTCGTTGGGCAGGTCGATATCGCTCTTGTCCAGTTCGTCGATCAGCAGCACCCGCGGTTTGGCGGTGGGCAGCAGCGCGGTGCCGAGCGGGCCGAGCCGGATGTAGCTGCCGATGCCGCCGGGCGGGGCGGTGCCCGTGTTGGCGGCGATCTGGGTGTCCTGCAACCGGGCGATGGCGTCGTAGCGGTAGAGGCCGTCCTGCAGGGCGCTGCGGCTGACGATCGGCCAGTGCAGCACGCGGCCCAGGCCCAGTTCGTACGCGACGGCGTGCGCGAGGGTGCTCTTGCCCGTGCCGGGGCTGCCGGTGACCAGCAGCGGGCGGCGCAGGTACAGCGCCGCGTTGACCATCTCCAGCTCCTCGGGGCTGGGCCGGTGCATCTCGGCCATGTGCCGGTACGCGCCGAGTCTGCGGGCCGACGAGCTGTCCGGGCCCGGACCGGCCGCGACCAGCGGGCCGCCGTCGAAGTCCCGCCAGGGCGGGGGCTCGGGGAGTCCGTCTATCCGGGTGTGGGGCTCGCCCGTACCGCGGTAGATGAGCCAGTCGCCCGACGGGCCGGTCTCGGTCGTCTCACTCACCTCGATACCTCGCAATCCCTCGTCACGGTGTCTCCAACGGCTCGTCGGTCCCGGGCAGCGGCCGGGTCGGATCGTGGTAGAAGATCATCAGATCGGCGGACCAGAACTTCTCCGGCACCCCGTCGTCTGCCCCGGCCCGCAGCTCCGCCAGTACCCGCGGCAGCCGGCCCGCCGACCTCGCGGACCGCACCTCGCGGACCATGCCGCGGTGGAAGTCCCCGCACATGGACTCCTGGGCGAGCGGCTGCCGCCGCCACAGGGCGACGCTGTAGCCGCTGCGGACGATCCGGTGCAGCGACTCGGGCACGGTGGCGGCGCTGCGGCAGAGCACCGGAAGCGTGTCGCGGGGGCGGGCGCGCAGGTCGCTCTCGTCGGGCAGCGGGCTGGGGACGCCCTCGTCGCAGTCGAGGATGTCGGGGCGGAGCGGCTGCTCGTGCAGGGCGCGCCAGCGGGCGGCGCGCTCGTCGGCCTCCGGCCGCTCCTCCGCGGGCATGTCGGTGCGGCGGATCACCACCGGGCGGTCGGCGCCGATGCCGAGCAGCCGGATGTCGGCGAAGCGGCCCACCAGGGCGCCGGGGACGGCCAGCTGGATGACGGCGGGGACGCCGGAGGCGTCGCAGCGGCGGAAGGCCTCGCGCAGCGGTTCACGCAGCCGGCCGGCCAGCGCCTCCAGGTCCGTACCGCCGAACTCCTCCTCGACGCAGTCCACCTCGCCGCTCTCCGGCACCGCGCTGACCCGCCAGTCGTAGTGGCCGGGCTCCCAGCCGCGCGGGAAGATCTCCACCAGGGCCTCGGGGCCGTGCCGCAGCGCGGGCAGCAGGTCCAGGACGGCCATGCCCCTGACCCGCAGCCGGCTCTTGCGCTCGTCCACCAGGGTGCGGCGGAACAGCCGGCTGAGCGTGTCGGCGGCGCCCGCGGTCTGCTGGGCCCAGCCCCACAGGGCGCGTTCCGCGGACTCGTCGGTGGCGCCGACCCGGTCGGCGGTGGCGGCGTGCACGGCGTACCGCAGTACCGCCTCCAGTTCCGTGGTGCCGCGCCGCAGGTCGTAGAGCAGTCCGAGGCCGTCGCGCCAGGCGCGGGGGGCGACCGGCAGGCCCTGGACGGGGCCGCCGCGGACCGTGCCGACGATGTCCTGGAGGCTGCGCGCGTCGGCCGGCGGCGGCAGCTGGGCCAGCAGCCCGAGCAGCCAGGTGCGCTGGCCCGGGGTGAGGGCGCGGCCCGCGCAGGCACCGATCTCGATGTGCGCGTCGGTCCAGGTGCCGCCGTCGTTGCGGACGAAGGCGTGCCGGTCGGCGTGGTGCAGGTCGTGCGCGGCCATCACCCGGTGGTAGAGGTCGGACGCCGGGTCGCCCTGGTCGGCGGGCAGCCTGCGTAATTGCTGGATGCCGACCGCGAGGCCGCCGTCCTTGCCCTGCCTGCGGGCCTTGAGCACCCCGATGACCTCGCCGCGCACCAGGTCCACCACGGGCCCGCCGGACACGCCGTGCGGCATCTCGTCCTCATTGCCGAGCTTGAGCACGCCGGTGGTGCCGACCTGGCCGCTGATGGTGCACCTGCCGTTGTACGACTCCACCTCGTCGGCGCCGGGGGTGTAGCCGAAGAAGGCCACCTGGTTGGTGGTGTACGCCTTGGTGGTGCGCTCGGTCAGCCATACGCACGGGTGGTCCACCGGGTCGAGCAGCCGGATCAGCGCGAGGTCGGGGGCGGGCCAGCTGCCGCCGTCGTGGCCGGCGGGCTCGGCCCACTCGACGACGCCGTTGAGCATGCGACCGCCCCAGCCGACCGTGACCTCGCGCGCCGCCGGCTGCCCCACGCCCGCCGCCTCCTCCGCCTGGTCCGCGCTCCGGCATGCCACATGGGCGCAGGTCAGCACCCAGTTCGGCGCGACGAAGAAGCCGCTGCCGAAGAGCGGGTGGCCGGGCTTCGCACCATGGATACGGACGGTCGCCTCACGGACCAGCGGGACGAGGGTCTCGGCCGGGTCGATGGGGTCGAGCTCATCGCTCCGCGGTGTCACCCCGCTCCCCCCATGCCGTTCCTCGCACGTGTCGCACCCGTAGCAGCGGTCAGCGCGTCCATGCCACCCCCCACTGGCCGATCACTCCCGAAAGGCTAGTGCCTGGCGGTGCCCGCGCGAGGCCCTTCGGGCAACTCCTATCCTTGTCCGGTCCGTCCCCGTCCTTCGCTGTTCTTCCCCGTCCGGCGACTGTCCCACCCCTGTTTCAGGAGCAGATCTTGTACTTCACCGACCGCGGCATCGAGGAGCTGGCAGACCGGCGCGGAGAGGAGGAGGTCACGGTCGAGTGGCTCGCGGACCGGCTCCGCGAGTTCGTCGACCTCAATCCCGAGTTCGAGATTCCCGTCGAGCGGTTCGCCACGTGGCTCGCCCGCCTGGACGAGGACGAATAGGCCCCCGGGCGCCCCACCCGCCCCGCCGGGCGCGCCATGTCCCGCGCGACCACGACGGCGGCGCGGGCCTACGGCGACACCCTCACCCGGCGGGGGTTGCTTGACTTCCCACGGACGCGATATATCGTGTTGTGAAGGGACGCGATATGTTGCGTCAAGCCCGGCGGTCAAGGAGGGGCACGATGGACCGGACTGTCACAGAACCCGGGACGTTCGAGTTCGAGGACACCGTGGACACGCTCTGTGTCCGCATCGTCGGCGGCGCCGTCAATGTGGTCGGCGTCGACGAGGGGCCCGCCCGGCTGGAGGTCACCGAGATCGACGGCCCGCCGCTCAAGATCGAGCGGCGCGGCTCGACGCTGACCGTCGCGTACGACGACCTGAGCTGGAAGGGCCTGCTCAAGTGGCACGACCGGCACGGCTGGCGCCGCCGCGCGGTGATCTCCCTCGCCGTGCCGCAAGGCACCTCCGTGGAGGTCGGCGTGATCGGCGCGGGCGCGGTGATCTCCGGGATCAGCGGCTCCACCGTCGTCCAGGGCGTGAACGGCGACACCACGCTCGTCGGCCTGACCGGGCCGGTGAAGGCCAACACGGTCGGGGGCAATGTCGAGGCCCAGTCCGTGTCCGGCGACCTGCGGGTCAACACCGTCTCCGGTGACCTCACCGTCGTGGAGGGCAGCGGCTCCGAGGTCAGGGCGGACTCGGTCAGCGGCAGCATGGTGCTGGACCTGGACCCGTCGGCCGGCGCGCAGATCCAGCTGACCACCGTGTCGGGCGAAATCGCCATCCGCATCCCGGAGCAGGGCGACGCCGACGTCGACGCGAACACCACCAGCGGCCATGTGTCCTGCGCCTTCGAGGAGTTGCAGGTGACCGGCCTGTGGGGGGTCAAGCGCATCAGCGGCCGGGTGGGATCGGGGGGCGCCAAGCTCAAGGCCACCACCGTCTCGGGCGCGATCGCCCTGCTGCGCAGGCCTCCGCTGGAGGACGCGCCCTCCTTCCGGAAGGACATCTGACATGGCGCCCGTCTTCGCGCACGGCCGGCTGCGGCTGTATCTGCTCAAGCTGCTGGACGAGTCGCCGCGGCACGGCTACGAGGTGATCCGGCTGCTGGAGGAGCGTTTCCAGGGGCTGTACGCGCCCTCGGCCGGCACGGTCTACCCCCGGCTGGCGAAGCTGGAGAAGGAGGGCCTGGTCACCCACTCCACCGAGGGCGGCCGCAAGATCTACGCCCTCACCGAGGAGGGCCGCGCCGAACTGGCCTCCCGGGCCGGCGAGATCGCCGGGCTCGAAGCGGAGATCCGCGAGTCGGTGTCCACGCTGGCCGCCGAGATCCGCGAGGACGTGCGCGGCGCGGCCGGCGACCTGCGCCGGGAGGTGCGGGCCGCGGCCCAGCAGGCACGGGCGGCCCGGCCGGACGACGGGCGGGCGTACAAGGACGCCAGGCAGGAGTGGAAGGAGCAGGCCCAGCGCGCCAAGGAGGAGAGCCGCAGGGCCAAGGAGGAGGCGCGGGCCGCGCGCCGGCAGGCGAAGGCCGCGCGGGACGCGATGGACAGCGCCAGGGACGAGGTGCAGCGGATCGCCCGGCAGGTGCAGGACCAGGTCCAGGCGTATTCGCGCGGCGGCGACTGGCAGGCCGGGCTGCGTGACGGCCTGGCGGAACTGACCAGGGAGCTGGGCCAGTTCGGCGGCGCCGCCGGCCGTCCCGGCGCGGGCGCGCCGGGTCCTGGGCCGATGGACGTACCGACCACCTCGTGGGCGCAGCCGCCGTATCCGGCCAAGGACGAGGCAGCGGGTGCGGACGACGACCCGCCGTCCGCCGACCCGGTGCGCGACCTGGAGCGGCTGCTCGACCGCTTCCGTGACGACGTGCGCGACGCGGCCCGTGACCTCGGCGTGGACGACGCCCAGTTGCGCGAGGTCCGGCGCCATCTGTCGGCGGCGGCGGCGTCCATCACCGCCACGCTGCGCGCCGGCGGCCGGCCGTGAGCGCGGTCAGCCGCTGGTGAGCACGATCTTGCCGAACACCTCGCCGCGCTCCAGCTGTTCGAAGCCCTCGCGCGCCCGGTCCATCGGCAGGACCGTGTCGATGACCGGGCGTACGCCGGTGGCCGCGCAGAAGCCGAGCAGGTCCTCCAGCTCGTCCTTGGTGCCCATCGTCGAGCCGATGACCCGCAGTTCGAGGAAGAAGATCCGGTTCAGCCCGGTGGCGGCCGGGTTCACGCCGCTGGTGGCGCCGGAGATGACCAGGGTGCCGCCGGGGCGCAGCGACTTGACCGAGTGCGACCAGGTCGCGGCGCCGACCGTCTCGATGACCGCGTCGACCCGCTCCGGCAGCCGCCCGCCGGGCTCCACGACCGCGTGCGCCCCCAGCTCCAGCGCCCGCTGCCGCTTGCCCGCGTCCCGGCTGGTGGCGTAGACCCGCAGGCCCGCCGCCTTGGCCAGCACGATCGCGGCGGTGGCGACCCCGCCGCCCGCGCCCTGCACCAGGACCGCGTCCCCGGGGCGTACACCGGCCTGGGTGAAGAGCATGCGGTACGCGGTCAGCCAGGCCGTCGGCAGGCAGGCCGCCTCCTCGAAGCTCAGCGCGGCCGGCTTGGGCAGCACGTTCCAGGTCGGCACGCTGACCCGCTCGGCCAGTGTGCCCTGGTACCGCTCGGTGAGCAGCGACCGGCGCTCGTCGGGGCCCACCCCGTGGCCGGTCTGCCCGATCACCGAGTGCAGCACCACCTCGTTGCCGTCCTCGTCCACCCCGGCCGCGTCGCAGCCGAGGATCATCGGCAGATTCTCCTGCCCGAGCCCGACCCCGCGCAGCGACCACAGGTCGTGGTGGTTGAGCGACGCGGCCTTCACCGTGATCGTGCTCCAGCCCTCCCGCGTGCCGGGCTCCGGGCGCTCGCCCAGCTCCAGCCCGCTCAGCGGCTGCTCTGCGTCGACACGTGCGGCGTATACGGCGAACATCCCCCGACGCTAACGCATCGGCGCCCGCCCTCGGGCCTCATCCGCGGTCCCCGCCGCCGCCGTCGCCGCCGCCGGTCAGCCCGAATCCGGCGCTCACCAGGAGCGGGGCCAGCGAGTCGGCCGTGACCGCGAAGGCGGGCTGCGACGCCCCGCCGGGCACCAGGGTGCCGATCACCTCGCCGAGTTCGTTGAGCAGCGGGCCGCCCGCCGCGGCCGGGGTCAGCCGCAGGTCGGTCCGGTACACCTGGAGGCCGTGCTCGGGAAACGGCTCGAACTTCTCGATGATCCCGGGGCGCAGCGCCTCGCCGGGCGCCGCCGCCCAGACCAGGTCGCCGATGTGGGTGAGCCGCGGGAATCCCAGCCGCAGCGGCGGGGTCGGCGCCGGCCGGGCCAGCAGCAGCACCGCCGTGTCGATGGCGGAGGCGTCGGGCAGGAAGGCGTGCTGTACGGTCCGCGGCCCGTCCGCCAGGCGCACCACCGTCGCGGTGCGGTCCGCCGCCAGCCATCTGCGGCTGGTCACCACATGGCGGTCGGAGACCAGGAAGCCGCTGCCGTCGCCGACCCGGACGAGCGCGGCGCCGGCCGCCGCCGCGAACCGCTCGGGCCGCGCGGGGTCGCGCACCACGGCCGGCAGCCTGGCGGCGTCTTCGAGCAGGAACCGCCGGTAGCCCTCCGCGTCGCCGACGCCCGCCAGGCAGCGCAGCCGCCGCCGCAGGTCCTCCGGCAGTGCCGGCGGCTCGGCCAGTTCGTCGAGCGCGCGCAGCGCGCGGCCGTGGTCGCCGGCGTCGTGCAGGGAGCGGAAGCGCCGCAGCGGGTCGCGGTCGATCGCGGCGAGCGAGGCGAGCACGTCGTTCCAGCGGGCCATCCGCGCCATGCCCCGGCGCATCCGCCCGAGGCGTTCGCCGAGCTGGTCGGCGAGGTGCCGCCCCGCGGGGATCCGGTCCACGGAGCCGGGCAGCGCGAGGTAGTCCCGCACGGTGGTCAGCAGATCGAGCAGCGGGCCGCGCAGCGAGAGCAGCTCGTTCTCCAGCTCGGCCGACTCGGGGCCGTACATCTCGGCCAGTACGCGCTGGGTGGCGGCGTCCACCGGCTCGTGGGAGGGCCGGTGGGCGCTCAGCCGCTCCCGGAACTCCCGGCACACCCGCTCGCAGTCGTCGTCCGCGCCCTCGACCAGCTCCCGCAGCTCCCGGTGGATCCGCTCCACCTCGCGCTGGTCCAGGTGCCGTTCCGACATGGCCCTGATCTCCTGCGGCGAGAGCAGCGTCGTGTCGGTGAAGTCGACCGACCGGCTCCTACCCGTCCCCTTGTCCGTCGCGGTGACCGTCAGGACGCAGCTGGCGTCGAATTCGAAGGTCACCTCGATCTGCGGTTCCCCCATGGCCAGCGGCGGGATGCCGGTGAGCGGGACGACGCCGATCCGCGAGCGCGGGTCGAGCTGTCCGTTGTAGACCTCGATCCGCACCTCCGACTGGTTGTCGGTGACGGTGGTGAAGACGTCGGAGCGCTTGACCGGGATCTTGGTGTTGCGCTCGACCAGGACGGAGAAGCCGTCGCTGCCGTCGTCCTTGAGCACGGCGATGCCCAGCGGGAAGGGCGTGACGTCCAGCAGCAGGCTGTCCTTGAGGTGCCCGGTGAGCGCCGCCCCCTGGAGGGCCGCGCCGCACGCCACGGCGGCCCGCGGGTCGGCCAGCACCGTGCGCTTGAGGTCGAAGACCCGCTCGACGGCCCCGCTGACCAGCGGCGAGAGCATCGGACCGCCGACCAGGACCAGGTGCTTGGCGGGGACCGCCATGTCGGCCCGCATCTTCTTGCACACGTCCCGCAGGGTGCGCAGCGAGCCGGCCAGCAGCCGGGCCAGCTCGGTGCGGTCGAGGGCGACGCGGACCTCGGGGCGGCCCAGGAAGGCGTTGAGGGTGTATTCCGCCTCGTCCTGCGAGGACAGGGCGATCTTGAGGTGCTCGGCGGCGAGCGCCAGCCGGCGCCGGGTCCGGCCGCCCGAGGGGACGTCCAGACCCTGGGCCCGCAGCTGTTCCGCGAGTTCGTCGGCGATGAGGGCGTCGAAGTCCTGCCCGCCGTACTGGTTGTCGCCGAGCACCTGCTCGACGTCGTAGACACTGCTGTCGACGTCGAGGGCGCTGACGTCCAGGGTGCCCGCGCCCAGGTCCACCACGACGATCTGCCCGTCGAGCCGCCGCTGCTGGGCCGCCGCCATGCACGCGGCGGTCGGCTCGTGGATCAGCCGTACGGCCGTGACCCCGGCGATCGCGCAGGCGTCGCGGGTGGCGTGCTTGGCGTTGTTCAGGAAGTACGCGGGGATGGTGAGGATGGCGTCCGGCCGCTCCAGCCCGAAGTCGTGCCGCTCGGCCGCCCAGACCAGCCACTCGTCCCTGACCTGCCCGATCTCGGCGCGGGCGAGTTCGGCCAGCCGCTCCTTCACGTGGTCGTGCAGCAGCTTCTCCACCAGGGTCCTGGCGTGCCGGATCAGCCGGGCGGCGACTTCCTCGGGGCGGTACTCGCGGTCGCGGATCCGGTAGACGATGCCGTCGCCCATCCGGCGTTTGGCCGCGCTGATGTGGCCGACCACCCAGGGCGCGAGGACCTGGTCGCCGGTCAGCCCGACGATCTCCTCGCCCCGGTCGGTCACGGTCAGCGTCGAGGCGAAGTGCGCCTTGCCGCCGTCCGGGCAGATCACCGGGCGCGCCGCCAGACTGTCGTAGACCGCGGCGACACAGGTGCTGGTGCCCAGGTCCAGGCCCCAGGTCGCGGCGAAGCGGTGGTCGACGTCGGCCCGGGCGCGCGCCACCCAGTCCGCGACGCGCTCCTCGAACGCCCCGCGGCCGACCGCGCCGACCGCGTCCAGCGCCTCGCGCACCCGGTGCCGCAGCGGCCCGGGGATCGCCGTGTCGTCCTCGGCCACCAGCTGCCGCAGCACGTCGGCCGCGGACGAGGCGAGGCCGGCGCGGTCGAGCGCGTCCAGGCACAGGCGGACGAGCTGCCCGATATCGCCCGCCTGGCGCAGGAATCCGTGCAGCCGCGGGTCCTCGACCGCGTCGTCGCCCTTCGCCGCGATCAGGCAGCGTGCCGCCGCCGCGGGGTCGTCGGCCCTGGCGTAGAGCGCGGCGGCCTCCTCGTACCGGCCGGCCTCCTCATGGACGCCTGCCGCGCCCAGCAGGTCGCCGCCGGCTTCGCGGGCCGCGGCACGCGCGGCCCGCCCGCGCGGCGAGTCGTCGCCCTTGAGGACCCGGTCGGCGTCGCCGTACCGCTCGGCCGCGCGGTAGAGGCGGTGGGCCCGGTAGAGGTCCCCGGCCTCGGCGGCGTGGCGGGCCGCCTCGGCCGACTCGCCCGCGGCCTCCTCGAAGTGGCTCCACTCCTGGTGCACGGCCGCGCGCTCGCCGTCGGGCGCCTGGTGCAGCGTCTGCTCCAGGCGGCGCCTCTCGACCGCCACGAGGGCCGCGCGCACGCTCTGGGCCTCCGCGCGCCGGCGCAGGACGGGCTCGGTGTGTTCCGCGGCCCGCTCCAGGTGCGTCAGGACCACCGACGCCAGCCGTAAGGCCTCGGCGGTGTCCTGCCGCTCGGCGTGCGCCTCGGCCTCGGCGGTGCAGGCGGCGGCCAGCGACGCGAGCCGGTCGGTGTCCTCGCCCGCGCAGGTGTCGAGCGCGGCGAAGTGGTCGCCGCGCGCCTCGTGGCAGCGGCTCACCCCGTCCTGGCGCCCGGCGCGTTCGTAGTGCGCCAGCGCGTCGTCCGGCCGCCCGGCCGCCAGCAGCAGGTCGCCGGCCCGCTCGGCGAGCAGCCGCAGATCGTCCGCCGCCCCTTCGCTGCCGGCCAGCGCCAGTCCGGCCAGGACGTCGTCCAGCCGCGGCGAGGCCGTACAGCAGGCAAGCGCCTGCCGCCGGCGCGCGGCGGTGTCGGCGAGCCGCACCGCGTCGGCGCCCCGGCCGAGGAAGAGCCGCACCGGGTAAAGATCGGGCAGCAGCGGCTCGGCGAGGTGGTCGAAGAACGCCGACCAGAGCGCGGCGTCGCCGGTCAGCGCCGCCCTCGCGGTGTACGCGCGCAGCGCGTCGGTCGTCAGCCCGAGGTCGAGCAGGCCCCTGTCCTGCCAGCGGCCCAGCAGCGCGACGAGGTCGTCGGCGCCGTCCTGCTCGGCGGCCCGCGCTGTCAGCCGGCCCGCCGCCGTACGCTCCAGCGCGCGGTCGCCGAGCCGCCCCGCGACGGCCGCGACCACCGTCAGCGCGGACCGGTCGGGGTGGTCGGCCAGGCCGTGCAGGGCCACCAGTTCCGCCGGGCCGAAGGCCTTCGGGTACGCCTCGGCGGGCAGCCGGGCGTCGAAGCGCCCGTAGAGCCGCAGCGCCGTCCCGGCGTCATGGCCGAGCGCCCGCACCAGCGCGTCGCCGTACGCGGGGGCGGCGCCGTCCAGCTCCCTGGCCGTGAGCGCCGTGGGTCGGAACCGCCGCTCGACGGTCCTGAGGGCCTTGCGCAGCGCCCTGGGCGCGCCGTCCGACGACCTGCTCAGCACGTGTCCTCATCCCCCGGCGGTCACAAGGCGGGCATCGGAAACTCATGCTAACGGCCGCCGGGGATACGGGAAATGAGAGTGTGTCAGCCGCGGGACGCGAGTCGGGCCGGCGTACGGCCCGAGGAGAGGCGGACGGTGTGGGCAGCAGTCAGGGCCGCGGGCGCTGGGCCGCGGTGGTCACCAGGGTCACGGGCTTCTTCCGCGGCGGCGGCAGCGGGCAGGGCCGCGCACCCGGGCGCGGGCAGCGGGAACGGCCGCCGGTCACCGTGCGCAGCGGCGCGCAGGACACCGAGCTGAGCCTGGACCGGTCCGGGCTCGCCGTCCGCATCGCCTGGGCGCGGGTGGGCGGCGGCTACCGCTGGGAGGTCAGAGCGCGGATGCGGTGGGAGGAGGTCGCCCTGCTGGATTTCGGCTACGGCAGCCACGACACCGTCGTGTCGCTGTACGCGGTGCCGCGCGGCGGCCGGCGCCTGCACCTGGTGGACGCCCGGGTCTTCACGGCCGCCCAGTGGAAGGAGCTGGTGGCCGGCGTCGAGGCCCACAGCGGGGGGCGCCTGACGATCGATCTGAGCCGGCGCGACCGGCCGGGCCCGCTCGGCGACTCCTGAGCGCCGTGGCTCCCGAGCGCGCCGGCGGCTCCGGCCCGCCCTGCGCGCGTCGCGCGCTCTCCGCGCCGGGAACGGCCGCGCCCGGCACCTCCCCTGGGGGACATGCCGGGCGCGGTGTTGACCCGTGGGGGACCGAAGGCGTCAGGCCTTCTTGGTCTCCCAGAAGATCTTGTCGATCTCCGAGATCAGGTCGAGGGCCTTCTGGCCGGTGGCCGGGTCGTTCGAGGCCTTGGCGGCGCTGAGGGCCTTGAGCGTGTCGTTCACCAGCTGGTGGAGCTGGGGGTACTTCTCGAAGTGCGGGGGCTTGAAGTAGTCGCTCCACAGCACGGAGACGTGGTGCTTGGCCAGCTCGGCGCGCTGCTCCTTGATGAGCACGGCACGCGTGCGGAAGTCCGCGTCCTCGTTGGCCTGGTACTTCTCCTGGACTGCCTTGACGGACTCGGCCTCGATGCGGGCCTGGGCCGGGTCGTACACGCCGCAGGGCAGGTCGCAGTGTGCGCTTACCTTCACCTTGGGCGCGAACAGGCGAGTGAACATGGCCGTCCTTCCTCGTGATCGTCTTTCAGGTGGGACATTACTCCCTGGAGGAGTCGTTTTCTCGGGTGCCCCTGGTGGCTTGCGACAAAAGTCCGGTGTCACTCTGGGTCCGATGGCGGAACGAACCAGGAGGCGGTAATGCGGGAGCAGGGGGCCAGGCTGTCGTGGCAGCTGGTCGAGGTCACTGGTCCGTCGATGGCGCCCACGCTGCTGCACGGGGACTGGCTGCTGATCCAGAAGATCAGCAGCGGCGCCGAGCTGGTGCGCGAGGGGGACGTCGTGGTGCTGAAACACCCGTTGCAGCAGGACCTGCTGATCGTGAAGCGGGCCGTCGAGCGCCGCGAGGGCGGCTGGTGGGTGCGGGGCGACAACACGTTCGTGCAGAACGACAGCAGGGAGTTCGGCACGGTGCCCGACGACCTGGTGCTCGCGCGTGCCAGGGGACGGTTCAGGCCACCGCGTGAACTTCAGCGGTCGGTGGCCGGCGTGGCGTCGTGGGCGGCGTCCTGCGTACGGCCGCTGCGGCCGGACCGGTCGCTCTCCAGGCGTTTGCGGGCCCGGTAGGCGGCCACGTTGGCGCGGGTCGCGCAGCGGTCGGAGCAGTAGCGACGCGACCTGTTGGTCGATGTGTCGACGTAGGCGTTGCGGCAGGGCGCGGCCTCGCAGATGCCGAGCCGGTCCACGCCCAGCGTGGTCAGCTGGAAGGCCAGGCCCATGCAGGCGGTGGCCGAGTAGCCGGCGGTGGCGTTGGCGGCCTGCTCGGCCAGGTGCATGTGCCAGTCGGGGCGCCCGGTGGCGTCGTCGAGATGGTCGTGCCCGGAGATCTGCGGGCTGACCGGGAACTCCAGCATGAGCGCGTTGAGCAGGTCGACCGCGCGGACCTCGTCCTCCTCGTCGGCCGCCTCGAACACCCCGCGCAACCGGGTGCGTACGGCGCGCAGCCGGGCCACATCCGCGTCGACGGCGCGCGAGCCGGCGTGCGAGGCCGGCCCGACCAGCTCGCGTATGGCCTCGACCGAGGTCAGCGTGTCGGTGCCGCGCAACGGCTGCTCGCTGTTCACGAGGCGCACGGCGTAGTCCGAGTAGTAGGCCAGATCCACAGATGGTCCTCTTTGGTCCTTTACGGGGTGCGGTCCGGCGCCGGTAACAGCCGGATCTGACTCCAGGCTATTACCGGGCCGGCGGTCGCGGGCACGGCGGCGCGGGACGGCACGCCTTCGGCGCCGCGGGGCGGCGCGGTCGCGGTCGCGGTACCTGCGGGCCGCATGGTCAGAGCACCTTGGACAGGAAGGTCCTGGTGCGCTCGTGCTGCGGGTTGGTCAGCACCTCCCGCGGGTGGCCCGACTCGACCACCACACCGTCGTCCATGAAGACCAGCGCGTCGCCGACCTCACGGGCGAAGCCCATCTCATGGGTGACCACGATCATGGTCATGCCGTCCTCGGCCAGCCCGCGCATCACGTCCAGGACGTCGCCGACCAGCTCGGGGTCGAGCGCGGAGGTGGGCTCGTCGAAGAGCATCAGCTTGGGCTCCATGGCCAGCGCCCGGGCGATGGCCACCCGCTGCTGCTGGCCGCCGGACAGCTGGGCGGGGTAGCTGGCCGCCTTGTCGGCCAGGCCGACCCGTTCGAGCAGCGCGGCGGCCCGCTCCCGGGCGACCGCCCTGGTCTCCCGTTTGACCTGGACCGGACCCTCCATGACGTTCTCTATCGCGGTCATGTGCGGGAAGAGGTTGAAGCGCTGGAAGACCATGCCGATGTCCCGGCGCTTCGCGGCGACCTCGCGGTCGCGCAGCTCGTACAGCCGGTCGCCGCGCTGCCGGTAGCCGACGAGGTCGCCGTCCACCCACAGCCGCCCGGCGTTGATCTGCTCCAGGTGGTTGATGCAGCGCAGGAAGGTGGACTTGCCCGAGCCCGAGGGGCCGATCAGGCAGCACACCTCCCGCGGTGCGACCTCCAGGTCGATGCCCTTGAGGATGTGCGCGGCGCCGAAGGACTTGTGGACGTTCTGCGCCTTGACCATCGGCTCGACGGGGCTGCCGCCGGCGCCCGGCTTGGTCATGCTGGGAATGCTCATGATCAGGCCACCTTCGGTCGGCGCAGGGTGGTCAGGTTCGTTCTGACCTTCTGCCACGGGGTCAGCGGCAGCGACCGCAGCGAGCCGCGGGCGTAGCGCCGTTCCAGATAGAACTGGCCGACGCTGAACACGCTGGTCAGCACCAGGTACCAGATCGACGCGACGAAGTACATCTCCATGATCGCGTTGGAGCCGACACCGATGTCGGAGGTGGCGCGCAGGACTTCGGAATACTGCACGACCGAGACCAGCGAGGACGTCTTGAGCATGTTGATGAACTCGTTGCCGGTCGGCGGGATGATCACCCGCATCGCCTGCGGCAGCACGATCCTGCTCATGGTCTTCACGCCGGTCATGCCCAGCGCGTGCGACGCCTCGGTCTGGCCCTCGTCCACCGACTGGATGCCGGCCCTGACGATCTCCGCCATGTAGGCGCCCTCGTTGAGGCCGAGGCCCAGCAGGGCGGCCACGAAGGGGGTCATCACGGCGACGGTGTCGTTCTTGTAGATCGGCCCCAGGTTGATCGTGTGGAAGATCAGCGAGAGGTTGAACCACATCAGCAGCTGCACGTAGACCGGGGTGCCGCGGAAGAACCAGATGTACAGCCAGGAGACCGCGCCGGTGACCGGGTTCTTCGACAGCCGCATGACCGCGAACAGCACGCCGAGCACCAGGCCCATGGCCATCGCGCACACCGAGATCAGCACGGTGTGCCACAGGCCGGTCAGCACGGTGTGGTCGAAGACCTTGTCGCCGACCGTGCTCCAGATGATCTTGCCCTGGGAGAAGCCGTACGCCAGCCAGCCCAGCAGCACCACGACCACCACGGCGGCGACCCACCGGCCGTAGTGGCGTACCGGAACGGCCCGGATCGCCTCGTAGGGACTCACGGGGATCTCGTCGGAGGGGCCGGCCGTACCCTCGGGGGCACGGCCGGCCGATGTCCCGCTCACGTCACGAGCCGCCGTTGACCGCGACGGTGGCGATCGCGCCGGAGGCGGCGTTCCACTTCTGCAGGATCTTGGCGTAGGTCCCGTCCGCCACGATCGCGTCCATGGCGGCCTTGAGCGCGTCCCGCAGCTGGGTGTCGTTCTTGTTGACCGCGATGCCGAACGGCCCGGCGTCGGCCGGTGCGCCGGCGACCTCGAAGTCGGCGCCCTTGCCCGAGGTCTGGGCGATGTAGGCGGCGACCGGGGTGTCGTTGAGGTCGGCGACCGCGCCGCCGGCCTTGACCCGGGTCTGGGCCTGGGCGTCGGTGTCGAAGGCCTGGATGGTCAGGCCCTTGCTGCCGCAGGCGGTCTTCTGCTTCTTGAAGGCGTCCTCGTAGATCGTGCCGCGCTGCACGGCGACGGTCTGGCCGCACAGGTCGCCGAGCGACTTGACGCCCTTGGGGTTGCCCTTCTGCACCAGCAGCGAGGAGCCGGAGTTGTAGTAATCCACAAAATCGACGCCGGTGCCGATCTTCTTGCCCTTGTCGTCGAGTCCGCCCTGGCGGGCCTTGGTGTCGCTCATAGCGGACATCACGATGTCGGAGCGGCCGGTCTGCAAACTGGTGATGAGCCCGTCGAACGTGCCGTTGGTGAACTTGAACGTCACCCCGAGCTTCGCGCCGAGCGCGGCGCCGATGTCCGGGTCGATACCGACGATCTTGCCGTCCTGGGTCTGCTCCATGGGCGCGTAGGACGCGTCGGTGCCGACCTGGATCACCTTGGAGTCCTGGTACTTCTGCGGCAGCTTGGCGAACAGCGAATCCGCTGCGCCGCTGGTCGTCGCACCGCCGGCACCCGCCGCGCTGGAACTCGGCGGCGTGTCGTCCTTCTTGGTCTGGTCGCCGCACCCGCTGAGCGCCAGGGTGCCGGCGACCGCCACGGCGGCGACCGCGCTGAGCCGGGAGAGGGCGGTGGTACGCCTGGTCGTGCGTACGGTCATCGCTGTGTCCTCCTGAAGAGGTGAAGTGTCCTGCTGGCGGCCTGGCACACGCCTTCGAGTACCGCCACCGTGTGTGATCTGTGCATCTTGCCATCCGGACAGCGCCGACCGGGGGGCCTGTTGTGTCAAAATCGGATAACGGGCGATCCCCGGGCTCCCATCGGGCCGGCACACCAAGGCAGGACCGCGATGGGGCCGCGCCGATCAGGGCTTGATCCATTCCCTTTGGCGCCCTGAAACAGTCATCCGGTAGAACGGATCCTCACCCCTCATCCGGGGCCGGTGCGCGTGCGGCGCACCAGGCGTCCCTGTCCGCCACTTCGCTCACTCGTCTCTGGTGACGCGGACGCCGAGCCCACCTCCCCCCGCCCCCGGGGTGAGCAATCTCCCTCATATCTGACAAAGGGGTCACAAGTGGCAACGGAGATCGTTAATCCGCTGACAGGCGGCAACGCCGGGCCGGCGGCCGACACCGACGACATCCCCCTCGATCCGGTCTTCGCGCTGCACCGCGGCGGCAAGATGGAGATCGCCTCCACCGTGCCGGTGCGCGACGCCGCCGACCTGTCGCTCGCGTACACCCCGGGGGTGGCCGAGGTCTGCACCGCCATCGCCGAACGCCCGGAGCTGGTGCACGACTACACCTGGAAGTCACAGGTCGTGGCCGTCGTCACGGACGGGACCGCGGTGCTCGGGCTCGGCGACATCGGGCCCGAGGCGTCACTGCCGGTGATGGAGGGCAAGGCGATCCTCTTCAAGCAGTTCGGCGGCGTCGACGCGGTCCCGATCGCCCTGGACTGCACGGACGTCGACGAGATCGTGGAGACCGTGGTCCGGCTCGCGCCGTCGTTCGGCGGGGTCAACCTGGAGGACATCTCCGCGCCGCGCTGCTTCGAGATCGAACGGCGGCTGATCGAGCGCCTCGACATCCCGGTCTTCCACGACGACCAGCACGGCACCGCGGTGGTGACGCTCGCCGCGCTGCGCAATGCCGCGAAGCTGACGGGGCGTGACATCGGCGCGCTGCGGGCGGTCATCTCCGGGGCCGGCGCCGCCGGGGTCGCCATCGCCAGGATCCTGCTGGAGGCGGGCATCGGCGATGTCGCGGTCACCGACCGCAAGGGCGTGGTCCACGAGGGCCGCGACGACCTCAACCCGGTCAAGCGCGAGCTGGCTTCGTATACGAACCGGGCCGGCCTCACCGGCTCGCTGGAGTCGGCGCTCGCCGGCGCCGACGTCTTCATCGGCGTCTCCGGCGGCACGGTGGCCGAGTCCGCGGTCGCGACGATGGCCGAGGGCTGCTTCGTCTTCGCGATGGCCAACCCGACCCCGGAGATCCACCCCGAGGTCGCCCACCGGTATGCCGCGGTGGTCGCCACCGGGCGCAGCGACTTCCCCAACCAGATCAACAACGTGCTGGCCTTCCCCGGCATCTTCGCCGGCGCCCTCCAGGTGCGCGCCTCGGCCATCACCGAGGGCATGAAGCTCGCCGCCGCCGCCGCGCTGGCCGATGTGGTCGCCGGCGAGCTGAGCGCGGACTGCGTGATCCCGTCGCCCTTCGACGCCCGGGTCGCGCCCGCCGTGACCGCCGCGGTCGCGGCCGCCGCCCGCGTGGAGGGCGTCGCCCGCCGCTGATCCGGCCGGCGGGCGCCCCGCGCCGTCGATCGGGCCGGCGGGTGTGACACGCCTCCGCCGATCCCGGTTACGGCGTGGCGCGCGGCCGATCATGGCCGCACCTGGCTGACCTGCGGAAACGGCCGGTGCCCCGACGGGGGCACCGGCCGTTGACCACGATGTGACGAGCGTCACGTCAAATGGTGTCACACCGAACCCGCTTGGATTGCTCATACATACGCCTGGTGTGACGCCGGGCACGGAGCACCCCCGTTCGCCCGGCCCCCCGTACCGGTGAGCGGGGGTGTTTCCACGCCGCGCTCCGGAGGGGGGAGCGCGGCGACCGCGCTCCCCGGCTCACACCACGTCGGCCAGCTCCTGGAGCAGCCGGCGCTTCGGGCGGGCGCCCACCATCACCTTGACCGGCTCACCGGCCCGGAAGAGCAGCAGCGTCGGCATGGACATCACGCCGTACGCGGCCTGGGTGGCGGGGTTGGTGTCCACGTCGAGCTGGACGATCCGCAGCCGGTGCGCCTCCTCCACCGCGATCTCCGCGAGCACCGGGGCGATCATGCGGCAGGGCGGGCACCAGTCGGCGGTGAACTCGACCAGCACCGGCAGGTCGCTGGCCAGCACTTCGGCGGCGAAGGTGGCATCGGTCACGGTCGGTACGGCGCTTGCGGTGGCGGTCATGGCGGAAGGGTCCCCTCGTCGTGCCGCCCGGCAGGAGCGGCGGTCAGTTCGCACAGCGGTTCCGCGTCGGCGCCCGCGGTCACGGCCGCCTCCCGCTCGGCCCGCAGCAGTTGGGCGGCGACCTCGGCGCGTACCGAGGTCAGCCGGTCCACCCACGCGTCGATCTCCGCCAGCTTGCTGCGGTAGACCGCGAGTGAGGCGGCGCATGTGTCCCCGGCCGGGTGCCCGGCCCGCAGGCACTCCACGAACGGGCGGGTCTCCTCCAGGCCGAAGCCGTAGTCCTGGAGGGTGCGGATCTGCTCCAGCATCCGCAGGTGCTCCTCGCCGTAGCTGCGGTAGCCGTTGCCCGCCCGGTCGGCCGGCGGCAGCAGGCCGAGGGATTCGTAGTAGCGGAGGGTTCGCGGCGTGGTGCCGGCGCGTTCCGCGAGTTCGCCGATGCGCATGGTCACGACGGTAGACCTTGACGTACGCGTCAGGGCCAGCCCGCTTTCCGCGGCGGCGGGACGGGCGGGCGGCACGGGCAAGGGGGACGGCAAGGGGGACGGGGACCAGGGGATGGCAAAAACTTTCAGGATTTACGCACATGGTGTTGCTTACTTCCAGTCCGCCTCGACAGGCTGCGCCCAGCACTTCTGTCCGTGCACGCACAACCCGCAACGCGAGGAGCCTGGATGCACCGCCCGAACGGACCCACCCGCCACCGGCGCGCCCTGTCCCTGGCCGCCGCCCTGTCCCTGCTGGCCGGCCTGTCGGTGACCGCGGTCACCACGACCGCGGCCGGGGCCGCCGACCCGCAGACCGTCAGGCAGGCGGAATTCACCGCGGCGGCGCAGGAGTTCGGCGTACCGCTGCCCGTACTCGAAGCGGTCTCCTTCTACGAGACCCGCTGGGAGGCGCACGCCGGGCAGTCCAACGCCGAGGCGGGCCACGGTCCGATGAACCTCACCGACCTGACCGCCGCGGTGCTGGACGCGGACGGGCTGAGCACCCGGTCGCCGCGCTACGCCGAGCTGCTCAGCGCCCCCGCCGAGCACACCGCGGCGGCCGCGGCCCACCTGCTGGGCGCCGCCACCGCGGACGTGACGGGCGACGAGGCGCAGAACATCCGCGGCGGCGCGGCCCTGCTCGCCTCGTACGCGAAGGGCTACGGGCACGGCCGGCTGCCGCGCACCACCGACGGCTGGTACGCCGCCGCGGCCCGCTACAGCCAGTCCACCGAGGACAAGGTCGCGCAGGCCTTCGCCGACGGCGTGTGGTCCACCCTGGCCGCCGGCGCCACCCGTACCACCGCCGACGGCCAGCTGATCACCCTGGCACCGGTCCGCGGGCTGCACCCGGACCGCGGCGATGTGCGCAAGCTCGGGCTGACCGAGGTCACCCCGCCGCGCAGCAGCACGCCCGCCGAATGCCCCAAGTCGCTGCACTGCGACGTCATACCGGGCGCGTACACGCTGCTCGACCCGTCGAATCCCGCCGACTACGGCAGCCACGACCTCGCCGACCGCCCGAACGGCGACCTCGACATCCGCTACATCACCCTGCACAGCACCGACGAGACCTACGACGGCACCCTCGACCTCTTCAACGACCCGACGTACGCGGCCGGCGCCCACTACGTCGTACGGTCCCAGGACGGCCAGGTCACCCAGATGATCCCGACCAAGGACATCGCCTGGGACAGCGCCAACCGGTCCTTCTACCAGCACTCCATCGCCATCGAGCAGGAGGGCTGGGCCACCCACGGCGCCGCCTGGTTCAGCGAGAACCTCTACCGCTCCACCGCCTCGCTGGTGCGCTACCTGGCCGCGGAGTACCACATCCCGCTGGACCGCGCCCACATCCTCGGCCACGACAACGTGCCCGGCGGCACCGAGGGCGGCATCGCCACCCAGCACTGGGACCCCGGACCCGGCTGGGACTGGGAGCACTTCTTCGACCTGCTCGGCGCGCCGATCCGGGCGACCGCCCACCAGGGCAGCGGCGTCGTGGCGATCAAGCCGGGCTACGCCCGCAACCCGCAGACCACCACCTACTGCGACGACGTCCAGGGCTACAAGCGCTTCCCCGGCCCCTACCGCAGCTTCGACTGCCCGGCGACCTCGCAGAACGCGCCCGCGTCCTTCGTCCCGCTGCACACCGCCCCGAGCGCCTCGGCCCCACTGGTCGCCGACCCGTACCTGCACCCGGACGGCTCCGCCGGGACCAGCGCCATGAACGACTGGGGTGACAAGGCCCCGGCGGGCGAGCAGTACGTCGTCGCCGACCGCGCACCCGGCTGGACGGCGATCTGGTGGGGCGGCGCCAAGGCCTGGCTCCAGGACTCCGCCGCCCACCCGGCGACCGTCCCGGTGCGGGCCGCCCGCATCGTCCCCAAGGCCGGCGCCACGTCCGTCCCCGTCTACACCACGGCCTACCCCGAAGCCTCGGTCTATCCGCCGGACTTCATCGCCTTCGAGGGCGGCGCCCCCCGCGCGCAGCTGGCCCGCGCCAAATACTCCATCCCGGCCGGCCAGTCGTACGTCGCGGCGGGTCCGGCCGTGCGCACCGACTCCTACTTCGCCATCTACTACGACGGGTCGGCGCCGTACGACCAGCACGACTTCGTCGGCACGACGAAGGTGTACGAGATCGTCTACAACCACCGGATGGCGTTCGTGAACGCCGCCGACGTGGACCTGGTCCCCGCCGCCTCCTGACGCGGCCGCCGGCCCCGGCACCGCGAGGGCGCTCGCCCTCGCGGCCGGGGCGGACGGGACAGGGGCGGGCCGCGGCCGGTGGCGGACCACACGGCCGCGGCCCGATGGGCCCCGGCGCTCCCCGGTGCTCCCCGGGCGGCTCTAGAGAGGGCGGTCGCTCTCCAGAGCCTCGTGGGTGAGCCGCAGCGCGCGGCTGGACCGCTCGAACGTGCGCTGCGCCACGCAGACGAACAGGCAGTCGACCACCACGAGCTGGCTGATCCTGGAGGCCATCGCCCCCGGCCGGAAAGTGGTCTCGCGGCCCGCGGAGACCAGGACGTGGTCGGCCAGCCGGGCGGCCGTCGAGAGCGGGTGGTTGGTGATCACCACGGTCGTGGCCCCCTCGGCGGAGGCCCGGCGCAGCGGTTCGAGCACATCGCGGCTCTCGCCGGAGTGCGAGACCGCGAGGAAGACGTCGCCCGGCCCGAGCAGCACCGCGCTGGTGAGCGCGGACTGCGAGTCGCCGTGCGCGTGGCACGGCCGCCCGATACGCGCCAGCTTCTGCTGGAGGTCCTGGGCGACCAGGCCCGACGCGCCGACTCCTGCGATGTGCAGCTGGCCGCCGCCGCACACGGCTCTGACGGCCTGGTCCAGCTCGACCGGATCGAGCTGGCTCGCGGTCTCCTGGACGGCCTGCGACTCGGTGTGGACGATCTTGCCGATGACGTCCGCCGCCGAGTCCTCGGGGGTGATGCCGGCGCTGAGCGTGGAGCGCGGCGCCTGCCGCGCGGCGGACGCGGCGAGGGCGAGCCGCAGTTCGGGGTATCCGGCGAAGCCGAGTGCGCGAGCGGTGCGCACGATCGACGACTCGCTGGTCCCGGCGAGTGCGCTGAGTTCGGAGATGGTACTGCGGGCGACCTGCGCCGGGTCCTCCACGATCAGCGAGGCGATCCGGGCCGCGGCGGGGGTGAGCGAGGGCAGCAGCCCCCGCACCATGGCGGTGAGCGCGTCGGCCGAGTCACTGGACGCAGTGGCGTCCCATGATCGGTCGGTCAATGACTCCTCAACTATTTGGTACACGGCATCAAGGATGCACCGCGAAACGCCCTTCTGGGACCCACGGGGGCGGAATTCCGCACTCCGGCCGGAACCCGCCGGACGGCCGCCCCGGGGCGTACCTGTCACACGTCCGGGTGACAATGGGCGCGTGAGCGCCGCACCGTCACTCCTGGAACCGCAGCCGCCGTCGCCGCTGACCGAGGTCGCCGACGAGCGGCTCGCCCGGCACGGTGTGCGGCTGCTGCTCAAGCGGGACGACCTGGTCCACCCGGAGCTGCCGGGCAACAAATTCCGCAAACTGCGGCTCAATCTCGCCGCCGCCGCCGAGGCGGGCCACGGCACCCTGCTGACCTTCGGCGGCGCCTACTCCAACCACCTGCGGGCGGTCGCGGCGGCGGGCCGGCTGCTGGGGCTGCGCACGGTCGGGGTGGTGCGCGGCGAGGAGCTGGCGGACCGCCCGCTGAACCCCTCGCTGGCCAGGGCCGCGGCCGACGGCATGCGGCTGGACTTCGTCGACCGGGCGACGTACCGCCGCAAGACCGAGCCCGCGGTGCTGGCGTCGCTGCTGGCCCGGCACGGCCGCGCGTACGTCCTGCCGGAGGGCGGGTCGAACACGGCGGCGGCCGTGGGCTGCGCGGACCTGGGCCGCGAACTGCGCGGCGCCGCCGATGTGGTGGCGGTGGCGTGCGGCACGGGCGGCACGCTCGCGGGGCTGGCCGCGGGCCTCGCGGACGGACCGGGGCAGGGCGCCGAGGCGATCGGCTTCCCGGTGCTGCGCGGGGGCGCGTTCCTGGCCGCCGACGTGCTGCGGCTCCAGGAGCGGGCCTTCGGGGGGCGCCGGGGGAACTGGCGGCTCGACGACCGCTTCCACCACGGCGGCTTCGCCAGGACCAGCCCCGCCCTGGAGGAATTCGCCGCCGACTTCGGGCGGCGGCACGGCCTGGACCCGGAAAGGGTCTACGTGGCGAAGATGCTGCACGGCGTGGTGACGCTGGCCGGCGCCGGCGCCTTCCCGGCCGGCACCCGGGTGGCCGCGGTGATCACCGGATGACCTGCCCCCGTGCGCCCCTTACGCCGGTCACACCGTCCGACCGTAACCTGATGGCATGATCCGCGCCGCGACCCCCGCCGACCTGCCGCTCCTGCACGCCCTGATCCGTGAACTCGCCGACTACGAGCGGGCGCTGGCGGACGCGCAGGCCACCGAGGAGCAGCTGCGTACCGCGCTGTTCGGCGCCGATCCGGTGGCGCACGCGCTGATCGCGGCCGACGACACCACCGGCGAGCCGGCCGGTTTCGCCCTGTGGTTCCGCAACTTCTCCACCTGGACCGGCACACCCGGGCTGTATCTGGAGGATCTGTACGTACGCCCGCAGGCGCGCGGGGCCGGCCACGGCAAGGCCCTGCTGGCCGCGCTCGCGGCGATCTGCGTGGAGCGCGGCTGGTCGCGTTTCGAGTGGTCGGTGCTGGACTGGAACGAGAAGGCGCTGGCCGTCTACCGCTCGATCGGCGCCCTGCCGCAGGACGAGTGGACCGTGCAGCGCCTGACCGGCCCCGCTCTTGAGAAGCTGGCCGGGCAGGCGGGGAAAGGCGCCGGCAGCGCCGCCGCCGCGGCCCGGTCGGACAACCTGACGAATTCGCATGCGAATTGAGACCCCGCCGCGCGGCCCACGGTCCGTGCCCATGCGCTTACCATGGGTGACAGGACGGAATCGCTTCCGGCCCCTGGAAGGCCCGCGGACCGGTTCGCCCATGGCGGCGACCGTGCTCCGTCCGGGCGACATCAGGGCGCGGATCGCGATAGCGTCGCTGCGAACCAGAGCAATCACTGTGTGCCACCTTGGAGGTGAGGGTGTCCCAGAGCGCAGGCGAGCCCGGGTCGAAGGACTTCGTCGAGGTCCGGCTGCCCGCGGCGGGGGCGTATCTGTCGGTCTTGCGGACGGCCACGGCCGGTCTCGCGGCCCGATTGGACTTCACCCTCGACGAAATCGAGGATCTGCGGATCGCCGTGGACGAGGCATGCGCGATCCTGCTGCAGCAGGCCGTGCCCGGCAGCGTGTTGAGCTGTGTGTTCCGGCTGGTCGGGGATTCGCTGTGGGTGACGGTCGCGGCGCCCACCACCGACGGCCGCGCACCGGAGCGCGACACCTTCGCCTGGACGGTGCTCTCCGCACTGGCCGGCGAGGTGGACTCCACCGTGGCCGAGGACAAGACGGTCAGCATCAGTCTGCACAAGAAGCGCGGCGCCGTTCCAGGGCTGTCGTGAGGATCGCGGACAGGGCGGCGCCGCCGCCGACGTCGTCAGGGTCAGCGCGTCCCGGCCCACCCGCGGGCCGGTGACGGTACAACCGTGCAGGAAGACGGGGAATCGCCATGAGTGCTGAGCTGTCCCGGGGGGAGAACCCCGGCACACCCGCGGAGCACGACGTGCCCGCGGTGCGCGGTCGCGCCTCCGTACCCGCCCAGCAGCCGGACCCCGCGGGTCCGGCCGGGCGGCCGCAAGCGGCAGGCGACGCGGCCAGGCCCCATCCCGAACCCGTGGGCGGGCAGACCCCAGGGGACGCATTGGACGCGGCGGAGCAGGCGAAGACGATGGAGCAGCAGCCGGCACAGCACCCGCAGGAGCAGCCGGGACAGCGGGCGGAGGAGCCACCGGCGGAAGAACCGGCGCAGTCGCCGGAGGACAGGCCGGCCGGGACCGCCGACGCCGCCGAGCCGGCCGAGGAGCGGCCGGCGGTGCACGACCCGCACGACCGGGCCGGCGCGCGGGCGCTCTTCGTCGAGCTGAGCAAGCTGCCCGACGGCTCGCCCGAGCGGGCCGAGCTGCGCAACCAGCTGGTCAGGATGCATCTGCCGCTGGTCGAGCACCTGGCCCGGCGGTTCCGCAACCGCGGCGAGCCGCTGGACGACCTCACCCAGGTCGCCACGATCGGGCTGATCAAGTCCGTGGACCGCTTCGACGTCGACCGCGGGGTGGAATTCTCCACGTACGCCACCCCGACGGTGGTCGGCGAGATCAAACGTCACTTCCGTGACAAGGGCTGGGCGGTACGGGTGCCGCGCCGCCTCCAGGAGCTGCGGCTCGCCCTCACCACCGCGACCGGTGAGCTGTCCCAGCGGCACGGCCGCGCCCCGACCGTCCACGAGCTGGCCGAGCACCTCAAGATCTCCGAGGAGGAGGTCCTCGAAGGCCTGGAGTCCGCGAACGCGTACAGCACGCTGTCGCTGGACGTGCCCGACACCGACGACGAGTCGCCGGCCGTCGCCGACACCCTCGGCTCCGAGGACGAGGCGCTGGAGGGCGTCGAATACCGCGAATCCCTCAAGCCGCTGCTCGAACAGCTGCCGCCGCGGGAGAAGACGATCCTGCTGCTGAGGTTCTTCGGGAACATGACCCAGTCGCAGATCGCGCAGGAGGTCGGCATCTCCCAGATGCACGTCTCCCGCCTTCTCGCCCGCACCCTGGCGCAGCTGCGCGACAAGCTCCTGATCGAGGAGTAGCCGCTCGCCGGGGCGGGACAGCCGGGTCGGGCCGGTCAGGGGGTGGTGGTGCGGCGGATGCCGAGGGCGTCGGTGGTCGACGGGTGGACCAGCAGGACCAGCCCTGCGATCGCCAGGGCGCCGAGGAAGACACCGCCCCCGACCACCGCCCCCGAGGAGTGCAGCATCGTCCAGGCGATCGGCAGCGCCAGCAGCTGCATGATCAGCGCGGGCCCGCGGCTCCAGCGCCGCGCCTTGCGCAGCCCGTGGGCCGCGGCCAGCGGCAGCGCCGCCAGGACCAGCACCGTCAGGCCCGCGAGCACCGCGTTGTGGCTGTCGGTGAAGAACATCGTGACGCCCCACGCGGCGACCGCGAGCCCTTCGAGGCCGGCGATGGCCGCGGCCGCGATCAGCCGCGGGGTCGGCCGCCCGGCCGGTGCGGCGGCGGGCGCCCCGCTGGAGGCCGCGGCGGACGTCGCGGCGGCGGCGGAAGGCTCGGGCGAGGGGTCGCGGGGGCTCTGGCTCACACCACTCAGCGTAGCCCGATGCGAAAAAGCGTAGGTACGCTATCGGGCATGCGTGCTCTTCTCGTCGTCAATCCTGCCGCGACCACCACCAGCGCGCGGGTCCGTGACGTGATCAGCACCGCACTGGCCAGTGATCTGAAGCTGGAGGTCGCGACCACCGAATACCGCGGGCACGCGCGGGACCTGGCGCGCCGGGCGGTGGAGGGCGGCGAGGTCGAACTCGTGGTCTCCCTCGGCGGCGACGGCACCGTCAACGAGATCGTCAACGGCCTGCTGCACCACGGCCCCGACCCCGACCGGCTGCCGCAGCTCGCCGTGGTGCCCGGCGGGTCGACGAACGTCTTCGCCAGGGCCCTGGGGCTGCCCAACGACGCCGTGGAGGCCACCGGCGCCCTGCTGGACGCCCTGCGCGCCGGATCGTCGCGTACGGTCGGCCTGGGCCTGGTGAGCGGCACGCCCGGCACCGAGGACGAGGGGGTGCCCGACCGGTGGTTCACCTTCTGCGCGGGGCTCGGCTTCGACGCCGGGGTGGTCGGGCGGGTGGAGCAGCAGCGGGAGTTGGGCAAACGTTCGACGCATGCGCTGTATCTGCGCCAGGTGGCCCGGCAGTTCGTCGCCGACCAGCACCGCAGGCACGGCACGATCACGCTGGAGCGCCCCGGCGAGGAGCCGGTGGCCGGGCTGATGACGGCGATAGTGTGCAATACCGCGCCATGGACGTATCTGGGCAACCGGCCGGTGTACGCCTCCCCCGACGCGTCCTTCGACACCGCCCTTGACCTGCTGGGTGTCAGCAAGATGTCCACCTTGTCGGGCACGCGTTACGCGGCGCAGCTGCTCCGTTCCACTCCGGAGCGGGGGCCTCGCGGCAAGCACACGGTGGCCCTGCACGATCTGACGGACTTCACCTTGCAATCGCAGGCCGCATTGCCGTTCCAGGTGGACGGTGACCACCTGGGGCTGCGTACGAGCGCGAGCTTCACAGGCGTACGCCGTGCACTGCGTGTGATTGTGTAAGTCGAAGAGCCTAAAGTCCTTTTACTCGAACGTTTAGGCTGCCCTGCACCCCATGGAAGTACGGCTGTGATTGAGGCGACACCGAGGAATCAAAAAAAACTTTCCTGAAGGGGTTGTATCTCCCGCCGAGGTTTGCGAGTCTCTAGGTGGCGATCGGGACGGCCGACCAACCGGCCCCCTTGAGAGCCCGAATCTTCCACCTCACACCTGCGGGACTGCACCAGTGAAGACTGGGTGGCGTCCCGTTCGCTGTGAAGGGATTCGTGAAAGCGTTCACATTCACAAGCAACGTGCTTGTCACACAAGGAGTTGGAGCAGCCATGGACTGGCGTCACCGCGCCGTTTGCCGCGAGGAAGACCCCGAGCTCTTCTTCCCCATCGGCAACACCGGTCCTGCGCTGCTGCAGATCGAGGAAGCAAAGGCCGTCTGCCGCCGCTGCCCCGTCATGGAGCAGTGCTTGCAGTGGGCACTGGAGAGCGGCCAGGACGCCGGTGTCTGGGGTGGCCTCAGCGAGGACGAGCGTCGCGCAATGAAGCGCCGCGCCGCCCGCAACCGGGCCCGCAACGCCAGCGCCTGACAGGCGCCTTCCTACCGAGCCGCAGCGCGCAGCACCTGTCACACGCGCAGCACACAGCATCCGAAGGCCCCCGTACCAATGACGGTACGGGGGCCTTCGCGTGTCCGCGTCCGGCGCGAACTCTCAGCTCTCCAGGGGCAGTTCGAGAATCACCCGGGTGCCGCGGACCGGGGCGGGCAGCATGTCGAAGGTGCCGCCCAACTCGCCGACGACCAGGGTGCGGACGATCTGCAGGCCGAGATTGCCGGCCTGCTGGGCGTCGAAGCCGGGCGGCAGGCCGCGGCCGTCGTCCTGGACGGTGATGGTGATCAGCTCCCGGCCGCGGGTCGCGGTGATGTCCACGCTGCCCGACTCGCCGGGACCGAAGCCGTGTTCGAGGGCGTTCTGCAGCAGTTCGGTGAGCACCATCGACAGCGGGGTGGCGATCTCCGCGGTGAGGATGCCGAACCGGCCGCCGCGCCGGGCGATGACCCGGCCGGGTGAGATCTCGGACACCATCGCCAGCACCCGGTCGGCGATCTCGTCGAACTCGACCCGCTCGTCCAGAGTCTGAGACAGCGTCTCGTGCACGATGGCGATCGAGCCGACCCGGCGTACCGCCTCCTCCAGCGCCTCACGGGCGCTGTCGGAGTCCATCCGGCGGGCCTGGAGCCGCAGCAGGGCCGCGACCGTCTGGAGGTTGTTCTTCACCCGGTGGTGGATCTCCCGGATGGTGGCGTCCTTGGTCATCAACTCCCGTTCGCGCCGCCGCAGTTCGGTGACGTCGCGGAGCAGCACCAGGGAGCCGGTGTGGACGCCCTTGGGCTTGAGCGGGATCGCGCGCAGCTGGATGACGCCGTCGCCGCCCTCGACCTCGAACTCCCGCGGCGCCCAGCCGCTGGCCAGCTTGACCAGCGCCTCGTCCACCGGGCCGCGGGCGGGGGCGAGTTCGGCGGTGGCCTTGCCCAGGTGGTGGCCGACCAGGTCGGCGGCGAGGCCGAGCCGGTGGTAGGCGGACAGCGCGTTGGGGCTGGCGTACTGCACAATGCCGTCGGCGTCGAGCCGGATCAGCCCGTCGCCGGCCCGCGGCGAGGCGTCCATGTCGACCTGCTCGGCGGGGAAGGGGAAGGCGCCGGCCGCGATCATCTGGGCGAGGTCGCTGGCGCTCTGCAGATAGGTGAGCTCCAGCCGGCTCGGCGTGCGGACGGTCAGCAGGTTGGTGTTGCGGGCGATCACCCCGAGCACCCGGCCGTCCCGGCGCACCGGGATGGACTCGACCCGCACCGGCACCTCCTCGCGCCACTCCGGGTCGCCCTCCCGGACGATCCGGCCCTCGTCGAGCGCCGCGTCCAGCAGTGGCCGCCGGCCGCGCGGCACCAGGTGCCCGACCATGTCGTCCTGGTACGAAGTCGGCCCGGTGTTGGGCCGCATCTGGGCGACCGAGACATAGCGCGAGCCGTCCCGGGTGGGCACCCACAGCACCAGATCCGCGAAGGACAGGTCGGAGAGCAGTTGCCACTCCGAGACCAGCAGATGGAGCCATTCGAGGTCGGAGGCGTCGAGCGCGGTGTGCTCGCGGACGAGGTCGTTCATGGAGGGCACGTCTGCGAGCGTACCCGTCGGCCCGAGGGGGGTGCGCGACGCGCGGTTTACGGGCACTATTTGTTCGGGCCGGGTACGAACATCCGTGGCCCACCCATGGACAACGACTAATGGTCTAGTCCACAATGGCACCATACAAGACCTCCGGGCTCCCCGCACAGGAGCGCGGACCGAGGCGAGGCGTTCTCTGCCCTGACTACGCCGCCGCCTCGTGGTCGGCCCCTATCGGGCCCGCGGGGACCGCACACCCCGCCGGCCACGGGCGCCGACGTCAGCTCCGGGCTGCGGTGCTGGAGAGGCTGAGGGTCCTCTCCCGGCACCGCGGCCCGAAGTGACAGGCCTCTTTCCGCCACCGGCCCGCCGCCGGACTCCCCAGACCTCATTCGGGGGACCCCCGGCCCGGCGCGCCCTTCGGGTCCCCGGCCACTGGCGGACCCGGGGGAAAGCGGCGGCGGGCCGCCACGCGCCTGCTTCTGCGGCCTTCGCCATCGCGAGGAAATCCGGTTCGGCCGCCGGCCGCGACGATCCCCCGGTCCATGACCGCCCCTGCCGCCCTGCCCCGGGGCGGCCTGGGGGCAGGGGTGCCCACCTGGTAGATTGGTCTATACCACACTCACCTCTCCAGAACGGCAGGCCCAGCGTGGAAGTTGTCATCGTCCCGGACGCCGCGGCAGGCGGCGACATCATCGCGGAGGCCATGGCCGCGCTG
Source organism: Streptomyces sp. NBC_01477 (assembly GCF_036227245.1). Taxonomy (GTDB): domain Bacteria; phylum Actinomycetota; class Actinomycetes; order Streptomycetales; family Streptomycetaceae; genus Actinacidiphila. The sequence continues at coordinate 2,996,378 of NZ_CP109445.1, forward strand.
CTCCGCCGCAAGCCGGACGCGCTGCTCGGCGTGGCCACCGGTTCCACTCCGCTGCCCGTCTACAAAGCCCTCGCCGCCAAGGTGCGCGACGGTGCGGTGGACGCCTCCCGGGCCAGGGTCTGCCAGCTGGACGAGTACGTGGGCCTGCCCACCGGCCACCCGGAGTCGTACCGCTCGGTCGTACTGCGCGAGGTCGTCGAACCGCTCGGCCTGTCCCCCGAGTCCTTCATGGGTCCCGACGGTGCCGCCGACGACGTCCAGGCCGCGTGCGAGGCCTACGACGCCGCGCTCGCCGCCGCCGGCGGGGTCGATCTCCAGCTGCTCGGCATCGGCACGGACGGGCACATCGGCTTCAACGAGCCCTGCTCGTCGCTCGCCTCACGCACCAGGATCAAGACGCTCACGGAGCAGACCCGGATCGACAACGCCCGCTTCTTCGGCGGCGACATCGCGGCCGTGCCGCACCACGTCATCACGCAGGGCATCGGCACGATCCTCGAGGCCCGGCACCTGGTGCTACTCGCGACCGGTGAGGGCAAGGCGGAGGCGGTCGCGGCGACCGTCGAGGGGCCGGTCGCGGCGGTTGTTCCGGCGTCGGCGCTGCAGTTGCATGCGCATGCGACGGTGATCGTGGATGAGGCGGCTGCCTCGAAGCTGAAGCTTGCGCCGTACTTCCGGGCCACCTACGCCTCCAAGCCGGCCTGGCAGGGGCTCTAGCCCCGACCAGGCACACTTGCGGCGGTGCCGCCGCTCCGGGGGGTACGTGTCCCCTTCCGGGGCGGTGGCTGCCCGTCTCCCCACGACGGCCTCGTCGTGGCTTGTCGCGCGGTTCCCCGCGCCCCCGGGGGGCTGCCCCTTGCGGTGGCTTATCGCGTGCCGCGCCGTATTGGCTGAGCGCGCAGTTCCTCGCGCCCCCGGGGTGGTGGCCGCCGTGGCCACACGACGGCCTCATCGTGGCTGAGCGCGCGGTTCCTCGCGCCCCTGGGGGGCTGCCCCTTGCGGTGGCTTGTCGCGTGCCGCGCCGTATTGGCTGAGCGCGCAGTTCCTCGCGCCCCCGGGGTGGTGGCCGCCGTGGCCACACGACGGCCTCGTCGTGGCTTGTCGCGCAGTTCCCCGCGCCACTGGGGGGCTGCCCCTTGCGGTGGCCTGCCGCGTGCCGCGCCATCGTGGCTGAGCGCGCAGTTCCTCGCGCCCCCGGGGTGGTGGCCGCCGTGGCCACACGACGGCCTCGTCGTGGCTTGTCGCGCAGTTCCCCGCGCCCCTGGGGGCTGCCCCTTGCGGTGGCCTGCCGCGTGCCGCGCCATCGTGGCTGAGCGCGCAGTTCCCCGCGCCCCCGGGGGGGCTGCCCTCCGCGGCGGAGGACGAGGGCCGTAGGGGTGAAGGGAACTGCGCGCTCAGCCGAGACGGCGGGGCCGACGGGCAACGCGCCGCTAGGGGCACCCGCCCAGCGGCGGCGGCGGCCGCAGGGGAGGCCGCGGGCGGACCGCCGGCGCGAGGGGCAGCCGCCCGCGGCGGCACCGCGGGCCAGGGGCGCACCGCACCCCGGTGGTGACCGTACAGACCTCGGCCGGGGTCAGCGAGCCGTGACGATCGCCTCGGCCGCGGCCTCACCGCAGACGCGCGCGGCGCCATGCGTGGCGACGTGGAGGGAGCCGCACGGCGGGGCCTGCGGGACGCCCATCTCGACGACGACCGTGTCGGGCCGCGCGGCCACGAGGCCGCTCAGCGCCTCGGCCATCCACCCGTGCCGGTGCACGTCGCGGACCACGGCGACGATCCGCCGCCCGCCGGCCGCGCCGAGCACGCCCGCGAGGAAGTCGGGCCCGCCCGCGTCCGCCGCGCGGAACGTCGCCGTCTCGGTGCCGGCCAGCAGCCGTTCCAGCTCGGCCGCCACGCCCCACGGCGTGTCCTCGCCGACCGCGATGTTGGCCACCGGCGTGAACGCGGCCACGTACGGCGCCGAGTCCAGTACCGCGAAGCCGGGCGCGCGGGTCACCCGCAGCGCCCGCCGGGCGGCTTCGAGGCCGACCTCGGAGGCGGAGCCGAAGCCGTCGGAGGATGCGGGGCCGGGTGTGGTCCCCTCCGCTGCACCCGACCGCCGGTCGGCCGCCCAGGCGGCCAGCTCGCGGACCCGGGCCGCGGCGTCGGCGAGCCGCTCGCGGGAGAGGTCGCCGGAGCCGACGGCGGCCACGATCGCGTCGCGCAGCGCGTGGACGGTCTGCTCGTCGGCGAGGCCGCCGCCGACGCAGATCGCGTCGGCCCCGGCGGCCAGCGCCATGACGGTGCCGCGCTCGATGCCGTACGTGGCGGCGATCGCCTGCATCTCGATGCCGTCGGTGACGATGAGGCCGTCGTAGCCCAGGCCGCCCTTCTCGCGCGGGGCGCGCAGCAGGCCGGTGAGCGCGGCGGCGCTCAGCGTCGCGGGCAGGTCGGGGTCGAGCGCGGGCACCAGGATGTGCGCGCTCATCACGACCTTGGTCCCGGCCGCCAACGCGGCCCGGAAGGGCACGAGTTCGCGGGCGTGCAGCGTCGCGAGGTCCACGTCGATACGCGGCAGCGCGTGGTGCGAGTCGGTGGCGGTGTCGCCGTGGCCCGGGAAGTGCTTGACGCACGCGGCGACCCCGGCGGACTGGAGGCCCTCGACGTAGGCGGCGGTGTTGCGGGCCACGAGGTCGGGGTCGGCGCCGAAGGAGCGGACCCCGATGACCGGGTTGTCCGGGTCGGAGTTGACGTCGGCGGACGGCGCCCAGTTGAGGTTCACCCCGCATTCGGCGAGCCGGCGGCCGAGTTCGGTGGCGACCGCGCGGGTCAGCTTCACGTCGTCGACCGCGCCGAGCGCGAGGTTGCCGGGGAAGGAGGAGCCGCCGCGTGCCTCAAGGCGGGTGACGTCGCCGCCCTCCTCGTCGGCCGCGACCAGCACATCGGACCGTACCGCCCGCAACTGGGCGGTGAGCGCGGCCAACTGCTCGGGCGATTCGATGTTGCGGGCGAACAGCGCCACCGCGCCGAGGCCTTCGGCGAGCTGCCGCAGCAGCCACTCGGGCGCTGTGGTGCCGACGAAACCGGGCTGCAGGACGGTCAGCGCGTCGCGGACCAGGAGTTCCGCAGGCGTGTCGGTGGAAATGACGGTCATCCCTTCACCGCCCCGGCCGTGAGGCCGGCGGCCATCTTGCGCTGGACGAGCAGGAACAGGATCACCACGGGGATACCCATCATCGTGGACCCGGCCATCATCGGCGCGTACTCGGTTCCGTGCTGGGTGGTGAAGGAGCCCAGCCACACGGTGGCGGTCTGGTGGTCCTGGCTCATTACCAGCAGGGCGTAGAGGAACTCGTTCCAGGCCTGGATGAAGCCGTAGATGGAGGTGGCGACCAGGCCGGGGGCCAGCAGCGGGAAGACCACCCGCATGAAGGCGCCGGTGCGGCTGCAGCCGTCCACCATGGCGGCTTCTTCCAGCTCCTTGGGGATGTTGACGATGAAGCCGCGCAACGTCCAGACGGTGAAGGGCAGGATGAAGGTCAGATACGTCAGGACCAGGCCCGACAGCTTGTCGATCTGGTGGATCTGGTTGAGCAGCAGGAAGACCGGGATGATCATCGCGACCAGCGGCACCATCTGCACGGTCAGGATGCCGACGATGACGACCTTGCGGCCGCGGAAGGCGAAGCGGGAGATGGCCAGCGCCGCGAGCAGCCCGATGACCGCGCCGATCACCACGGTGCTGGCGCTGACGATGAGGCTGCGCTCGACCGGGCCCCAGAAGTCGCTGATGTTCAGCGCCCGGCGGAAGTTCTCCAGCGAGACCGGCAGCGGGAAGAAGTGCGGGTGCGGGTCGATGGCGTCCTTGGCCGGTTTGAACGCCGTGTTGATCATCCAGTAGACCGGGAAGGCGGTCAGCGCGAAGACCACAAGGCCCAGCAGGTTCCAGCCCAGTTTGGTGTTGCGGCGGCGGCGGTTCACCGCGTCCAGCCGTGTGGGGGCGGCGGTCGGCCGCGAGGTCAGCGCGCTCATTCCACCTCTCCGATCTTCAGCATCTGCCGCATGTACACCGCGACCACACCGAGCAGCAGCAGCACGGTGAGCAGGGCGATGGCGGATCCGGTGGCGTAGTCGTTGACGCCGAACGCCTTCTCGTACGAGTAGGTGGTGAGCAGCTGGAACTCGGGTTCGGGGTGGCCGCCGCGCATCAGCCACACCTGGGCGAAGACGCCCATGTCCCAGATCACCGACAGGGTCGTCATCATCACGACCAGCGGCTTGATGATCGGGAAGGTCACGTAGCGGAAGACCCCGAAGGCGTCGGCGCCGTCCAGCCTGGCCGCCTCCTCCAGCTCCTTGGGGACCTGGGTGAGGCCGGCGCTGAGGGTGATCACCACGAACGGGATCGCGCCCCAGACCACTTGGAGCATGATCACGCCCAGCCCCTCGGGGCCGGACGCGAACCAGTTGTGGCCGCTGTAGTCGACGCCCGGCAGCTGGCTGAGCGTCCAGTTGACGACGCCGTAGTCGCTGTCGAACATCCACTTGAAGACGGTGACGGCGACCACCACCGGCATCGCCCAGCTGGCGACCAGGGCGATGTTGATCAGGGTGCGGACCCAGCCGGAGACCCGCTGGAGCAGCAGGGCGACCAGCATGCCGATCACCATGGTGAGCAGCACCGCGCTCGCCGCGAACAGCACGGTCCTGACCACGACCGACCAGAACTCGTGGTCGGTGAGGATGGCCTGGTAGTTGTCGAAGCCGACCCAGGTGGCCGGTTTGAAGCCCCACAGCTGGGGCTTCTTGTAGTCCTGGAAGGACAGCGTGCCCAGCTTGATCAGCGGGTAGCCGAGGACGAGCACCAGGACGAGGATGCAGGGCGCCAGCAGCAGCCAGGGCGTGAGCGTCCGGCCGAGCTTGACTCTGCGGCCGCGTGACGCGGCGCGGGCTCTCCCGGGGCCGCGCCCGGGAGGTGATGAGTGCCGCGGCGGCGGCACCTTGGTGGTGGTGGTATCAGCGGCACTCATCACGTGCTCCTCAGCGGTCCCGGTCTACGTTGCGAGGCTGGTCAGTTCTTGACGTTGAGGACCTTGTCCATCGCGGCGTCCGCGTCCTTGGCGGCCTGCTCGACGGACTTCTTGCCGGTGGCGATGTCCTGCAGCATGGTCTGCATGGTCTGCGCCTTCTCGACGGTGCCCCAGCCCGGTGCGGTCGGCACGAACCAGCTCACCTCGGCGGCGGTGGCGGTGACCGCGGACGCCGGGTCGGCCTTGAGGGTGGCCAGCTGCGTGTTGTTGTTGGGCAGGTTGCCCTTGCTCATCAGGGTGGTCTGAGCCTGGGTGTTGGTGAAGTCGTTGATCCACTCGGACGCCAGGTCGGCGTTCTTCGACTTGGACGGGACCGCCAGGTCGGAGCCGCCGAGGAAGACCGGGAGGGCCTTGCCGGACGGGCCGGGCATCACGAAGTTGACCAGGTTGTCCTTGATCTTGCCGCCGGTCTTGTCGAACTTCGGGTCGGCCGCGGAGGGGGCCTCCCAGCCGGGGGCGTAGATCATGGCCGACTTGCCCTGGCCGTAGACGATGTAGCGGTCGGACTCGTCCTTGGTGAGGTCGCCGTGCATGTACTTGCCGACGGCGTCCTTCCACGCGGTGAGGCCCTTGATCGCCTCGGGGGACTCCAGGCTGCCCTTCCACTGGCCGCCGTCCTGCTTGGCGATGGCGCCGCCGGCGTCGTAGACGAAGGACAGGCCGGCGTACCAGTCACGCGAGGGCTGGTACCAGGCGTTGAACTTCGGGCCCTCCTTGGCCTGGATCTTGTCCAGGTCGGCGGTCAGCTCGGTCCAGTTCTTCGGGGCGGCGGTGACACCGGCCGCGGCGGCGATGTCCTTGCGCCAGGTGGCGATACGGGCGGCGGCGTAGTACGGCACACCGTAGGTCTTGCCGTCGTAGGACACCGACTGCTTGAGGGCGTCCAGCCACGCGCCGGAGTTGTCGAACTTCGAGGTGTCCAGCTCGGCGAAGGCGCCCTCCGCCATGTAGGGCACCATCTCGCTGTTGCCCATCTCGACGACGTCGGGCGCCTTGTCGGTGGCGAGCACGGCGTCAAGCTTGGCATTCTTGTCCGGCCACGCGTAGTACTCGTGCTTGACCTTCAGACCCGGGTGCTTGGCGACGATCGCGTCGTCGGCGGCCTTCACCAGTTCCGGCCAGTTGTGCTGCGCGTCCACCGTCAGCCACACAGTGATGGACGAGGCGGTCGCAGCGGACGTCTTGCCGCCGTCACCGGCCTTGTTGTCGTCCTTCTTGTCAGATCCACACGCCGCAATACCGACGATCATTGTCGCGACGCCGATTGCCGCGATGAGCTTGCGCTTCACGCCACCCTCCTCAGGATGCCCGAAACTCCCCCCACCGCCCGAAATGCCGGCCGCCGCGTGAGACACGTACGGCCGAGTCCTGCTCGTGGGTCTGGGATTGGTCGTTAATGGTTTAGACCAGTACCGGGAGCTTGGCCTAGACCTTTAGGGGTGTCAAGGGTGTATAAGAACACCCGTCGGGTCTGTTATCGGACCGACACCTGAGGGGGACCACACCCCCCGCCGCCTCTCTCCCGCAGGGCCGCGCGTGCCACCATGTGAGCCGCGATCAACGGAGGAGCCGGTGACGGCAGCACGACAGCAGTCGGGAGTAAACGTCATGGAGAGCGACGCGGTCACCAGCGCGGAGACGACGGCGGGCGGCGCCGCGGGCCGCACCGCCCGGGTGCCCAAGTACTACCGGCTCAAGCGGCACCTGCTGGACATCACGCAGACGATGCCGCCCGGCACCCCGGTCCCGCCGGAACGCACCCTGGCCACCGAGTTCGACACCTCCCGCACCACCGTCCGGCAGGCGCTGCAGGAACTGGTGGTCGAGGGCCGGCTCGAACGCATCCAGGGCAAGGGCACCTTCGTGGCCAAGCCCAAGGTCTCGCAGGCCCTGCAACTCACCTCGTACACCGAGGACATGCGTGCCCAGGGGCTGGAACCCACGTCCCAGCTGCTGGACATCGGCTACATCACCGCGGACGACCGGCTGGCCGGGCTGCTGGACATGAAGACCGGCGGCCGGGTGCTGCGGATCGAACGGCTCCGGCTGGCCAATTCCGAGCCGATGGCGATCGAGACCACCCACCTGTCGGCCAAGCGCTTCCCCGCGCTGCGCCGCAGCCTGGCCAAGTACACCTCGCTGTACACCGCGCTGGCCGAGGTCTACGACGTGCGGCTGGCCGAGGCCGAGGAGACCATCGAGACGTCGCTGGCCACCCCGCGCGAGGCGGGCCTGCTGGGCACCGACGTCGGCCTGCCGATGCTGATGCTCTCCCGGCACTCGATCGACACCACCGGCGAACCGGTGGAGTGGGTGCGCTCGGTCTACCGCGGCGACCGCTACAAGTTCGTGGCCAGGCTCAGCCGGCCGATCGACTGAACCGCCGCCCGCGGAAGCGGTGTCGGCGCGTACGGGCCCCCGCGTCACCCGACCGGCTGACCCGGCGGCCGATCCGTGCACGGGTAGTGACGACCGCCGGTAACCTCCCCTAGATTTCCGCATCACACACGTCGCTCTAGGGGACGGGAGCACCACTCATGACGGAAGCACCACCGGACCCGCGGCCACCGGTCATCACCCCCACCCGGGTGGTGGCCGCGCTGTGCCTGCTCGCCCCGTTCGTCGCCCTGCTGTGGGTGAACTCCTACTCGCGCCTGACGCCGGCCTTCATCGGCATCCCGTTCTTCTACTGGTACCAGATCGCCTGGGTGCCGGTCACCGCCGCGCTCACCTCGGTCGCCTACGCGCTCGTACGGCGCGAGGAGCGGGCGCGCAAGGCCGGTGGGGCCAGGTGAAGGACGGCGTCAACGGCGTCGCGCTCGCCGTCTTCATCTTCTTCTTCCTGGCCGTCACGGTGCTCGGCTTCCTCGCCGCCCGCTGGCGCCGCGCCGCCGACCCGCTGCACCTGGACGAATGGGGCCTGGGCGGGCGGAACTTCGGCACCTGGGTGACCTGGTTCCTGCTCGGCGGCGACCTCTACACCGCCTACACCTTCGTCGCCGTGCCCGCCGCGATCTACGGCGCCGGCGCGGCCGGCTTCTTCGCCGTGCCCTACACGATCATCACCTTCCCGCTGGTCTTCCTCTTCCTGCCGCGGCTGTGGTCGGTCTCGCACAAGCACGGCTACGTCACCTCCTCGGACTTCGTCCGCGGGCGGTTCGGCTCCAAGAGCCTGTCGGTGGCCGTCGCGATCACCGGCATCATCGCCACGATGCCGTACATCGCGCTGCAACTGGTCGGCATCCAGGCCGTCCTGGACGTGATGGGCGTCGGCGGCAGCGACTCCACGAACTGGTTCGTCAAGGACCTGCCGCTGCTGATCGCCTTCGGCGTGCTCGCCGCGTACACCTACTCCTCGGGGCTGCGGGCGCCGGCGCTGATCGCCTTCGTCAAGGACGCGCTGATCTACATCGTCATCGCGGTCGCCATCATCTACATCCCGTACAAGCTCGGCGGCTTCGACGACATCTTCAGCAAGGCGGGCGCCGCCTACGCGGTCAAGAACCCCGCCACCGGCGCGCCCCGCGGCTCGCTGGTGACCGGGCCGCAGGCCCAGTGGGCGTACGCCACGCTGGCGATGGGCTCGGCGATGGCGCTCTTCCTCTACCCGCACTCCGTGACGGCCGTGCTGTCCAGCAAGAGCCGCGACACGATCCGCCGCAACATGACGATACTGCCGCTGTATTCGCTGATGCTCGGCCTGCTGGCGCTGCTCGGCTTCATGGCACTCGCGGCCGGCGTCGGCGGCGGCATCAAGGGCTACAACGCGCAACTCGCCATCCCGCAGCTGTTCGAGAACATGTTCCCCTCGTGGTTCGCCGGGGTCGCCTTCGCGGCGATCGGCATCGGGGCGCTGGTGCCCGCCGCCATCATGTCCATCGCGGCGGCGAACCTCTTCACCCGCAACATCTACAAGGACCTGATCAAACCGGACGCCACGCCCGCGCAGGAGACCGCGGTCTCCAAGATCGTCTCGCTGGTGGTGAAGGTCGGCGCGCTCGTCTTCGTCCTCACCATGGACAAGACGGTGGCGATCAACTTCCAGCTGCTGGGCGGGATCTGGATCCTCCAGACGCTCCCGGCGATCGTCGGCGGGCTGTTCACCCGCTGGTTCCACCGCTGGGCGCTGCTGGCCGGCTGGGCGGCCGGCATGGGCTACGGGACGTGGAAGGCGTACCAGCAGTCCAGCCCGACGCAGTCGCACTTCGGCGGGAGTTCGGACATGATCCCGTGGATCGGGGAGAAGGGCTACATCGGCCTGACCGCCTTCGTCCTCAACATCGGCATCGCGGTCGTCCTCACGCTGGCGCTGCGCGCGCTCAAGGCCCCGGCGGGCGTGGACGAGACCGTCCTGGCGGACTACACGACCGACTCGGACCCGACCCCGCCCGGGCCCGTCGACCCCTCCCCCGGCACCACCCCCGGCCTGCCGGAACCGGCCGGCGCCTAGGGCCTCCTACCCGGAAGGGAGGTCCGGGCTGCGGAAGGTGCGGCGGTAGGCCTGCGGTGTGGTGCCGGTCCACCGGGAGAAGTGGTGCCGCATGGTCGCGGCATTCCCGAATCCGGCCCGCACCGCCACCGAGTCGACCGTCGCGTCGGTGCCTTCGAGGAGTTCGCGGGCCAGCAGCACCCGCTGCCCCAGCAGCCAGCGGTACGGCGTCGTGCCGGTCTCCTGCTGGAAGCGGCGCGCGAAGGTGCGCGGTGACATGTGGGCGCGGGCGGCCAGCTCCTCGACGGTGGCGTCCCGGTCGAGGTGCCGCTCCATCCAGGAGAGCACGCCGGTGACGGTGTCGCTGGTGGCCCGGGGCAGCGGCCGGGCCACATACTGCGCTTGGCCGCCGTCCCGGTGCGGCGGTACGACCATCCGGCGCGCGATGCCGTTGGCGACGGCGGTGCCCTGCTCCTTGCGCACCAGGTGCAGGCACGCGTCGATGCCCGCGGCGGTGCCGGCCGAGGTGACGACCCCGGTGTCGTCCACGTAGAGCACGTCCGGCTCCACCCGGGCCGCGGGGAAGCGGGCGGCCAGCTCGTCCGTGTGCCGCCAGTGCCCCGCGCACCGCCTGCCGTCGAGCAGGCCCGCCGCGCCCAGCACGAAGACCCCGGAGCACACGCTCAGCACCGTCGCCCCGCGCTCCACGGCCCGCTGGAGCGCCCGCAGGACGTCCGGCGGGAACTCCCTCACGAGCAGGGCGTCCGCGGACGGTACGGCGACGAGGTCGGCCTCGTCCAGCCGGTCGAGGTCCTCCGAGGCGACCACGTCGAAGCCGGCGTGGGTGCGGAGCCTGGGGCCCTCCGCCGAGACGACCGCGAAGTCGTAGCCGGGCAGTCCCTCACCGGTCCTGTCGAGCCCGAAGACCTCGCACACCACACCGAGTTCGAAGGGGTGGACCCCGTCGAACAGCACCACGGCGACGTTCTGCAGCATGCTCCGAGCATCGCACGTGGCAGGATGTTGCGGTAGTACGGCAGTGCTGCCACTGTTCGAAAGACAGCACCATCGCGACCATTGACTCATGACAGTTCTCCTGGACATCTCCGCACTGCTCGCCCTGGCCCTCGCCCTGACCTTCGTGCCCCTCATGGGCCACCGCACCGACGTCCGCATCACCCGCGAGATCCGCGCCGCGGAGCGCGGCGAAGGGCCCAGAAGGCCGCCGCGACAGGCCGTGCCGGCAAGGGAGGACAGGCCTGTGCGGTACTGAACGACCCTTACCGCGACACAACATGTGGGCGTCACTCAGCGACCCGGCACTAGATGTATGCTCAACTTCGCTGCCCGCAGGGGAAGCCGGTGCGAATCCGGCGCTGCCCCGCAACGGTGAGCGGTGGCGCGCCCGCGCGCCCCGCACAGCCCGATCGCCTGCCGGCAGCCGGCGCCCGCACGGTCGGAAGACCGGCGTGCGCCGACGAGTCCGGGCCTCGCGGATCGGGTCTGCGGACGCGGTCCGGCATGCCCGCACGCATGCCCGCGACCCCCTCCGCCCCTCCCCCGCACGGCCGCCGCCGCGTACGAGGGAGACCGCACCACCGTGACCATCGCGCCCGAAGCCCCCGCCACCACCGGGGATTCACCCGTAGCCGCGCCCGACAGCACCGACAGCGCCGGCGCCGGCCTGCTGCGTACCCTCGTCGCGCTCTGTGCCGACCTGCCCGACACCGACCCGGGCCGGGTCGCCGCCGCCGCGCTGCGCGGACGCAGCGGCGGCGCCGACGGCGCCGAACTGCGGACGCTGGCCGTGGAGGCCGCCGCCGGGCTGATCTCGGAGGACCCGGCGTACTCGCGGCTGGCGGCCCGGCTGCTGGCGCTCGCCATCACCGAGGAGGCCGCGTCCCAGGGCGCGGTGTCCTTCGCCGCCTCCGTCGCGGTGGGCCACCGCGAGGGCCTGGTCGCCGACCGTACGGCCGACTTCGTCGTACGCCACGCGGGCCGGCTCGACGCGCTGGTCGACCGGGCGCTCGCCGACCGCGCCGACGACCGCTTCGGCTACTTCGGCCTGCGCACCGTCTACAGCCGCTACCTGCTGCGGCACCCGCTGACCCGCAAGGTCATCGAGACCCCGCAGCACTTCATGCTGCGGGTCGCCGCCGGGCTCGCCGAGGACGACTCGGCCCCCGCGGTGGACCAGGTCGCCGCGCTCTACCGGCTGATGAGCGCCCTGGAATACCTGCCCAGCTCGCCGACCCTCTTCAACTCCGGTACGCGGCACCCGCAGATGTCGTCCTGCTACCTGCTGGACTCGCCGCTGGACGAACTGGACTCCATCTACGAGCGCTACCAGCAGGTGGCGCGGCTGTCGAAGCACGCCGGCGGCATCGGCCTGCCCTACTCCCGCATCCGCGCCCGCGGTTCGCTGATCCGCGGCACCAACGGGCACTCCAACGGCATCGTCCCGTTCCTGAAGACCCTCGACGCCTCGGTCGCGGCGGTCAACCAGGGCGGCCGGCGCAAGGGCGCCGCCGCGGTCTACCTGGAGACCTGGCACGCCGACATCGAGGAGTTCCTCGAACTGCGGGACAACACCGGCGAGGACGCCCGCCGCACCCACAACCTCAACCTCGCGCACTGGGTCCCCGACGAGTTCATGCGCCGGGTCGACAGCGACGCCGACTGGTCGCTGTTCTCGCCCGCCGACGTGCCGCAGCTGGTGGACCTGTGGGGCGACGACTTCGACGCGGCCTACCGCGCGGCCGAGGCGGCTGGCCTGGCGCAGCGCACGATCCCGGCCCGCGAGCTGTACGGGCGGATGATGCGCACCCTGGCGCAGACCGGCAACGGCTGGATGACCTTCAAGGACGCCGCCAACCGCACCGCCAACCAGACCGCGCTGCCCGGCCACACCGTGCACTCCTCCAACCTGTGCACGGAGATCCTGGAGGTCACCGACGACTCCGAGACCGCGGTGTGCAACCTCGGCTCGGTCAACCTGAGTTCCTTCGTGACGCCGGACGGCGACCTCGACTGGCAGCGGCTCGACGAGACCGTGCACACCGCGGTGACCTTCCTGGACCGGGTCGTCGACATCAACTTCTACCCGACGCAGGAGGCGGGCCGCTCCAACGCGAAGTGGCGGCCGGTCGGCCTGGGCGTGATGGGCCTCCAGGACGTCTTCTTCAAGCTGCGGCTGCCGTTCGCCTCCGCCGAGGCCCGCGCGCTGTCCACGAAGATCGCCGAGCGCGTCATGCTCGCCGCCTACGAGGCCTCCTGCGACCTGGCCGAGCGCAACGGCCCGCTGCCCGCCTGGGACCGGACCCGTACGGCCGCGGGTGTGCTGCACCCCGACCACTACGGCGTCGCATTCCACTGGCCCGAGCGCTGGGCGGCGCTGCGCGAGCGGATCGCCGCGACCGGGATGCGCAACGCGCTGCTGCTGGCCATCGCCCCGACCGCGACCATCGCCTCCATCGCCGGGTCGTACGAGTGCATCGAGCCGCAGGTGTCCAACCTCTTCAAGCGCGAGACGCTGTCGGGCGAGTTCCTCCAGGTCAACTCCTACCTGGTGGCCGAGCTCAAGCAGCTCGGGGTGTGGGACGCGCAGAGCCGGGAGGCGCTGCGCGAGGCCAACGGCAGCGTGCAGGGCTTCAGCTGGATCCCGGCCGAGGTGCGCGAGCTGTACCGCACCGCGTGGGAGCTGCCGCAGCGCGCGCTGATCGACATGGCCGCGGCCCGTACCCCGTACCTGGACCAGAGCCAGTCGCTGAACCTGTTCCTGGAGACGCCCACCATCGGCAAGCTCTCCTCGATGTACGCCTACGCCTGGAAGCAGGGCCTCAAGACCACGTACTACCTGCGGTCCCGCCCGGCCACCCGGATCGCCCGCGCCGCCCAGGCCGCCGTACCCGCACCGCTGAACGTCCCCGCGACCGCCGACGCCGACGCGATCGCCTGCTCCCTGGAAAACCCCGAGTCCTGCGAGGCCTGCCAGTAATGACCACCGCCAGCACCCCTGTGGTGAAGAACCTGCTCGACCCGGGCTTCGAACTGACCCTGCGGCCCATGCGCTACCCGGACTTCTACGAGCGCTACCGCGACGCGATCAAGAACACCTGGACGGTGGAGGAGGTCGATCTGCACTCCGACGTCTCGGACCTGGCCAAACTCACCCCGGGCGAGCAGCACATGATCGGCCGCCTGGTGGCCTTCTTCGCCACCGGTGACTCGATCGTCTCCAACAACCTGGTGCTCACCCTCTACAAGCACATCAACTCCCCCGAGGCGCGGCTCTACCTGTCCCGCCAGCTCTTCGAGGAGGCCGTGCACGTCCAGTTCTATCTGACGCTGCTCGACACGTATCTGCCCGATCCCGCCGACCGGGCCGCCGCCTTCGACGCCGTCGAGGAGATCCCGTCGATCCGCGAGAAGGCGCAGTTCTGCTTCCGCTGGATGGCCAACTTCGACGGGCAGGGCGCCGAGAAGATCGACCGTCTCGAATCCCGCGAGGACCGCCGCCGCTTCCTGCTCAACCTGATCTGCTTCGCCGCCTGCATCGAGGGGCTCTTCTTCTACGGAGCCTTCGCCTACGTCTACTGGTTCCGCTCGCGCGGGCTGCTGCACGGGCTGGCGACCGGCACCAACTGGGTGTTCAGGGACGAGACGATGCACATGAGCTTCGCCTTCGACGTGGTCGACACCGTACGCAAGGAGGAGCCCGACCTCTTCGACGACCAGTTGCAGCGGGAGGTCACCGACATGCTGCGCGAAGCGGTCGACGCCGAGCTGCAGTTCGGGCGCGACCTGTGCGGGGACGGGCTGCCCGGCATGAACACCGAGTCCATGCGGGCGTATCTGGAGTGCGTCGCCGACCAGCGGCTCGCCCGGCTGGGCTTCCCGGCCCTCTACGGATCGCAGAACCCCTTCTCCTTCATGGAGTTGCAGGGCGTGCAGGAGCTGACCAACTTCTTCGAGCGCCGTCCCTCCGCCTACCAGGTGGCGGTGGAGGGCACGGTGGCGCTCGACGAGGACTTCTAGCCGCCTGCGGGCTGGTCGTTGGGGACGGTCGCGAACTTGGGGGTGGCCTCCGCCATCTGGCGGAGGACATCCTTGCGGTCCCGCTTGGAGAGCCGGTCGATGTACAGCCGGCCGTAGAGGTGGTCGGTCTCGTGCTGGAGGCAGCGCGCGAAGTAGCCGCTGCCCCGCACCACGACCGGGTTGCCGTGCAGGTCCTGGCCGCGGACCACCGCGTAGTCCGGGCGCGGCGTCTCCATGTACGCGCCCGGCACCGACAGGCAGCCCTCGTTCGAGTCGTCCAGCTGCCGCTTGGCCGCGGGCAGGTCCTCCAGCACCGGGTTGCACAGGGTGCCGACGTGGCGGACGCCGTCGTCGTCGGAGCAGTCGTAGACGAACACCTTCAGGTCGACGCCGATCTGGTTCGCCGCGAGGCCGACGCCCTCGGCGGCGCGCTGGCTCGCGAACATGTCGTCCACGAGCGCGAGCAGCTCGTCGCCGAAGTCCGTGACGTCCCGGCACTCCCGGTGCAGCACCGGATTGCCCACGACGGTGATCGGGCGGGCGGTGCCGCGCTCGCGGTGGGCCAGCTCACGGGCCTCCGCGTCCGTCACGTCGTCGAGGAAGAGCTCCTCCGCAGGGGTGGGGGGCTGGTCGGTGTGCTGCTGGGACATCGGTGCCGTACGCCTTCCGGGCGGTGTGAGTGATCCGTCCAGGGTACGGCCCCCCGCCCGGCCCCGTCCCCCGGTCGGCCGTCCCCGCGGCCCGGATGTGCTCCCCCGCCCCCGGCTAGCAGACCTCTTCGAGGTCGCGCCAGGCCCGGGTGGACGGGGAGTCGGCGACCCAGCCGTCGAGCAGGCCGCGGACGAGGCCCGACGGCGCGGCGATCCCGCACTCCCGCTCGGGCGACCAGTGCTGCCCCGAGCCGTGCTCGCTCAGGTGGCTGAGGTGCCCGGGGTGCCCCGGCTCGCCGTGATCGTGCGGGTCCCGCGCCGCGGAGCCGTCGTCCGTGGGCATCCGGCTCTCGGAGCACGTGCGGCACAGCAGGCGCACCGACGAGGACCAGTCCTCGGCGGCGTAACCGGCCTCGGCGGCGAGGCGTTCGAGGGCGTCCCGGTCGGCGGGGGCGTCCGCTTCGAGCAGGACCAGCCAGGTCGGCACCGGTGACGGCGCCCACAGCTCGATCTCGTCGAAGACCGGGTAGACCGACCCGCCGGAACCGCCCGCGGTGTCCCGCTCGCCGTGCGGCACCCCGTCGTGCAGGACGACCTCGCCCCAGCGGCGCCCCGAGGACGGCAGCGGGATGGAGAGCACCTCGACGCGGGCCGGGTCGAGCCGCCGGCCCCACACCACTTCGGCCTCGCCCTCAGGCGAGAGCCGCACGGCCGCGCTGCCCAGCGGCAGCCTCGCGGACTCCTCGCCGCTGCGCGCGGCGGTGCCGGCCGGCATCCGCAGGCCGTACGCCTGCCAGGAGCGGCGGGCCAGCGGCCAGTCCTGGAGCGCGGTGGCGGCGATGCCGAGGTTCCACCAGTCGGGGGCGCCGACCGGCCGGTCCAGCAGCGCCACGGCCCGCAGCCCGGCGATCCTGGCCTGCGCCCAGTCGTGCCGGAACTTGTGCAGCAGCGCCAGGTTGTACCAGGACTCGGAAAGCCACGGCTCCAGATCGGCGGCGCGGGTCAGCAGCGCGCCCGCGTCGTCGTAGCGGCCGTCGTCGATCAGCGAGAACGCCTGGTCGGTGGCCTGCCGCCATGTGGGCGACGGCCGGTGCCGCACTCTGCCGAAGATCTTCAACGTCGTTACCCGCCTGCCCGCTCAGCCGATCACTGCCAGGACGTCGCCTTCCCGCACCACGATCACGTCCCCCGGGGGGACTCGCACCGCTGTGCGCGGGTCCCTTTCTCGTACCCCCCGCACGTCGTCGGACGAGCGGGTACGACTCCAACCTTGCACATTTTGGCCGTTGTCTCAGCCCGGCCCTGACCCCTGTGCGGCGGCGACCCTCACCATGCCTCCTTGCCATCCCCGTGGGCATCCAACCATGCCCAGGTGAGGCACTCCACCGGCACCCGGGTGAGCCGCCCTCACCCGAATGGCCTACGGGCGAGCGAACCGGCCCCCGCGCCGGCCGGCTGCGGCACGGGCGGCGGCCACGGGTGCCGGGACAGGGCGCGGCCCAGCGCGGCGACCACGCAGGGGTCGAACTGGCTGCCCGCGCACCGCCGCAGCTCGGCCAGCGCGGCGGCGACCGGGCGGGCCTGGCGGTAGCTGCGGGTGGAGGTCATGGCGTCCAGCGCGTCGGCCACCGCGACGATCCGGGCCGGCCACGGGATGAGCCGTCCGGCCAGGCCGTGCGGATAGCCGGCGCCGTCGAGGCGTTCGTGGTGGTGCAGGACGGCCACCCGGGCCACCGCGGGCACCCCGGTGTCCCGGACCAGCGCGTAGCCGTGCCCGGGGTGCCGCTGCACGGTCCGCCGCTCGGCGGCGGTGAGCGGCCCCGGCTTGCGCAACAGAGCGCCGGGTACGCCGAGTTTGCCGATGTCGTGCAGGGTCCCGGCGAGCCGCAGCGCGGCCACCAGGTCGCCGCTGAGGCGCAGTTCCGCCCCGATCAGGGCGCTGGCCTGCCCGACGCGGTCGCCGTGGCCGCGGGTGTAGGGGTCCTTGAGCTGCATGGCGGCGACCAGCTCCGTGACGGGGCTCACCGCCGGATCCCGGCCCGGCCTGTCGGGGGAAAGGATTCTGCGCGGTCGGGGCCGCGGCGGCCGGCATCGTAGGGATACGGCACGGCGGCCTCCTCCGGCAAGCACACGGCGGGCGCGGCCCCATCGGAGGCCCTGGCCCCGGCGGGAACACCCGCCGGTACTCAGGACGATAGGGCCGCGCCCGCCGTGGCAGTGCGGAACGCCCGCTTTACGCCCGTACGGGCGACCCTCGCCGTACCCGTGTTGACGCCGAAGCCGGCCGGGCGAGGGTGCGGGCTAGGACGCCGGCTCGGCGGCGGACCCGGTCGTGGAGGCCGTCGCGGACGCGGACGTCGAGGTGGACGCGGAGGGCGACGCGGAAGGGGAACCCGCCGTGGACGCGGAGTCGGTGGTGGACGCGGCGCCCGCGCGGATCATCTCGATCCGCATCATCACCTTCGACCGCAGGTCGGTCGGTACGTCGTCGGAGCCGCAGCACCGCTTCACCAGCTTCTTCACAGCCTGCTCAAGCCCGTACTTCTCCAGGCACGGGTGGCACTCCTCGAAGTGCTGCCTGAATTTGGTGCAGGCGTCGTCGGACATCTCGTTGTCGAGATATTCGTAGAGGTGGCCCAGCACCTCCGAGCAGTCCGTCTCATGCGCGTTGCCGCAACTCATGAATCCGCGCCCTTCTCATTTCCCGCGCCCGCCGGGACCAGCCCGCGGTCACGGGCGTAGTCCTCGAGCAGTTCGCGCAGCTGACGACGCCCGCGGTGCAGCCTGGACATCACCGTGCCGATGGGCGTTCCCATGATGTCCGCGATCTCCTTGTAGGCAAAGCCCTCGACATCCGCGAGATACACCGCGATGCGGAATTCCTCCGGGATCGCCTGGAGGGCCGCCTTCACGTCGGAGTCGGGCAGATGGTCGAGCGCCTGCGACTCAGCGGAGCGCAGACCCGTCGACATGTGCGACTCGGCGCGGGCGAGCTGCCAGTCCTCGATGTCCTCCGAGCCGCTGCGCAGCGGCTCGCGCTGCTTCTTGCGGTAGGAGTTGATGAAGCTGTTGGTGAGGATGCGGTAGAGCCAGGCCTTCAGATTGGTGCCCTCACGGAACTGGTGGAAGGACGCGTACGCCTTCGCGTACGTCTCCTGCACCAGGTCCTCCGCGTCGGCCGGATTGCGGGTCATCCGCAGCGCGGCCGAGTACATCTGGTCGAGGAACCCAAGGGCGTCCCGCTCGAAGCGCTCGGTGCGCCGCGCGCTGCTCTCCTGTGCTGCCTGACCGGACGCACCCGCGGTTTCCGCCGTGCTGTCGTCGGTGCCGGTGACCGGACCCACCTCCTCAGAAACGCCAGCGAGTCCCAAAGCGGACACGCTCGTCTCGGAGGATATTGCACCGGCGAGTGATGCGCCCGATCCGCCCTTGCCACGGTCCTTGCCGTCACCCTTGGCGGGCCATTCCGCCCAGTTCACAAATGGTGCGGCGACCGCCGACTGCGCGGTGGCCTCTGCGCGGGGCCGGCATGCGGCTGAAACCATGCGGATGCCTCTCTCACCGGAGCTTTGTCACAGCTTTTCGCTCTTCCGCATGGCACAACGCCACTGCCGCTGTCGTCATTCCCGCGGTGGAGCCGAAGCGCAACCCGGAGCACGACCGGAGACGTAGGACCAGGGCGGCTTCCCCGGCTCAGCGGTGCCCGCTGCGGCTTCCGGTTCGCCCGCCGGCGTGCGCGGTGGCGTGCCCGAGGTCGGCGAGCCAGTCGGCGACGGCCCCGGTCAGCACGGCGAGTGCTTCCTCCTGGGTGACGCCGGCCCGCTTGGGCACCCCGAAGCCGTGGTCCGCGTACGGCACCTCCACCGGCTCGCGGCCCGGCGGGAATTCGGCGGGGCGGCCGAACGGGTCGTGGCCGCCCTGCACGGTCAGCAGCGGCAGGATGTCGGCGGCGGCGGTCAGTTCGGCGGCCCGGGACGAGTCCGGGCGGCCCGGCGGGTGCAGCGGGAAGGCCAGCGCCAGGACGGCGGCGGCGCCGAGGCGTTCGGCCGTACGGCAGGCGACCCTGGCCCCGGCGCTGCGCCCGCCGGCGATCACCGGCAGGCCCGGCGCGGCGAGGGCGGGCCACAGCGCGGTCCAGCCGGCGTCCAGGGTGGCCGGCGCGGGGGCGAGTCTGCGGCCCGCGACCCGCCACGGCTGCTCCACCAGCGCGACGACCACGCCGGCGGCGGGCAGCACGGCGGCCAGCGCGGCCAGGTCCCGCGCCTCGATGCCGCCGCCCGCGCCGTGGCCGAGCGCGAGCACGCTGCGCGGCCGGGTGGCGGCGTACCAGCTGATCCGCGCGGGACCTGCCGGGGTGTCGGCCTCTTCGGTGCGGGCGGCTGCGGGGCCGGGCGGTGCGTCCATCAGAAAAGTGTCTCCTCCTCGGGTGCGGGCAGCTCGTCGAGCAGCTCGGGGCCGTTGTTCGCGACATTGCTCACCGCCATGCCCACCGGGTAGGCCCGCATCAGGCCCTCGGGCGGCGGGGCGAGGAGGTCGCGCAGCACATCGGGGTCGGTGGTGGCCGGGTCGAGCCAGGCGTCCCACCGGTCGGGGGTGATCATCAGCGGCATCCGGGGGTGGATGTCGGCCAGCGCGCGCGGGCCCCGGCCCTCGTAGCCGGCCAGCTCGCCGGTCTCGGCCGCGGTGGTGATCACCGTGCAGGTGGTCCACCAGGCGCGCGGGTGGTCGTCGGGCAGGGTGCGGTCGCGCCAGAACTCGTACAGGCCGGCCATCGCCATCACCGAGCCGTCGGCGGGCGTGACGAAATACGGCTGCTTGCGGGCCCGCTTGCGCCTGCCCTGCTCCTCGAGCTGCCGCTCGCCCTCCCCGGTCACCCACTCGTAGTAGCCGTCGGCCGGTATCAGGCAGCGCCTGGCGGCCAGGGCGCGGCGGAAGGACGGCTTCTCGGCGGCCGTCTCGGCCCGCGCGTTGATCATCTTCACGCCCACGTCGGGCGTCTTCGCCCAGGACGGGACCAGGCCCCAGCGCAGCACGCGCAGCTGGCGTACCGGCTCGGGGGAACCGGAGTCCCGCACCGGACGGTCCAGTACGACAGGGACGTCCTTCGTCGGCGCCACGTTGTAGTCCGGGGCAAGGGTCTCGGTGGGCTCCCACTTCGTGACGCCGAAGAGGCCCGTGAGATCTTCTGGTTTCCGGCTCGCCGCATATCGACCGCACATGGGTGCCAGACTGCCACGACCGCGGGCCCCGGCGGCGACCGGATCGCAAGGGCGTACGAAGCAAGCGCGGGGCAGGACGCAGGAGGGAATGAGCGCCGAATGAACGTCGCGAGCATCGCCGGGATGTGGGACCGGCTGACCGGGACGCAGACCGACCCGCCGCGCTGGCTGATCTGGGCGACCGCGGTGCTGGCCCTGGCGGCGGTGCTGTCCGGCGGGGTCTGGCGGATCGTGCGCAACGCGGTGACGATCGCGCACGAGGGCGGGCACGGTCTGGTGGCGCTGCTCACCGGCCGGCGGCTCGACGGCATAAGGCTGCATTCGGACACCTCGGGATTGACGGTCTCCCGCGGCAGACCGCGCGGCCTCGGCATGGTGCTGACCGCCGCGGCCGGCTACACGGCGCCGCCGCTGCTGGGCCTGGCGGGCGCGGCCCTGCTGGCGGCCGGGCACATAACGGCGCTGCTGTGGGGGGCCACGGCGCTGCTGCTGGCGATGCTGGTGATGATCCGCAACGCGTACGGGGCCCTGACGGTGGTGCTGACCGGGGCGCTCTTCCTGCTGGTGTCCTGGGTCACCAAAGCGCAGGTCCAGGCGGCCTTCGCCTATCTGGTGGTGTGGTTCCTGCTGGCCGGCGGCGCCCGTCCGGTCGCCGAGTTGCAGCGCTCCAGGCGCCGGGACCGCAGCGGGACCTCCGACGCCGACCAGCTGGGCCGGCTGACCGGGACGCCGGCCGCGCTGTGGCTGTTCTTCTTCTACGTGATCGCGCTGTGCGCGGTCGTCGGCGGCGGGCAATGGCTGCTGATCCGCTGACCCGGCCGACCGGAAGTGAGCGTTCCGGTCCGGATGACCTTCATGTGACACCTGGTTTCCGGGAGGTTTCGGCTGATTCGCCAACTTATCTCCCCGTACCCGAGCCACTACGCTGGGCCTCATGAGCGACAGCGCCGCGCACTCCCCCCTCCGGTGGGCCGCCCCCACCGCGCCCGGTGCCGTTGACGCGACCGTCACGGTGCCCGGATCGAAGTCGGTGACCAACCGTGCCCTGGTGCTTGCCGCGCACTCCTCGGAACCCGGATGGCTGCGCCGCCCGCTGCGCAGCCGGGACACCGTCCTGATGGCCGACGCGCTGCGGGCGATGGGCGTCCAGATCGACGAGACGGTCAACCCCGACGGCGGCGAGGCCTGGCGGATCATCCCCGCGGGGCTCCACGGCCCGGCGACCGTCGACGTCGGCAACGCGGGCACGGTGATGCGCTTCCTGCCGCCGGTGGCCGCGCTCGCCGACGGCCCGGTCCGCTTCGAGGGCGACGCACGCGCGTACGAGCGCCCGCTGCACGGCGTGATCGACGCGCTGCGCGCCCTGGGCGCGCGGATAGACGACGAGGGCCGCGGGTCACTGCCGCTGACCGTCTACGGCGCCGGGTCGCTGACCGGCGGCGCGGTGGACGTCGACGCCTCCTCCTCGTCGCAGTTCGTCAGCGCCCTGCTGCTGTCGGGGCCGCGCTTCAACAAGGGCCTGGAGATCCGGCACACCGGCCGTACGCTGCCCTCGGTCCCGCACATCCGGATGACCGTGGACATGCTGCGCAAGGCCGGCGCCCGGGTGGACGCCCCGCAGAGCGGCGGCGCCAGGAACGTCTGGCGGGTCACCGCGGGCGCCCTGCTCGGCCGGGACATCACGGTGGAGCCCGACCTGTCGAACGCGGCGCCCTTCCTGGCCGCGGCCCTGGTCACCGGCGGCCGGGTGACCGTGCCCGGCTGGCCGCGCAGGACCACCCAGCCCGGCGACGCGCTGCGGGAGATCTTCACCCGGATGGGCGGCTCGTACGAACAGACCGACCACGCGCTGACCTTCCGCGGCACCGGGCGGATCCGCGGCATCACCGCCGACCTGCACGACGTGGGCGAGCTGACCCCGGTGATCGCGGCGGTCGCGGCGCTCGCCGAGTCCGAGTCGGAGCTGACCGGGATCGCGCACCTGCGGCTGCACGAGACCGACCGGCTCGCGGCGCTGGCCAAGGAGCTGGGCGAGATGGGCTGCGACATCACCGAGACCGGCGACAGCCTGCGCATCCGCCCGCGCCCGCTGCACGGCGGCGACTTCCACACCTACGAGGACCACCGCCTGGCCACCGCGGCCGCGGTGCTCGGCCTGGTCGTGGAGGGCGTCCAGGTGGAGGACGTGGCGACGACCGCCAAGACACTGCCGGACTTCCCCGAGCTGTGGACCAACATGCTGGGCGTACCGGCGGGACAGGGCTGAAAAGTGCGGCGCTACGGCAAGAACCCGGACGAGGACGACATCAGGGTCCGCCCCAACAGCAGGGGCACCCGGCCGCGTACGACCATCAGGCCCAAGCACGAGGACGCCGCCGAGGGCATGGTGCTGACCGTGGACCGCGGCCGGCTCACCGTCCTGGTCGACCACCGCGAGGTCACCGCCATGAAGGCCCGCGAGCTGGGCCGCAAGTCCGCGGTCGTCGGCGACCGGGTCGCGGTGGTCGGCGACCTGTCGGGGGCCAAGGACACGCTGGCCCGGATAGTCAGGGTCGAGGCGCGCAGGTCGGTGCTGCGGCGCACCGCCGACGACGACGACCCCTTCGAGCGGGTGGTCGTCGCCAACGCCGACCAGCTGGCCATCGTCACCGCGCTCGCCGACCCCGAGCCGCGCCCGCGGATGATCGACCGCTGCCTGGTAGCGGCCTACGACGCCGGCCTCGACCCGCTGCTGGTGCTCACCAAGTCCGACCTGGCGCCCGCGGCACCGCTGCTGGAGACGTACGGGGCCCTCGACCTGTCCTACGTGGTCACCAACCGGGACGACTTCCTGACCGGCGGGGTGGACCAGATCCGCGAACGCCTCGCCGGCCGGGTCACCGCCTTCGTCGGGCACAGCGGTGTCGGCAAGACCACCCTGGTCAACGCGCTGGTGGAGCGTCAGCGCAGCACCGGCGTGGTCAACGCGGTGACCGGGCGCGGGCGGCACACCACCACCTCGGCGCTCGCGCTGCCGCTGCCCGGCACGGGACCCGACGGGGCGGCGGGCTGGGTCATCGACACCCCGGGCGTCCGCTCCTTCGGGCTGCACCACATCGACCCGTCCCGGGTCATCAAGGCCTTCCCCGACCTGGAGCCCGGCACCGAGGAGTGCCCGCGCGGCTGTTCGCACGACGAGAAGGACTGCGCCCTGGACGCCTGGGTGGCCGCGGGCCACGCGGAACCCGCCCGTCTCGACTCGCTGCGCCGCCTGCTGGCCACCCGGGAGCGCCGCGAGGGCGACTGACCGGTACGGTGGGGCCGCCTCACTTCCGCCTCATTCCGCCCTGTGCTGTGTGATGATCGACAGCGCACGCGCCGGTGCACGACCGGCGGAGATGCGGGTATGAGCAGCGCGAGCGGCCGCAGCGGGCGGCGCGAGCGGAACGAGCCGAAACGGAGGCGCCCCGATGGCCTGGCTCCTGGTGGTGGTCGCGGGTCTCTTCGAGACCGGCTTCGCGGTCTGCCTCAAGCTGTCGCACGGCTTCACCCGGCTGTGGCCCACGGTCGCCTTCTGCGTCTTCGCCCTCGGCTCCTTCGGCCTGCTCACCCTGTCGCTGAAAAAGCTCGACGTCGGTCCCGCGTACGCCGTCTGGACCGGTATCGGCGCGGCGGGCACCGCGATCTACGGCATGGCCTTCCTCGGCGACCTGGTCTCCGCCCTCAAGCTCGCGTCGATCTCACTGGTCGTCGTGGGCGTCATCGGCCTGCAGATCTCCGGCTCCTCGCACTGACCCCGGCCCCGCCCGGCGGTCGCCGCGCCATGCTCCGAGCCGGGCCGCCCCGGTCCTGAGCCGCCGTCCCGGTCCTGAGCCGCCGTCCCGGTCACAGCACCGCCCGTTCGGCCGGGAAGTGGCAGGCCGTCACATGGTCGGCGCCCTGCTCCGCCAGCGGCGGTACGTCGGCGGTGCACCGCGCGCGCCGCTCCTCCCCCAGGACCGCGAAGACCGGGCAGCGGGAGCGGAAGGCGCAGCCCGGCACCCGCCGGGTCGGACTCGGCGGGTCGCCGGGCAGCAGGATGCGGGTACGGGCCCGCTCGCGTACCGGGTCGGGCAGCGGCACCGCCGACAGCAGCGCCTGGGTGTACGGGTGCAGGGGCCGGGCGAAGACCTCGCCGACCGCGCCCGCCTCGACCGTACGGCCCAGATACATCACGCTCACCCGGTCCGCGATGTGCCGCACCACGGACAGGTCGTGCGACACGAACAGGTAGGCCAGGCCCAGTTCGGCCCGCAGCCGCAGCAGCAGGTTGACGATGCCGGCCTGCACCGACACGTCGAGCGCCGAGACCGGCTCGTCCAGGACCAGCAGCCTCGGGTCGACCGCCAGGGCGCGGGCGATGCCGATGCGCTGGCGCTGGCCGCCGGAGAATTCGTGCGGGAAGCGGTCCGCGTGCGCCGGGTCGAGGCCGACCTGGCGCAGCAGTTCCGGCACCCGGCGGGCGATACGGCCCCGGTCGGCGCGCTGGGCGCGCAGCGGCTCGGCGACGATGTCGCCGACCGGCAGCCGCGGGTCGAGACTGGCCATCGGGTCCTGGAAGACGATCTGGACCTGCGCGCGCAGGGCGTGCGCCTCGCGCCGGGTCAGCGCGTCCGTGCCCCGGCCCAGCACCTCGACGCTGCCGCGCTCTGGCCGTTTCAGCTCCAGGATCTCGAAGAGGGTGGTGGACTTGCCCGAGCCCGACTCGCCGACCAGGCCGAGGACTTCGCCGGTCCTGATGTCGAGGTCCACCTCGTCCACGGCGTACACCGAGCCGACCCGGCGCTTGAGCACCGCGCCCTTGAGCAGGGGAAAGGTCCTGGCCAGGCCGCTGACCCGCAGCACGGTGTCCCCGTCGGGCCGCCGGTCCGCCACGGGCGCCGCCGGGCTCTCGGCGACGGCCACCGGGAAGACGTCGAGCGGCCCGAGCCCGGCGATCTCGTCGGCCCGCACGCAGGCGGCCAGGTGCGGGGCCCGCGCACGGGCGGTGACGTCGGCTGTCAGCGCGGCGGGTGCTGCCGCCGCCGGCTCGGCTTTCCGCAGCGCCGGCGCCGGCTCCGCCACCGCGATCGGCCCGGGCGCCGCCGCCGCTTCGGGTCCCGCCGATCCGGCCTCCGCCGGCGCCCTTTCCGGCTCGGCCGGGGCGGTCGGCCCCGGCTCCGCCACCGCGGTCAGCCCCGGTTCCGCCGCCCGGCAGCGGGCCTCGGCCAGGGGGCAGCGCGGGGCGAAGGCGCAGCCGGGCGGGAGCGAGCCGGGCACGGGCGGGGCGCCGGGGATCGGCACCAGCGGTTCGGGCCGCCCCTTCGCGTCCGCGTCCAGCCGCGGCACCGCACCGATCAGGCCCAGCGTGTACGGCATCCGCGGCCGGGCGAACAGCGCGTCCACCGGCGCGGTCTCCACGATCCGGCCCGCGTACATCACCGCGACCCGGTCCGCGCTGCCCGCGATGACGCCCAGGTCGTGGCTGACCAGCAGCAGGGCGGCGCCGGTCTCGCGCTGCGCCGTCCG
Source organism: Streptomyces sp. NBC_01477 (assembly GCF_036227245.1). Classification (GTDB taxonomy): domain Bacteria; phylum Actinomycetota; class Actinomycetes; order Streptomycetales; family Streptomycetaceae; genus Actinacidiphila. The sequence goes on from NZ_CP109445.1 coordinate 3,022,308, forward strand.
CAGCACGTCGAGCACCTGGGCCTGCACGGTCACGTCGAGCGCGGTGGTGGGCTCGTCGGCGAGGATGACGTCGGGGTCGTTCGCGACGGCCATGGCGATCATGGCGCGCTGCCGCATGCCGCCGGAGAATTCGTGCGGGAAGGCCGCGGCCCTGATCCGCGGCTCCGGGATGCCGACCAGGTCGAGGAGTTCCACCGCCCGCTCGGCGGCCCGCTCCCGGGAGAGGTCCTGGTGGGCGCGCAGCGCCTCGGCGATCTGGTCGCCGATCCGGTAGACCGGCGTGAAGGCGGACAGCGGGTCCTGGAAGACCATGGCGATCCGGTTGCCGCGCACCGCGGACAGCGCCGCGTCGGTGGCGCCCACCAGTTCTGTCCCGTCGAGGCGTACCGAGCCGCGTACGCGCGCGCCGCCCGGCAGCAGCCCCATCGCGGCGAGCGCGGTCACCGACTTGCCCGAGCCCGACTCGCCGACCAGGCCCAGGACTTCGCCGCGGTGCAGGACCAGGTCGACACCGCGCACGGCCGGCACCGTACCGAAGTCCACCTCCAGGCCGCGGATGTCGAGCACGACGTCGTCCGGCAGCGACTCCGTCACCGGGCCGCCCCCTTCGTGCGCCGCCGCGTGGACGTCGGGTCGATCGCGTCGCGCAGACCGTCGCCGATCAGGTTCACCGCGAGCACGAAGACGACCAGCAGCCCGGCGGCGAAGAAGAACATCCACGGGTAGGTGACCGCGGCCCCGGTGCCGTCGGCGATCAGGGTGCCGAGCGAGACGTCGGGCGACTGCACGCCGAAGCCGAAGTAGGACAGCGCGGTCTCGCTCATCACGGCCGTGCCCACCGCGATGGTCGCGTCGATGATGAGGAAGGACGCCACATTGGGCACGATGTGCCGGACGATGATCCGCAGCGGCCCGACGCCCATGTAGCGGGCCGCGCGGACGAACTCCCGCTCCCGCAGCGAGATCGCCATCGACCGCACCACCCGGGCGGTGACCATCCACGCGAAGAGCGCGAGCAGCAGCGCGAAGATCAGCCAGCCGCCGCCCTTGAGCCGCGGCGAGACCACGGAGATCACCAGGAAGCTGGGGAAGATCAGCAGCAGGTCGGTGACGAAGGTCAGCAGCCGGTCGGTCCAGCCGCCGAAGTAGCCCGCGCACGCGCCGACGGCGGCGGCGCCCGCGGTCGCGGCCACCCCGACCAGCAGCCCGATGATCAGCGACTTCTGCAACCCGCGCACGGTCTGCGCGAAGACGTCCTGGCCGATCCTGTTGGTGCCCCACCAGTGCCGGGACGAGGGCGCCGAGCGCAGCGCGGTGTAGTCGATGTCGCTGTAGCTCCACCGGGTCAGGTGCGGCCCCGCGAAGGCGAGCACGAACAGCAGCGCCACCACGACCAGGCCCGCGACGGCGCTGGGGTGGCCGGCGAAGCGGCGCAGGGTGACCCTGACCCGGCTGGGCGGCCCCGCGACCAGGCCGTCGTCGTCCTCGGCTCCGGCGAGCAGGGTCTCTGGTGCGGTGGCCATGGCGGTGTGGTGGCCCCTTGTCGTGAGGTCGCGGTCAGCGGTGGCGGCGGCAGCGGCGGTCGGAACCCTGATCGGGCGTACCCGTCAGGCGTGGCGGATACGCGGGTCGAGGGCGGCGTGCAGCAGATCGGCGACGAAGCCGGACAGCAGGACGACGACGGCCGCGAACGTACTGACCGCGACGACCGAGTTGACGTCGTCCTTGCCGATCGAGGCGACCAGCCACTCCCCCATGCCGTGCCAGCCGAAGATCGCCTCGGTGAAGATCGCGCCGGTGAAGACCGCGAGGAAGTTGTAGGAGAAGAAGGTCGACATCGGGATGAGCGCGGTACGCAGCCCGTGCTTGAGCAGCGCCTTGCGCCGCGTCAGGCCCTTGGCCCGGGCGGTGCGCAGGTAGTCGGAGCCGAGGACGTCGAGCATGGTGCTGCGCTGGTAGCGGCTGTAGGTGGCGATGGTGATCAGCCCGATCGACAGGCTCGGCAGCAGCAGGTGCACGGCCCGGTCCTTGGCGTGCGCGAACCAACCGCCGTGCAGACCGGGGGTCTTCTCGCCGGTGAATCTGATCAGGTCGGTGCCCAGCGCCTGGTTGAGCTTGATGGCGCCGATCTTGAGCAGCACCGCGAGCAGGAAGACCGGGGTGGACAGCAGGACGAAGGAGGTGACGGTGACGAGCCGGTCGGACAGCCGGTACTGCCGGACCGCGGTCCAGGCGCCGGCCAGCACGCCGATCACCGTGCCGGCCACGGTGCCGACCACCAGCAGCCGAAGGCTGACCCCGACCCGGCGGCCGAACTCGGCGTTGACCGAGGTGCCGTCGATGGTGCTGCCGAGGTCGCCGCGCACCGCGTGGGACGCCCAGTGCCCGAACCGGTCGTAGAGCGGGGTGTGGTCGTTGATGCCGAGCGCGCTGAGCTGCGCGTCGACGGCGGCGGCCCGCGGCGGCGGCTGCCGGGCCTCGAAGTACGCCCGCGGCTGGAGCGCGGTGGCCGCCAGCGCGTACGACAGGCACACGGCGACCAGCAGCAGGACCACGTAATAACCCAGCCGTCGGGCCAGATACGCGAGCACATCGGGTCCTCTCTCCGGCGTCACCACGATCCTCGGGGCGTTGTGTTACCGCAATATGAAGAGGCCATGTCGGCATTACCAAAGAGGCGCATGGGGCGGCGGTGGCGGTCTAGCGTCAAGCGCCAGCGCCGTGCCCGGAGGGGCAGCGGGTGCTGATGCGCCGTGCCCGACGACCGGAGGAGCCACCCATGCCCAGGATGTTCGGCAGACCCGCCACCGCGGTCGCCGTGGCCCTTTCCACCGCGGTGCTGGTCGCGGGGTGCAGCGGCGGCTCCGACGACGACGGGAAAGCGGCGCCGAAGAAGAGCGCCGCGGCGCCTGCGGTGGGCACGTCGGGGATCAACGCGCAGCCCGCGAGCAGGGTCAAGCAGGGCGGCACCTTGAAGCTGTCGATCCAGCAGTGGATCTCGCAGTGGAATTTCTACCAGGTGGACGGCACGCAGGGTGACGCCCAGAGCATCGACGTCCAGGTGCTGCCGAGCCTCTTCCGCTACGACGCCAAGGGCGTCTCGCAGCTCGACAAGGACTTCCTGGTCTCGGCCACCGTCACCTCCACCACCCCGCAGGTGGTCACCTACACCCTGAACCCGAAGGCCAGGTGGTCCGACGGCAAGCAGCTGAGCTGGCAGGACTTCGCCACCCAGTGGAAGGCGCTGAACGGCAGGGACGACCGCTACCTGGTCGCCGACACCAGCGGCTACGACCAGATCTCCGCGGTCACCAGGGGTGTTGACGACCAGCAGGTGAAGGTCACCTTCGGCAAGCCGTACGCCGACTGGCAGCGGCTCTTCCGCCCGCTGCTGCCCGCGCCCTCGATCGCGACGCCCGAGCTGTTCAACAAGGGCTGGCTGGGCAAGGTCCCGATCACCGGCAACTCCTGGAGGATCAGCGGGTACGACACGACCGCGCAGACCGTCACGACCGTGCCCGACCCCCACTGGTGGGGCGCGAAGCCGAAGCTGGACGCGATCATCTACCGGGCGCTGGACACCTCGGCGGACACCGACGCGTATCTCAACAAGGAGATCGACGAGACCCCGGCCTTCCAGCCGGAGGACTACAAGCGGCTGGCGAATTCCCCCGACACCGCCATCAGGACCGGCTCGCGCTGGGACGAGGTCCACATCACCCTCAACGGCGCCCGCGGCCCGCTCCAGGACCTCGCCGTACGGCAGGCGGTGGACCTGGCGATCGACCGGCAGGGCATCGTCGCCGCCTTCTCCAAGGACCTGCCCTTCACCGTCAAGCCGCTCGACAACCACTTCTTCATGCCCAACCAGCAGGGCTACCAGGACAACGCGGGCAAGTGGGGCGACTACGACCTCGCGGGCGCCAAGAAGCTGCTCGACCAGGCCGGCTGGCAGGACAACGGCCCCGGCAAGCCGCGCACCAAGGGCGGCAAGCAGCTCACCCTGGACTATGTGATCAGCGCCGGAAGCAGCTCGTCGGCCACCGACCAGGCGCAGTTGGTGCAGGCGCAGCTCGGCCAGGCCGGCATCGCGGTGAAGATCCAGACGGTCCCGTCCAACGACTTCTTCGAGAAGTACGTCAACACCGGCGCCTTCGACCTGGTCAGCTTCCGCAACGTCGACGCGCTCTTCCACACCCTGCTGTACTCGACCTTCCAGGCGCCCACCGGCTCGCAGGTGTACGGCAACTACGGCCGGATCACGACCCCGCAGATCCAGCAGCTGATCACCCGGGCCGCGCAGACCACCGACCGGACCGCGGCCGACGCGCTCTACAACCAGGCGGACGCGAAGATCTGGGAGCAGGTGCACTCCATCGAGCTGTACCAGCGCCCGCAGATCGTCGCGGTCCGCAAGGGCCTGGCCAACTTCGGCGCCTCGGGCCTGGCGGACTGGGACTACGACCACATGGGCTGGACCTCCTAGGAAGCTGGACCTCCTGGGAAGAGGTGCCCGCCGGCCTCCCGGGACGAGGTGTCCCGCGGCTCCCCCGCCGGAGCCGCGGAACGCGCGGGCGGGGCGCGGACCGGCGGGCCGCGCACCGCCGCGCTACTGTTCGGCGCATGCCCGACTTCAACGACGACCTGCGGCTGGCCCATGTGCTGGCCGACGCCGCCGACGCCGCGACCATGGCGCGCTTCAAGGCACTCGACCTCAAGGTCGAGACCAAGCCCGACCTCACACCGGTCAGCGAGGCGGACAAGGAGGCCGAGGAGCTCATCCGCGGCCAGTTGGGCCGCGCCAGGCCGCGCGACGCGGTGCTCGGCGAGGAGTACGGCAGCCGCGGCTCGGGCCCCAGACGCTGGATCGTCGATCCGATCGACGGCACCAAGAACTACGTCCGCGGGGTGCCGGTGTGGGCGACGCTCATCGCGCTGGTGGTACAGGGCGAGCACGGTGCGGACGAGGGGGTCGTCGGGGTGGTCTCGGCGCCGGCCCTCGGCCGCCGCTGGTGGGCGGCGAAGGGCACCGGCGCGTACACCGGGCGCAGCCTGTCGTCGGCGACCCGGCTGCACGCCTCCCGGGTGAGCCGGCTCGAGGACGCGTCCTTCGCGTACTCGTCGCTGAGCGGCTGGGAGGAGCAGGGCCGCCTCGACGGCTTCCTGCACCTGTCCCGCAACTGCTGGCGGACCCGCGGCTACGGGGACTTCTGGCCGTACATGATGGTGGCCGAGGGGTCGGTGGACATCTGCGCCGAGCCCGAGCTGAGCCTGTGGGACATGGCGGCGAACGACGTGATCGTCCGGGAGGCGGGCGGCCGGTTCACCTCGCTGGACGGGGTGCCCGGTCCCTTCGGCGGCAACGCGGCGGCGTCCAACGGGCTGCTGCACGAGGAGCTGCTGGGGTATCTCGGCGGTTCATGAGCAACTGCCGGGGCTTTCCGGGCGGTTCGTGAACGCGGCTGCGCGGTGTCGCGGCGATTCGTGACCGAGAGCTACTCATTGCGCGCGGACCCTTGCCCACCACTGGGGTGCGTGTGACTATGAAGGCACCCCCGCTTGTGAATGTGTGAATGCATTCACGGACGGGCCCACCCCAGGAGGTGCCCGACCATGCTGGTCAGCGACGCGATGACGACGATGGTTCTCACCATCGGCCCCGCCCACACTCTCCGCCAGGCCGCCGAGTTGATGTCCGCCCGCCGGGTCGGCGCGGCGATCGTCCTCGACACCGACACCTGCGGACTCGGCATTCTGACGGAACGTGACGTGCTCAACGCCGTGGGCGCGGGCCTGAGCCCCGACCACGAGCCGGCGCACGCCCACACCACCACCGACGTCGTCTTCGCCGGACCCCGGTGGACGCTGGAGGAGGCGGCCACCGCGATGCTGCGCGGCGGCTTCCGCCATCTGATCGTGCTGGACGGCCACGAGCCGGTCGGCGTGGTCTCGGTGCGCGACATCATCCGCTGCTGGGCGCCGGTGAAAGCCGCGGTCCCGGCGTAGCCGCCCAGCGCCCCGGCCCCGGGCGCGACGAAGGGGCCGGAGCCCCTTGGCGTCCGGCCCCTTCGGCCTCTCGGTCAAGCGCCGGGCCGGGCGGCGGAGGGCCTGGACCGCCGCCACCCGGCGCCTGCCGAAGTCTCTTGCGGCCACAGCGGGCGCCGCTTCCCGCTGTCACCGGAATCGATCCTACGGTAGACAGAGTCCAAACCGAGAAGAATCCCAGACACGGACCGATTCGCACTCCGGACCCCCGCTGTTAGGCTGGTGCCCATGAGTGACCTGCTGGAACGACTCCGCGAACGCGGCTGGCGGCTGACCGCGCAGCGGCGGGTCGTCGCCGAGGTCCTCGACGGCGACCATGTGCACCTCACCGCCGACGAGGTGCACGCCCGCGCCATAGAGCGGCTGCCGGAGATCTCCCGCGCCACCGTCTACAACACGCTGGGCGAGATGGTGACCATCGGCGAGATCATCGAGGTCGCCACGGACGGGCGCGCCAAGCGCTACGACCCCAACGCGCACCGGCCGCACCAGCACCTGGTCTGCTCCCGCTGCGGCACCGTGCGCGATGTGCACCCGCACGGCGACCCGCTCGCCGCGCTGCCCGCCGCCGAACGGTTCGGCTTCACCGTCGCCACCGCCGAGGTCACCTATCGGGGGCTGTGCCCCGACTGCTCGTAACGCGACGCCCCTCGCACGGCGGGCGACGGTTGCCCGCCGCCGAGCAGTCCGGCCGCACCGTCGCCGCCTATCGGGGGCTGTGCCCCGACTGCTCGTAACGCGACGCCCCTCGCACGGTGGGCGACGGTTGCCCGCCGCCGATACGGGCAGCGGCCCGGCGGACCGCCGCCTCGGGGCGTACACCGCCGATCCAGCGGATCTCCGCCGGCACCTCGCCCGGCGCCCTGGCCGCCAGCGCCTCGAAGACCTCACGGGCCGCGCCCGGGTCGGGGTCCATCGCCAGCGGGCCGAGCAGCCCGACCAGTTCCTCGCGCGGGGCCAGCCGCCCCACCGCCCTGACCGCCGCCCTGCGCACCATCGGGGGTGACAGGCGCCGCTGGTCCAGCAGCCGCATGAGGGCCGGCACATCGGCCGCGTCCCCGCACTCCCCCAGGCCCGCCGCGAGCCCGGCCAGCAGCCGCACCGGCGTCGTCCGGCCCGCCCGGCCCAACTGCCTGCGGTAGACCCCCGACGGCGGCTCACCGCGGCCGTACAGCTGCCAGCGGGCCTGCGCCCGTACCATCCGCGCCCGGTCGGCCAGCGGCGCCACCAGCCGCGTCGCCGGTACGTCGGCGGGCAGCGCCGCGACCGCCAGTTCGCGTACGGCCGCGTCCCTGGCCAGCAGCAGCCGGCCCGCCTGGTCCGGGTCGAGGTCGAGCAGCCGCTGCGCGCACAGGGCGCGGCACACCTGGTCGCGGTCCCGCAGCGCGGTACGCAGCAGGTCGCCGCGCGCGTACTCGCCCAGCTCCAGCGCCAGGGCCACGCCGAAGCGGCGGGCGGCGCGGTCGGCGTCCACCACCAGGACCCGCAGCGCCCTGCGGTGCGGCGGGCGGCACAGCAGTCCGCGGTAGTCCCCCAGCAGCGCGCCGGTACGGCTGCGGCCGGCCAGCCGCAGCAGCACGCGTACGGCCGCGGCGACCTCCTCGGGGGCGCTGCGGGCCAGCAGCGCCGCGGTGGCCCTGGCCCTGACCGGCTCCACCCAGTCGGCGGTGCGCAGCGCGAGCCCGGCCACCGCCGCGGGTCCCCCGCAGCAGGCCAGGCCCTCGACGGCGGACTCCCGTACGTGCCCGTCGGGCGCGAACGACCGCAGCAGCAGCGCCAGTACGTCGGCCCCCACGGCTCGCGGCGCCGGGCCGGTACGGGCCGCGCGGTCCAGGAGCAGCAGCAGCCTCGGCGGGGCCGCGGTCAGCGCGTCCAGCGCCGCCGCGCGCTCGTACGGGGCGCCCTCGGCGGACAGCGCCAGCAGGCGGCCCAGCAGCGCGTCGACGTCCGCGGGCCGCCCGTCGCGGGCCGCGGCCGCGCACCACTCGGCCCAGCGCCCGCTGACCTCGGCTGCCGCCCCGTCCTGCGGGCAGCGTCCCCGCCGCCTGCGCAACAATCCCGCCTCCTGATGCGCCGTCACCTCGTCCTCCTCCCAGCATCCCCCGCCCCCGCACCGGCTCCCACCCGATCCGGCCGGACTTTGCCCGAACAAGAAGAAGGCCCGGAGGCGATTGCCTCCGGGCCTTCCCATTCCGTAGCGGGGACAGGATTTGAACCTGCGACCTCTGGGTTATGAGCCCAGCGAGCTACCGAGCTGCTCCACCCCGCGTCGTTGTGTCTTTACCTTAGCCCAGTGCGTTTGATCAGTGCAAATCCCTTGGGCGGGTGCATGGGGGACCGAGGTCCGCGCCCCTCTCCCCGCGACGCCGCGCGTGCCCGTCCGGGGTGCGAGAACCCACCACGACGGTGGCGCGCCGTCCGCACGGCGGGCCGTCCCCCAAGGGCGCGGGGAACCGCGCGCCCAGCCCCCACCCACCGCCACGTACGAACGCACCGCACCACCCCAAGGGGCGCGAGGAACCGCGCGACCAACCCACCACCCACGCGCGGGTCGTCACCGACCCAAAGGATCTCTTCGGTCCGATCCGGACCACCGGCCGGTGGACGGCTGAGCGCGCAGTTCCCCGCGCCCCTGATGGGCACCCCCCGTGCCGAAGAGGCACCGCCACAACCCCCGCGCCCGGGGGATGCGCCCCCTGCCGAAAGGGAACCGCAGCACCCCCGCCCCCGGGGCAAGCGCGCCCGCCGACGCAGGGGCACCCTCAGGCGCGTGCCGGCGGAGGGGCACCCTCAGCCGCAGCGGCACCCCGGCCCCGCGCCAGCGGGGTGGGCACCCCCGTGCCGAAAGGGAACCCCACAGCCCCCGCCCCCGGGGGATACGCACCCCCCTGGCGCGGGGGAACCGCGAGACCGTGCTCGGGGGGGCCGGCCCGTAGGGCGGGAGGGACAACCAAGAGCTAGGCGGAAAGCTCTTGGTTGACGGCCGCGGTCAGGCGCGCCGCACGCTCGGCCACTTCCGCCGGGCCGCAGGCCACCGCTCGGGCGCACCAGCTGCGCGCGTCGGTGAGGCGGCCGTGCCGGGCGGAAAGCAGCGCCATACGCAGAGCCGCACGCCCGTGCCCCGCCTCGGCGGCGCGGGTCCACCACAGCGCCGCCTCCGGCTCGCTGCCCTCCCGGGCCAGCAGCAGCCCGAGATTGAACGCGCCGTTGCGCGACCCCGCCTCCGCGGCGAGGCGGTACCAGCGCGCGGCCTGCTCGACGTCACCGCGCTGCGCCGCGGTCATGCCGAGCCGTACCTGCGCCCGCCGGTGCCCCTGCCGGGCGGCCCGCTCGTACCACTCCTCCGCCTCGCCGCCGAGCGGCTCGGTGTCGACCTCGGAACCGCCGCCCTCCCGCTCGCGCTCGCGGCGGTCGAGCAGCGCGCCGAGCCGGAAGGCGGCCTCCGGGCTGCCGCCGCCCGCGGCGCACCGCAGGTGCCGCTCGGCCTCGTGGTGGTCGCCGTCGCGCTGGAGCGCGATGGCCACCTGGAGCGCGGCACCGGCGTGCCCGGCCGCGGCGGCACGCTCGTACCAGGCGCGGGCGGCACCGGCGTTGTCGCGCCCGGCGTGCAGGATGCCGAGGTTGAAGGCGGCGTCGATGCTGCCGGACTCCGCGGCCTTGGAGAACCACGGCTCGGCCCCGTCCGCGTCGCCGTGCTGCAGCAGCAGTACGGCGAGCGCGTTGGCGGCCTCGCGGTGCCCGGCGTACGCGGCCTTGCGGTACCACTGCTCGGCCTGCGGCGTACGGCCCTGGCCCGCGCAGAGCAGGCCGAGGTTGTACGCCCCGTTCACGTCCCCCGCGTCGAGGGCGGCGCGATACCACCGCTCGGCGGTCTGCGTCTCGCCCTCCTGGGCGTGCAGCGCGCCCAGCGCGTTGGCCGCGTTGCCGTCGCCGGCCTGCGCGGCCCGCCGCCACCAGGTGGCGGCCTGGTCGAGGTCGCCGGCGTCACGCAGCAGGAAGGCCAGCGCGCAGGCGGCCCGCGCCTCGCCGTCGCGGGCGGCGGTCAGATACCAGTGCCCGGCCTCCTTGGTCTCGCCGCGCTCCTCCAGCAGGGTGCCCAGCCGCAGCGCGGCCCGCCGGTGGCGGCGCGCGGCGGCCTGCCGGAACCACTGCTCGGCCTCGTGGTTCTCGCCGCGCCGCGCGCAGATCCGGGCGAGCCGGTACGCGGCCTCGCGGTGGCCGTGCTCGGCGGCGGCGTGATACCACCGCTCGGCGCCGCCGTCCCGCCGGTGGTCGAGCAGGTCGGCCAGCGCGTAGGCGCCCAGCACATGGCCGGACTCGGCGGCCTGGCGCAGCCAGTATTCGGCGCCGGGCTCGTCACCGCGCTCGCGGTAGTGCCGGCCCAGCGCGTGCGCGGCGGCGGCCGACCCGGCGACCGCGGCGATACGCCACCAGCCGGCCGCGTCGTCGGCGTAACCGCGCTGGTGCAGCAGCAGGCCCAGGTTGTTGGCGGCGGCGCGGTCCCCGTGCTGGACGGCCTCGCGCAGATACGGCTCGGCGCCGTCGAGGTCGCCGCGGCGCAGCAGCAGGGTGCCGAGCGCGCTCATCGCGAACGGGTCGCCGTGCTCGGCGGCCCGCCGGTGCCGGGCCTCGATCTCGGCCTCCTCGCGCAGCGCGAGACTGTCCTCGTCGGGCAGTTCGGCGAGCAGCGCGGGGACGGCGCCGGGAGCCGCCGGCGCGGCAAGGGCGTCGCCCGCCCGGGGCGTCGGCAGCAGCGCGGCCACCTCGCCGGCGACCGGTCCCGGCGCGGGCACGGCGGACAGCGCCGCGTCGCCCGCCGGACCATGACGACCATGGTTCTGACGAACGTTCAGCAGCCCCGCACCATCCCCCATAAGCCCCATCGTTGCACCACCCGCTACCGGCGTACACCTGGTATACCGCAACCCAGTTGGTCTCTACAGCGTTTTGTCGACTTCCCGACAAGAGGGCACGTCAAACGCGGTTGACCCAGGTTCACCCGTACAAGCGAAGAGGCCCGAAGTCGCTTGACTTCGGGCCTACTTCGTGCCGTAGCGGGGACAGGATTTGAACCTGCGACCTCTGGGTTATGAGCCCAGCGAGCTACCGAGCTGCTCCACCCCGCGTCGTTGTGCCCTAACCGTACCACGACGCGGGATGTCACCCGTTCAGCCCTTCTTCGCGGGGGTCTGCGAACCCCCCGGCGTGCTCCCCTGCGTACCGCTGCCGCTCTTCGGCGTACCGCTCCCGTCCGCAGCCGTGCCCGCCTTGCCCGCGGCCTCGGCCCGCTTGAGCGCGTCGCCGAGCCGCTGCTGCGCGTCGCCGTAGGCGTCCCAGTCGTTCTTCTTCATGGCCGCCTGGCCGTCGTCGTACGCCTTCTGCGCGTCGGACAGCGCCTGCTGGAGCGCCGGGTCGCCCGTGGCCGAGGACGTGCCGCCGCCTGGTGGCGCCTTCGGGATCCCGGCGGGCGTACTGGCAGCGGGCGACTTGGTGCCCGACGTACCGCCGGCGGCCGGGCCGAGCAGGTCGTCGAGGGCCTGCGACAGCGTCGGCTCGTAGGTGATGTCACCGCCGTAGAGCACCGCCACGCTGCTCAGCAGCGGATAGTCGATGCCCGTGGTGCGTACGTAGACCGGCTCCACATAGAGCAGCCCGCCGTCCAGTGGCACGGTCAGCAGATTGCCGTACTCGACCGTGGAGTCCGAGCCCGACCGCTTCAGGTCGTTGATCTTGGGCGCCGACTGGCTGTTGGAATTGATCTTCGCCTGCACCAGTTTGGGCCCGTCGACCGTGGGGCTGGTCGGCAGTTGCAGCACTCTGATGGTGCCGTAGTCGTCGCCGGCCGCGTCGGCGTCGACCGCCATGAAGGCGCTGAGATTGTCCCGGCCGCTCGGTGTGAAGGTGGTGGTCAGCGAGAAGGACTTGGCACTCTGGCCGGGCATCCGCAGGCTCATGTAATACGGCGGCACCGCCTTGCCGCTCTTGACCGCCGGGTCGTCGGGCACCGCCCACACCTGGCTGCCGCTGGAGAAATCCGCCGCCTTGGTGACGTGATACGTCGTGAGCATCTCCCGCTGCACCTTGAACAGGTCCTGCGGATAGCGCAGGTGCGCCAGCAGGTCGGCCGGGATGTCCGCCTTGGGCTTCACCGTGTCGGGGAAGGCCTTCATCCAGGTCTTGAGCACCGGGTCCTGGGTGTCCCACTGGTAGAGCGTCACCGTGCCGTCGTAGGCGTCCACGGTGGCCTTGACCGAGTTGCGGATGTAGTTGACCTGGTTCTGCTGGGCGATCACCGAGCGCTGGCTGTCGGTCAGCGAGTCCGCCGTGGTGTCGCCCAGGGTGGTACGCGAGGCGTACGGATAGCTGTTGCTCGTGGTGTAGGCGTCCACCACCCACACCACGTGCTTGCCGACCAGCGCCGGATAGGGGTCGCCGTCGATGGTCAGCCAGGGCGCCACCGCCTCCACCCGCTCCTTGGGGGTGCGGTTGTAGAGGATCTTGGAGTCCTTGCCGATCGCCCCCGAGTAGAGGATCTTCGGCTCGCCGAAGCTGACCGCGTAGGCGGCGCGGGTCAGCGGATTGCCCAGGCCCACGCCGTCCTTCCCTGCGTAGCTGGTCGTCGTCTCGTGGCCCTTGTCCGCGTAGTCCAGCTCGGGCGTCGGGCCGCCGACGATCGAATACTGCTTGGTCTGCTCGCCGAAGTAGATCCGCTGCTCGTAGCCGTCCTTGCCGCCGAGGCCGCCGTCTGCGGGCAGGCCCTGCTCGATGAAGTCGGGGCTGCCGCCGCCGGTCACCTCGGTGCCCTTGGCCGCGACGACGCCGTAGCCGTGGGTGTACTTGAAGTGGTCGTTGATCCAGTTGCTCTTGGGTATGCCGTTGACGTTCAGCTCCCGCAGGCCCACGACGGTGTCCTGCTCCTTGCCGTCGCCCGGGTACCGGTCGACGTCCAGGGTCGAGGGGAACTGGTAGTAGTCGCTGCTCTGCTGGAGCTGCTGGAAGGTGGGCGAGACCACATTCGGGTCCAGTACCCGCAGGCTGGCCGCGGAGTCCGCGTCGGCCCGCAGGGTCGTGGCGCCGGCGGTGGCCGCGGGGCTGCCCGCGGCACTGGCCGCGGATGTGGCGCCGGGCTTGCCCGGGTAGGCCGTCACCTTGGTCTTCGTCAGGCCGTACGCGGCCCTGGTCGCGTCGATGTTCTTCTGGACGTAGGGCGCCTCCTTGGCCGCCTCGTTCGGCAGCACCTGGAATTTCTGCACGATCGCCGGGTACAGGCCGCCGATCAGGATCGCCGAGAGCACCATCAGGCCGAAGCCGATGGTCGGCAGCGACCACGTACGCCGCCACAAGGTGGCGAAGAACAGCAGCGCGCAGATCACCGCGATGAAGAACAGGATCGTCTTGGCGGGCAGATAGGCGTTGGCGTCGACATAGCGCAGCCCGGTCCAGTTGTCGGTGGTCCTGAAGCCGCTGGACCGCACCGCGAGGGAGTAGCGGTCCAGCCAGTAGGCGACGGCCTTGAGCGACACGAACAGGCCGAGCAGCACCGACAGGTGCCCGGTGGCCGCCGAGGTCGCCCTGGCCCCCGGTGAGGTGATCCTCAGCCCGCCGTAGAGGTAGTGCACGACGGCCGCGGCGACCAGCGAGATGATCACCGCCGCGAAGCCGAAGTTCAGCAGGAACCGGTAGAAGGGCAGGTCGAAGGTGTAGAAGGAGACGTCCTTGTGGAACTGCGGGTCCTTGGTGTGGAAGGGCGTGGCATTGCTCATCAGCAGCCACAGCCGCCACTGGGTCGCGGCCGCGCCGCCGGCGATCAGCCCGACGACCGCGCTGATCCCGAGCAGCACCCACGTCTTGTACGGCGCCAGGCCCATCCGGTAGCGGTCCAGATTCTGCTGCTCGCTGGACATCGCGCTGAGCGGCGGACGCAGCCGGTGCGCCAGGTAGATGGTGGAACCGACGCTTCCGGCCATCAGCAGCCCGAAGACGGCGAAGAGCCCGGCCTTCGTCCACGCCATGGTGGAGAAGACCGAGGAGTAGCGCACCGAGCGGTACCAGAGCCAGTCCGTCCAGACGCCGGCGAACATCACGAACCCGATCATCAGCACGGCGAGCACGCCGAGGACGATGAGCAGGGCGATCACCCTGCGGGACGGGCGGCCGGCTCTTCTGCTGGGTTCTGCCGCACCTTCGCCGCGGTCCGGCATCTGGAAAACCAAGGGTGCGCACCTCGAAATGTCGGCGTTTTCTGCGGCGTCCCGGTCGGACTCCCACAGATGCAACTTCGCGACGCTTTGGCCGGTTCCCGATTCCGGCCGGGAAGGGGGGAGGATAGCCGCCATGTCCAACATTGCGACCGATGGAACACCGCTCGCGGCGAGCCCGCTGACCCGCGCCGTACTGGAGATCGACGAATACGCGGCCGGTCTCGGCTGGGACCAGCCCGCACGGCTGTTCGCCCTTGTCGACACCGCTCAGCTGCGCACCCAGGAGCCCGGTCTCGCCGATCAGCTCGGGCTCGCCGATCAGAGCGCGGCGGGCGCGCTCACCCCGATCGAGCAGGAGGAGCTGCCGTCGGGCACCGCGCTCGACGAATTCCTGGCCACCATCGCCTGGCCCGAGGTGATCGCGGGCTGCGCGCTGACCGTGGAGCGGCTGATGCTGCCGCCGTCGGCGGAGGCGGCGATCCCCGACGACCTGGACGACGCCGCGCTGGCGTCCTGGGTGGCCGCGCACCCGGAGCGCCAGGAGGTGCGGATGACGGTCGCGGTGCTGCGGGGCGGCGCCAGGGAGTCGGCGGTGCGGCTGCGGGCGAAGGACACCGCGTCGGAGGTGCTGACCGGTGCGAGCCTGGTGCCGGGGCTCGCGGAGGCGCTGACCGCGACCTTCGAGGCGTAGTTCCGGCGCTGACCGCGCTTCCTGCGCGCGATGCGCCGTGCCAAGTGCCACGGCTTCGCAATGTGCCGCGTCCGCTACGGGCCGCGGCACATTGCGCGCCCCGGGGGCGGCTCAGCTCTTGGTGCAGCTGGGCAGCGCGGCCGTGTCGCCGGACTTGATGTCCTTCAGCGCCGCCATGGCGTCGTCCAGGGTCTTCACCTTGACCAGGGTGAGGCCGTGCGGGACGTCCTTGGCGGCCTCGCCGCAGTTGTCGGCCGGGGTGAGGAAATACTGCGCGCCCTTGTCGCGGGCGCCGATCGTCTTGAGGCTGATGCCGCCGATCGGCCCGACATTCCCGGTGTCGTCTATGGTGCCGGTGCCCGCCACAAATGTGCCGCCGGTCATGTCGCCCGGTGTGAGCTTGTCCACGATGCCGAGCGCGAACATCATGCCGGCACTGGGGCCGCCGACGTCGGCGAGCTTGATGTCGATGCTGAACGGGAAGAGGTGCTCGACACCGGCCTGGATGCCGACCACCGCGCGGCTCGCCCCGGTGTCGTCGGACTTCCTGGTGGTGATGGTCACCTGCCGGCTCGGCAGTCCGTCGGCCGACTTGCCCTTGGCCTCGGCGGCGCCGACGACCGTGAAGACCACCTTCTGGCCCGGCTTGTGCTTGGTGACCAGCTTGGCGACGTCGTCGGGCTGGGTGACCGCGGTGCCGTCCACCGCCTTGATCACGTCACCGGCGTGCAGCAGCCCCTGCGACGCGCCGCCGCTGATCACCGCGCCCACGATCACCCGTCCGGGGACGGGGATCTTCAGCTCTTTGAGCGCGGCGACCTTGGCGCTGTCCTGGGACTGGGTGAATTCCTCGGCATTCTGCTGGTCGGCCTGCTGGGCGGTCTGGCCCTTGGGGTAGAGCGTGTCGTGCTCGACGACCTTGTCGTCGTGCCGCAGCCAGCCGAAGACCGACTCGATCAGGTTCATGTGGTAGTCGGCGCCGGTGACCCGGACCGTCGTCATGTTCAGGTGCCCGTCCGCCGGATACGTCTTCCGGCCCGCGATCTGGATCACCGTGTCGCCGCCGTAGGTGCCGAGCGTGTTCACCGTGGGTCCCGGCGACATCTCCGAATACGGGGACGGCACGAGCAGCGCGACGCTCAGCAGCGCTATCAGCGTCAGTGTCGATGCGAGCAGCGTCGCGGTACGGCTGGGCATGGGACGACATTACGTGACGGGCCGCCGATTCGGCTCCCCGGGTGAGTCCGGACGAGTACGCCGCCGACCTGCGCACACGGCAGGCCCGCACAGCGGCGGCACAGGTGTCACACAGGCTCCGCGTCGGTCGCGTCGGCGTCGCCCGCCTCGCCCTTTCCGAGCCGCAGCGGGGGCAGGTCACCGGGCTGCATGGCCGCGCGGAACCGCTCGTATCCCGCCAGGGACGCCCCGTCCTCGGTGGTGCGGGGGCGCGCCGCCCAGCGCGCCCAGACCACGGCGACGAGGACACCGACAAGGGGGATGAGCAACCAAGCGAGTGCTGCCACAGCGAACTCCCGACCCCACACACCAGCAAAAACGGACCTATGAGCAGATTAACGACTCAAGAGACCAACGCTCCGCCGGGGCGCGGGGTTACGCAACCCGATTCCTCCTGGCAGCCGACCCGGCGGCCGGCTGCCCCGCGAGCGGCACCGCGGCGGGAGCGGGCTCAGCAGCCCACCCACTCCTCGGTGCCGTCGTCGAAGGTCTGGTGCTTCCAGATCGGCACCTCGCTCTTGAGGTCGTCGATCAGCCGGCGGCTCGCCGCGAAGGCCTCACCGCGGTGCGGGCAGGACACCGCCACGATCACCGCGAGGTCGCCGACCCGCAGGTCGCCCACCCGGTGCACGGCAGCCAGCGCGCGCACCGGGAAGTCCGCCGCGACCTTCTCCGCGACCCGGCGCAGCTCCTCCTCGGCCGAGGGGTGCGCCGAGTAGGACAGGCCGGTCACCGCGGCGCCGGACGTCCCGTCGTGGTCGCGTACCGTCCCGACGAAGAGCGTGCTGCCGCCCGCCGCGTCGTCGCCGACCGCCGCGAAGACCTCGTCCAGCGACAGCGGGGTGTCGCGGACGGCCAGCAGGCGGATCGGAGCGGAGCGGTCGGTGGATGCCATACGCACCATGCTGCCCCATCTGCCCGCGATACGGAAAGGCGCTTCCATTCACGCCCGGCCGTCGGATGTCCTACGGCTTACGTGCGCGGGCCGTCAGATGCCACGCCGCTTGCGCGCCCTGCGGACCAGGGCCGCGGTGCCGACCAGGGCGACCGTGGCGCCCGCCGCGCCCAGCGTGGTGGCGTCCTTGCGGCCCAGCCGCCGCCCCGCGAGGGAATTGCGGCCCGCCACTTCCTCCAGCAGCTCGGCCAGCACCTCCTCGTTGGTCCACTGGGGGCGCCAGCCCGCCTCGTGCAGCCGGCTGCCGCTGACCACCCACGGGTGCATCGTGTAGGCGAGGTCGCCGGCGGGCGACGGGGTCAGGCCCAGCCGGTGCAGCCGGGACGCGGCGCCGAAGGCTATGGCCGGCGGCAGCTCCATGCGGCGGATACCGCTCAGCTCCTCGACCTCCTCCTGTTCGAGCCACCCGTCGCAGCCGACCGCCATCTCGCCGTCGACCTTCTCCAGCACGGCATATTCCAGCGCCGACACCAGGTCATCGACATGGCAGAACTGCCAGCAGGGCCGGCTGCCCGCGACCACCAGCAGCCGCGGCGACTCGAAATACCTGGTCAGCGCGGTGTCGGTGCCGCCGACCAGCACGGCGGGCCGCAGTATCGTCACATTGAGCCCCGGGTGCGCACGCGGCGCCCTGCGGCCGAGCCGTTCGATCTCCAGCAGGTCGTCCACGAAGCTGGCCTCCGAGGTGGCGCGCAGCGGAGCGTCCTCGGCCAGCGGCACATCGTTGTCCGCCTGGGCGCCGTAGACCATTGCCGAGGTGCACAGCACCGCCCGGTGCACCCCGGCCGCCGCGGCGGCCGTCAGCACGGTCTGGGTGCCGCGCACGTTGAACGCGGACCGCGCCTTGGCGTCGGACTCCAGATCGAGGTCCACCGCCAGGTGCACCACGACGTCCGCGCCACGCAGTTTCTCGGCGATCACGGGGTCGCGGACGTCGAGCACCCGCCATGTCGCCCCGGGCACGTCCCCGCGCCGCTCGTCGATCGCCACGACCTTCTTGACCTGGTCGGACTCGACCAGGCGGGAGGCCAGCGCCAGGCCGACGCCGGAGGCGGCACCGGTGATCGCGACCACCGGTCCCGCGGCGCTCCTGGCGGCGCTCCGCTCTGGGCGAACGTGTGCTTCTGGGGAACTCACCGGGTGTCTCCCACGGTTGTCTCAGTTGCGTACTCGGCTGTACCTGCTACGACGTACGCAGCCATCCTGCCGGACAGGTGTCTAGGCTTGGAGGTACAGCCCATCACACCCGGCCGACCACGACAGCCCACCACGACACAGATCCGAGGAATCCCGTGAGCGACACTCCATTCGGATTCGGCGTCCCTCCCGAGGAGCCGGAAGACGGCGACGAAGGCAAGCAGCGCAAGGGCGGCAGCGGGAGCGGTCAGCCGGGGAATCCCTTCGGCTTCGGCGGCGGCAGTCCGTTCGGCCCCGGCGGCGGCGACAACCCGTTCGCGGCGATGTTCGGCTCGCTCAATCCCACCGACCTCGGCGCGGCCTTCCAGCAGCTCGGCCAGATGCTCTCCTACGAGGGCGGGCCGGTGAATTGGGACATGGCCAAGGACATCGCCCGGCAGACCGTCGCCCAGGGCACCCCGGACGGCGTCAAGGACGCCACCGTGGGCCGGGCCGACCGCGCCTGGATCGAGGAGGCGGTACGGCTCGCCGACCTGTGGCTGGACGGCGTCACCTCGCTGCCCTCCGGCTCCGGCACCGCGGTGGCGTGGAGCCGCGCGGAGTGGGTCGAGGCGACCCTGCCGGTGTGGAAGGAACTGGTCGACCCGCTCGCCGAGCGGGTGGCCGGCGCCATGGGCGATGTGCTGCCCGAGGAGATGCAGGCCATGACCGGGCCGCTGCTCGGCATGATGCGCTCGATGGGCGGCGCGATGTTCGGCTCCCAGATCGGGCAGGCGCTGGGCACCCTGGCCGGCGAGGTGGTCGGCTCCACCGACGTCGGCCTGCCGCTCGGCCCCGCGGGCAAGGCCGCGCTGCTGCCGGCCAATGTCGCGGCCTTCGGCGCCGGACTCGGCGTGCCGCAGGAGGAGGTGCGGCTCTACCTCGCCCTGCGCGAGGCCGCCCACCAGCGGCTCTTCGCCCACGTGCCGTGGCTGCGCGCGCATCTGTTCGGCGCGGTCGAGGGCTACGCGCGCGGCATCAAGGTGGACACCGCCCGGCTCGAAGAGGCGGTGGGCCAGCTCGACCCGACGCAGCCCGAGCAGCTCCAGGAGGCGCTGCAGCAGGGCATGCTCCAGCCCGAGGACACCCCGGAGCAGAAGGTGGCGCTGGCCCGTCTGGAGACGGCGCTCGCCCTGGTCGAGGGCTGGGTGGACGCGGTCGTGCACGCCGCCGCGGCCCCGCATCTGCCGTCCGCGGGCGCGCTGCGCGAGACGCTGCGCCGCCGCAGGGCGACGGGCGGCCCCGCCGAGCAGACCTTCGCCACCCTGATCGGCCTTGAGCTGCGGCCCAGGCGGCTGCGGGACGCGGCCCGGCTGTGGGCGTCGCTGACCGACGCGCGCGGCGTGGACGGGCGCGACGGCCTGTGGGCGCACCCCGACATGCTGCCGACCGCCGCCGACCTCGACGACCCGGACGGCTTCGTCCACCGCGACTCCCCCGAGTTCGACTTCTCCGAGCTGGACAGGATGCTCGGCGAGGCCGCGGACAAGAGCGCCTCGGGCACGGCCAAGGACGCGGGCACCGATTCCGCCTCCGGCGCCGATCCCGCCTCCGACGCTGACTCCGGCTCCGGCTCCGGCTCCGGCTCCGGCGAGCAGCCCCGCAAGGGCGGCGACGGGGACGCCGGCCAGGACGGCGGCGAGCGCGGCAAGTGAGCGCACTGCACAAGGACGCGGTCGCCGTGCTCGACGGCTGGGACGCGCCGGACCCCGGTCAGGACGCGTTGCGCGAGGACTATCTGGCGTATCTGGCCGCGCACCCGGACGGGCTGTGGAAGCCGTGCGCCACCGGGCACATCACGGCCGGCGCCCTGGTCGTCGACCCGCCGCGCGAGCGCGTCCTGCTGACGCTGCACGCCAAGCTGCGGATGTGGCTGCAGATGGGCGGCCACTGCGAGGCCGAGGACACCACCTTGGCGCGGACCGCGCTGCGCGAGGGCGCCGAGGAGTCCGGCATCGAGGGGCTGCGGCTGCTCGTACCGCGTCCGGTGCAGCTCGACCGGCACCTGACGCCCTGCGCCTGGCATCTGGATGTGCAGTATGCGGCGGTCGCGCCCCCGGGCGCGGTCGAGGCGATCAGTGACGAGTCGCTGGACCTGCGCTGGTTCGGTTACGACGAGGTCGCCGATGTGGCGGACGACTCGGTGAATTCACTGCTGGCCAGGACCCGGGCGCTGCTCTGAGCGGGTCCCGGCCGGCAGCCGGGCAGGTCAGTTCGACCAGATGTTGCCCTGGTTCTGCGCGTGCGAGCCCTGCGGGCCCGCGCCGTACTGGGCGCGCAGGCCGCCGCCGAGCGGCATGTTCTGCGGCGGCATCAGCTCGCTGGGCTGCACCAGGACGTAGCCCTGGCCGACGAAGTTCAGCTCCCAGCCCTCCCCGGTGTTGCCGCGGCGGCGGAAGACCGAGCTGCTGCTGGTCTGCGCCTGCATCTGCACCCGCAGGCTGCTGGACCAGGCGACGACGGCGTCCGCGTCGCAGGACACGTACTTGTCGGGCGTGACCGGCATCAGCAGCGGCTTGCCCGAGGTCATCAGGGCGACCTTGCCGCTGCCGGAGATGTTCAGGTTGTACTGCCCGGTGCCGGACAGGCCGAACTGGCTGTCGACCGCGATGACGTCCCAGTGCAGCCCGGAGTCCAGCGCGAGGACGTAGGCGCTGTCCACGGTCAGCCCGTCGTGGTCGACGTCGAGTATGTGGATCTGCTGGGCGAGATTGGCCAGATAGACGGTGCCCTGGCCCGAGCAGCGCATCAGGTCCAGGCCCTCGCCGGTGCGGCCGCGCGCCCCGCGCTGCTGGTGCGACTGGTATTCGCCGTCGAATTCGATCATGCCCTGGTAGGCGACCATCGAGCCCTTGCGGGCCAGGCAGTCGGGGCCGGTGCTGCCGTCGAGGCGGACCCGCAGCAGATACGAATTCTGCAGGCTGTAGTGGTCCTGGTTCTGGACCTCGGTGAACGCGAAAAGCGGACTCTGCATGATGTGTCGCTCCCCCTCAGCCCCGGGCCCGCAGGCGGTCGGTGCTGTCCTCGCTCGGCTGTACGACCACGAAGCCCTGCCCGGAGAAGGCGATCTGGAAGGCCTCCCCGCTGCCCCGCCCGATCAGCGACGACGCCTTGAAGCTCCGCTTGGCCTTCATCTTCAGTCCCGACGACCAGGCCACCAGCGCGTCGGGGTCCACATAGGTCTCGTCGGCGCCGCTGCCGCAGTCCACCACGATCGGCGTACCGCGGGAGGTCACGGCGACCCAGCCCGTACCCGACACGCCGACGTTGAAAAGGCCCTGCCCGGCGAATTTGGCCAGGCCCTTGACCCGCTCGACGCCCCAGGTCAGGTGGGCGTCGAAGGCGAGCAGATTGGTGCCGTTGACCGACACCGACTCGTTGTTGAGGTTCAGGCACACCACGTCGGCGCCGTAGTCCGCGAGATAGAGCAGGCCGTCGCCGCTGCACTTCATGACGGGGGTGCTCTCACCGGTCAGCCAGGCCGAGGCCATCTGGCGCACGGCGGGCGGATTCGGCTCGTACTGCACGAAGCCCTCGTAGGCGACCATGGAGCCGGTGCGCGCGAAGAGGTCCTGGCCGGTCGCCATGGCGACCTTGAGCATCGAGGTGCCGTGGTTCTCCATCCGGGCGGCCACCGGAGTGGGTGCGTAGCCCGCGATCATCTGCTGGTCCATGGCGGGTCACACCTCGTAGGGCTGGACGACGATGAAATTGCCGGGAGCACCGCGGAACTGGAGGTTCACGGTCTCACCGCTGTGGCCGGGGTAGGCGGTCCTGCGCAGCCGCACCTGGCTGGAGACGATCACCTGGGAGGCGGCCGACCAGGCCACGATCGCGTTGCTGTCGGCGTAGGTGGTCGGGGTGACGGGCAGGACGACCGGGGTGCCGTGGGTCTTCACGATCACCGTGCCGGTGCCCTGGAACTGCATGGTGAACAGCGCGCCGCCGGGAATTCCGTGGCCCTCGATCCTGCGCACCTCGTGCTGGAGGCTCTCGTCGAAGGCGAGGACATTCTCCGCGGACACGCATATGGCGTCGCCCTGTAGTTCGATCGGGTGCAGATAGGCGGCGTTCTCGGCGAAGAAGACCTGACCGCCGCCCGTACAGCGCATCAGCTGCATCTCCTGGCCGGTCATGCTGCCGACGATCCGGCCGGAGAATCCGGCGCCCTTGTAGCCGAAGTCGACCTTGCCCTGGTAGAGCACCATGCTGCCCTGGCGGGCGAGCACCGGCTGGCCGCCGGCCTGGCTGAGGTCGGCGCGCATCATCTTGGGATTCTGCTGCGTCCAGCGCTGCCCGGTGGGCAGCTCGCGGTATTTCTGCATGGCCACGG
The DNA here is from genome assembly GCF_036227245.1 of Streptomyces sp. NBC_01477. GTDB lineage: Bacteria > Actinomycetota > Actinomycetes > Streptomycetales > Streptomycetaceae > Actinacidiphila. Next base: position 3,044,945 of record NZ_CP109445.1, read on the forward strand.
CCAGGCCCGCGCCCTGCGCGGGCACCGGCGGCTGGGCCCCGTAGCCGGGGGGCTGCTGGCCGAAAGGCGGCTGCGCTCCGTACCCGGGCGGCGGCTGCTGGCCGAAGGACGGCTGGGCGTATCCGGGCGGCGCGGGCGGTCCCGGCGGGGTGGCCTGGCCGGGGACCTGGCCCGGGATCGGTCCCGGCGGCGGCACATGCCCGAAGGGCGGCGGGCCCGGCTGGCCGGGGGGAGGGACGAGCGGCGCGACCATGGTCGGCGCCTGGTGCAGCGACGGATTGCCGGGGGGCGGTCCGCCGAAGGAGGGGGCGGGAGCGGGCGGCGGCGGAGGCGTGCCGAAGGCCGGCGGTGCCGGGGCCGGGGCGGGCGGGGGCGCGCCGAAGGAGGGGGCGGGCGCCGGTCCGCCGGGCGGCGGGGCGAATCCGGGTACGGGCGCGCCGCCCGCGGGGGGCGCGAATCCCGGCGCCGCGGCCTGCTGGGGCGCCGGCTCCTCCTCGGCGACCTCGCCGCCGAAATTCTGCAGCAGCGCGGCCAGGCCGCCGTCGAAGCCCTGCCCGACCGCGGCGAAGCGCCAGACGTCCTTGAGATAGATGTCGGCGAGCATGACGGCCCGCTCGGTGCTGAATTCCGCGCCGGTGAAGGCGTACCTGGCGACTTCCTCGCCGCCCGCGACGATCCGCAGATATCCGGGGCCGACCTGGGACATCTGCCCGGCGCCGTCAATGGTGGCGGTGAAGGAGAGCCGCTGCACCGCGGCCGGGATGCGGTCGAGGGTGACCCGGAAGGACTCGGTGTCGCCGGACTGCGCCCCGAGCAGCTGGATCGACTCCTCGGGGGACTTCGGCTGGTTGAAGAAGATGAAGTAGCGGTCGTCCGACAGCTCTTCTTTCGCGTCGAGTCCGAAGCAGCTGATGTCGAACGTCAGGCCGGGACCCGCGATCGACACCCCGACATAGAGATCAGTCCCTGCGGTCAGATCACTGATCTTGGCCTTGTGGCCACGCTGGAATTCCCTGGCCATGGATCGACCGGCCCCCATCCCGTCCTCGCTGCTGGTGCGTTGCGACAGGCTAACCGGTCGCGCCGACAGCGGCTATTCCCCCCGGACCTCGCGGCCCTGGCGGTCGGCTCCGCCGTTGCGCACGTCGCGGACCTCGCGGTCTTCCCGGCTTTCCCTGCCGTCCCGGCTCCCCCGGCCGTCCCCGAGGCCGCGCCCCTCGCGGCCGTCCCTGCCGCCGGGCGGGTGCGGCAGCCGGTCCGCGGCGACGACGCCCTCCAGGAAGCCGCGGGCCCGCTCGGTGCGCGGATAGCTTTCCAGCAGCTTCCAGAAGGCCGACCCGTGGCCCGGCACCAGCAGATGCGCCAGCTCGTGCAGCAGCACGTAGTCGATGACGTACTCGGGCATGCCCTGCAAACGGTGGGAGAGCCGGATGCTGGCCTCGGAAGGGGTGCAGGAGCCCCAGCGGGAATTCTGGTTGGTCACCCAGCGCACGGTGTCAGGCACCGCCCGGCCGGCCAGATACTGTTCCGCCAGGCGCTCCGCGCGGGCCGCCAGCTCGTCGTCGCCGGGCATCCGGCGGCTCTCCTGGGCGGCCAGCTTCTCCAGCATCACCGCGACCCAGCGCTGCTCCTCCGCGGCCGACATCCGGGCCGGGATGAGGACGACCGTGCGGTCGCCGTCGCGGTACGCGGACACCGTCTGCCGCCGCCGGGCGCTGCGGCGTACTTCCACCGCGCTCGTCCGGTGGCCGCGGGCGGGTTCACTGGCGACATTTCGCGCGGGATCGGCGGACACGCTGTCGACGGTACCTGCTGGGTGTCCGGGAAGTCCTGTCCCCAGGCCGGTTGGCATCGGAATCACCTCGCTTCTTACGCATATTGAACGACTATTGCCCACAACCTGTGGATAACCCGGTCACCGATCCGCAGGAATGGGGCATTCTGGAGGAGTCACCCACCCACGGAGCGTGACGATCAGCGGGGACGGTCCGCAGGTCGGCGCGGGATCATGGACAGAACGGAGAAAAATATGACACCCCAAGGATGCTGACCCGCTCTTGACCGGGGGTTCGGTGGGGAGGGGCACAATGGCGAGGTGACCGACGCGAAATGAGGGGCGCATGTCTGATCTTCCGCGCAAGGCTGTGACCCGGACCGCGAAGCTTGCGGCGCTCCCCCTGGGGTTCGCCGGGCGGGCCACGCTCGGGCTCGGGAAGCGACTCGGGGGCAGACCCGCCGACGAGGTGGCGGTCGAGCTGCAGGAGCGCACCGCGGAGCAGCTGTTCAAGGTGCTGGGCGAGCTCAAGGGCGGGGCCATGAAGTTCGGCCAGGCCCTGTCGGTCTTCGAGTCCGCGCTGCCCGAGGACGTCGCGAGCCCCTATCGGGCCGCGCTGACCAAGCTCCAGGAGGCGGCGCCGCCGATGCCGGCCCGCACCGTGCACCGGGTGCTGACCGAACGGCTGGGCAAGGACTGGCGCTCGCTGTTCACCGAGTTCGAGGACGTCCCGGCCGCGGCGGCGTCGATCGGCCAGGTGCACCGGGCGGTGTGGAGCGACGGGCGCAAGGTCGCGGTGAAGGTGCAGTATCCGGGCGCGGGGGACGCGCTGCTGTCGGACCTGTCGCAGCTGGGCCGGGTGGCCAGGCTGTTCGGGCCGCTCATTCCCGGGATGGACGTCAAGCCGCTGCTCGCCGAGCTGCGCGCGCGGGTCGCCGAGGAGCTGGACTATTCGCTGGAGGCCGAGGCGCAGCACGTCCACGCGGTGGAATTCACCGGGGACCCGGATGTCGTGGTGCCCGACGTGGTGCACCAGGCCGACCAGGTGCTGGTCACCGAGTGGATGGACGGGGTGCCGCTGTCGGAGGTGATCTCCGGGGGCAGCCGCGAGATGCGCGACCGGGCCGGTCAGCTGCTGTCGCACTTCCTGTTCGCGGGCCCCGCCCGCACCGGGCTGCTGCACGCCGATCCGCACCCGGGCAATTTCCGGCTGCTGACCGACGAGGGGCCCGCCTCGGGCTGGCGGCTCGGGGTGCTGGACTTCGGCACGGTCGACCGGCTGCCCGACGGACTGCCGCTGCCGATCGGCACCGCCCTGCGGCTGGCGCTGGCCGGCGACGCGGAGCAGGTGCACGCGATGCTGCGGAAGGAGGGCTTCGTCAAGCCGACGATCACCCTCGACTCGGACGCGGTGCTCGACTATCTCAAGCCGATCATCGAGCCGGCCGGGCGCGAGGAGTTCTCCTTCGACCGGGCGTGGATGCGGGCGCAGGCGGCCAGGATCGCCGACCCGCGGTCACCGGCCCACCAGTTGGGCAAGCAGCTGAATCTGCCGCCGTCGTATCTGCTGATCCACCGGGTGACACTGAGCACCGTCGGAGTGCTCTGTCAGCTGGGCGCGACCGTAAGGATGCGGGCCGAGCTGCGGGAATGGCTGCCCGGCTTCGACCCGGAGGGGACCGCGGAGTCCGCCTGAGGAGCGGCCCGCGGGGCTACCACCAGGCAGAGTCCAGCCGGCTCTCGATGCTTCGCAGATGGCGCCGGGCGCAGTCGTCGCAGAAGTAGACGCGGCGGCCGTTCTCGACGGAGCAGGTCCACGTCAGCGGCAGACCGGCGTGGGTGGTGCCGCAGCGGGCGCATGTGGTCGTGGTCCGAGCATTCTTCTGATCCACTGGGTGACGATACCTCCGCGCCTGCCGCATTTGTCGGCATAACGCACCGCGGGGCCGGTCCTTTTGGACCGGCCCCGCGGTGGTGGTGTGCTGGTGCTCAGTGCTGTCGCGGCCTGATGCCTACTGCATCACGGCCAGGGCGAGTGCCCGCCGGGCCCGCAGCGACGCGCGCTCGGCGCGCCGCTGGAGCCGCCGGGCGGCGATCAGCCGGGTCGCCCTGCGTTCGTGCTCGGCCTCGTAGAGCCGCTGTTGCATATGGGCACGGGCCAGAGCTTCTGGCATGAGTTGCATTTCCTGGGTCCTGTTCTGGTGCGACGCCATCGCGTCGGGAGTACGTGCGGTCTGCTCGGTGCGGAAGGGTGTCATCGGGGCCTGATTCATCGGGTCGTGGTGGAGGGGACGGTCGATCGTTCCCGGAGTCCTGAGCTTCCTGGCGTTCATGCCGCAACCGCGTCCTTACGCGGGCGGCCACGCGGCCGCTTGCGGGGCACGACGACGCCCTGGATGAACAGCTCGCCGCCCCAGACGCCCCAGGGCTCGCGGCGGTCCTTGGCGCCGGCCAGGCAGGCCTCGCGGACCGGACAGGTCTGGCAGAGGGACTTGGCGTACTCGACGTCCGCCGGCGACTCGGCGAAGAAGACCTCCGGGTCGTAGGTGCGGCAGGGGACGGGTACGCCGAGGCGCTCGATCTCGTCGTCAAGCTCGGTGAGGGGCAGCAAGGTGGTCTCCGGGGGCTGTGCGGGAGGGCGACTCAGGTCGGGCGTGGGTCCGGACGGGGCGTGCTGGGCGGTAGGCACGGTGTGTTCGTTCCTCGTCTGTCGGTCGGCCGGTCGGCCGGTCTGCTGTGGTGTCTCCGTGGAGACGCTGTCTTCTGGGGAAAACAGAAGGGCCGCGGATCCCGGTCTGGGATTCCGCGGCCCTGAAGGTGCCGACCTGATGCGCTATCAGGCTGGATCACTCCAGGGTTCGAGCCCGCGGAAGGCCCACTTGCCGTACTGCTGCGTCTTCTGCTGTCCGTTCGCGGAGCCATTGGCGCCTTCTGCACCCTTGGCGTTGCCGTCGCCGGCGCCGTTGGCCGCAGCCGCGGAGGTAAAGGCATGCGCCTTCGCCTTCGCCGCCATCGCTACCGCGGGCGCCTCGGTCGGTCGCTCACTGCGCACACGGATCGGCAGAACCGGGAGCAGGGAGGAAACGAGACCGGTGGCGGGCAGAGACATGCCGAGCGGGCAGGTGGCGATCGCCGAACGATCGGTCAGTTTGGTGGTGATCAGCTGGCTGGTCATTGGGCTCGCCTCCTCTCGGCGTCTCGTAAGGTCGTTGGACCGGACTTGCCTAGTACATCACGATCGGGTGGGCTCTTGGAAGAGCCGTTCTCAACCGCGCTCGTGAAGGCTATGGGGACCTCCGCGGGATGCGCAAACTATTTTTCGGCTTCTTCCTGAGAAGATTTCAGATCCTCCGCGCGCCCCTTACCGGGACCGTCCTCCGGTCCCTCACCGGGCTCCTGCGCCGAGCCGCCGTCGAGGCCGCCCTCCGGGTCACCGTCCAGGCCGCCGTCCAGGTCACCGTCCAGGTCACCGTCCGGGTCACCCTCGGGGCCGCCGCCGGGTTCCTGGCCCGAGCAGAGCGCGAGCACGTCCGCGCCGAACTTGTCGAGCTTGCGCGCGCCGACCCCGGGGATCGACGACAGCTCGCCGGCGCCCTCCGGCCGGACCTCGGCGATGGCCAGCAGCGTCCGGTCGGTGAACACGCAGTAGGCGGGCTGGCCGAGCGCCTTGGCCTGGGTCGTGCGCCAGACCCGCAGCCGGTCGTAGAGCGCCTCGTCCAGGTCCGAGGGGCAGTCCTCGCAGCGCATCAGCTTGATCTCGCCCGGGTCGGACAGCGTGCGCCCGCACACCCGGCACAGCACCGGGCCGCGCCGCTTGCGCCCGCCGGAGCCGCGCTCCACCCCGCCCGCGCCGGCGCCGCCCGTGCCCCGGGCGCCGCGGGGCGCGGAGCCGGGCCGCAGCCCGTCCAGGAAACGGGACGGCCGCCGGCCGCCCCGCCCGCCGGGTGAGCGGGACAGCGCCCAGGACAGCCCGAGGTGCAGCCGCGCCCGGGTGACGCCGACGTAGAGCAGCCGGCGCTCCTCCTCGACCTGCTCGTCGGTCTTGGCGAAGGTGATCGGCAAGGTGCCCTCGGTCAGGCCGACCACGAAGACCGCGTCCCACTCCAGGCCCTTGGCCGCGTGCAGCGACGCCAGGGTGACGCCCTCCACGGTCGGCGCGTGCTGCGCGTTGGCCCGCTCGTCCAGTTCGGCCACGAAATCGCCGAGGGTGGCCTCGGGCCGGGCCGCGGTGAAGTCCTCCGACAGCCGCACCAGCGCGGCCAGCGACTCCCAGCGGTCCCTGACGGCGCCGGATCCGGTGGGCGGCTCCGAGGCCCAGCCGCGTGAGCTGAGCACCGCCCGCACCTGCTGCGGCACGGTGTCGGCCGCGTCCTGCGGGTCGGCCGACGCCCTGGCCGCGCCGCGCAGCAGCAGCCCCGCCTCGCGCACCTCGGGCCGCTCGAAGAACCGCTCGGCGCCGCGCAGCTGATACGGCACCCCGGCGTCGGCGAGCGCCTGCTCGTAGACCTCCGACTGGGCGTTGATCCGGTAGAGCACCGCGATCTCGCTGGGGCGCACGCCGGAGCCGATCAGCTCCTTGATCCGCCGGGCCGCGCCCTCGGCCTCGGCGGGCTCGTCCGCGTACTCCGCGTACGACGGCTCGGGGCCGGGCTCGCGCTGCGAGATCAGCTCAAGGCGGTGCGCCGCCGCCTGGCCGCGGGCCTGGCCGAGCAGCCCGTTGGCCAGGCCCACCACCTGCGGGGTCGAGCGGTAGTCGCGGACCAGCTTCACCACGGTGGCCCCCGGATAGCGGGTCCTGAAGCCCAGCAGGAAGTCCGGGGTGGCGCCGGTGAAGGAGTAGATGGTCTGCGAGGCGTCGCCGACCACGCACAGGTCGTCCCGGCCGCCGAGCCACAGCTCCAGCAGCCGCTGCTGGAGCGGGCTGACGTCCTGATACTCGTCCACCACGAAATGCTGATACTGCGAGCGGACCGTATCGGCCACATCGGGCCGGTCCTGGAGCACGCCGACCGTCAGCAGCAGCACATCCTCGAAGTCGATCACCCCGCGGTCCCGCTTGAGCTGTTCGTACGTGGTGTAGATCCGCGCCACCTCGGCCGGGTCGCGCGGCACGTCGCGCCCGTTCTTGGCGGCCACCGCCGGATAGTCCTCGGGCACCGTCTGGGTGACCTTGCACCACTCGATCTCCCCGGTCACATCCCGCAGCTCATTGCGGTCCAGCCGGATACGGCAGCGCGCGCCCGCCTCGGCGACCAGCTGGATCTTGCGCTCCAGCAGCCGGGGCATCTCGCCGCCGATCGCGCGCGGCCAGAAATACTGCAGCTGGCGCAGCGCCGCCGAGTGGAAGGTACGGGCCTGCACACCGCCCGCGCCGAGCTGCCGCAGCCGCCCGCGCATCTCGCCGGCCGCCCGCGCGGTGAAGGTGACCGCGAGCACGCTGGCCGGCTGGAGCATGCCGGCCCGCACCCCGTAGGCGATCCGGTGGGTGATCGCACGGGTCTTGCCGGTGCCGGCCCCGGCCAGCACGCACACCGGGCCGCGCAGGGCCGTCGCGACGGCGCGCTGCTCGGGGTCGAGGCCGTCGAGCACCGCGTCCGGGGAGTCGGGCACCGCGGGGAAGAGCGAGTCGTGGGTTGTCGCAGTCACAACCGCCACTCTGCCAGGTCTCGCCGACAGCCCGGGAAAGTTATCCACAGGCAGCCGCGGAATGCGGACCCGCGGGCGGGTGTTGTGCTGGTGCCAGATTCTCTCGCGACGAGGAGCGAACACCGATGCCGGGCACCGTGACCATGTACAGCACCAGCTGGTGCGGCTACTGCCGCCGGCTCAAGAGCCAGATGGACCGCGAGGGCATCGCGTACTCCGAGATCAACATCGAGGAGCGGCCCGAGTTCGTGAAGTTCGTCGAGGAGGCGAACGGCGGCAACCAGACCGTCCCGACCGTGCAGATCGTGCCCGCGGGCGGCGGCGCGGAGGTCGTGATGACCAACCCGAGCCTCGCGCAGGTCAAGCAGGCGCTGGGCGCGTAGCCGCTTCCGCGACGGCCCCGCGGCCGGCCCTACGGGCGCGGCAGCGGGGCGCCGTACCAGTTCTCGATCAGGCGGGCCGCGATCGAGATGCCGAACGGGGGCAGCACCTCGCCCGAGGCGAAGGCGGCGCGCAGCTCGTCCCGGGAGAACCAGCGGGCCTCGTGGATCTCCTCGCCGTCGACCGTGATGGCCGACGAGACCGCGCGGGCGTTGAAGCCCAGCATCAGGCTGGAGGGGAAGGGCCAGGGCTGGCTGGCCACGTAGACGACGTCGTCCCCCACGGTGACGCCGACTTCCTCGGCGACCTCGCGGCGCACCGCCTGCTCGATCGACTCGCCGGGCTCGACGAAGCCGGCCAGCGTCGAGAAGCGGCCCTCGGGCCAGTGCAGCTGCCGGCCGAGCAGGGCGCGGTCCTGGTCGTCGGTGACCAGCATGATCACCGCGGGGTCGGTCCGCGGGTAGTGCTCGGTCAGGCAGGCCGGGCAGCGGCGGATGTGGCCCGCGGCGGCGATGACGGTGCGTTCGCCGCAGCGGGAGCAGAAGCGGTGCATGCGCTGCCAGTTCTCCAGCGCCACCGCGTGCACCATGAGCCCGGCTTCGAGCGGTGACAGCAGCCCGCCGACCTCGCGCAGGCCCGCGGCCCTCGCCGCGCCGTCCATCCGGCCGGGCAGCGCGTCCTTCTGGAGCGCGAAGTAGCGCACGCCGTCCGGTGCGATGCCGAGGAAGTAGCGGTGCATCTCGGTCTCCGGCGCGTCGAACGCCGGGGTCATCACGAGTTCGGTACGGCCGTCGGGCCCGTCCTCGACCAGCACCTGTCCGCCGGAGACCACGAACACCCTCGTCGTCGGGTGGCTCCACGCGGCGGCGAGCCACGCCTCGTCCTGACGGTGGTGCGCGGCGCGGTCCACTCCCGCGTGGGTGAGGGTCAGCGGTCGGTCCGTCGCGTCGAGTCCGGTCAAGGCTGCTTCCATCTCCAGGAAAGTACGGGGTGTGCCACTGGCGCAGGCGCACCACCTTGTCGTCCACCCGGTGCCAACCGCCGGCGGGCAGGGAAATTCCCGGTGACGGTATGGATACGCCGCGTCGTCCGAGGCGGAGCGCGTCGTGTGCAGCCTAGCCCGGCAGCCGCCTCGTCCTGGCACGGGTCCGCGCGGCGCCCGGTCGTGCCGCGCGTGCCGGTCAGCCGTCGGCGGCCAGCAGCCGCTCGAGCTCCGCGCGGCCCGGCAGGGCCGCGGGGCGGACCAGCTCGCCGGTGCGGACGAACAGGAAGGCGGCGCCGACCCGGTGGAGCGGGACGCCCTCCAGCTCCGCCCACGCCAGCCGGTAGATCGCCAGCTGGAGCGGATCCGCGGACGCGGCCGGGCTGCGGCCGGTCTTCCAGTCGACGATCTCGTACGTGTCCGCGCCGCCGCCTTGTGCACCGCCGCGGCCCTTCGTGTCGCCGTGGCCCTGTGCGGCGGCGTCGCGATAGACCGCGTCGATGCGGCCTCTGACGACCCGGCCGCCCAGGGTGAGGTACACCGGCACCTCGACGCGGTAGGGGGTGCGGTCGGCGTAGGAGGTACGCAGGAAGGCCTCCTTGAGCGCCGCCAGGTCCGCCTCGTCCGCGATGTCGTCGCCGCCCTCGATCCCCGGCAGCTCCTCGGGGCCGAACAGCGGGCGGACGTCGAAGCGGGACTCGACCCAGGCGTGGAAGCGGGTGCCGCGCCGGGCCGCGGGAGACGGCGGGCGGGGCAGCGGGCGGGCCAGTTCGCGGGCCAGCCCTTCCGGGTCGCTGGCCAGCCGCATCAGCTGGCTCGCGGTGAGCGTCGCGGGCAGCGGCACGTCCCGTACGGTGGCCCGCGCCCTGCGCAGCTCGCCGGCCAGCGCGTCCAGGTCACGGTCCCAGGACGCGACGAGCCTGGCCTCCGCGGGATCGAGGTCGCCGGCCGCCGTGCCCGAGCCGTCGGGACCGTCAGAGCCGTCGGGACCGCTCGCCGCATCCATTGCCGCGGATTCGGCCCGCGCACCGGGGATCCCGGATTCCGCCCAGGCCGCGCCCGCGTGCGCCGCCGCCTCCCCGGCCTCCGTCTCCTCCTCCGTGTACGCCAGCACCGTCCGCGCCGCCCACCGCCGCCTGCGCAGCGCCACCGGGTCGAGCGGCAGCGGCCACGGGGGTTCCTGGACCGCGTCCAGCGCCGGATTGGTCTCGCCCTCGGCGGGCTGCTCCGCCCACGCCTCGATCTCGCCGTGCCCCGCCTCGCAGTGCTCGCGCAGGGCGTCGAGGAAGACCGAGGGACCGAACGGCGCCTTCTGTGTCGGCCCCCACCAGTGTCCCGAGCCCAGCAGCAGGGAGCGGGGCCGGGTGAAGGTGACGTAGCCGAGCCGCAGTTCCTCGATGCGCTGGTGCTCCTTCATCGCGTCGCGGAAGCCGTCCAGCCCGGCCCGCGTCCACTCCGGCACATCGGGCAGTGTCGCCGCGTCGCCGCGCAGCCCGTGCGGCAGCACCTTGGCGTTGGCCGGCCACAATTCGCGGCCCCGCTCGCTCGGGAAGCCCTTGGCGACAAGCCCGGGCACGACCACCACGTCCCACTCCAGGCCCTTGGACTTGTGCGCGGTCAGCACCTTGACCGTGTTCTCGCCGCCCGGCAGCGAACTGTCCAGCCCCTTCTCGTATTGCGCCGCCGTGTGCAGGAAACCGAGGAAGGCCAGGAGCGTCGCCTCTCCGTCCAGGGCCGCGAAACCGGCGGCCACGTCCAGGAAGGACGTCAGGGTCTCGCGGCGGCGGGCGGCCAGCGCGTGCGGGGACGCGGACAGCTCGACCTCAAGACCGGTGGCGGCCAGCACCCGGTGCAGGACATCCATCAGCGGGTCGGCCAGCGCCCTGCGCAGCTCCCTGATCTCCACCGCCAGCCGCGCGAACCGCACCCGCGCCTCGGCCGAGAAGGGCAGCCCGTCGTCCGGGTCGGCGTCCAGGAAGGTCTCCAGCGCGTCCGCGAGCGAGACCACCTCGGCCGGGTCCACGCCCTCCACAGCCGCCGCCAGCGGGTCGCGGCCGTCGGCGTCGGCGGCCCCGTAGCGTACGAGCAGCCGGGCGCGGCGGCCGAGCAGGGCCAGGTCGCGGGGGCCGATCCGCCAGCGCGGGCCGGTCAGCAGGCGTACGAGCGCGGCGTTCGCGGTCGGGTCGTGCAGGACCTCGCACACCGCCACCAGGTCCGCGACCTCCGGCAGGTGCAGCAGCCCGGACAGGCCCACCACCTCCACCGGCACCTCCCGGGCGACGAGCGCGGCATGGATCTCGGGGAAGCGCGCCGCCGTACGGCACAGCACCGCGATCCCGCCCGGGGGTGTGCCGGTGCGCACCAGGTGGGCGATCGAGTCGGCGAGCCAGGCCGTCTCGTCCTGCTGGGTCGGCAGCAGGGCGCAGCGGACCTGCCCCGCCCGTTCGGCCCCGGGGGCGGGCCGCAGGGCCTCGACGCCCTCGTGGCGGGCGCGCAGCTCGGCGGCGAGGGTATTGGCCAGGTCGAGCAGCCGGCCGCCGGAGCGGCGGTTCTCGCTGAGCGAGTAGCGGTCGGCGGGCCGCCCGTCGGGGTGCGCGAAATGCCGCGGGAAGTCGTCGAGATTCGCGACCGAGGCGCCGCGCCAGCCGTAAATGGCCTGGCAGGGGTCGCCGACCGCGGTCACCGGGTGCCCGCTGCGCCCGCCGAACAGCCCGGCGAGCAGCAGCCGCTGGGCGACCGAGGTGTCCTGGTACTCGTCGAGCAGCACCACCCGGTACTGCTCGCGCAGCAGCGCCCCGACCTCCGGCCTGGTCTGCGCGAGCCGCGCGGACAGCTCGATCTGGTCGCCGAAGTCCAGCAGGTCGCGGCGCCGCTTGTCGTCGCGATAGGCCGCGGCCAGCTCTGCCAGGTCGCGCCGGGCGGCGACCGCCTGGCGCACGTCCCTGACCCACGCGTAGCCGCGCTTGGCCGGGTCGAGCGCGGACAGCTCGGCGGCGAGCCGGGTGTCGTGCGCGCGCAGCCGTTCGGCCGGCACCAGGTGCTCGGCCAGCTCGCCGGCCAGCGCGAGCAGGTCGCCGACCAGCGTCGGCAGGCCCTTGGTGAGCGCCGGATACGGCCCCGGGGCGGCCCGCAGCACTTTCGCCGCGAGCTGGTAGCGGGTCGCGTCGGCCAGCAGCCTGGCGGAGGGTTCCAGGCCGATCCGCATGCCGTGGTCCTTGAGCAGCTGCCCGGCGAAGGCGTGGTAGGTGGAGATCTGCGGGTCGCCCGCCGCGGGCTGCCCGGGGTCCGCGCCGGGGGCGGTGTCCCGGTCCGCGCCCGGGTCCGCCCTCGGGCCGTACGGGTCGCGGTCGGTGATGCCGGCCTGCGCCAGCGCCTTGCGCACCCTTTCCGACAGTTCGGCCGCGGCCTTGTTGGTGAAGGTCAGGCCGAGCACCTGCTCGGGCGCGACCTGTCCCGTGCCGACCAGCCACACCACCCGGGCGGCCATCACCGTCGTCTTGCCGGAACCCGCTCCGGCCACGATCACGCCCGGCGCCAGCGGCGCGGTGATGCACGCCGTCTGCTCCGGGGTGAACGGGATGCCCAGCAGCTCGGCGAGCTGTCCGGGCGAAGTGATGCGGGTTGCCACCCCATGGAGGCTATCCGCACTCGCCGACACCGGTGGCGCGGGCCGGGCCGCGCCGGGTCAGACGCGGAATCCGCCGCCGTCCTGGTCTCCGCCCAGGTCACCGGGGTCGACGGTGAGCGAGGGCGGCGGCGCGGCAATGTGCGGCGGCTTACCGAAGTCGCTGTAGAGACCCACGTCGGGCGAATCCCCGCCGGTGCTCTCCGACTTGACGACGTAGGGCGTGTCGCCGGTCGAGACGTAGATCGTGGTCGTGCCGTCCGAGGTGGTGTGGACCAGGGGGATCACCGGCTTGCCGTCGAGCGTGGTCGGCAGGTTCTTGGTGAGCGTGCCCTTGTCGTCGTCGGACGTCATGTCGTCCAGCAGTTCGTCCAGGACGCAGAAGTAGTCCAGACCGCTGTCGGTGAATTCCTGCTCCGAGAGCCTGGCCCATTTCCCGGCCAGCCGGTCGGCGGCGGTGTCGCCGTCGGCGCCGTCGCTCGCGTTGTCGCGCCAGAAGTCGGCGTCGCCCTTGACGTAGGCGCCCGCGCCGGTGCCGATGATCTGGAAGGTGTCGCCGTCGACGCTCGCCGCGACCGCGCACCTGCCCTCCGTGGTGAGGGCCGCCTTGACGTGCATGGCCGCGCCCTCATCCGTGCCGGTCAGATCCACGGTCATGGCGCCGGAGTCCCGCATGCCCGTCTCCGCGCGGTCCAGCAGCTCGCGTGCGGACAGGTCGGCGTAGGGCTCGGCCTTGGACGAGGTGGTCGCGGCGGGGGCGAGCAGGGGGGCGGACGAGTCCCCGCGCTCGTCACCCCCGCACCCGCTGAGTGCGGCGGCTGCCGCGGTGGCGGCGCATATCGCCACCAGGATCCTGCTGCTGGCCGGCATCGGCCCGTCCCCCTCGATCCGCGGCTGTACGTACACGCGTCGGACGCGTATCCCCCAACCCCCTGGTTGTACGGCAAACATAGCGTCGGTCGCTGACAATTTCGGTGCCGGTCCGGGTACCGGCGCGGCAATGCACGTCGGCTTCGGGCGGCGCGGTCACTCCGCGGGCGGCGCGGTCACTCCACGACGTGCCGCCCCTCGGGGCGGGCCGTGCAGGCGGCGCGGAAGGCGCAATGGGTGCAGTGCTGGCCCGCCGCCGGGGTGAAGCGCTCATCGAGCACCCGGCCCGCCGCGGTGGCCAGCAGCTCCTCCGCCCACTCCCCCTCCAGCGGCTCCTGGCGCTGCACCGCGGGTAGGGTCTCGCCGCCCTCGCGCCGGGTCGCGCCGAGCCGCAGCTGCACCAGTTCCGCGCCGCCCGCGGCCGGGGGCTGTCCGCCGAACAGCGGGTCGACGGCGCCCTCACGGACGGCCAGTTGGTAGACCGCGAGCTGCGGGTGGTGGGCCACCTCGGCGGCGGTCGGCTTGCTGCGGCCGGTCTTGAAGTCGACGACATAGGCGGCGCCCTGGGCGTCGGTCTCGACCCGGTCCATACTGCCGCGGATACGGATCCGCGCCTCGCCCGCGGCAAGGGTGACGTCGAAGTCGTGCTCGGTGGCGACGGGGGTACGGCCGCGCTCCATGACGTGCCAGCGCAGGAAGCGTTCGAGAGCGGCGCGGGCGTTGTCCTTCTCCTGCCGGGACTTCCAGGGCGCGTCGAAGGCGAGCGCATCCCAGACCGAGTCCAGCCGGGCCATCAGGACGTCGAGGTCGGCCGGCGCGCGGCCCGAGGCGACCTCGTCGGCCAGCACGTGCACGACATTGCCGAAGCCCTGGGCGGCGGTCGCGGACGGCTCGGCCTTCACCTCGCGGCCCAGGAACCACTGCAGGGCGCAGGTGTTGGCCAGCTGGTCCAGGGCGCTGCCGGACAGCGCCACCGGCTGGTCCCGGTCCCGCAGCGGTACGGCCGAGGCGGTCGGCTCGTACAGGCCCCACCAGCGGTCCGGGTGCGCGGCCGGTACGAGCGGGTGGCCGTCGTCCGTCAGCGCCGCCAGCCGGGCCAGCCGGCGGGCCGCGGCCTCGCGCAGCGCGGGCGAGACGGCCGGGTCGACGGTGGTCGCGCGCAGCTCCGCGACCAGCGCGGAGACCGCCAGCGGACGGCGCGGGCGGTGCGTCACGTCCTGCGGCTCGACGCCCAGCTCGGTCAGGAAGCGGGACGGCTGGTCGCCGTCGTCCACTGCGGACTTCACCGCGGTGACCAGCAGGCGTTCGCCGGCGCGGGTCGCCGCCACATAGAAGAGCCGGCGCTCCTCGGCCAGCAGCGCGCCCTGGCTCATCGGCGGGGCGATGCCGTCCCTGCCGATCCGGTCCGCCTCCAGGAGCGAGCCGCGGCGGCGCAGGTCGGGCCATACGCCCTCCTGCACGCCCGCGACCACCACGAGGCGCCACTCCAGGCCCTTGGCGCGGTGGGCGGTCATCAGCTGGACGGCGTCCGGCCGTACGGTACGGCCGCCGAGCGTGTCGGCCGCGATGTCGTGGGCCGACAGCTCCTCCAGGAGGTTCAGGGCGCCGCGTCCGCCGGTGCGCTCCTCCGCGCGGGCGGCGGTCTCGAACAGCGCGCACACCGCGTCGAGGTCGCGGTCGGCGTTGCGGCCCGCGGCGCCGCCGCGCAGGGCGGCGCGTTCCAGGCGGGCCGCCCACGGGGTGCCGTTCCACAGCGCCCACAGGGCGTCCTCGGCGGTGCCGCCGTCGGCCAGGGTGTCGCGGGCCGCCCGCAGCAGCGCGCCGACGCGGCGGGCGCCGCGGGCGTAGGACAGGTCGTGGGCGACGAGGCGTTCCGGCTGGGCGACGGCTTCGGCGATCAGCACGTCCGAAGGGCGTGGCACTGCCACGCCCGCCGTACGCTCCTCCTCGCGCAGGGCCCTGCCCAGGCGGCGCAGGTCCGCGGCGTCCATGCCGCCGAGCGGCGACGCCAGCAGGGTCAGCGCGTCCTCGACGCCGACCCTGATCCCCCCGGCCGCCCCGGGACCGCCTGCCTCCGCCACGTCCCCGGGCTCCCCGGGGACGTCCCGCGCGGACGACGTCCCGGGTCCCCGGGAGGAGGCGGAAGAAGCGTCCTCGGGCGACCCGCCCGGCTTCTCCGCGCCCGGCACCCCGGGTGGCACGTCCGCCGGCGGGCCGGCGGCATCCGGCTCCCCGGGAAGCCTCCGCACGGACGACGCCCCGGATCCCCGGGAGGACGCGGAGAAAACGTCACCGGCCGACCCGTCCGGCTTCCCCGGCGCTGGCCTACCCGCCTGCGCGGAGCGGCTCAGCGCGGAGGAAAGGTCCTCGGGCGGGTCCGACTGCCCCGTGCCCGGCTCCCCAGGGAGTACGCCTGCCGGCAGACCAGCTCCGCCCGGCTCCCTGGGAGTCGTCCGCGCGGACGACTCCCCGGAACCCCGGGAGGAGGCGGAAGAAGCGTCCTCGGGCGACCCGCCCGGCTGGCCCGCCTCCGGCGTACCCGACTGCTCGGGGAGGTCCGGCGCGGCCGGCTCCCCCGGGGCTGGCGGCGCTCCCGCCTGGTCGGAGCTGGCCGGCGCGGGTGGGAGGAGGGATGCCGCGGAGATGCGGAGGGCCAGGAGGAGGGGGGAGACGGCGGGGTCGGTGTGGAGGGGGGTGGTCGAGGGGGGGAGGTCGATGGGGACGCCGGCGGAGGTGAGGGCGCGGCGGAGGGGGGCGAGGGCGGCGGCCGTGCGGGTGAGGACCGCCATCGTGTGCCAGGGGTAGCCGTCCTCCAGGTGCGCCCGTCGCAAGGTGTCGGCGATGGACTCGACCTCGGCGCCCGGCGTCGGGTACGTGCGCACGGCGACCGCGCCGCCCGGCGCTTCCGCGGTGAGGGAGCGGTGGAGGCGTACCGCCGCCGCGGGGAGCCGGGGCAGCGGCATACGGGCGGTGAGCTGGCGGGTGGCGGCCAGCAGTCCGCCGCGGGCCCGCCGGGAGACGCGCAGGACGGCGACGTCGGCGGGCCCGCCGTCGCGGCGCGGGAATTGCTCGGGGAAGCCGAGGATGCCGTTGATGTCGGCGCCGCGGAAGGCGTAGACGGACTGGTCGGGGTCACCGAAGGCGACCAGCGTCCGGCCCTGCCCTGCCAGCGCGGTCAGCAGCCGCACCTGCGCCGGGTCGGTGTCCTGGTACTCGTCCACATAGACCGCGTCGTACCGCTGCGACAGCTCCCGGTGCACCTCGGGCTGCCGGGCGAGCAGCACGGCCCTGTGCACCAGCTCGGTGTAGTCGACCATCCCGCCCAGCTCGGTGACCTCCAGGTATTCGTCGAGGAAGGCCGCCGCCGCGGTCCAGTCGGGCCGGCCGATGCGGTGGGCGAAGTCGGCGAGGGCGGCCGGGCCGAGGCCCAGTTCGCGGGCGCGGGCCAGCACCGCCCGCACCTCGTCGGCGAAGCCCCTGGTGGTGAGCGCGGCCCGCAGGTCGTCGGGCCAGCGCACCCGGCCGCGGCCTTCCCGCTCCAGCGCGGCCTGGCCGGCCAGCAGTTCGCGGACCAGCAGGTCCTGCTCGGGTCCCGACAGCAGCCTGACCGGGTCCTGGAACGCCTCGGCGGGCTGGTGCTCACGGACCAGGGCGTAGCAGAAGGAGTGGAAGGTGCTCGCCCGCAGGCCGCCGAGGCCGCGGGCCGCCATCCGGTCGCGCAGGTCGACGGCGGCCCTGCGACTGAACGTCAGGACCAGGACGCGGTCCGGCGCGGTGCCGGCCCGCACCCGGGCCAGCACCGATTCGATCAGCGTGGTGGTCTTGCCGGTGCCGGGTCCCGCCAGCACCAGCAGCGGCCCGTCCCGGTGCTCAACCACCGCCCGCTGTGCCGCGTCCAGCACAGGGGGCCGTACGGGCGCCGGGGGCGTCCGCAGCAGCCGGTAGCCGACGGCCGCGGAGGCCGCCGGGGCGGGAGGGGGAGACAGGATCACGTGGTTCGCCGGTTCGTTGGAGGCTTGAGCGGTGGTGCGGTGGTGCGGTGGTGCGGTGGTGCGGTGGTTCGAGCGGGTACGGGGGCGGGCGCGGGTGGCCGCGGGTCCCCGACGCTACGCTGTGCGCCGCGCGGGCCGCGCGCGCCCCGGGGACACGCCGGACACTCCGTACGGGGCGCCGATGCCGTGGACGGGTCCCGGATGGCGGAAGCTGGAGGGCATGAGCTTCCGGCCCTCAGCCGTCGGCGGCGCCGCCCGCGCCCGGCGTGCGCCCGTCCCAGCGCGC